>QCPN01000010.1:0-34996 GCA_003209775.1 Prochlorococcus sp. AG-436-O09 | reverse complement strand
CTGAAAACCAACCAGTAGAATAAATTGAATTTAGGTCTCTCTTCACTTCCAATCTACTTACTCTACTCCCAGGCCTAATGCTCATTGCATCATAAGCAGCATATTCTAAACGAACCTTGTCTGGGTGATCTTCAAGGCCAGTAATAACAATCTCAGAAATTAGAATTAATTCATCTTCAGGACTTTCCTTTAAAGAACCATCGTCAGAATTTGAATCTGCAATTTCAAATTTATTGTCATTTAAATAGAAGTTATCAAGACTCTTTCTATTGTTAAAGAAGCCTGCATTAGCCGTTCCTCCTATAAAAGGAATCGTGAATGCTAATAAATATGCCCCTCTGCAAAATAGTCTCATTGACTTTCTGGTAGTAATTCCTTTCATTCTTTTTCTAGGATAAGCCTAAAGAGATGAAATCAAATAAGTTTGTTTGCATGCATTCTAAGAAGAAAATTCCTGTATCCGTCTAAGCACTTCACTGTACCCCTCTAAGACTCCCCCAAGATCCCTTCGGAAGCGATCTTTGTCAAGAATTCGATCTTCTTGATCATAAGTATTTAAATCCCATATTCGACAGCTATCAGGGCTTATTTCATCAGCAACTACAAGTTGGCCATTTTTTGTAAGGCCCATTTCTAACTTGAAATCCACTAATAAAAGATTGAGCTTTTTAAACAATTCCTGCAAATGTCCATTGACCGTTAAAGCAAGTGTTTTTATCTCCAACAATTTAGTAGATGAAACTAGGTCTAATAAACTTATTCTTTCATCTGTTAAAAGCGGATCGCCCAAATCATCATCTTTGTAATACAAATCCAAAAGGGGCTTGCAAAGCTTTGTTCCTGGTTCTATAGGTGTCTCTTTACATAATGAGCCACTCGCAACATTGCGAATAACAATTTCTAATGGGAAGACTTCTACCTTCTGAACTAACATCCAACTATCAGCATTTATATCTATATAGTGAGTAGGAACTCCTTTGCTTTCCAAAAACTTAAATATAAAAGCTGAAATTTGACAGTTCAAGCTCCCTTTTCCCTCAAACTGTGCGTATTTTTTAGCATTAAAAGCAGTGGCATCATTCTTAAAGTGAACCAAAAACTCATCTGGATGATCAGTCTCAAAAACTTGCTTTGCTTTGCCTTCATAAAGAAGTGAACCATGAGTTGATGCCATTAAAATCCTTTTTACCTCAACTAAACGCTAGTAAGTTAAATCCTAGAAAAACAATAAAATTGAAGAAAGCAACCACAATGTTTTTTTAAAAGAAGCACAATCTCTAAACATGAAGCTAATTGCATCCTAAATTTTTGCCAATAGACCAGAATTCTTATGGAAAAAGCCGCATCTTCTATTTCAGAGCTCCCACAACTAAAAAAAGTTCTTGTAGTTGGAAGTGGCGGTCGCGAGAATGCATTAGCATGGGCCATTTCAAAATTTCAAGAAGTTGAAAAAGTTTATGTTGTACCAGGAAATGGAGGGACCAAAGATCAACTAAGTTGTCATCGTCTTGCCATCCAAGAATCAAACAACGAAGAGATCATACAAGCTTGTAAATCTCTTGAAATTGATTTAGTAGTTGTAGGCGGCGAAAAGCCTCTTGCTTCAGGGTTAGCAGATGAATTAAGAGGCGTGGGATTAGTTGTATTTGGACCCGGGAAAGACGGGGCTCAATTGGAATCAAGTAAAAATTGGTCAAAAAATTTAATGAACGAAGCCAAAATCCCTACAGCACAACATTGGTCAGCTAGTACTGAAAACGAAGCGCAAGATTTAGTTTCTGAAATAGATAGACCATTAGTCGTCAAAGCTGATGGTCTTGCATCTGGTAAAGGAGTAACAGTATGCAATTCTATAAAAGAAACCAGAGCAGCTATAAAAGAATCTTTTGAGGGAAAATTTGGCGAAGCAGGAGCAACATTAATTCTTGAAGAATGCATTCAAGGTCCAGAGGTATCAATTTTTGCAATAAGCGATGGAGAGACGCTCGAAATTCTTCCGCCAGCTCAAGATCACAAAAGACTTTTAGAAGGTGACAAAGGTCCTAATACAGGCGGAATGGGAGCATATGCTCCAACGAAAATGTTAAGCAAGAAAGATCTTGAAAAAATCAAGGAAGAAATATTACTTCCTACCTTATATACACTTAGAAAAAGAAATATTAATTATAGAGGCGTAATTTATGCCGGTCTAATGCTAACCAAAGATGGTCCTCAAGTTATAGAGTTCAATTGCCGTTTTGGGGACCCAGAGTGCCAAGCATTAATGCCATTGATGCCCTCAGATTTTGCGAAAGTACTTCAAGCTGCAGCTCTGGGATGTCTAAAAAATGCGCCTAAATTAAAGACAAGTCCATTAAAGAGTGCATGTATTGTTGCAACGGCATCTGGTTATCCAGAAAACCCCAGAAAAGGGGATTTAATTTCTATTAAATTAAAGCAGTCTCAAGAGAATCCAATTCAATTATTTCACTCTGGCACTAAGATCAGTCAAGAAGGAACACTACTTACATCAGGTGGGAGAGTCCTATCCATTGTTTCTCAAGGAGATAGTTATAATGAAGCTTTCGACATTGCATACAAAGCAATCAATCAAATTAATTTCCATGGTATTAATTACCGCCAAGATATTGGCTATCAAGTCAGAAGCAAGGGTAATTAATGTCAGTTAAAGATTTGAAGCCAAAAGATCAATCAATTTCCGAAAAAATCATTAATGATGTGGAAGAAGAGAGTAAACAAAAAAATTTCATTTATCAATGGTGGGATGAGTTTAGTCTAAGAGCAAAGTTACTTGCAATAGCAACATTAGTAGTAAGTCTATTAATGACAGGAGTTACATTTTTTGCATTAAGCAGTATTCAGAAAGACGCCGGAATGAATGATACGAGATATGCAAGAGACCTTGGATTACTTCTCTCTGGAAATGTCACAGAACTAGTAGCTAAGGATCAAGAAAGAGAACTTTTTAATGTTGCTGAGAAATTCTGGCGTTCAAGCAGGAATATAAGATATATATTCTTCACAGATCCTGACGGTGTCGTCAAATTAGGAATTCCAATAAGTGCAACTCCTAATGATGCGAAAAGTGAATTACAACTAAAAAGAAAACTTCAATTACCACAAGAATTAAAAAAACGTCCTCAATTTCCATTGGTAAGGCAACATTTAACCCCGCAAGGCCAAGTCACAGATGTATTTGTTGCTCTTCTCTATAAAGGTAATTATGTAGGTAACCTTGCTTTAGGAGTAACACCTAACAAAACAGCACTAGAGAGTGCTGCTTTAACTAGAGAAATAACCATAGCCGTTTTTATATCTATCTGGATACTTGTAATTATAGGGGCTGTTTTTAATGCTCTTACTATAACAAGACCAATTAGAGCACTTGTTAGTGGTGTAAGAGATATTGCAAAAGGTAATTTTAAATCAAGAATTACTATTCCTATGAGTGGGGAGCTAGGAGAACTTCTTAATGGTTTTAACAATATGGCATCTCAACTTGAGAACTATGATGCCGCAAATATTGAGGAACTTAAAGCTGCACAAGGCAAACAACAATCTCTAATTGCCACAATGGCTGATGGTGCTATTTTACTAGACGAAGAAGGTAAAATTGTACTAGTTAATCCCACTGCTAGAAGATTATTTCGCTGGGAAGGTCGTAATTTAGAATCCCAAAATTTAATTGATGAATTACCAGAGCTAATAGCCAATGATCTTCACCCTCATATAACATCTTTACTCAAAAATATTTATGATACTGACGAGTTAAGGTGTAGCACAGGTGAACCAACACGAACCCTCCGAATAGTACTGCAGTCAGTAAGAGACTCAAGCGGTTCAATCCTTAAAGGAATAGCTATAACAGTTCAAGATTTAACGAGAGAAGTAGAACTAAATGCTGCCCAAAGACGCTTTATAAGTAATGTTTCCCATGAATTGAGGACGCCTTTATTTAATATAAAAAGTTATGTTGAGACTCTTTATGATCTTGATGATAAGCTTGAACACAAAGAAAAAATGGAATTCTTGGAGGTTGCTAATTCAGAGACAGATCGGCTTACTAGATTAGTTAATGATGTCCTAGATCTATCGAAAATTGAAACTTCCACAAATGTAAAATTTGAAGAAATAAATATCAAGCCTGCAATAGAACAAACATTAAGGAATTATAAGTTAAATGCAGATGAGAAGAAGGTTGAGATTGTTCAGGAATTAGAGGATAACATGCAATTAATACTTGGTAATTGGGATCTAATCCTGCAAGTCATTGATAATCTAGTAGGCAATGCTCTAAAGTTTAATAAGAATAATGGGAAAATTGTATTAAGGGCCTATACATGGCCAGATATATGCATAGCCTCTTCCATAAAAGAAACTACCAATGCACCTACCTGCGATATTATTTCACCATTGCCAAGAATAAGAGTTGAAGTTGGGGATACAGGATGTGGCATATCTGAAGAAGGTCAAGCAAGGATTTTTGAAAGGTTCTACAGAGTAGAGAATGCCGTACATACAGAAGTAGGAACAGGGCTTGGTCTATCAATAGTTAGGGAAATAGTAGAGAAGCACGCGAGCAAAGTAAGGATGGTAAGTGCTCCGGGAATTGGGACAACATTCTGGTTTGACTTACCCTTAGCCAAAAATGATGCAGATGAATTATTAATTGAATCTGAAAGAGTTCGTCGACAATGGGATCTAGAGTTAGAGAAGGAATTAACTTAAATAAATAATCTTTCTTAACCCTATATCTATGTTTTTTTAAATACTCCAGATATATTTTCATCGGAGCTTATCCGATGTGGTGCACCACTAAATATCTGCTCAAAGTTAGTGAATGCATCTTTAATCTCAGGTCCTTCACTGGTAATTATAAACTCTCTAATTCGTTTATCATGCCATGAACCCCTCATCTTAAAGACATTCACAGCTCTTGCCATTTCTCCTCTAATCTCTACATATTGAAGCATTAAGATTGTATCTGTAATTGTTGAAATATGAGAGTCTGTGATCGAATGACTTCCCATAAACTCTTCGGCAGTATTCGTAAAGAATCCTGCAATTTCTTCTTGTTTTGCGTAACCAGTAACACCAATAACAAATTGTCTAAATGCATTCTGACTTACACCACGAGCAAGTGCAGATAGAGAATCTATTGCCATTCTTGATGGCTTAAATTCAGTGATTTGTGTTTTAATAATTTGCAAGTGATCCTCAAGCCCTGTTGACTCTGGGTAGGCACAAATAATCTTCAACAAGCCATCACTTTCCATTTTCTCGAAGTCAATTCCCCAGCTTGTGGCATTCCTTAAAAGCTGAGCTCTTGATTCTTCGTAGGCAAACAAAATTGCTTTCTCATTATTGGAATATGCATCCTCAATGAATTTAGAAACAAGCATCGTTTTGCCTGTTCCGGTAGCACCTGTTGCAAGAATTATTGAATCCTGGAAATAACCACCACCACACATTTCATCAAGATCAAGAACTCCTGAACTAATTCGAATGTTCGATGACCTTTGCGTTAAACGCATAGCCCCCAAGGGGAACACACTTACCCCTTGAGGGCCCATAGTGAAAGGGAACTCTCCTTTCATATGAGTAGTTCCACGAAGCTTTAAAACCTCTACCGTTCGCCTTCTCTTCTCTGATTCAAGAACATTTCGCAATATCACAACGTTATCTGAGACAAATTCTTCGACTCCATATCTAGCTATAGGTCCATACTCATCGACCCTCTCAGTGGTCATAACAGTAGTAACACCTATTTCTTTAAGCCTTGCAATTAAGCGGAAAATTTCTCTTCTAACAACATATACCGCATCATATTGCTGAAAGACTGCTGTCATTGAATCTATTGCGACTCGCTTTGCTTTGTATTTCTTTATCGCATAACTGATACGTTCAATTAATCCTGACAAATCAAAATTACCGGCAACAGCCTGGCCATCAGGATCAGGAGATGCATCAAGAATGAACAATTTATCTTGATCAATTAATTCTTGAAGATCCCATCCAAAACTTGCAGCATTCCTAATAATGTCCAATGGCGACTCTTCAAAAGTTACAAAAATCCCAGCTTCATCAAAATGACAAATCCCATGATGCAAATACTGAAGAGAAAAAACAGTTTTTCCTGTTCCGGAAGTGCCACTAACCAATGTACTTCTTGCTATTGGCAAGCCTCCCTGGCAAACATCATCAAACCCTTCTATACCTGTTGGTAATTTTTGAACCTGCATTTTTGGAATAGGGCAAAGGCTAGAGGAATGCATAAATGATCTGTCCAGAGTTAAAATTTAGGGACAAATCAGACGTTGGGCTTCACTTTTAAAGTGATATTTAAGATTTGCCCCCATTAGGCAACTCTTTTTCAACTTCTACAAAGAAATCATTTTCAGTTAATTCATCGAAAAGCAAGTCCAATCCAATTAAAACCTTTTCTCGATCTGACAGGTCTCCAATTATTCGCCTAACAGGAGGAGGGAGAATTTTAGCCAATGTTGGCGTGGCTAAAATTTTATCTTCTTCAGCTAGCTGTGGACTCTTAAGGACATCAATCACTTTTAAGGCATAAACACCTTGAAAATCTGTTTTAAGAATTTCTCTAAGTGTGTTCAACGCCCGCATGGAATTTGGAGTATTCCCAGCGACATATAACTTGAGTATGTATGTTTTGCGAGGGGGCATTTTCAAACTCCTAAAGAAAGAAATTGATTTACATATATAAATCTTGACGGAATTAACCTCTAAGAGTGAGGATGTTATCTTGTCTTTCGATTGTGTTGCAGGCTTAATCGGAAACTATAAGGAACACAATTATCATTCCTCCAGTTCCGAGCCTGTTCATGTCCATTGATTTAAATGACTCCAAAGAAGAAACCCACCCCAAAAGACCCTTCAGCTAGTGGAACTTATGCAATTGTTGAAGCATCAGGAACTCAAGTTTGGCTAGAGGCCAATCGCTACTATGACTTGGATAGAATCCATTCAGATGTAGATGAGACAATTACTCTTGAAAAAGTTCTATTAATAAATGACGAGCAAGGGCTCTCAATAGGAAAGCCCTATATCAAAGGTGCAAGTATTGAGCTTAAGGTAATGGCTCATAAGCGAGGCCCCAAGATAATCGTTTACAAGATGCGTCCTAAGAAAAAAACACGTACGAAGAATGGACATAGGCAAGAACTGACAAGAGTAATGGTTACAGCCATTACAAAAGATGGCAAAGCAAAGAATTCTACTTCTTCTTCCAAATCAAAGCCTAAAGGCAGCAATGTAGAATCAAAAGCTAGTAAAATAGAGAATAGTTCTAACTAAATTCTCCAGCAAATTTAATTCTATTAATTTTCTAATTTTCAATGGCACATAAAAAAGGAACTGGCTCTACTAGAAACGGTAGGGATTCAAACTCTAAAAGGCTTGGAGTAAAGGCCTATGGAGGTGAAACAGTTCATACAGGGTCTATTCTTATTAGGCAACGTGGGACGTCAATCTTGCCTGGGATTAATGTAGGGAAAGGCAAGGATGACACGTTGTTTGCTCTTGTTGATGGAATAGTGACCTTTGAGACTATTAAACGCAGTCTTAAAACGCGTAAGCGCATTAATGTTGCGATTCAAAACTAAATCCAATTAGCTCTTTATTAAGCTTGATGGTTTATAAGAACGAGCTGTTATTAAAAAAGGATGGAAAATCTCAATAAAGTTTCTTTGTAAAGTTACGAAGAAATTCTCAATCATTTTTTCGTCATCAAAATGGAATGGGTATTCCCCATGGTTTCCCTTGAAAAAATACCAATTCAATAAAGCAACAGAATCCTTTGATAATCTTTCATGGAATACTGACAATTGTTCTGCAGGATTCGGCAAATGCTCTAAAACATCAAAGCAAATAAGCGTATCGAACTGAACATTCCCTGTACTAGCTAAATCTCTATGCACAGATATCAATTCACTAACTCCTAATCTATTTGCTCTCTCAATTAAAAATTCTCTATTTTGAGGGTTTAGGTCTACGAAATATACATGCTCAACTCCATCAATCCCTGCTGCAGCAAGAGCATGAGTACCAATGCCCCCACCAAAATCTAGGACATTACCATTAGCAAACATTTTCATAAGGCGAATTGTATCGGCTATGTATTGAGAACTTCCTAAATGCCAAGATGCGAGGTCAAAAAGATGAGCACTACTAATTTCATTCTCATAAAAAGCTGTGATATCGCTTTCATTAAAAGACCCTGGATGTAACTTAGACATATTGTCTTGCCCCTTTGCAAGATTGTCTTCTAATTTCTGTTGATTCAAATTAAGATAGTGAGACAAATGCTCCTTAAGATCAAATCCTGATTTTAAAAAATCTTCTATCTCTAAGTTATTCATGTTTAGTTATGCTTAAGCATCTATCCTTGATCAACTTATCTCTTTTCAATTAACTAAATCTAAAAATAAATATAAAACTGAAATTAACCGAGAAACTTTTCAAAATTACTATGCTTGGATTTTTAGCTATAGACAAACCATTTGGTCTAACTTCTCATGATTGCGTAAGCAGACTCAGAAAAGTATATGGCATAAGAAGAATAGGTCATGGTGGAACTCTTGACCCTGCCGTAACTGGAGTTCTTCCAATTGCTATTGGCAAAGCAACTAGGTTCCTTTCATTCCTACCATCTACAAAAAGATATGAAGGCACAATTCAACTTGGTCTAAGAACAGCCACTGATGACTTGGAAGGAGAAGTACTGTCAAAAGAAAAATGGCCCCAATTAGCAAGAGAGGTTATTTGTAATTATCTAAATGAGTTCAAAGGCAATCTCAAACAACGTCCTCCTAATTTCTCTAGTGTTCACATTAATGGTGAAAGAGCTCATCGAAAAGCCAGAAGAGGAGAAATTTTTGACTTACCATCTAAGCAAGTCATTATTCATGACATTGAGCTTTTAAAATGGGATATATCTTCAGGACAAATAGATCTAAATGTTCATTGTTCTTCTGGAACATATATTAGGGCCCTTGCCAGAGATATTGGAAATAAAATTGGTTGCGGTGGCTGTTTAGCAAAGCTGAGGCGGACAGAAGCTCTGGGTTTCAACATTGATCAAGTAATCCCTCTACCAAAACCTGAGGAATGCATTAAGGAGCAAAGGCCTCGACTTATAAGCCCTCTAGAAGTACTCACTGATTTTTCCACAATAAAACTCTCCAAAGAAGAAGAATCATTTTGGTCTAAAGGCCAATCATTAACAATTAACGAATCTAGGTTCAAATTAAACTCAATTAAGAATAAAAAAGATATAAGAGAAGAATATATTTTAGTCCTCGATTGCGAATGCGAGCTAATGGGACTAGGAGAATGGAATTCACAGCTATTAAAACTACAACCCAAAATAGTTATAAATGCTGCAGGCTAGAAATTGAAAAAGTTTTAATTTTCCCTAAAAGCAGTAATTTTGACCCCTCTATAGAAATGTCGGAGAATCTTCCTAAAGCTAGCACCTCTATCAGCCAAATTTTTAGCACCCCACTGACTAAGTCCAGCACCATGTCCAGAACCTGAACCTTTAACCAAGAGAAAATTATTGTCTTTTATTTGAGGAAGCTTATCGGTCAATATATTTTCTCGGCTTGATTCAATAAGGAATTTTTTATCAGCTGAGTTAATATCCTCTTCATAACTATAGGCGCTATTCTTACCTAAATTTCTCTCAATATGATCGGGTATAAGCTGAAAGCTAACCAAAGTACTCTTTAAGTCAAGAAGACTTCTCAACTCGTTTCCAGAAATAGTTTTTACTCCTTTAGGGCCATACACTTTTGCGCTAGAAATCCTATCAGTATTTGTTTTCTGGGTTATACGAATAGTATTAAAACCACCTATTTGTTTAAAGATCTGAGCTAGCTTTTTCTGCTCAATTTTCTTCTCCCATTTATAAGAAGGACTTATCTGATCATAACCACGAACACTAATTAAATAAGGCCTATATTTACCCCAAACTTCATTGCTGGACTCAGTTTGCCCACCAGAGCTACTATGAAAAACAGCATCAATTAAACTACCCTTATGAAGCATGACCAGGGATCTTGTACTGTTAACAGCTTGTACTGTTCTATTCGTCTCAGCTTCAATGCCTAGATAAACCTGACTTGAGACACTTGAATCTACATCATAATCAGATCGTTTCTTTAACTGATGCAATGCATATGTTCTAGCTGCTACTGCCTGAGCCTTTAATGCCTCTAGGGGCCAATCTTTTGGCATTTCACTGCCCACTACACTCTTTAAATACTTCTCGATTTTCAAATAATTAATTACATAGATACTGTTATCTCTTTCCATCAATCTCAACTCACCTCCAAATCTTCTCTGCCCTAGCCAGACCCCTCTAGAGTCTCTGGTGGTGATTCTTATTTGTCTATTTTTGGAAAGGTAACGCCACTTCGAGAAACCCTTGTTAGTTGAATATCTTAATTGCCCATTTACAACATTAACTTTAAAAGATTTTATACTCTTACTAGTAGAGTTAATTCCTCTTATAACAAGAGGTCTTGATTTATCGGCCCTGAAATGGAGTTCCTTACCTTGAGAAACCAAGACACGGATTCTTGGCTCTGAAGCAGCAAAACTTTCCCCTAGTACAAATATAACAATGCAAGAGATTGTTGATATCAATGGCAATACGCACTTCTTCAAAGAATCAACTTGATTTCCTTATCAAGAATCTAATTTGACTTGAAGACAGTTTTCAAAAAAGTCATCAGAATCAATAACATGCATAAATTTATTTAAAAGCCCAAACCTTTGCAGATTACATTTCTAGGAACAAGTTCAGGCGTACCTACCAGAGGCCGCAATGTCTCTGCTGTAGTTTTAAGACTTCCTCAACGTTCAGAGTTATGGCTGTTTGACTGCGGAGAAGGAACACAGCACCAATTTCTACGCAGCCAACTAAGAACCTCCCAGATTAGAAGAGTTTTCATTACTCACATGCATGGTGATCATGTTTATGGTTTACCTGGCCTTCTAGCTAGCTTGGGACTAGCTGGAAACAGTTCTGGGATAGATCTTTACGGACCTAATCCTTTAAAAGATTTTCTATATGGGATTTTGCAAACCACCTCAAGTAGGATTTCATATCCTTTGAAGATCAATTCAATCGAAAGGCTTGCACATGAAAATAAAATAATTTTTGAAGACAAAGACTTTACGGTTAGAGCAACCCCGCTAATTCATAGAATTCCAGCATTTGGCTATAGGGTTGACGAAAAAGAAAAGCCAGGTCGGTTCAATATTGAAAAAGCAAAGGCTTTGAATATTCCTCCAGGACCTATTTATTCCCAATTGCAAAAAGGTGAGACAGTTAAATTAAAAGATGGGAGGGTTTTTCATGGCAATGATTTTTGTGGCCCCAAAAGACCAGGTTCAAGCTTTGTTTACTGCACAGATACAGTTTTCTCTGAGTCAGCTATCAAACTTGCAAACGGTGCAGATTTGTTGATCCATGAAGCAACTTTTGCTCATAAAGATTCCCAATTGGCTTATCAAAGGCAGCATTCAACCTCCACAATGGCAGCTCAAATTGCTATTGAAGCTAATGTTAAACAGCTTATTCTCACGCATCTAAGCCCTAGATACGCTCCAGGGAACAGTCTCACAGCACATAATCTTTTATCTGAAGCAAAGGCCATTTTCCCTAACACCTTGCTAGCAAAGGATTTCCTACAAATTGATATACAAAAGGCTGCAACAGTTCGTGATACCTGAGGACACTAAACCCACATCATGAAAGAATATGTTCCATCGGTTGTTTCCGAAAGTCTTTGGTGTCCTCAATGGCCTCTCTTATTTCTTCCCTGAAAAGATCACTCTCAAAATTACTGATTCTATTACCAGTAATTATCGGTCTCACTGTGAGTCCTCTTGCAGTAGATGCTTTGTATCCAAGCGACCCGTCTTCAGTAGATGTGCTCGATACAAGTCTTCACGGCCAAAACCTACAGAATACTGAATATGTCAAATATGACCTTTCAGGTCGAGATCTCGGTGACGCAGACTTAAGTGGTTCATATTTCAGCGTCTCTAATCTTCAAGAAGCTGATCTTCGTGGAGCAAATATGCAAAATGTAATTGCATATGCAACAAGATTCGACAATGCTGATCTTTCAAATGCAAACTTTAGTGGTGCAGAGCTATTAAAAAGTCGTTTTGATGGAGCAGTAATTGATGGTACAAATTTCACTAATGCTGTTCTGGACTTGCCTCAAGTGAAATCTCTATGTGATAGAGCTACTGGTCAAACTGCCGAAAGTCTCGAATGCGGAGGCCTAAACCAAAGTTACGTCCCTGCATCTAAAGAGCAAAATAAGTTCAATCCTGGCATTAGCTAATACTTCAAGGCTAATCACATAAAAAAAGGGGTGCTTAAAATTAAGCGCCCCTTTTTTGTGTGATGTATTAGGAAAAGAACCTATTTAAAAGCTAAAAGTTATGGAGCTGTGATGTAATAAAAAGCAGCAGCAGCAGCGCCAATAGCAAACATTGGCACACCCACAAGCAAATGTGCAGAAGCAAAGCCTTGTCCTTTAGATCGCAAAATGTAATATCCAACTCCAGCGGCTCCTGCAGCTAAAGGAATAGCAGTATGTAGAAGTGCAGCAACTGCGTGATAGTCGAAGTTCATTCTTAAATTTAAGCTTATCTGAAGAGTATCTCAGCAATCGATGTTGAGAATTACTCCAAACCTCAATGATGCTTTATTTCTTCATCTTCATTTATTTTCTAAAACGAAGCCTAAAAGCCCGAAAAGCTTTCCCAGACTAGTTTTTGTTATAAAATCATTCAATTATAGTCTCAGGAAGAAAGTTCCAATTCATACTCATAAATCAGGGGATAGGTTTGAAGGCTCCTTAGAACGGGGATGTTTGCTATACCACCACTCTTGCATAGGAGGCTGGAAACGACTTGAAAAAAAAGTCAAAATTGTATGAATAGGCTTAGATCCTGGCTGAAGAATATCAACTGAATAAGAAGGGCACCTCCTAGCCGCAATATCAGGCACAAAGCGTCTTCCGATTCTCCTCCAGCTTGGCTCTTTGCTCCTCCAAGCAAGCCTAGAACAAGGCCATGGGAGTTCCTCTCTATCAAAAAGTCTGCAGCATGGTCCAACAACACGATAACTAAAATGGCCTCCTTCACTAGGATGCACGCTTCCATGATCCATCAAGTGATCTTTTTTATTCACTGCCAATTGTTCGGAATTCACGAGTCAAAAATAAATTTAAATCAAAAAAATAGCCACCCATTGAGAGTGGCTGATGAAAGCTTTATTGGCAAGTATAAAAATAACTTTCTGATAGAAACAGATAGTTTCTTAGTACAACTCTTCCTCTGCATGAGTTGTAATGCTCACATCAGAAGTTGGGTAAGCAACACAAGTAAGAACAAAGCCTGCTTCAAGCTGATCATCATCCAAGAAGCTTTGATCTGATTGATCAACACTCCCAGAAGTTATTTTTCCTGCACAAGTTGAGCAAGCACCCGCTCTACATGAGTATGGAAGGTCAATGCCTTGCTCTTCAGCAGCATCAAGAATGTATTGATCATCTGGAACCTCAATGGTCTGGTTCAAACCCTCACTTTCGCTAACGAGGGTGACTTTATAGGAAGCCATGGGATATAAAGAGGGGGGACGTTTTGGAATTGGAGGTAAAAATTATCACCTCAAGATGAACCCTTTTTACACTGTATTGGGTCAAATGTGGCTTAAAATTGTTATAAATAACAATCAAGCAATGTAAAACCATGCACTGATAAGCTGAGCTTATTGATGCATGCGCCTAAGCACTGGCTTTGCATAGGTGAATTAACGACCAATTATCACGTTTATATGAAGCTATAAGCTTCCAATTCAATATAGAGAGAAAGCTTGTCATATCAATAACTTGTTCCTCTAAAAGACCGCTCAAGAGAATTTGGCTTTCCTTAGAAGTCACGTAATCAAAGTAAGGAGCCAATTTTTTAATTACAGGGGCCAGGATATTACAAACAACCAAATCCATCTTGGTTCCATTTAATTGGTTTTCCAAGGAATCAATAGAACCTTGAGAAACTGACAATTGATCCTGGTGAAAGTTGTTCAGTCGAGCATTTTCACAAGTTGCTTTTACGGCAAGCGAGTCAAGGTCAACCGCTCTAACATTTTTTGCACCCAATTTTAAAGCGGCTAATCCTAGTATCCCACTGCCACATCCAACATCACCAACCATTTTCCCTAAAGGAGGATTGCGCTCCAAGGCTTCTAAGCATAAACGAGTAGTTGGATGAGCGCCTGTTCCAAATGCACTTCCTGGGTCCAATTTGAGGATGATTCGATTGGAATAAGTACTTGGTAGTGCAATCCAAGATGGCAAAATCAAAAAGTTTTTCCCGACTGGGTCGGGTCCCCAATATTTTTTCCAACTTGTACTCCAATCTTCATGCACAATTTTTTTCCATTTAACCTCTATAGATTCTTTGTCAAAAGCTTTTTCTAAAATCACTAAAGATCTAACAAGCTCTTCTCGATCCTTATCTAACCACTCATATGAAGGCAACCAAACCAAAAGAGTTTGCCTTTGTACATTTTCTAGAGGTCGATTAATTGCATAACTTTTGATACCCATTTCATCCAATCTCCATGTCAAGCTTTCTTCAAGCTCTTGGAAGAAAGATACTTCAAGTCTCCACCAAAAGAATTTCAAAGAATCATTCACTTTTAAAATATAAAGTCGTAACTCACAAGGTAATTGAGTGAGCTTGGTTAATACCCTCTACAGAAAGGATAGAAGTCAATAATTGAGCCGGGATTGGATCATCAACGCTTAAAACCATTACAGCCTCACCTCGAACTATTTTTCTACCCACCTGCATTGCAGCAATATTGACATTATGCGTCCCAAGCAATGATCCTAATTTCCCAATAATTCCTGGCATATCTCTATGCCTTGTGAAAAGCATATATCTACTTGGAGAAACATTTATAGGGAATTCATCAATGCTAGAAATACGTAATGCCCCTTCAGCTAAAACTGTTCCTGCAAGACTATGAGAGCCACCATCAACAACTGCAGTTAGTTGCAGAGACCCTCCAGGGAAGTCAGGGCTTACTTCATCTTTTACTTCGTCAATGCTTATGCCACGACCTTGAGCTTCTAAAGAAGCATTTACATAGTTGATCCTGTCTCCCAAGGCACAAGAAAGCAACCCTTTTAAAGTAGCCACTACTAAAGGTTGTGAAGGGTGATGAGCAAATTCTCCTTGAAGACGCACTTCTATTTTCTGGATTTGTCCTCCTGAAACCTGACTAAGTAATAAACCAAGTGTTTCTGCAAGTTGCAAATGAGGTTTTAAACTATCCATAATTTCGGCAGAAAGTCCTGGAATATTTACAGCACTCCTTGCAGGCAGACCTAATAGAACATCTCTAATTTGCTCTGCAACATCAAGAGCTACATTTTCCTGGGCTTCTTCAGTAGAGGCTCCTAAATGAGGAGTAAGAATCAATCCGTTTTCTACATTTAAAAGAGGCGAGTTAGTACTTAAAGGTTCTTGTGCATATACATCTAGAGCAGCACCAGTAATAACACCAGAGTTCAATGCTTCTGCAAGGTCAGTCTCATTAATGATTCCGCCTCTAGCGCAATTTACCAATCTTGCATTCTTTTTCATGGTTGATAATAGTTTCAGATCAACCAGATTCTCTGTTTCAGTAGTCCTAGGCAAATGCAGAGTTATGAAATCTGCCTGTTGAAAAAGATCTTCTATAGAGCCAAGACGAACCTGCATTTGAAGAGCCCTCTCTGAGGAAACAAAAGGGTCAAATGCCATCACATCCATCCCCATTGCATTGGCAACTTTTGCGACATGAGAACCTATTTTCCCAAGACCGACTACGCCCAAAGTTTTCTTATATAGCTCATTTCCAACAAATTTTTTTCTATCCCAACCACCTGAAATAGTACTCGCATGTGCCTTAGGTATATGCCTTGAAAGTGATAGAAGCAAGGCCAGAGCATGCTCAGCAGCAGCAATAGTATTTCCCCCTGGTGAATTGACAACTATCACTCCGCGCTTAGTAGCAGCTTTGACATCAACGTTGTCAACACCTACTCCTGCTCTTCCAATAATGCGAAGTTTTTCTCCAGCTTCTATCACTTCGGATGTAACTTGAGTACCTGAACGAATCATCAAGGCGTCATAACCACCTATGATCGCTTTAAGCTTTTCAGGGGGGAGACCTATCCTCTGATCAACTTGAGAAACCTGACTAAGGATCTCAATACCTGATTGGTCAACAGTGTCTGAAACAAGAACTTTTGTCATTTAAGGCGAAACTATGCCTAACTAAACTCTAATCAGCAAAATGTCTCTGATCAGTTTTCGATAAGACAGGTCAGAATTCAAACAATTGAGGATTGCTTTTTTGGCTATTTGCATACTGGTTCTAGAACAAGAGGAAACCGTCTTTGAGTTATGGGAAAGCATTAAAAATTTCCCAACTCAAATCAGGAGATACCAAGTCATAGAACCAATTTCCAAGAAATCTCAAGATTCAATGAGATCCGAAAGTCAGACAAAATCTGACATCTTTGAAATCGTAAAATTTGAAAATGTGGAATTATTGAATCCCAAGCTGTCTCGAAAAAAACGACAAAACCAAATGGCCTTATGGTTAATGCCTTTTGGTTTTATAGCTGGCTTAACTTTTTCAGGCATGACCAATCTTCAAACTTTTTCCAATCTTGGTTTTAGTCAATCTGGTGAAACAGTCATAGGTGGTCTACTAGGCATGGCATCTGGATGGATAGGCAGTTTCTTTGGAGCAAGGAGTGTGAATTCATCTCAAGATGATATAAAAAGCCTTCTAAAATTTAACAAGAAAGGCTTATGGCTAATTCTTATAGAGACTCCATATGAGACTGAACTTCCCTGGAAATTAATTCGAGAGATCAAGCCAGTAGAAATAATTAATTTGAATTTAGATTGAAACTCTCTAGAAGAAAGCTTCTTAAAGGCTGCATTTACCCAATTGAAGCCAATCAAATTTTAGTCCAAGTAGAAGAAGTTCTTAAAACATGGGAACCAATTTGGACTCCATTTCTCTCAGCTCCAATCCGAGAAGAGATAATTAGAATTGTGCAGGGGATTACAGACATAAGTTGCTCCTCAAATGGTGGGTATCAAAATGCCGAGCGACAAAGAATTCTTATCCAGAGAACTGATCGAGAAGAAATGCGGAATCGAACCATCATTCCTTTTAAGGGTATTCAAATACAAGGAAACTTTTTATTCGATAGAACAGAACCTCAAGATTTTTGGGAAGCCTTGATGGAAACTGGTCTCCAAGAAGATGCTATTGGAGACATATGGATCACTGGAGACAAAGGAGCAAATGCTATTTGCACTCCCGAAGCTTCAAAGTTTCTTGAAGATCAACACGGCTTGATTAGGGATGTAAAAATCATATATAAATCAATTGAAATAGCTGAACTTCACCTCCCTCAACAAAGGAGTCCTAGAAAAATAAGTACAGTAGAAGCTTCTAGAAGACTAGATGCTATTAGTTCTGCAGGTTTTGGGTTATCAAGGGCAAAGGTAATCAAACAAATCAAGCAAGGTAAATTGAGGTTCAATTGGCATACAACAAATAATGCTAGTCGCTCACTTTCAATAGGTGACAGATTACAGCTAGAAGGCAAAGGAAGCTTAGAAGTAATTGACCTTGAACTCACCAAGAGAGGTCGATGGAGAGTTGAATTACTAAAAAAATGAAATTGCTTTAGGGTTTACTGCTAGCTTGTCCAAGCAAGAGCCTAAAGTAAAACCAACATTCAAATGGTTTTCTCCGGGCGATTAGCTCAGAGGTAGAGCACTACCTTGACACGGTAGGAGTCACTGGTTCGATTCCAGTATCGCCCATTAAATGTGAAAGAACTTTCTCATACCAACCAAATAGTGATTGTTATTGGCCTGGGTAGTTCAGGTATTGGTGCTGCAAGGTTTCTAAACTATAACCACAAAAATGTAATCGTCTTTGAAAAATCTCAAGAAGAGTCCTTCGATGAAATCGCTCAAAGCTTAAGAGCCGAAGGAATTCAAATTGAGTTTAATAAGCCTTTAACATTTGCAAGTTTTAAATCATACTTAAGCAATCTTTCGGCAATTGTAATTAGCCCAGGTATACCTTGGAATCACAAAACTATTAATAAATTAAGAGAAGAAAAGATAACAGTAACCTCTGAAGTTGCAATCGCTTGGGAAAAATTACACTCAATTCCTTGGGTAGGAGTAACAGGAACAAATGGAAAAACAACGGTAACAAGAATGCTTGATCATGTAATAAACAATAGTGATTTGACCTCTAATGTTGGAGCAAATGTAGGCAAGGCTGCCAGTGAACTTGCTTTAGCCTTTCAAAAAGATCCGAAACAAAAGCCTCAATGGTTAATAATGGAATTAAGTAGCTATCAAATAGAAAGTGCACCAAAAGTATCTCCTCAAATAGGTATCTGGACAACTCTCACACCAGATCATCTAGAGAGGCATGGTTCAATGGAAAATTATATAAATATAAAGCGTGGACTTCTAGAGAAATCTTCAACTCGTATTTATAATGCTGATGATAAATATTTAGCAAATCATCGAGCAGATCTACCAGAAGGGAAATGGGTAAGCACAAAAGGGCCAGGCTCTTTAACATTCCCTAACGACTTATGGTTATCATCTAAAGGAATTTTGATGGAACATAATAGAGCATTATTTAATTCAAATATTTTCCATTTAAAAGGAGATCACAATCTGCAAAATCTACTCTTAGTAACAGCAGCTGCTAGAGAAATTGGTCTTTCAAAAGAACAAATAAGATATGGAATCAATACTTTCAAAGCTATCCCCCATAGACTTGAGATAATTTATAATGATAAGCAACTGGAAATCTTAAATGATAGCAAGGCAACAAATTTTGATTCAGCTAATATAGGGTTAAAGGCAACTTCAAAGCCGACAATACTTATCGCTGGTGGAAGACTAAAGAAAGGTAATTCAAGTGATTGGTTAACAAGTATAAAAGAAAGTGCATCTATAGTTATTCTATTCGGAGAAAGTAGAATGCAGCTAAAGTCACTCATAGATAGAAGCGGCTTTAATGGACAAATACATTGCTATTCATCCCTCAATCTAGCTGTTTCTAAAGCAGTTAAAGTCTCTCAAACTTTGAATGCAAAGAGTATATTATTTTCTCCTGCTTGTGCAAGTTTTGATTTATATAAAAATTTCGAAGAGAGAGGAAATCACTTCAGGGAGTTAATAAAAGAGGCTCTTAATTAGTGGTCGGTGATTACTCCAACCCGCTAGTACTATCCTCAATCGTTAAAAGTTATATTGAAACGAGAAGTGGCATTTATCGTGCAAGAGATTACTCCAGCCCCTGATTCTATAAGCCACAAAAAGCTGAAAAAGCTTTTTTCTCAAGCAAAGAAAGACTTAACTCAAACTACTGCTGATTACAGTCCATCTAAAGTAGAAAAAGAAAGACTTGAGAAATTATTGTTCACTTGGGCAACTGCAAGCAAGGAACTGCTAGAAGCCCTCAAAGAGGAAAACTCTTCCCTATCTGAGCTTAAAGGACCTAAAGGAGCAAACTCTTTACTGGCACTTGGAGCTATGGAAGCTCATATCAACATGGCATTGCAGGCCTTGAAAGCATCGGGGAGAGATGATAAGCCCTTTAGCAAAGGTTGAAAAAAGGAACCAAAAGACTACATTTCTTCCGTTAATTGCATATATAAATCATCGACTCTTTTCTGATTAACACCAAGGTCACTTAATCCTATTCTGGAAGCTGATCTAACTTGAATTAGGTTTCTTGAATCAATCCTAAGTATTTCCAGGTCATCTGGGAACCTGAAAATTAAGCTTCTAACGATTCCATGCCAATAGTTTTGACTACTTTCGACTTCATTTACTCTTGGCAAAGAAGAAGCAATACCTACAAGTTCTCTATAGGCATTTTTTAAATTTGGGAAAGACCACTCAACAAGAACACAATTAGAGGGAATCAAGCATTCCGAAAGATTGCCAGAACTATTTAAAGCCATCCCAGGGTTAACTCCTATTAATAGCAATATAATCAATGAAGAGAACGCAATGATCAAATTCATAAAAAGGGTTTATCTTTAGAGTTATATTATCTTTAAAAAAAAATAGATTGGTTGACAAATTTCACACTATTAAGTATAAGGATATTATGTATAATATCAAGAAAAGGCCTGCTAAAAGGTTTATCAATCAAATTAATTTTGAAGAAATAGATCACAGGCTTTCATGCGGTTGGCATGTGGAGGTCGAAGAGAGTGGGCAAAGAAAAAGGTACTTAAGGCAGATAAAAAGTGCCCCTCAAGTGGAATCTGAGGAAAAAATTATAACTTATCCGTCTTAAGAACAGACCTGGGAAAAGAAAACCATAAAGAATTCACACACATTCCATACGAAGCTTAATAAAAAGAACTTATAATAAAAGCCATTAGCATTGTTTTGAGTATTCAAGAAGCATTTAATCTCTATGGAGAATATTTCATGAGAACAAATCTTTTCTCAAATATTGTCTACTTATTTAATTTCCATGGACCCATTTGATCCTGCCATTCATTATGGACCCAATGATGCTGGAGTTTCGGCATTTTCAATAGCACTTGTGGTAATAGGCCTTTTAGTAGGTTCATGGGCATTTGGTGCACTATATGGACTAATTAGCAATTCCCTAAAAGAAAACAAGCAAAACGACGACTGAGACTAATAACACAATTTATATAGTTGAATCCTTGAAACGGGTTTAACAAAATGCACTAGAGAATTCTTTTTTCTTTCCTCAGTAAAGGAAAAGAGTTTAATCTAAGTTAGATTTAAGATGCACTTCTATACACCTCGTTAAGCAATCACTGCCTTCTGCATCAAGACCGCAAGAAGTAATGCACTCAAAATATGAGTCTAATGAGTCGATTTCATCCACAAGATCAATCTGATCATTCAAAACAGGCATTCTATAAAATTTCCAAAAATATATAACTTAGTTTTAGCATGAAAAAAGCTTGACCAAGCAGCATAGTTAATAAGAATAAAGTACCTAAGTAATAATAACTAGAAAAAGCTTGAAGTTCTTGCGCTTCTTGGCCAGTTGATCTTGTTAGAAAATAATTCAAACAAGAAGAGGCTTCATAAGCTTTTGAGCTTATTCCATAGCATCTAAATACTATTACTATAATAATGATTGATTAATTGCTTAATGAAAAAATGTTTTCAAGATCTTCTCAAAAGTATCCTTAGTATAAAAATGAATCAAAAGAAAATTTAAGTAACTAACACTCCTAAAATATTTACTTCATTATTCTAAAAACTTCTTAGAGTTAAAATAATGAGTCTAAGTAAGCTGGCAAAGATCAAACAAGTTTCTAATTGTTAGAGGCCAAAATAGAGAAAAATGGATCCCCTTTTAACCCTAAAAATGATATCGCCCCAGGTTTATAAGTTTCCTCAGCAATAAACTGAGGTTCTGACCAGCCTTGAGAAATCAGAACATCCTTTACATAATTCAAATGGTCAAGATCAGATCCTTCAGCCCAAACTCTAGGTGCCTTTGTCCAAAAAGCCCTATTAGAGAATGAAATTAGAAGTTGCCCTCCTGTTCTTATAATACGTTTAAGTTCTGCTGCTACATTCTCTGGGTATTGCAGGTACTGCCAAGCAGCAACCATCAAACAAGCATCAATAGATGAATCTTCTAAAGGTAAGTTTTGATTCTTGTTCAAATCCTGCACCCAATGGGCATCTAAACGTTGATTTTTCTCCAACTCAGCAGAATTCATCCCATGACCAATAACTCTTCTATAACTGATCTCCTCAGGAAGATGACTAGTCCAGCTAGACATCAAGTCAAGTACTATTAAATCTTTAGTTAATCTATCTCTATAAAGCTGTGTCAACCTGCCTCGAAAAGCATCATCTAAGTGATAAACAAATCTGGGTTGAGAGTAGAATATTAAATCATCAGAATTATCTTCTTTACTCCTTTGATAAGTATTCAGGAGGCTACCAGTCATGGATTTTTATTTAAAGTATAAAGTCTAGAATAATAATAAGACTGGATTTACAAGTAAGCATTTCTAAGAGTTATATATAACAGGCTAAGCAAAGTTGGAGAAAGTCTCTAATACTCAAATGAAGGAACTTACTTTTTGTCGTAAAGAATTAATTATAAAACCAGTAACCTCATAAGAGTGATTCTTTCTTCGCTTAATAACGATTCCATATGGATTAGTAAAGATTATAAATAAGATGCTTAAGAATCTAACGAGATTTGATTTAGTAGGTCGCCCCAAAGTATCAATTGCAGATAGTTCTTCTATAATTTTCTTCGGAAAAATTCCCTCTTTTAAAAAAAGTTCAAGGACTTTAGTTCTATGAGAAGCGTTAATTGTGCTTAACAAAACTTTCATTCCTCGAATTGAGTCTAAATCCCCATTAATAATCTGACGAGAAATCGCCTGAAACAAATTCTCCCATTTATAAGGCTCTTTCTCGAATAAGTAAACCGCTTTACTATCCATGTTTGCTATAAGAAGCCTATCCTTTTCATCTTCATCGGTCTGATTTGACATCCAATAAGAATATAGAGGTGAGATTTTTTTTATGTTCGACAAATTCATCAAGAAAGCTTCACCAACTAAACTAATCCCTATATTAAATTAAGCATTCGACTTATTCACAAAAACAGAAGAGGCTTCCTTAAGTATTTCACGAGTTCCAAGGAGAACAAACCAAGCTAGAACCAACCCAACAAGAATAGGGGCATATTCACTTACATAAGACATAGCATCCTCCTTGAGATGTTAAAGAATGGGAGTCAGATGCGATTCATACATAACCCCCAAGCCATAGGTAAATTCACTTTAAGTGAGCTATGAAAAAACCTTTAGACTCTTCTTATTTCTAGGACAACAGAAGTTTTCTGTCTATAAGAGTAAAAACTCAGGCATTTATACATAGCGAGTGAATGACAAAACTAAAAAAAATCTTCTAGGCATTCATTGTTCTATTAAATAATTTTCAGAAGACAATAAAAAGCCCCATCTTGAAAAGATGAGGCTTAATAGGTTCGATCGTTTAGATAAAGCTAGGAAAAGATTTAGCTTTTAAAACGTTCTTCAGGATCTGCCTGATAATTTTTGTCTTTCGGTTCCTTCAAACTTTTCAGGATCATTACAGTCTCTTGCATACCAATGGAATTGAGAGACTTGTATTATTGCAATGAATCCAAAGATTGTTGGTAGTAGTTGAAAGCCACCTGATGGCTTTACTAAACCTAAGTCTGATGGATGAGGTAGCTGAGTTGCGAAATCCAGCAAATGAGAGAAATCAATCATATCGAGTAGTAAATAGTTTTAGTCAGCCAAGGTAACCTTTGAGTTATCCAAGTTTGATACTGCATTTGTAATTCTTCTGAAGTCAAAGCCCATTGCACGAATTGCGTGCCATAGGTGACCTTGAATAAAGAAGAATCCAAGATAGTAATGGACATTGCTTAACCAAGCACGAGAAGTGTGCCCAGTCACAACACCATCCATATTGCCTGTATCTATCCAATAAGGAGAGATACCAAACTTAAGCTGTAAAGTCTCTCCATACCAAGCTTCTGGATAAACAGTTGTATTAGTTGCACACCAGAAGGCTGCAATAATTGCCATCCAACCGATACCTGCTAAAGACCAAGAGAGAACTGCTTCTGCTGAAAGTAATCCAGCACCTTTGAATTTGGTATAAGTTCCAATTTGCTTAGTTGCAATATGGAATGCACCACCTCCAATTTGGAAGAAAGCTAAGAAAGCATGGCCACCCAAGACATCCTCAAGGCTATCTATTTGAATGAAATCAAACTGATGATTCCAAATCTGGGTAAGGTCAAGGTTGTAATTAACCTGACGTATAGCCTCTATAGCAGGGTCATAGATACCGTGAACTCTGGCCCATTCAACAAACCATATATTGGCAACACCAAAAAATACAAGGTGATGACCAAGAATAAAGGTCTGGTTGTCTGGATTGTCCCATTCAAGCTTAAACCTAGCTGCTTGACGGTGCTCAGGACGATCATCAGCAAATAAGCCTGAAGAATTCTGAGTATCTTCACTAAAGACAACTGAGTGCAAAAGTCCAGCAAGTGCATAAACAAATGAACAAATCAGATGAAAAATGCCAATGAATGCAACATCTTGTCCTGTCCAAGCGCCTGCTTGGTCAAAACCAATACCCAAAGATGCCAAATGAGGAATACTAACCATCCCTTGATGTCCCATTGGGATATCTGGGTTAAAGCGAGCAAGCTCCCAAAGGGTGTTAGCACCAGCTGTAAAAGCAATTAATCCTGTATGCGCAACATGCGAGCCTATAAATCGACTTGACTTGTTGGTTACTACAGAGTTACCAACCCACCACCCGTAGGTGACGTCTGGATTTCCATAGGTCTGCATAGGTTAAAAAAGTATTTTAAAAACTCGTCCGAGCTTACAGGTATTTTGCTATTGAAGGAACATGACGTTAAACATCCGTAAAAAAGATGAATAATTAAATGAGCTTGGGTGCAAAAATAAAGCTTTTATCTAGGAAATCATTCGATATATATCTAGTCAAACTTGCCTTATTTCTTCATTAAATTAAAATATGCATTTTCTTCCTAGAGTTTGCGGTGGATTTCAAAGTTCACATAAGATTCTTAGGGTGAGATAGCAGTATTAGCGTAGATCTTTTAATTGACCTTGCAATCAAATTGCCATATTGTGCTTCGTACTTAGCTAGCCAGTGATCAGCACAAATTGTTGTTATAAGACATTTCTCATTACTTTGATTTTCATTAGAACAAAGTTCAGCACTTGTATAAATCTCAACTTGGGCAATTTTTAGAAATGCAGGATTCAAGAAAAGCTGTAATACCAACTCATAAGACTAGAAAGTTCATCTGGTCTAATCATGCTGGATTCTCCTTATGCTTTATTTCTCTTAAAATTTTGTTTTCAAAGAACTTAGCAAATTGACGATTCTTAGATGCATGGACATCTTTCAAACATGAGAAGCTTTTCTCCTAAAAATGCTGAAAAACTTAGCAAAGTTAGAAACAAGATCTCCACAAAAGGGATCTCTTGGATTTTTGACAAGTCTCACTTCACACTTGAATGGCTTTCCTGCGAGTTTATCGCTTCCTAAGCCCTCAAAGATTCAGGTAAAATAAAATGATTAATTTTGAGTAAATTGATTATTCTTTTTCTAATATTTTAAAAGTTATAGAGTAATTATAATTTAGTCAATATTTATTTTTGAGCTAAAGCTTTCCACTAATAATGGTGGATCTTTGGGAAGCAATATTGTAAATCATTAGGAATGAATAAATACAAGCGAAAAAATTAACACTCTAATCTAAATAAAATGGATTCATTTATAAATTCACTGATCTATATAAAAAATTCTTAAAGAGTACTAAATAGAAAAGATTGGGATTTTCTGTATGTTATTTTTATAAATTTAGAAAGAGTGATTTTAAGAAAGCAGGTCAAATATTTTATTAATAAATTTAAGACGGTTTGACAAAGTTTCTTTCCCAAAATCTGCTTGTTGTTTTCGCAAAATAATAGAAGCATTATCACCTAAAGCATCATGAATGAATTTGTTATCTTCGGATATCCATCTTAGAGCCATATCTTCTTCGACCTCAACATGAAACTGAATTCCATAAGCAAGATTATTTATACAAAATAACTGCTCTGGGCATAGTTGACTACTTGCAATGATCCTAGCGCTATGGGGCAATATTGCTCTATCTCCATGCCAGTGAAGAACGTTAAACTTAGAGTCTTCGAATAAATTTAATGGGTCATTTTCATTATGAAAGTTAACTGGTGCCCAACCCACTTCTAACTTTTTCTTTTTTTTATAACCAACCGTCAAAGGTTCCACATTACCACCCGCTGCGTATGCCAAAAGCTGAGCTCCTAAGCAAACACCAATAACTCTAATTTTGTTTTCTAAAGCAAATTTTAAGATCTCAACTTCCTTTTTAAGCCAGGGATAACTAGGGTTCTTTAAATCTCCAACACCCATAGGTCCTCCCATCGATAGTAACAAATCTGTATCGAGTAAATTAGGAATAGATTCCCCTAAATCCAATCTAGAGATAATTACATCTTTTTGATGCTCTATAGCAATTTTAGAGAAGAGGCCTGGCCCTTCTCTATCAATATGTTGAAGAACTATTACTCTTGACATTGAGCAACGACAAGCTAAATAATTTCAAAGTAAATCATGATGAAAATTAATTTAATCACTCATCACTTAGAGATTTAAGCAAGTTTATCTTTGAAAGTTTTCAGACTTACTAATTCTAGAGAAGATCTATCAAACTAACAATTAAACCAAAAGCAATCACTGGTGGAGAAACCCAACGAAGCATGAATTTCAAATAACGCCTACCACGGAAACTAGAATTACATCCTGCTAAATCTTCGTCAAAAACTCTAGAGGCAAACCAACCAATTAGAATTGCTATTAAAAAACCTCCCAAAAGAAGTAGAAGATCTAGAAAACTGGCCATATTTCCTAAGACCTTGTCAGATAATGCAGCAGGGATACCAATTAGAAAAATAAGCACCGAAGAGAATATAACGGCTTTGTCTCTTGTCCAGCCAAATCGATCAATCAAAGAAGAAACCGGTACTTCTAAAAGAGAAATAGAAGAAGTCAATGCCGCAATGAAAGCAAGTCCAAAGAAAAGTACCGCCACTAATTGGCCAAAAAGGCCCAATGAACTTAAACCGGTTGGTAAAGCGACAAACAATGTTTTAACAAAACTCTCGCCTAAAGCATCTTTGGCAACTGGAAAACTCATCAATATAGGGAAAGTAACCATCCCTGCAAGAATCCCTACTGAAGTATCCAAGCCAGAAATTAGAACAGCTTCTTTAGGCAGTGGGCTCCTTTTATCTAAATAAGAAGCATATGCAACCATAATTCCTATTCCAAGACTTAAAGAAAAGAACGCTTGTCCAAAAGCAAGTCTTATTGTTTTTAGATTTGAAAATTGGCTGAAATCAACTTTAAATAAAAATTCTTGATAACCAGCAATAGCCCCTGGCAAAGTAGCAGCCCAAATTGCAAGAATTATCACTAAAGCAAAAAGCAAAGGCATGCTCCAACGGGCTAGCCTTTCAATTCCGCCTCGAACCCCTGCAACGACAACTGAAGCTGTCAAAAATAAACTAAACAATTGGCCCAAGAAAACACTACTGCCAGTGCTCACAGAACCTACAAACTCATTAGCTTCATCCAAAGTTCCTGGGAGACCAAAGAAAAGAGAGTGAAAAAATGTATCAGCCGTCCAACCCATTAAGACAACATAAAAAGCAAGAATGCCGCAAGATGCAATCACAAAGACCCATCCCATTGGCTGCCATGCAGATCCAGCTGCCGCAATAGGAGCAAGAAGTGGGCTCTTACCAGTACTTCTTCCAAGAACCATTTCAGCAACTAAGACTGGAAGGCAAACCAATAAAACAATAAGGACGTACAACAGCAAAAAAGCAGCTCCTCCTCCTTGAGAGGCTTTATAAGCAAAACCCCAAAGATTACCTAACCCAACGGCACTTCCTGCAGCTGCTAAAACGAATCCCCATCGAGACCGCCATTGTTCACGCATTTCCATAAAAACCAAATTTCTATCTAATATTCAATTATGAAAACGACAGGAAGTATCAACAAAAATAGTTAGCTCCTGTAGGAATTGCTAACAGATTAATCAGTACAGGAGAAATGAATTTCTCAGCATAAAAGACTAGCCCCAAATTGAAAGAGTCAAATCGCCATCTAATCTTCGCAAGTCAATATATTCTTGAAAAACATTTGATTCAAATGCCTTCTTAGCCGCTGATTTAGATTCAAATTCCACAACAACTCCTAATTGGCCACCATCCCACTCGTTCAAATCTGACTTCTGACTAATATCCTTAGCTATTACAATTCCTCCAACGGAAAGAAGCCAAGGGATTACTGTTTGAATATATTCGATAAATAGATCAGCACTTTCAATGCTAACTTGCTTAATCCAATAGCCCTTAGACACGGAATATAAAGAAAATATGAAGAAGTATCGCATATCTTGGGGCATGTGCCCCAGTTAGGCAAGGTTTTTCAAGATTGCGATACTTCGTCTTTTAATAAATTTATTTTTTGAATCTTTAGACTTCGCCTATAAAAGTAATCCATTGCCTTAATTCGAACCATAAGAGCAAAGAAATCATGCGTTGTCTTGAAGCAAGTTGAGACGGTGCCTTAGGAGTAGTTAAACGAGGGTATTTCTCAGAGAATTAAAATGAAAGCATCTTCAAACCTTATTTTTCAAATTCTTCCCTTCGTCTTAATGCCTGACTAAGCTTTCCAGCAACGAATGGGATGTGAGTAGAGTATTTATTAAGCTGGATTCGTTCTTCAAGAGTTACGGAATGTCCACTTGCAAGACGTTCAATTATTCCTTCGATTCTTCGACGAGTTTCAGTAGTGAGCATGCGGAACGTCATTGCCTTGCCCTTTATGCACTAATGATAATTAATTTAATGAGGATCAGCCCATCTGAAATATTTTCCTGGAAACCGGTAATTGACTTTCGATCATAAGTAATAAAGAGATAAGAAAAATCAAAACCTTCCATCAACCTTCCTTGTATTAGATTTAGGATCAAATCTCAACGAATTCATTCAATGTCAGAAAAAAAAGGGAAGGAATTGGCAACAGTTTCTGTTTACCTCAATACAGGTATAGTTGCAGGCCTTTTTGGGGTCGGATTTATAGCAGCAGCACTTATATTTGGAATACTAACTTTGGTTATAAGCTAGAGCAGTATCAATCTTCAAGACCAGGTTTTCATAAAAAGGCTTGATATGTATGCTCAGTAATCAAAATAATCTTCTTCTCATATTTGGAAAGTCCTTAAATACGACGAGTTAGCCATATATAAAGGATGTCGAGGGTGTCCTGCTTTTGTTAGGCCAAGAGCTAGTGGCATTTGTGCCTTAGGGAAAATCTGCATTTTCTTCTCAGAATATTTTTTTATTTCTTTCAAAATATTTCTGTCTCTTTTCATAAAACTTCCATTAACACCCCAGCCAAGCCACAAATCACAAAATTCATCCTCAGACCAATCTTTTATGTTAGTTTTCAACTCAAAATTATTAAACGGACCAATTGGATTAGAAGAAGACTTAAGAAGTCTAGGACTAGTAGCGATTCTTGCAAATAAGTTAATTACGACTAAGGAACCATATCCCCAGAAGTTTGAAAAATTAAGCACTCTTATCAGAGTTGAATCATTATCTTCTTCGTCTGCAGTTGATGGATTTAATCCAATAAATATTATTTCTTTTCTTGATTGATTAATCCTTCTGTTCAATCTGTATCTATATTTCCTAGAACAGCTAAATACTGCATTTGAATTCATACTTGGCATTACAGAAAATCAACAAGAATAAATAATTTTATTTTTAATGACCATTGTCAGTTTAACTTTAATTAAACACTAAGTTCTTCTAAAGCAACGGCCTATAAACAAGGGTAGTTCCCCTTCAAGTCAATTCTCTTATTCTATAGCATAATGAATTTATTATCGTTCAAGAAATCCATTTGTAAAAAGTTTGTCTTTTCTATTATCGAACAGTCTTATAGAAAAGATCTTTTTGCAGATGTATAAATAAAAATGATACATCAGGGAAAAATCATGATTGATTCGGAAATCACTTCACTAAATGACCTAAGAATGAATAGAACCGCACCTGAACTTGATTCCAACCAAGAGCTAATTCTAAAAAAAGAACTTTTTAAATACATGGAGAATGCTGACTGGTTTACGGTTGGGATAATGTCTCCTACTTATGAGCTTGCAATTAATGTTTTAAAAGAAATGGAAAATCAATTTAATTGGCCTACTATGAAAGTTGCATCTCACCCCAATGATGAAGGGCCAGTTTTCCTTAAAGCCAATCAAAGAACAGGTGTATTTCATGCACGAATTGAATATGGGTTAGGTGAGGGTATTCTCTTAAGTTGTCAATATAATGAAGAAGATAAAGATGCCCAAACCCTTGGACCTTTACCATTAGATTTCTTTAGGATTAGAGATTGATAGAGGATGGTTTTCTCGAAATTTATTAAGATAATGGTCAGGAATAGCTCTGTTTAATTTACCTTTGCAGAGTTCTATAAGGAGTTTATTTTGCTATTAATAAATTCCAATCTCTCGCAAAAGAAATCCTGATAGTCACAGAATTTATTCCTTCTATATATTAAGCAAAATCTTCAAAAAATTTTAAAAATTAGCTCATTTTTACTAGAGTATGCAAAATATTTGCATTTACAATGGATTTACTCGCTTCTGCAGGCCCTTTTGGAATATCTCCTAGTACAGATCAACTCATAGTTATCAACTTAGCCGCCATACTTGTAGGAACTACATTTAACTCACCACAGAAATTGATTAAATGGGGAGGTGTGATAATCGCTGTAGTTACATCCACTTGTGCAATTTGGTGTCAGCATTAAAGGCTCAAAGAATGCTTCTCAAAACTAGACATAGAAGTAAGTATATAAAATTTATTTTTGACTTTTGAAAACTTTTTGAGTATTTCTTCTGTTGGTTTTGTGTCCAGCTATTAGGGATCATAAAAATATGGCATATAACTTTCCCTACATTGTTCTTACCACACTAAACACCTGGATACCGACTGAAGGTTTCATTTATGGCTTGTTGGTAGTTGGAGCTTTTCTTATAGCTGGTGTTTCTCTTTCAATTTTCACCTTCTACGAAGATTGTTACTGGGGAGACAAATCATACAGAGCGTTCCTAAAAGAAGGTAAGAAGTCATCCGCAAAAGTTTAATTGGATTCTCAAAGCTTTGAAGCATTGAAGGATAGTAATTTTTTATTGAATTCCTTAGAAAATTCGAAATGTAGAGTCAAAATTCTAAAACCAGGTTTTGATTCTTGTGAAAAGGTAATCTGGCTATTAGTAAGAATTATCTAATGAGCATAAGCAACATTTCTTGGGAAGCCCAGTTAGATCTAACGATGGTCAATTCTTCTGTACAAGAAGCTTTAAAAACCAAAAAACTTTTTAGGTATCAATTCAAAGACTCAAGTAGTTTCGTCAATATTCTTGAAAAAGCAATCAGCGAGTACGTAGGGAGTGATTTTGCTTTAGGAGTTTCCTCCGCAACTAATGCTATCTTCCTGGCCCTGAAATCATTAGGAGTTGATTCAAACTCAAAGGTACTTATACCAGCTTTTACCTTTACAGCAGTCCCCAGCGCTATTATTCAATGTGGTGCAGAGCCTGTCCTTATAGACATTACTGAAAGTTACGTCATTGACCTAGAGGACTTAAAACGAAAGATTCTCTCTTCCAAAGCGCAATACCTTCTCTTATCTCATATGCGGGGACATTTGTGTGATATGGATGAAGTTGTGAAAATATGTGAGGAGAGCTCAATTGTTCTAATAGAAGATGCTGCTCATGCATTAGGGGTTACTTGGAAGGGGAAACAAGCTGGGACATTTGGGATCGCAGGAATTTATTCTCTTCAGTCTTACAAAATTATTAATGCTGGAGAAGGTGGTGTATTAGTGACGAACAACCCAGATGTTTTTTGGAAATCTGTATTCATGTCAGGTTCGTATGAGGATAATTACAAATTACATTCTTCCCAAAGCAACGATATTGCAAAGAGGTATAAGAATCATCTTCCAGTTTTTAACGTTCGGATGAACAACCTAACGGCTGCATTAGCTATTCCCCAAATAAAGCATATTGAGACGACTATTGATCATACAAATCATAACTATAGCAACTTGAGCAAGCATTTATTAGAGCGCAAAGAAATTGAATTTCCCAAAGAAAACTTGTCTATCAGATCAGTTAGAGATTCAGCTCAGATGCGCATTAAGCTTAATCAGAATTCTCTTGAGAATTTAAAATCTGATTTAAATGATATAAATATTCCAATTAGTTATTTTGGTGGTCTAAATAATAGCAATGCAAGGCTATACCAAAACTGGTCTTTTCTAGAGAATAGAAATCATATTTTGCCGAATACAAAGAAAAATTTATCAGAGGTTTTTGATCTTCGGTTGCCGATTCATTTTCAATCGAAGGATATTGATATTATTGCAAAGAGCTTCTTGCAAGTATTTGATAAAGTTAAGGGGCAGAAAAATTCCTTTAGTTAAGAACTAAGCCTCCTTTTAAAAAGTAGGTTGTACTATCTCGATAACCAATACAATAAATTTAAATTTATTGTATTGGTTATCAGACAAAAAAGAAGTTATCTTTAAGTAGTTCAAATTTGGAGTAGAAATGTATGCCTGAATCAATTACAACGAAATTTAAAAAGTGGGTAAAAAAAGCAATGAGTGCTATGGGCGATGCTCTCCTTTCTGAAAAAAGCAAGACATTGCCTCCTGATAGTGGTGAGCAGCCATATAAAGACACTCCTAAAAAAGGACTATTCTAAAGCAATTAATGATTAAATTCTAAATTTTAATCACGGTTATCTAAAGTTAAATCGCCCGATTTTTTTATGCTGGGATGGTTCAGGAGGATAATTGGGGCTAAATAAATAAAGGTCAGTAAGGTTGGTTAAACGGCAGATATATCAACTATGTTTTGAAAATGTGGGGAAATATTTACTATCTTCAACCATGCCTAGATTGAAATAGATCAGTAGCAGTAACTAATTTTTTCTTTGTAACTGATGTTGAAGGAGCAGACTTCTCTACCTTCTTCTGTACAGCTGATACTACTGGAGCAGACTTCTCTACCTTCTTCTGTACAGCTGATACTACTGGAGCAGACTTCTCTACCTCTACCTCTTTCTGTAATAAAACTATTTCCTGTTTAAAGTTAAATTCTTGCACTATGTTGTGGAGCCTCCCAGAAGAGAGGGAAATAGGAGCAAAGGCAAATATTGAAGAAAGAAAAATAACCACAAAAAGAATCGAAGCTAGTTGAATTATTGGTTGCCACAAAAATGAAACTTTTACAAATTGATCGAACTTTGAGGCAGATTTCTCTTCAGATGGTCCTAAGTTCAGAAAGACATCATTTGTGATCCATCCTTTGTTTGCAGAGCGATAGGGAGATTCCGATTTAGCAAAATCGATAATCTCTTTGATTCTTTCACCTAACACTGATTAATCCTTAACAAATAGGACACCATTCAAGCACCAAAAGCCTTTCTATAGACTTGCCAACGAATCATCTAAAGAAACAGGAAGAAATTGATGTAATTCTATTTCGCTCAACTTACGAAAAAAGCCAATGCTGTAATCAACACAGCAGAAGCAAAAACACCTAAAGAAACAATCCCAAGGATTTTACCTGTATCGACATAAACAGAAATCTTTACAAACTCTTGGCGGTCTTCTCTCCTTTTTTCTGAAACTGTCTTAATTTTTTTTGTTGCTAACTGTCTATTAGCAGGAACCAACTTCTTATCAGCTGCTGCTTTCTTATCTGCAGCTGCTTTCTTATCTGCAGCTGCTTTCTTATCTGCAGCTGCTTTCTTATCTGCCGCTAACTTCCTTTCTGCCGCTGCTTTCTTATCTGCAGCTGCTTTCTTTTCAGCTGCTGCTTTCTTATCTGCAGCTGCTTTCTTATCTGCAGCTAACTTCCTTTCTGCCGCTGCTTTCTTTTCAGCTGCTGCTTTCTTTTCAGCTGCTGCTTTCTTTTCAGCTGCTAGCTTCTTATCGGCCACTTGTTAATCCAAAACAGAACGTTTATTCAAGCATTCTTACCCTTTACTAAAAGACTTTTTTCGCAAAGATCAATCAAATGCATTAATGAAAATAATTTCCAAAAAACATGCAATAAAGAAAAAAACCGTCTTTATTGAAAGATCAGCTCAGGAAACTTAACTTGTCTTTAGTCGAAATGAAGTTCAGGCTTTTATTAACTTGATCAATAAAAAAGACCTCTTAAATAGATAAAGAGGTCTTTAAAAAATCCTTAAGGGACTATTTAGAGTACTTACTTCCTCTATAAGAAAGAGAAGGAATTGATTCTGATTTCAACGAAGCTCTACAGGTGTTGTAATGCTCACGTCGATAAGTTAGCTCTGTGCAGAATCTTTGCACAGGTTTTTTATTTTGGACATAGTCATGTCCACGATAAAGAAGAGTAGTCATCATTCAGGCTCCGAAATTGACTTAAGTCCCCGTTCCATGGCTTAAGTCGTAGTGCGGCTCGCTTTGTAGCGAGTTGAACGTTTTGTAGCCTTTGCTACAAAAACATCTTATCTCTAAAAAAAATCAGATGCTGTTCATTATGATACATATATCTTTATTAAATCAAAACGCCGTATTTAACACAAACCTCTTAAAGTATTCTTACCTATTTAAGAGCATTTCTTGTTAATAAAGCAACCTAAGAGGAAGTCAGTTAGTTCTCTAAACCAAGCAAGGAACTAAAGGGAATTTTCTTAGAGATAACTCCAAGCATTTAGCAGGCTTAGATAGGAAATGAGATGAGAACATTATTTAATGTAATTTTTTATTCATCTTTTGATTTTCTAAGTTGATTTAAAATTCAGATTCTACATGCAAAGAATAAACAAGCTATAAGATATTGAATCTATTTAACTTCAGTCTGCATGCCTTCAATGATTGGTTTAGCGCATCTATTGCCGGCCTCGAAAGGTGATTTAGAAGAAACGATTGAAACTGAAAAGCAATTACAGAAATGTGGAGCAGCCTCCTTTCCATATAATTCTGTGGCACCTGAATCCATGCATTTCTCATATTGAGACTTACGCCTTGACTGGCACCCAAACAGAAAGATAATTATAAAAGGTAGCAATAATAAAGTTCTCATAGCTATGTT
>QCPN01000009.1:0-35210 GCA_003209775.1 Prochlorococcus sp. AG-436-O09 | reverse complement strand
TGCTTGGTGAGGCTATTGGGACCTGGCAGCTCCCAAGTATTGAACAATTGGATGAAGCCTTAAGAAAGCAAAATCCTCTGGCAAAAGATTAAATGGTCCTTCTTAGAGTCTTCACAAAACAACAGGATCAGACAAAATAGGTTTATAAACAAAAACTTTGAGTCTTCATTGGACGAGAGACTATTCTTTCCCGCAACACTTCGAAATCGGGCAGTTATTGGGGAAGTCCTTGACGAATTCTTACCACAATATGGAATTACACTTGAAATAGCAAGTGGGAGTGGGGAGCACGGAGTAACATTTCAAAAAAGATTCCCAAATGTTATTTGGCAAACTAGCGATTCAAATCAATCTTGCAGGAGAAGTATTAATTCATGGATCAGGCATGAGAGATTAACTGAAAAAATGCCCTTAGCAATCGATTTAAGTGTCGAGAAAACTCCATGGCCTTTAACCAATACATTTATATCCAATCTAAGTACCATTGTCTGCATCAATCTGATCCATATAGCGCACTGGGATTGCACGCGATTCTTGTTTAAAGAGTCAGGGAAGTATTTAAAATGTGGTTCACCATTAATCCTTTACGGGCCATTCAAAAGGGAGAATATTCATACAGCTGAAAGCAATGCCATCTTCGATAAATCGTTAAAGAGTCGCAATAAGCACTGGGGAATTAGGAATCTCGAAGCAGTAGATGAAATAGCCAAGGGTGCTGGCTTTAAAAGAAGCAAGGTAATTAAAATGCCTGCAAACAATTTTTCCGTAATATTCAATCGAACCTAAAAACAAGCTCACTTCCTTCTTTTTACTATCAAGTCAAAAGACATTAGGCTGTCTCATTTAGTTCAACCTATATTTTAGAAGAAATCTGAGGATTAAAAACCAACGGAACACCTCATTCAACTAATTAAGCTACTATCTTTACTAGGAAAGGTATAGTCGATAAGAAGGATTCCTATCTAAGAAACCTAGATAAAGGTATTTTGCACAGCTTTATAATTGAACTATTTATTCTCAATTAAATATAGATAGAAGGATCTGCCCCGGAATAATTCCAAGATAAATTAAAGCCATCGCAGTTTGTACAAGGAGTTATTATGATAGTTTTACATATATAAAATTAATTAATGTGTTTTAGGCAACACTAGGAAATCTTCCAGCTTTTGTCGCTATCGTTTGTTTTTTACCCAATCGCTGTATTAGCTCCCGTAGAGTTATTTCAAGGTTATTAGAGGATAACAATGGTGGTGGAAGAACAGTCCCATTGCTAAATGCTCTCAGGGCTAAATCAATTTATTTTACTAAAGCAGACTTAATTTTTTTCATGGCATTAAAAGTAGGCGATCAAATACCTGAATTCTCTTTGTTGGATCAATCAGGAAAATTAAGAAGCAAAAAAGAATTCGCAGGCAAGCCTCTTGTCCTTTTCTTTTATCCAAAAGACGATACCCCTGGCTGCACAGTAGAGGTTTGTGGCTTTCGGGATAAGTATGATCTCTTTAAAATCCTAGGCGCAAGAATATGCGGTGTAAGTAATGGAGGAGAGGAAAGTCATCTACTCTTTTCTAACAAGCATAAGCTCCAATACCCATTGCTTTGTGATGAAAAGAATTCGTTAAGGAAAGCATTTGGAGTCCCAAAGTTCCTAGGAATGATTGATGGCAGAGTGACTTATATCATTAATGCAGAAGGGAAGATCTGTCATATTTTTGAAGACCTCCTCAATGGTCCTGCTCATATCAAGGAAGCAATCCGAGTATTAAAAGAAATTCAATAATTTAAATCAGAATGTTTTTAAAGCCAACAAATATACCTTTTCATATTCAGAATACTTTCGGCTATGTGTCTCACCAAGTAAAAGCCTAGGTTCATTGTCTCAAGAAAAGTTCCAACAGCCAAGCTAAAGGCTAGAAGAATTAACCAATCCCCTCTCTCATTTCCATCATATAAAGGTAGGTCCTAAATTCCTGTCTAGGAATTTTCTTGAAAAGCTAAGGGAAGTGGATCTGACACATGTTTTTCCGAGTTAGTCTTTATACGATCTGCTTGCTGTAACTAAAACGAATACCAAAAGCCTCATTCTCAAAACATTAACAATAGAAGTTAATTGAATTCACAATTAAGAATTGCCAATGCTTCATTAGGTAAGCCAAGAAAGATATCCAGCAATTGACTACCTGTAGGTGGCACAACTGCAATGCCTACAAGCTTAGTCCTACCGTTTTCATTGATAACCATACCTTCCTCCTCAAAGTATTTACTAGTTACTTTCCCGGTAACAAGTGACGTCTTGACATGAATATTAGGGAAACTAAAGATTGAGAAAATAGAAAAAACAAACCTCGACTCAAAATCAAGCGAAATCTCACCTGTTGCTAAATCCAAGGTTCCTTCAAGTTTATCCATAAGCATATCTATCTTCAGTCCAGGAGGGATTGGTAGGGATAGGAACCTTGTATTCCTCCAAGTAAGAGGAGGTATTAAAAATGTACTAGAGTCAAATCTCAGGTATTTAATAGTTGATTGTTCGTCCAAGCAAACAAAAGCCATTCCGCCACCACTCGTTGCATCATAATCAAACGGTGGGTATGAACCGATTCGCAAACAACATTTATCAAGACTTTTTAAATACATGAAATTTTAAACGAGAACTGAACACATTTTTTCTTTATGAAGGCCGCTTTAATTAGTCAATTCTTCTGAAAGAAGTAAGCACCAAAGAGTTATTAGGATAAAGTGATGCGTTTGTGCTTATCTCCCTTTTAAAAATAATTATTCTTCTTAATTGATTATCCCATAATTACGCGAAAACAATTGAACCTTTGTTATGTCTACTTATATCTGTAAACGTATTAACAGCTAGTTTTTATACAAATTCACAAATGTCAAAAAAAGGAGTTGCACCTCTCTAGATGCTAGTACGATTTGACTTTAAACAAGTGTAGACGTTGTCTTAGCAAGAGATTCCCTTGCAAGACAAGCCTTTTTGGGCTTAGCTGTTGTAGCTGGTACAGCTTTCTTAACAGCTGGCTTTTTAGCCGCTGCTTTTAACATAAGTTTTCCCAGCTTTTTATAGAAACACTCAGCTATTGCTACAGCAAGCACTACCTCTTCCATATCTCTAACAAAACAGCCTAGTTCTACCGAGGTTAATCAAGACTCGCATAAAAGGTCGTCATTCTCGCGGTCAATGACAAGTTTTTAGCAACCAGTCAGCGGCTAATTCAAGCAATATTGGGTGTGCATCTGATAGGGAAAGTCAAAGCAAACCAAGTCAGTAGAAGGCATCACAGGTTTTCATCAAGGGAAATTAATGGTGAATGATCTTGATTGATAACTTTTGAGGAGATAGCTCTACCAATCGCATGCTCAATAAAGAAAAGAAAAAAAAAGGGCGGGATATATCAAATTACTTTTATTTTGGTTTTCTGAAATTCAATCTTTTTAATTTTCTGGCGATAGTTAGAAATTTTTGGACTAAAAATTAATTATTACTTAAGGCTTAAATGTACTAAAAAGGCTAGTCGTTATGAAAAAATCTAATTCTAATTTATTCACACCAGGTAAAGGCAAGTGGCCTCAGCTACAAAGGAAAAGGCAAAAAAGGATTCTGCTATTGAGCTGAAATACGACAGTGCTGAAGCTATGAGAATCTCAAGAAGATTTGCTGAGGAAGCAAGGAAGAACTGGCTTTGAATAATGACGCAAGTCCCAAAAATCCATTGTGAGCTTTGCAAGAAAGATACCTTGAACACCTTTTGGACAAAAAAGGGAATGACTTTGTGCCTCGATTGCAAAAAGAAATTGGACCAATTAGCGACGAAAGAGCAGATTGCAAGTTATGGCTGATCTTAATGCTTAATTAGGGTAACCATAAGCTCTATTTCCTTGTACTTACATTGCTGTTAATGAGCAAATAGATCATTGCTTACATAATCTCAGCAGCAAGAAGCTTCAGTTATTAATCCAAGTGACTTAAATGCCCTTTCTCTCATTAAGTAAAAGGGTTTATCTAAATGAAGATAGTTGAAAGATCATGCATAATAAATCTTTGCTACCGCTCACCTAATGGATTAGAGATTTGGTCTATTAAGCCTCTGTTACTCGCATCAATGAACAAATAACTCAAAACGTGTAACTAACCATCTATTTAGAAGTATTCGTTTAGCCATTGGGGATAAGAGGGTACTCATGTTCATCCCCGGATAGTTTCTTTTTTATTGATCTTGCTTCCTTATAAAGATCCATCGTCTCTCTTCTCCCTGAAGCCTGATCAGCTTGCAGCATTATGTCTGCATACTCCTTCTTTAACTCAGTTTTTGTCATCAAGACTCCTTGTGTTTTGCTTGTTTTAATGAATTGGACTTTCCAATATCACTTCTGCTGAGAGGTGTATCTCTAGCTTGATCTCGTCCGAGATTTAGAAACGCTAGCACATGTCCCGGCCCTTTTGCACGTCTTGACAGCTATCAGACTTCTCCGCTAGTATATTTGTACTACTACAGACGAGACATGGCTTCAGCTTCCTCACCTTACGCCTTATTCCGAGCGTCTGACTGGAGTTCTGTAGTAGCACAACCTATTGGTTTAAGACAATGTTTACGCATTCAACCCAAAAAGTTCTACCCAAAAAGCGATATGCAGAAGAAGAGGGTTGGGACTATCTCGAAGAAGGGACACTCAAAATGTCACGTTCAGCTCGCGTTTGCATGACGTGTGTTCACTTCCGCTATTCCTGCGACAAACATTGCCACACCCTCCTTACTTGTCGGGCTCACTCACGTCTTATCCCTCAAGGTTCTCATCTAACAAGTAGATGTCCACAATGGCATAAGAACTACGAAGACAAGTTTGGTATTTGTCCTGAAGCTGCTTAACACAATGACTAAAGATCAACTCGCCCTCAAGATCGCTCTTGCGATGCACAAACCACCTCATGCACGTATGGAGAGTATGGGTGCGTACTTCAATACCTATAAGTGTTTAAGTAATTATTTCCAAGAACTTTCATTAGAAGATATTGCTGGAATTGGTAATAGATATGGGGTTTCGGTCTAAACTGTTATTAGGCGATCTTTCAGACAATGGCACGTGTTCTCGCTATTGCACTCATTCTCGGAACTGTTATTTATTACGGCATTACCATCAGCAATCTTGGTTAGTTCTTGTCTCTGATATGACAGAGGTTCGGTCTGCAATTTGATTTTTACCTCTTCTATGTGGTAGAGATGGAGGTTCGGAATTAACTACCCAATGTCTCAATTAAAAATTAATGTCTCTGCTAAGGCAGAAGCAATGATTGCTCAACTCCAGAAGGAGATCTTTAACCGTCGTCGCAAGAAAATCACTGCACAAGGTGTCGTTGAGTCTCTTGTAGAAAGCGGTGCAAAGTCTCAGTCTGACAAGCGTTATGCGTCTTCTTGGAAGAACTTAATCAAGGACATTGAGAAGGCTGCTAAGGCTTCTGAAGTGCATGGCAATAAGCCAGCTAACGTCACCGCAGAAGAGTGGGCAATGCTTGTAGCAATGCGTACACGTAAAGGTACTGCTGCTAAAAAACCTGCGGCAAAGAAGGCAGTTGCTAAGAAACCTGCAGTAAAGAAAGCAGCGGCTAAAAAGCCAGCAGCTAAGAAAGCTGTAGCTAAGAAGGCTGCACCTGCAACAACAGCCAAGCCAAGAAAGGCTAGACGTGCAAAGAAAGCACCTGCTAAGGCAACAACACTTGCTTAAAGTCAATTTATTTTATTACTTGGTCTACGGGCCTCTTAAGCCACTCTTGAATGGGTGGCTTTTTTATTTTCTATAGATCAACTTCAAAATTAGGATGGTCACATTCAATATAAAAGTAATGATATTGGCAATTAATACTGGAAGAGCGTGAGTTTGTATCGCATAAATTATCCAGAACAAAAGTCCAGCTATAAAAAGGAGCAACATCACGATCGACACATCTTCTGCTTTTCTTGTTCGCCAAGTTTTGATAACTTGAGGCAAGAAGGCAATCGTAGTCAAAGCTGCTGCTATAAAACCAAAATCATCGGGACTAAAAAGTGACAACATTTACAATGTTTCTTCCTATATTGAACATCTAAGAGAAAACACCACTGATATTTCTCGTTCAATAAAGTTTCTCATCTGCAACTTTTCCACGTTAATATCAAACATTTAGAAGATGTTTATAGCTAAGAGATTGTGATCTACCACCTAGGTCCTCCCTCTTATTGAAGATGGTAGGTATTCAAAGCAAAATCTTAGGCTAAATCATAATCTAAATTGGACAAACAGGCAAAGAACTGGCAAGTCAGGCATTAAGCAAGAATTCCATACAGTCTAGTCTTTGCAAATGATATGCCCCCGTTTGGGAGCGTTAAACAAAACACGGAAAATGTTAGACAAAAACGTTAGACAAACCACTTTTGTCTAACATCGACAAGCCTTGCTACAACTAGCCTCTTAGACGTTGAACAAGAACTCCATAACATCTCCTTCATTCACAACATATTCTTTTCCTTCACTTCGAATCCAACCATTATTCTTTGCTTCTGTTAAAGATCCAGCTTCCAACAGCTTTGCATAATTAATTGTTTGAGCACGAATAAAACCTCTTTCAAAGTCAGTATGTATGACACCTGCTGCTTGGGAGGCAGTCATTCCTGAGTTGATTGTCCAAGCTTTAGTTTCCTTCTCTCCTGTAGTGAAGTACGTTCTCAATCCAAGCAAGTTATAAGATGCTCTTATTAAGCTCTGCAATCCACCTTCTTGAACGCCAAGACCTTTTAGGTAATCAAATCTTTCACTTTCTTTTAACTCAATAAGCTCAGCCTCTACTTGTGCAGAGATTTTGATACATTTAGCAACTTCACTCTTAGCTACATCCACAACATTACTTGAGTATGTATTCCCTGAAGAGAGTTCATCTTCACTGAGATTAGATGCATATATTATTGGTTTAGCTGTTAAAAGGCCTAATGGAGCTAGTAACATATTCTCTTCATCAGTTAAAGATATGCTTCTAGCCGCTCCTCCTTGTTGAATTTCTAAATTAATTTTTTGCAAGATATTGTCTTCAAGTTGACTTTCTTTATTGGTCCGAATTTGTTTCTTTAAACGTTCTCTTCTCCTTTCTATTTGAGCAATATCTGACAGACCAAGTTCTAAATTGATAATCTCGATATCTCTTAATGGATCAACTGAACCTGATACATGAATAACATTCTCATCATCAAAACAACGAACAACATGCACAATCGCATCTACTTCACGAATATTAGACAAAAATTTGTTTCCTAATCCTTCACCTTGGCTAGCGCCTTCAACCAAACCAGCGATATCCACAAATTCAATTCTAGTAGGAATTACTACTTTGCTCTTACTTAGAGATCCAAGTAAATTCAATCTATCATCAGGGACTGATACAGTTCCTACATTTGGTTCAATCGTGCAAAATGGGAAATTAGCTGCTGTTGCTTGAGCATTCGCAACTAGAGCATTAAACAAAGTGGATTTTCCAACGTTGGGGAGTCCAACTATTCCTACTTTCAGCATCAGAAAAAATCTAAAAGCTACATTCAAGGGGTTATTCTGACAAGCTAATCGCTCTAGCGTCTTTAAACCAGCCAAAGAAAGAAACCTAAATCGACTCAAAAAAAGATCCTTCAGAAACCAATGCCAGGTCCAAATCAAAAACCACTTCTCATTCTCTTTGCTTTTGTCTTAGTTCTCACTGGCTACAATATTCTTGGGAATGAAAAATCTGACAAAAATAAGAAGAAAGATTTATCCTTGTACACCATTATGGTTAAAGAAGGAACACTTCCTTCTTTAATTTCATCAAGTGGGGAATTACAAGCAGAAAGAAGTTTAAACGTAAATCCATTTCGGCAAGGAATAATAGAAGAAATCTATGTATCAGAAGGGGATGAAGTTTTAAAGAATCAATTGCTTGCAAAAATAAAAGGGCGCGACATTCAATTCAGATTAAATATAGTTCAGACAGATTTTGAAAATTCAAAGGCTGCTTTTCAGCGTAGAGAACAATTATTTTTAGAAGGGGGACTAAGCAAAGAGAAATATGAAGAATTTCGAAAAGCTTTTCTTATTAGCAAAGCAAAACTTAATCAAGTACAAGTAGAAGAGAAAGAGCTATTTATAAGATCACCTTTAAAAGGGATAATTACAGCTCGGTATGCTGAGCCTGGAACATTTGTCTCTCCCAATTCATCTCTCTCAAATAGCGAAAATTCTGGTAGAAGTTCAGTCGTTGAGATTTCACAAGGATTAGAAGTTATTTCGAAAGTACCTGAAAGTGATATTGGTCGAATTCAAATTGGTCGAAAAGGTACGATTCAAGTAGAGGCTTTCCCAGATGAGCGCTTCGATTCTATTGTTACTGAAATAGCTCCAAGGGCAATCAGAAAAAACAATGTAACTTCATTTGAAGTAAAACTATCACTTGTCAATCCTCCAAAAAAACTACGTATTGGAATGACCGCAGACATAGAATTTCAAACCGGCAACTCAGGTTTTAGAACAATTGTTCCAACGGTTGCGATAGTTACGGAAAATGGAACACCTGGGGTTCTAGTAGTTGACAAAAACAAAGAGCCCTTTTTCCAAAAAGTCGAACTTGGTTCCAGCAGTGGAGATAAAACAGCCATATTAAATGGTATTAACCCAGGTGAAAAAATTTTTATTGACATCCCTCCATGGTCAAAGAAAAAACGTAAATAAATCAGATTACAGAAACATCTAATTAAGCAAGCTATGTCTCAACAAAAAGAAAAACCTATTTTGCTTCTTGTTGATGGACACTCACTTGCATTTAGAAGTTTTTATGCCTTCAGCAAAGGTGGAGAAGGGGGGCTTCAGACCAAAGAAGGAATCCCAACAAGTGTGACGTATGGATTTCTAAAAAGCCTTTTGGACAATTGCAAATTACTAGCCCCTCAAGGAATAACCATTGCTTTTGATACAGCTGAGCCAACTTTTCGTCACAAAGCAGACCCTAACTACAAAGCAAATCGTGATGTTGCTCCAGCAATATTCTTCCAAGACCTAGAACAACTTCAGCAAATACTTAAGGACGATCTCAATCTTCCGATTGTCACAGCACCTGGGTATGAAGCAGATGATGTTCTAGGAACACTAGCCCAAAAGGCTTCCGAAGATGGATGGAGAGTCCACATCCTGACTGGTGATCGAGACCTCTTCCAATTAGTAGATGATGATAGGAACATAGCCGTCCTGTACATGGGGGGAGGTCCATATGCAAAAAGTGGGAGTCCCTTACTTATAAATGAAGAGGGAGTATTGAAAAAACTTGGAGTAATTCCTAAGAAAGTAATAGACCTGAAGGCTCTAACAGGAGACAGTTCTGACAACATTCCTGGAATTAAAGGAGTTGGCCCTAAGACAGCTATTAATTTACTAAAAGAGAATGGTGACTTAGATGGAATCTTCAAGTCTTTAGAATCCTTGGAAGAAAAGGGAGAACAAGCAACTCAAGGGGCTATCAAAGGTGCAGTAAAAGTAAAATTACAACAGGGGAAGGAGAATGCCTACCTCTCAAGAGAATTGGCAGAAATACTGATTCAAGTTCCAATAAAAAGGCCAAAAAAATTAGAACTATCTGAAATCAATAAAGAGAATTTAGCAACATCGCTTACAAAACTTGAACTCTTTTCTCTTCTTAATCAGATACCAAGCTTTGTAGCTAGCTTTTCTAATGGCGGGTATAAGGCAAACAAGCGGAGAATTTCTACTAATCAGTCACAGTCGAAAGTCACCGAGAAAAGAATTGAGGGAGTGAAGCCTGATAAAAATAATTCGAATCAACTTCCTAAAATAACCCCACAAATAATCGGGGACCCATCTGAACTTAAAGTACTTGTAGATCGCCTACTGAAATGTAATACCCCCTTATCTCCAGTCGCTATTGATACAGAAACAACTGATTTAAATCCATTCAGATCTGAGCTTGTTGGTATTGGTTTTTGCTGGGGAGAAGGCATAGATCAGATGGCCTATATACCTCTTGGGCATAATGCCCAAGAAGTATTAAATTTAAATGGGAACAAGCGCCTCAATAGTCAGTTACCCCTTGCTCAAGTTATTAAAGCTCTTATACCTTGGCTGAAAAGTTCTTCACATCCAAAAGTTCTTCAAAATGCCAAGTATGATCGTCTAGTTTTCCTCCACAATGGAATTCCTTTGGAAGGTGTTGTGATTGATACTCTGCTTGCAGATTACCTTTGTAATTCAACTAATAAGCATAGCCTTGAAGAAATAACCAAAAGACAATTTGGATATACTCCTACAAGCTTTAAGCAACTTGTAGGGAAAGGACAAACTTTTAAAGATGTTGATATTAAAGATGCAAGTATCTACTGTGGCATGGATGTATACCTAACAAGAAAGCTTTCTTTTGTAATTAAATCTCAACTTCAAGACATGGGGTCAGAGTTGATCGGACTTTTAAAAAATGTAGAGCAACCTCTTGAGCCAATCCTTGCAGAAATGGAAGCAAGGGGAATCTGTGTAGATATTCCTTATCTAGCTGAATTATCCAATGAATTGCACCAGAGACTAAAGAAACTAGAAAACCAAGCTTATAAAGAAGCGGGCATTGAGTTTAACCTTAATTCTCCTAAACAACTTGGTGAAATTCTTTTTAACACGTTGGCACTTGATAAGAAAAAATCTCGCAAAACAAAAACCGGCTGGAGTACAGATGCAAACGTTCTCGAGAAGCTTAAAAAAGACCACCCTTTAATACCGCCATTAATAGAACACAGGACACTTAACAAGCTTGTGAGCACTTATGTAGATGCGCTTCCCCTTTTAGTTGAAAAAGAAACCGGCAGAGTTCATACAGATTTCAATCAAGCAGTAACTGCAACAGGTCGTTTAAGTAGTAGCAACCCAAATCTTCAGAATATTCCTATCCGAACTGAATTTAGTAGGCGTATAAGGAAGGCATTCCTTCCCCAAGAGAGCTGGAAACTAATAAGCGCAGATTATTCTCAAATTGAATTACGAATCCTTGCTCATCTTTCAGGCGAAGAAATCCTTCAAGAGGCCTATAGGAATGGAGACGATGTCCATGCTCTTACGGCAAGAATTCTCTTAGACAAAGAATCCATTACCCCTGAAGAAAGGCGATTAGGCAAAACAATTAATTTTGGTGTGATATATGGAATGGGAGCTCAACGTTTCGCAAGATCAGCAGGTGTTAGCTCTTCAGAAGCAAAAGATTTCTTAATCAAATATAAAGAACGGTATCCAAAAGTCTTCGGATTCCTAGAACTTCAAGAGAGACTTGCCTTAAGCAAAGGCTACGTAAAAACCTTACTGGGAAGGCGTAGACATTTTTCTTTTGACAGAAATGGACTAGGGCGCCTACTTGGTAGTGATCCTATGAGCATAGACCTTAAGGTTGCGAGACGTGCAGGAATGGAAGCGCAACAACTTAGAGCAGCTGCAAATGCTCCTATTCAAGGTTCTAGTGCTGATATTATTAAGATAGCTATGGTGCAACTAGCAACAAAGATCAAAGAGAATGCTTTCCCTGCTAATCTCCTCCTGCAAGTTCATGATGAATTAGTTTTAGAAGCGGATCCAACTGTCGTAAAGGAAGTTAAAAGTTTAGTCGTCACTACAATGGAAAATGCTGTAAGTCTTTCTGTTCCACTAGTTGTAGAAGCAGCTATTGGAGACAATTGGATGGATACAAAATGAACATTATTTCCATCAAAACCTCTAAATAGCAAAGTGTCTTTAAAGCTAACAAACTCCCTCACAAAGAAACTAGAAACTTTTAGGTCGCTAAATCCAGGTGAAGTAAGTATTTATTGCTGCGGAGTTACTGTTTACGATCTTTGTCATTTAGGTCATGCACGAAGCTATATCGTTTGGGATGTTTTAAGACGATTCTTAATTTCACAAGGATATCAGGTCACTTTCATACAGAATTTCACAGACATTGACGACAAAATCCTTGCTAAAGCTTCAAAAGAAAACTCAACAATGACTCAAGTTAGTGAAAAGAATATTAAAGAATTCCATCAAGACATGGATACTCTGGGCATTTTGAGGCCAAGTCGTATGCCTCGAGCAACTAGATGTCTTGATGGTATTAGAGAGATGATTCAGAAATTAGAAGAGAAAGGAGCGGCTTATTCAGTTGACGGAGATGTGTATTTTGCTGTTATGAAACATAGCGAGTACGGAAAACTAAGTGGTCGTGACTTATCTGAGCAACAGCTAAATGCCGATGGGAGAATAGATAAAGAGGAAGGAGCCCGAAAACAACACCCCTTTGACTTTGCACTTTGGAAAACAGCTAAAGAAGGAGAGCCCAGCTTTTCTTCACCATGGGGGCACGGTCGTCCTGGCTGGCATATTGAATGCTCCGCAATGGTGCTCCAAGAACTCGGTGAAACTATAGATATTCATCTTGGTGGATCTGATTTAATCTTTCCACATCATGAAAATGAAATTGCTCAGTCAGAAATAGCAAACGATAAAAAACTAGCAAACTATTGGCTTCATAACGGAATGGTTAACGTTGGAGGCCAGAAAATGAGTAAATCACTAGGGAACTTTACAACTATCAGATCTCTCTTACGAGAGGGGGTCTCTCCTATGACTCTTAGACTATTCATTCTTCAAGCTCACTACAGGAAACCTTTAGATTTCACAAAAGAATCTATTGAAGCTGCTTCAACAGGTTGGCAAAGACTCAACAGTGCGCTTTGTCTAGGGTTGATTAGTCATCAGAGACTCAAATGGCCAAAGCCGTTTGCTCAACAAAAGACTATTAGCGATCTCAATTCATACGTCTCTTCCGAGAGTATGTTATCTAAAGCTTCTCAACAATTTAAAGATGCACTAGAAGATGATCTAAACACTTCAATAGCAATATCTGTATTATTTGACCTTGGCCGTCCTCTAAGATCACTAGCCAATCAAATCGAAAGAGGTGTATCAGATCTAGGGGCAGAAAAAAATAATAAAGAGCTTCAATTAAGGTGGATGTTGCTAGTAAGCCTTGCAAATATTTTAGGCCTTCAACCTGAGCTACCCCAAGGGAGAGAATCTAATCAAGGTCATTTATATAGTGAGTCGGAAATAATAGAGGCAATAAAAGAACGTAAAGCTGCCAAAATGTCTAGGAATTTTACTAAAGCCGATAACATAAGAAAAGAGCTAAAAGATAAAGGGATTGAATTGATTGATAAGAAAGATGGCGTAACAGATTGGATTAGGAAGTAAGTTATCTCTACATTAATTCGCAGATCATTAACTTTTTCGCCTGAATCAAACCATCAAGTGAGAGACTAATGGAAACTGTTTGAACATCGTGAAAGCAATCAGTGTACTGGGATCCACTGGTTCGATTGGCACCCAAACTCTCGAAATAGCCCAAGAGTGCCCAGGTCAATTCAAAGTAGTTGCTTTAACAGCAGGCAATAACCTTGATTTGCTTATTGATCAAATCAAAAAGCACCAACCAGAGGTAGTTGCACTTGCTGAGACTAAAAACTTACCTGAACTCCAAAAGCGCTTACAAGATTTACCTAATAAAGAAAAACCTAAAGAGATTCCTCACTTAGTAGCTGGGAAAGAAGGACTGCAACTAGCAGCTTCATGGGAGGCAGCAGACCTTGTTGTTACTGGGATTGTAGGTTGTGCAGGACTATTACCAACTCTAGCTGCAATAAAAGCAGGCAAAGATATTGCACTAGCAAACAAAGAAACCTTGATTGCAGCTGGCCCAGTTGTGCTACCAGAACTAAAGAAAAGTGGTAGTCGATTACTCCCAGCTGATTCAGAACATTCAGCTATATTCCAATGCTTGCAAGGGACTCCTTTTACAGACACCGCGCGTCTCTCAACTGGAGTTCCTACACCTGGTTTAAGGAATATTCAACTGACAGCTTCTGGAGGAGCTTTCCGTGACTGGTCTACAGAAGCTTTGAAAAATGCCACTGTAAAAGATGCTACTAGTCATCCAAATTGGAGCATGGGGAAGAAAATCACTGTTGATTCAGCCACACTAATGAATAAAGGTCTTGAAGTAATAGAAGCACATTATTTATTTGGCCTTGATTACGACCACATAGAAATAGTTATTCACCCTCAAAGTATTATTCATTCAATGGTTGAATTAACTGATTCGTCCGTTCTAGCTCAAATGGGTTGGCCAGACATGAAGCTTCCAATCTTATATGCCATGAGTTGGCCAAATAGAGTTGAAACAAAATGGAAAAGACTAAAGCTGCCAGAGTTAGGACAATTAACTTTCCGTGATCCAGATACATCAAAATATCCATGCATGCAACTTGCTTATTCTGCTGGGAAGGCTGCCGGTACAATGCCAGCTGTTCTTAATGCAGCCAATGAAGAAGCAGTAGCTCTTTTTCTAAAAGAAAAGATTCATTTTCTAAATATTCCAAAAGTAATTGAAAAGACATGTGAGAAGCATAAACAAGATCTAAAAGCAGACCCTCAACTAAATGATGTAATTGAAGTAGATACTTGGGCCCGGCAAGAAGTCAAGTTTCTAGTAGAAAAAGGTACGCATGAGATCACAATGTCTACTATTGGAGAATGAATCTTCAAGTAAGTCACCATCTCTTACTATGTGTACCACAAAAAACATCATCATTATGTTGTGACCCAGCGGAAAGCAAACGGAGTTGGGAACAACTTAAACTAATTTTAAAAAGACTAAGGCTCGAGGATCCTAAACGACCAGAAGGAATTGTTTTACGTAGCAAAGTTAATTGCTTAAGAGTATGTAAGTCTGGGCCAATTCTTTTGATCTGGCCAGAAGGAATCTGGTATCAATACGTTTTTCAGGATCGAATTGAAGCAATAGTCAAAAGCCACATCATAGAAGGAAAACCAAAAAAAGAATGGGTGCTCAAAAGAACGCCACTAAAAGGTTTAGGCGACAAGTTTGATCAACCAACTCCTCACAACTTCATCGCCCCAACATCCATTTAAGCCATGAAAGCCATTATGACCCCCATAACTAGTTAATAAAATATCTGAAGTAGGAGTTATCTTTTTATTTTTTATTTTTGCAAGTAAATCCTCGATAGATTGAGAGGGGACCCATGGATCGTCCATGGAATGTAAAAAAAGTGTCTTTGGAATACTTTTAAAACCATTTGTGAGAAAAGAGTTTATAGGGGAAGACTGCTTATAGTAGTCATCAACATTTTTAAACCCCCATCTTGGAGCAGTTATGGATGAATCAAATTCTCGTATAGATGAGGTAATTGAAAGCTTCCAAGGATTTGTTTGTTCTAAAAACTCTCTTTCGAACTCTGTCAACCCAAATGGGTCTTCGAGAGTTTGTTGAATTAATCTCTTCAACAACCATGCCTGATAAAAACTATTACGAGGTCTCTCAATAGATACACTACACGCTTCTAAATCTAATGGACTACTAATACAAACCAATGCATCTAAAGCAGCCTCTCCTTCATAAGATTCAAATCCCAAACAAGCATTTAATAAAATAGTTCCCCCTAATGAAAGACCTACTCCAAAAAGCGGAATCGGTCCATTTGAAGAGCCCAAGTTATTCCCTAGCAAATTACAAATTTCTCTAGCTTTCTCTATACAAGGAAATAAATCAGCATTGCAATTAGCTGAATATGTTCCTGAAGCAAACTTCCGAGCAGGATCAGCTCCTCGAAGATTCAATCTCAAGACTGCAAAACCTGAGTTCAGTAATTTAGCAGCCATGCGTCGAAGTCCTCTTCTTCGACTTGAACCTCCCAACCCATGAAGCATTAAGATTAAGCCTTTAGGGCGTAAGGAATTTAAAGGTCTATTTAAGAAAGCAATTAGATGCTCTTTTTCTTTACTCCCAGAGCATTTAGAAGGTACCTCTATTAGAACAAGTTCTCCATTCTGAAGGAATAACTTCTCATCAACAAAAGTGTCTCTTAGAGTTTGAAGATCTCCTCCAATCCAAGGGAAACGCTGTTTAAAAGGTCTTCGCCCTGTACATTCAAGACTATGTCTAGAATCTTCAGTTCTTACCACTAATACCTAGTTCTTTAAGTTCCACCAAAAGATCACCTAAGACTTTTTTTGCATCACCAAACACCATAGATGTATTAGCTAAGTCGAACAAATCATTCTTAATGCCTGAGTACCCAGCACTCATACCTCTTTTAATAACAAATACAGTACGTGCCTCTTGAACATCAAGTACTGGCATCCCATATAAAGGAGAACTAGGGTCATTCTTAGCTTGAGGATTAACAACATCATTAGCTCCTAATACAAGAACAACATCTGTCGCAGGAAATTCAGGATTAGCAACATCCATTTCTTTTAATTGTTCATATGGAACATCTGCTTCTGCCAAAAGGACATTCATATGTCCGGGCATTCTCCCAGCCACAGGATGAATAGCATAGGTCACCTCAACCCCACTACCTTCCAAAGCTCTTGTTACTTCTCTAAGTGTATGTTGAGCCTGAGCCACAGCCAAGCCGTATCCAGGTACAATCACAACTCGTTCTGCCGCTTCAAGTGTCAAAGCACACTCTTCGACGCTACAACTAGTAATGTTTAAATACTCTCCTGAGCCAGACGAGTCTCTGGCAACAGTAGCACCAAGTGCACCTCCAAATAAAACTGAAACTAGAGACCTATTCATGCCATTGCACATCACCTGAGTAAGAATCAATCCAGCAGCCCCTACCATTGCTCCAGCAACTATGAGTAATTGGCTCCCTACAACAAATCCTGCTGCTGCAGCTGCTACACCTGAATAGCTGTTCAAAAGTGAGATAACTACAGGCATATCAGCACCGCCAATAGGGAGTGTCACACCAACACCCAGAAGGGCAGAACTGATCACTAATAACAACAGTCCACTATCACTCCCACTCAAAAGGGAAGCAATAGATACAAGTGAGACAACCCCTAGTCCAATATTTATAAAATGACGTATCTTGCTTTGCATCCATGCAGGAGTAGGTAACCATCCTTGCAATTTGGCCATAGCAACTATTGATCCCGTAAAAGTTATAGATCCAACAAAAACAGAAATTACAATTGAAATCTTTTCAACTAGGTCCATATTCAAGGCCTCTTCAGGACTACTTAGCGGGAAAATAGCCACAGCTAAAGCAACCAACAAAGATGACATCCCTCCACATCCATTAAAAAGAGCTACCGTCTCCGGCATGGCTGTCATGGCAACTTTTTTAGCTACTACTGCTCCCAAGAAGGTGCCTACGATAGAACCTGCAATTATCCATAACCATGAATTAAAAGGAATTCCAGAGTCCCCTAAAGACTCAACAAAAACACCTACAGCAGCAAGAGTCATTGCAATTGCTGCTAGCCGATTAGCCTCACGCGCTGAACGAACCTTGGATAAGCCTTTAATGCCCAGGGCCAAAAGAAAAACAGCTAAAAGATCAATCGAAAACTTGAGAATCTCAAAAAAGTTCATTAATAAATCTCCTTATTTACGTGCGGATTTACGACTGAACATTGCAAGCATCCTGTCTGTTACAAGGAAGCCTCCAACAACATTGAAAAGAGCAAATCCCAAAGAAACGGATCCCATAACTAACAATGGGAGATTATCTCCAGCTTTTATTATCAATGTAAGAGCAGCAATCATTGTTATTCCAGAAATTGCATTTGCTCCACTCATTAGAGGGGTATGCAAAGTAGGCGGAACTTTTCCTATTAATTCCAAGCCTAAAAGACTTCCTAGCAAAAGCACCCAAAACGCTTCACTTAAAAAAGACATTAATTTGATCCTCCTGAATTCATTAATTGATTTTGACGAATAAGACCATCTTTGCTTATCAACGCTCCTTTTATTAATTCATCTTCAGCATCCAGGACAAGGTGTCCATCATTAATTAAAGGGCTAATTAAAGCAAACAAATTTCTAGCATATAAAGAGCTTGCGTGATTAGGGATAGTGCAAGGCAAGTCAGAGGCCCCGATAAGCTTTACCCCCTTTCGTAAGACAGTTTCCCCAGGTCGAGTCCCTTCGCAATTTCCTCCTTGGGCCACCGCAAGATCTACGACAACTGCTCCTACCCTCATTTGATCTAGCATCTCTTCATCAATGAGACGAGGAGCCTTCTTCCCTGGTACTTGAGCAGTGCAAATAGCCACATCAGCTTCCGCTAAATGAGAGACAAGTTGCTTTCTCTGAGAAGCAAGAAAAGCCTGTGAAACCTGATTCGCATAAACAGCAGATTCAGAAGTTTCATCTTTAACTTCAGGAGGTTCAATAAATCTACCCCCTAAGGACTCAACTTGTTCCTTGACTGCTGGACGAATATCGCTCACATAAACAACAGCTCCTAAGCGCTTAGCTGTTGCGACTGCCTGCAAACCTGCAACACCAGCTCCTAGTACAACTACTTTGGCAGGCTGCACAGTCCCAGCAGCTGTCATAAGCATAGGAAAATATCTATCAAGAGCACTTGCCCCTAACAAGACTGCCTTGTAGCCCGCAATATTAGCCTGAGAAGAAAGTGCATCAGCAGCCTGAGCTCTGCTAATTCTTGGTAAAAGTTCTAAAGATAAAGCTGACAACTTTGCTTTCTCTAAATTATTAGCAAGGGTTTGGTTGTCATATGGGGCCAATAACCCAACTAATAAAGTTCTAGGCTTAAGCTTTGACAAAAAGCCTTCGCTAGGAGAATTAACACATAGGACTAAATCAACGTTCTGATAAGAATCTTCACCTGCATCAGAAAACAAATCAGCTCCAGCATGGAAATAACTATCATCGAGGAAACCAGCAAGGGCTCCGGCTCCTTGCTGAATAGAGACTTTGAAACCAATGGAAATTAATTTCTTAACAGTCTCTGGAGTTGCTGCGACACGGGTTTCTCCTAAGGCAGCCTCAATTGGAATTAGAATTCTTGGCAAGTTAAAAACCATTTACCAAATCCAGATTAAGACTGAAAAGGTTTGAAGACCACGATTTTTGTTGAAAAAAGCTTTTCCTTGCGCAGGATTGTGGCTAACAAGAAAAAAGAACTTAAACACTTAGGAAGAAAATGGGCCTAAAAGCAATCGAATGTCCAGACGGTGTATGCCATAGCCATCATGGTGGGCATTCTGTACCTCGCACGGCAATGAAGCAAAACCTGCAAACTCATGGGAGAGAATGGTGCGAACGTCTTGCAGAGAGAATTTATGAAATGTCAGTAGATACATATTCTCAGACTGTAATGCCAAGCTTGCATTCATCTGGATGGCAAAGACGACATTTAGATTGGGAATTCAAGCTCGCAGACAAAAATTCCGAGCCAGATGAAACTTTAGTTGAAGGAATAATCAACGCAACAGAAAGTTTCCTTCGCAGTAGTGAAGTTCATCGTTTATTTATTCAAGAACTCGTCCAGGGAACATTTGACGAAGCCACTGAAGATCACCTCAGATCCAAAGCTACCAAATCACTAATCGAGGAAGAAATCATGGTGATGCTTGAAAACAGGGAAGAAGAGCTTCTAGATCGTTTAACTAAAAAGCTTCTAGATGGATCTAAAGGAGATTTAAATATTGCAACGCAGTCTGCTTTAGAAGGAATCTCAGAAGTAAAAAAATTACTTTTAAATCACACTGAGTCCATTTAAAAAGAAAAACACTGCTAAATTGGTGTAACAACAACTATATATATCTTTTCTTAAGATTCCCAAAACCCCAGTAAAGACGTTCGATATATAAAGACTTTATTAAGACAATAATTCTATTTGTGCAGAAAACGCCTTCTTGTACAAATAGCACACTAATAAGAGTGAGTGCCATGCAAAGGTAACCTCGTCTCGAGGAAATCAAATGGAACAACCTCTAGAAAGACGAATAAACATTTCTAGCTGTTGGGCATCTAGCAGGATTTCCCTTTTAGATAGCATTGAACGCTATGAAGATAGTTATGCAATTACTCAAGAGTTTCGCGAATGGATAATCTGTTTGGAAAGCAAATCAACTCACTTAGAGGATTCATTACTTAAAGTTCCCAACTCATTTGTTTCCTTAAAAAATGCAACAAGTGAAACAGATGAATTACTCGAGTTGTAAAAAAGAAAATACTAAGATTTTTTTTAGCTAATTAAATATTTTCAATTAAAAAGATATCCTCAGGTAATTCTTTTATAAATTAGCTATACCAAAAATCATATAAGATAACTTCATATTTTAATCGCAGAAAGACTTGTCTATTGAAAACCTTGTGATAATTGGATCAGGCCCTGCAGGTTATACAGCTGCAATTTATGCAGCTAGAGCAAATCTTCAGCCTTTATTAATAACAGGTTTCGAACGAGGTGGCATACCTGGAGGTCAATTGATGACAACAACATTTGTAGAGAACTACCCAGGCTTCCCTGATGGAATTATGGGTCCAGATTTAATGGATTTAATAAAGGCTCAGGCTTTAAGATGGGGGACTAACCTTTTAGAAGTTGATGCCGAACAAGTTGAACTCAATCAAAGTCCTTTCACGATTAAGACATCAGTTAAAACAATAACTTCTCACGCCTTAATAATCGCAACTGGAGCAAAGGCCAATAAATTAGGTCTCCCAAGCGAAAACAAATTTTGGAGTAATGGTATCAGTGCCTGTGCAATATGCGATGGAGCTACACCTCAATTTAGAAATGAAGATTTAGCAGTAGTTGGGGGAGGAGACTCTGCATGTGAAGAAGCTGTTTATTTAACAAAATATGGAAGCCATGTTCATTTAATAGTTCGGTCTGATCACCTGAAGGCAAGTAAAGCAATGTGTGACCGCGTTGAAGCTAACAAAAGTATTACTATTCATTGGCAAACGGAACTTATTGATGTTGAAGGCGAAAGCTGGGTTCAGAAACTAAAAGTCAAGAAAATTGACTCTGACAATCAAGAATCAATCAACGTAAAAGGTCTTTTTTATGCCATTGGCCATACTCCCAACACTGATCTATTTAAAGGACAGCTTTCAATCAATAGTCATGGCTATATCAAAACTGATGCCGGAAGACCCGAGACATCTGTAAATGGGGTTTTTGCAGCAGGTGATGTAGCCGATCAAGAGTGGCGCCAAGGTATAACTGCTGCAGGAAGCGGATGTAAAGCTGCCTTAGCTGCTGAGAGGTGGCTTTCCCACAACAATCTCTCCTCACTTATCCAAAGAAAAAACATAGAACCTAAAAAAGCGCAAAAACCAGATGTATTAGTTACTTCATCAAAGAATAACTTCCAGATTGATAGCCTATGGCAAAAAGGAAGCTATGCATTAAGAAAGCTGTATCACGAGAGTTCAAATCTAATTTTAGTTGTTTACACATCCCCAAATTGTGGGCCATGTCATATTCTCAAACCTCAGCTAAAAAGAGTCATCCAAGAACTTAAAGGCAGTGTCCAAGGCATTGAAATCGATATTGACGAAGAACACGATATCGCCAAACAAGCAGGTGTTAATGGAACTCCAACAGTCCAACTATTCCAGAAAAAAGAGCTTAAGGCTCAATGGAAAGGAGTAAGGCAAAGGAGTGAGTTTAAGAATGAAATAATTAGCCTTTTAAAATAATGCACAAACAAATATATTTATCTTCTACGAGGTCCCCCAGACTTATTTCCACCTGGTCTATTTCCTTGCCTTGCCCCTCCAGCACCTGCATTTCTTTCTCTATAGGTAATGCGTCCTCGAGTTAAATCGTACGGACTAATCTCCACAAGAACTTTATCTCCTGCTAATAATTTAATCCTAAATTTAGTAAGCTTCCCTGCTGCTCTGCATAAGCATTGGTGACCCTCAGGTTGTTCAAGCGTGACTAAATAAAAGCCATTTCCTTGCTCCTTCTCTATAACTCCTGATGTTTCAATCATTCGGGTAAGACTACTTTTAAAAGACAATAATAATTATATTCAAAAATCACCATTAATTAATCATCGTTACTAGCTCAGGACTTCTTGTAATTCTCTAACTGTCTGCAATTGTCCATAATAATAATTGGCAAGAGCCCTTCTATCCGAATCATTAAGACCATCAAAGGCTTCAAATCCAATATTCTTCCATAATTCACTTCCACATGCTCTATCAAGCTCTTTAGTGGCCTCAGAAGCAAGATTTTCTAATCTTCTATTTAAATTCTTAACTTGAACTGCAGACATAAAAAAGAACCAATCAAATTAAATAGTACAAATAAACTATAAAAAATCAAGTCTTTGTCTCTTAAAAGGGAAGTTTTTTCCTCTGTTCTCTATTAAGGTCTGCTTCCATCTCCCTAAGTCGCTTAAGTATTACCTCGTAATACTCCTTTATGTACACATCTAATGTTGTTGTATCGGAAGGCTCTAAGCCGAAAGTTTTATATGTTTCTTCCATTGGGGCGTCGAGTTTTACCCCACTACCACTGACATCAGCAAAGTCAAGGCGTTCAGCAACATTTAAACTTGCCTGAAAGAAAGAAACTAAAGTTTTAGCGATACCGATCAATGCAGGAGAGACTCTAAGAATCTTTGCCTTCTTATCACTAACCCTCTCACACAAGCTTGCTACCTCCTCGCTCTTCCAGGCTTTAGGGCCAACTACTGCATAGGTTCCTCTAATTGTTTGAGGTCTATTCAAAGCTGCAATAACAAAAGCGGCCATGTCCTCTGTATTCATATAAGCAATCTCACTTGAATTACCACTAATCCATACAGGTTGACTATCCAAAATTGGAATAGCAAATTGCCCAATCACGCCTTGCATAAAAGCAGCCCCTTGCAAAATAGTAAATTCAAGCGAAGAGTCTTGAAGCAATCTTTCTGTGCAATATTTAATATCCATCAATGGAACGTTTCTAAATTTTTCAGCAGCCAACAAAGAGAGAAAAACAACTCTTTTAACTCCTGCAGCCTCACATGCTCTATAAAGATTTAATTTTCCGTCCCAATCTGTTTCATAAACACTTCTTGAATCATCTGGTCTACTCGTAGCTGAATCTATAACAGCATCTACTTCTTTCAATGCATACTTAATATCATCTGGGTTCAACAAATCTCCTTGGGTTAACTCGCATCCCCACTCCTGAAGATAGGAGGCTTTACGAGGTCTCCTGACCATGCATCGCACTTGAAAACCCGCATCAATAGCCTTTTTGGCTATCTGTCTTCCAAGTGTTCCCGTGCTGCCAATAATTAATACCTTCATCCCAGATGTCATCCCCAATCAGAAGCATAATGGTAAGAATTGAAAAACGTGAAGAGAATCATTTCCCCTGAAGCTTAAGCAAAAGGGCTCCTCCAAGAAGCCCTGCAGGAATTAACACCCAGAAAATTGCAGCTGTTCCAAAAATTTCTGAAGCCATTTAAAAGTTTTAAGTCATGACATAATTTAAACCCCTGGAATATAAATACCAAAGATATTTGGACTAATAGCAATAAATCCCTCAAAGCAGGTAGTCCTGCTTAAATCGTTTTTATTCCCTAATAAATTCTATTTATCCATATTTATTTTCATGAAAAATTGAAAAATTAGGAAATATCATGGTTTTTGTTTAGCCTAACTTTTAACAAAAATAAATTCCTTTCCCATTGGATTCAAAACAACCTAAAGGGAATCAAAAAAATTCCTCAAACATTAATGCTCAATGGGGTAAAGCAAATTATTGGGAATGGGGTAAATTTTATTGTCATTGGAAAGTTCTTGGAGAAGAAGGCAATCGAGCTATAGTTTTCCTTCATGGGTTTGGAGCAAGTAGCTCTCATTGGAGGTTTAACGCAAATTATTTTGCCAAACGTGGCTTTAGAGTATATGCAATCGATCTCATTGGATTTGGTAAATCCGAACAACCAGGTCCCAGCAAAATTAAGAAATTAGACAATTGCTTTTGGGCTGTCCAAGTAGCAGCCTTTTTAGAAGAGATCGTATATAAAAAGCATTCTGGGAAAGCAATCCTAATAGGTAACTCACTTGGAGGTTTAGTTGCTATAACAACTCAAGCACTATACCCAGGCCTTGTCAGTGCTGTCGTAGCAGCACCTTTGCCAGATCCTGCATTAGCTCAATCCATACAAGTATCCTTGCCTAATTGGCTTGAAAAATTCAAGAACAAATTAATTCATATATTCTTTAATTTAATACCATTAGAATTATTAATCCCAATAATTTTAAAAACAAAGTTAATTAATATTGCCCTTCAATCAGCCTATTACTCTTCAATAAAATACGATTCAGAGCTTCTGGAAATAGTAGTTAAACCTGCTCTAAGAAATTCAGCTCCAAGAGCACTTAGAGCAATGTGCATAGGCATGTCAACTCGTAAAAAAACTTGTACTGCACCATTTTTAATCAACAAAATTGAAACTACCCAAAATCAGCCTCATATTCTTATCGCATGGGGAAGAAAAGATAACTTTGTTCCACTGAGCATTGGCAAGAAATTAATAAATCAATTTCCTTGGATAAAGTTTTTCATTTTTGAAACCACTGGTCATTGTCCCCATGATGAATCTCCAAGCGATTTCAACCAATACGTTTTAAATTGGTTGAGAACCAATCTGAGAGAATCTATACAAAAACAATGAAGCACACTCTTTCCGTATTAGTAGAAGATCAATCAGGAGCACTTAGCAGAATTTCTGGATTATTTGCTCGCAGAGGTTTTAACATCGACAGTCTTGCAGTTGGTCCTGCTGAAGCACCTGGCATTTCACGTTTAACAATGGTGGTTGAGGGAGATGATCGAGCACTTCAACAAATGTCAAAACAATTAGACAAATTGCTTAATGTACTCAATGTAATTGATCTGACAACATTGCCTGCAGTAGAAAGAGAGCTGATGCTTTTAAAAGTTTCGGCAACATCTGAAAACCGCGCAGGTGTTCTTGATCTAGTCCAAGTTTTTAGAGCCAAAGTAGTCGATGTTTCAGACGAAGCTCTAACACTAGAAGTGGTAGGAGATCCAGGCAAGCTTGTAGCATTAGAAAAGCTTCTAAAGCCATTTGGAATACTTGAGATAGCAAGAACTGGAAAGGTTGCCTTGGAAAGAGCATCTGGTATTAATACGGAGATGTTGAAATCATCTTCAAAAAGAACAAATATTCCAGCTTAGGGTTGAATTAATTTGAAGGAATTTATACACAAAATTAGTTTTTAATTACTTTCATATTTAGTATTAGATCTCCTTCATTCAAAGAGTCAACAACATTCATACCATCAGCCACTCGTCCAAAAACAGCATACCTTCCATCAAGCTCAGGCAAATCTTTCAATGATATATAAAACTGAATACTAGCTGAATTTAACAAATTTGATCTAGCCATTGCCAAAGTACCACGTCGATGATTCAACTCAATTCTTTTAAAATCATCATACTTGGAAATAAGCTTATTATACCTAGGTTTATCCTCTCCTTTTAGTTTAATCTCTAAAGGAATCTGATTTATGCTCAAACTATCTTTTTTCTTTATATAACTCTCATCTTTAGATTTTAAACTAGACTCTAAATTATAAGATAAATCCTTGTAGCCACCTTGAATTATAAATGGGTAAGGCCTTCTTATGACTCTATTAAAAATTGTTCCTTCATAAAATCCTTTCTCAACAAGCAACAAGAAGTGTGAAGCAGTCAAAGGAGCAATTTCAGCATTCAATTCTAATATAACTTCACCCTTACTAGTATACATTTTAACTTTTATAATTTTATTAATGCAATTATCATTTAGCAAAGTAAGACACAAATTCTCAGGTGTTTCACTTAATGGCTTATGACAACCAAAGAGACTTAAAGAAATCATTAAACAAGCCAGGAAGCTTCTGTTAATTAAGAAACTCATCTTTCTCTTATGACTAGAGCCTAACTTGATAGTCCTTCAAGATTAACTTTTAAAAAACGTGCTAGTTCTGCTCCCTCCTGCTCCAATACTAAAAGAGGCTGAGGTCCACCAACCTCACTAATAGGAAGATCTTTCCTTCCCTGCAGCCTTAGGCAAATTCTTCGTCTAGGGTTAAACCCTTCTCGAATCTCAAGCTTTACTGCCTGAATATCTTTAATCGGAACCTCAATTAAAATTTGCTTGAAATAAGCTTGCCTAGAAAGCTCTAGCAATCCTTTTTCTTTATCAAACCGATTAAAACCAGAGCCATAATCAACTTTAATCAAAGCCCACAAATAGCAAGCCAAAATCGTTCCGAGGAATCCATAGAAAGCCATGAACAAGCCTTGGGGAACAAAAATTAAAGTTGAGGCACTGCCAAAAGGCAAAAGTTCCCTGCCGAAAAAACTTGATAACGCGGCCAATGAGAAACCAATTCCACCAATTGTCAACATTCCAGCAACTAAATAATTTGAGGTTTTCCTTGAACCTTTAACAATTTGTTCAAGAAATTTTTCAGAAGTTTCAACAGACGCTTGGGACTCCGGGAGATCAGCTGACATAACAGGTCACAACTGAAACTATTGTCCATTATAGAAGCTCAAAAAACATAAAAAGGTATTTGTTTGTTTGATTAGCAATACAACAACGGATTTCATCTGATAAAAATTTTCCCCGTCTTGCCTTGGTAATTGTTAAAGTCTCGGGCGTATCCCAAAAGCTCAGCAACGTTGCTCTCATGACGATAGCTGTTGGTAGCGCCCAAGATAGAGGATGGTTTGACGTCCTCGATGACTGGCTTAAGCGCGACCGATTCGTATTTGTTGGTTGGTCTGGTCTTCTTCTCTTCCCTACTGCCTATTTGGCTATCGGTGGATGGTTTTTAGGCACAACCTTCGTAACCTCCTGGTACACCCACGGTGTAGCCAGCTCCTATTTAGAAGGATGTAATTTCCTTACTGCTGCTGTTAGTACTCCTGGCGATGCCATGGGTCACAGCCTTTTGTTCCTATGGGGACCAGAGGCTCAGGGCAGTCTTGTTCGCTGGCTTCAACTAGGCGGACTATGGAATTTCGTCGTTCTTCATGGTGCATTTAGCCTGATTGGCTTCATGCTGCGTCAGTTTGAAATCGCAAGACTTGTAGGCATTAGGCCTTATAACGCTTTAGCTTTTTCTGCTGTTATAGCTGTTTTCTGTGCATGTTTCCTTATCTATCCATTAGGGCAACACAGTTTTTTCTTTGCTCCATCTTTTGGGGTTGCAGCTATTTTCCGCTTCATCTTATTTATTCAAGGCTTCCACAACATCACTTTGAATCCGTTTCATATGATGGGTGTTGCAGGAATTCTTGGCGGTGCTCTTCTTTGTGCAATTCACGGGGCAACAGTTCAAAACACCCTGTATGAAGACACCAGTATTTATACAAACGGTAAGGTTCAAAGCACTACTTTCAGAGCTTTTGACCCGACTCAGGAAGAAGAAACTTACTCCATGATTACTGCAAACAGATTTTGGAGTCAGATCTTTGGTATTGCTTTCTCAAACAAACGTTTCCTTCACTTCTTAATGCTCTTCGTACCTGTTATGGGTATGTGGTGTGCTGCTATAGGTATCGTTGGACTAGCTCTAAACCTTAGGGCGTATGACTTCGTTAGCCAAGAAATCAGAGCAGCTGAAGACCCTGAGTTTGAGACTTTCTATACCAAAAACATACTTTTGAATGAAGGTATGAGAGCCTGGATGTCTTCTGTGGACCAGCCACACGAAAATTTTGTATTCCCTGAGGAGGTACTCCCACGTGGAAACGCCCTTTAATAGTCTTCTAAAAGCTCCTAATCAGAGTATTGATGAAACAGGATATGCCTGGTATGCAGGTAATGCTCGTTTAATCAATTTATCTGGAAAATTATTAGGAGCTCATATTGCTCACACAGGACTAATGGTGTTCTGGGCAGGAGCAATGATGCTATACGAGGTGAGTCATTTCACCTTTGACAAGCCAATGTGGGAGCAAGGCTTAATTCTTCTTCCTCACGTTGCAATGTTTGGCTATGGCATCGGTCCTGGTGGAGAAGTTGTCGACATCATGCCTTACTTCCAAGCAGGTGTGGTTCATCTAGTTTCTTCTGCAATTCTTGGATTTGGTGGTATTTATCACTCTCTAGCCGGACCTGACAAACTAGAAGAGGAATTCCCATTCTTCTCGACAGATTGGAGAGATAAAGATCAAATGACAACCATTCTTGGTCGTCATTTATGCGTCCTTGGATTAGGTTCATTAGCTTTTGCAATTAACTGGCAGTTCCTTGGTGGTCTTTATGACACATGGGCTCCAGGTGGTGGCGAGGTTCGCTTAATCACTCCAACAACAGATCCTGGAATTATCTTTGGATATCTTTTCCAAACCCCTTGGGGTGGTGGTGGAAATATGGTTGGTGTTAACTCTGTTGAAGACATTGTTGGCGGACACTATTACCTAGGAATCATTGAACTCTTAGGTGGTCACTTCCATATGCAAACAAAGCCATTTGGCTGGGCACGTAGGGCATTTATTTGGAATGGAGAAGCATTACTTAGTTACGCACTAGGTGGTTTATGTGTAGCAAGCTTCTATGCATCTACCTTTGTTTGGTTTAACAACACAGCTTATCCATCTGAGTTCTATGGACCAACCAATGCTGAAGCCTCTCAGGCACAAAGTTTCACATTCCTCGTTAGAGACCAAAGGATAGGAGCAAATGTTGGCACCACTATGGGTCCTACAGGTTTAGGAAAATACCTAATGAGATCTCCTACTGGAGAAATCATCTTTGGTGGCGAAACAATGCGTTTCTGGGATTTCCGGGGACCTTGGCTTGAACCGCTAAGAGGAGAAAATGGATTAAGTCTAGACAAGATCCAAAACGATATTCAGCCTTGGCAAGTTCGTAGAGCAGCTGAATATATGACTCATGCACCAAATGCTTCTATTAACTCTGTTGGTGGAATCATTACTGAGCCAAATGCTGTTAACTTCGTTAACTTGCGCCAATGGCTTGCATCAGCTCATTTCTTCCTAGGCTGGTTTACCTTTATTGGCCATCTTTGGCATGCTGGTAGAGCAAGAGCAGCAGCAGGTGGATTTGAGAAAGGTATTGATAGAAAAACTGAGCCAGCGCTTTCTATGGCTGACTTAGATTAATCAATCATCTTTGATTAAAAAGCTCCCTTTAATTGGGAGCTTTTTTTTTGTCTCAAAAAATTCCAGATATCTGAACAATCTTTTAGACAAATGATAGTGAAGCTTTAGCTAAAGCTTTCCTAAGCCAAGGGAGACTAAGACCTACAACATTGCTGTAACATCCATCAATAGTTTCTACAAAAAAAGCTCCCTTCCCTTCTATAGCAAAGCCACCCGCACAATTCATTGGTTCATCAGTGTCAACATAAGCTGCTATTTCAGGAGCTTCTAATTTTGCAAAATGAACTTTAGTGCTTATTACCTCACTAATTATTCCACTAAAATATCTATTTCTAAAATCGTTGTGGCCAATATGATTCCTATACATTAAAGAATGTCCAGTATGAAGCTCACCAGACTGTGAGGACATCCTTCTCCACCTATTAAGAGCTTCTTCTTTGCTACGAGGTTTTCCAAAAATTTCACCTTTAAATTCAAACAAAGAATCACACCCTAAAACAGCTTCAACCTTATTATTAGAATTACATTCCTCACTATTAGATAAAATCTTCAAGACAACAGCTTCAGCTTTTTTATAAGAAAGCTTCTTAACTAAACTCTTTGCATTTCTATCTGTGATTTTATCCTCATCGAAGTTACTTACAATTACTTCAAATTCAATTCCTGAGCGCTGAAGTAACTCTTTTCTACCTTTTGATCTAGAGGCAAGTATCAACACAAGATTCAATCAAATGGACCTTATAGATAAGCATATTATTAGTAGAAGTACTAGTGCCATAAGATGCCTTCCACTTAACTCATGTTTTTATAAAGACATTCAAACCTCTGGATTATCAGCAGAACAGGTTTTTAATCTGAAGGGAAGGTACATTTCAAAAAAATTCTTTAAATTGAAAAATGCTGAAGAGGTCGAGATTCACTTCCTTTGGCTAATAAAAATTGGTGTTCTAAGAAGAGAAGTTGATGGGCAAGGTTTAACTTCTAAAGTCCGTCTAACACCTCTAGGAAGACTTGTCTTAGAAAATGATCAAAATCTTCCTAATCAAAAAGCCTCATTATTTGAATTAGCTAAACACTCGCTTTATAGATTTTCCCTTCTTCCGTGAACCCACAAACATCAAAGCCTAATACTCTAATGATCCTTGGGACTTGCAGTGGAGCAGGTAAATCCCTAATAACCACGGCTATTTGTAGATACCTTTACCGGAAAGGAGAAAACCCTATACCATTTAAAGGTCAAAACATGAGCAACAATGCCTGGGTAGATAAAAACAATGGTGAGATGGCTTATTCTCAGGCTGTTCAAGCCTGGGCTGCAGGAGCAGAACCTATTTCTGCAATGAATCCAGTTTTGTTAAAGCCTCAAGGAGATTGCACTAGTGAAGTAATTCATCTGGGTAAAAGTGTCGGAATCTCAAAAGCGGCAACATATTATGAAGAGTGGTTTGTATCAGGATGGAAAGCAATTAAGCATGGTTTAACAGAACTCAACTCAGTCAATGATTTCACTCGGCTCGTTCTTGAGGGTGCTGGAAGTCCAGTTGAAGTAAACCTTCAACATAGAGATCTAACAAATCTAAGATTGGCAAACCACTTAAAGGCAAACTGTGTTCTAGTTGCAGATATTGAAAGAGGAGGTGTCTTTGCTCAAATAATAGGTACACTTGCTCTTCTTAAGCCAAATGAAAGAGATCTAATAAAAGGGATAATTATAAATAGATTTCGCGGAGACATTGCCTTATTTGATGAAGGACGCAAATGGATTGAGAATGAAACGAAAAAACCTGTTTTAGGTATCATGCCTTGGTTAAATGAGATTTTCCCCCCAGAAGACTCATTGGATTTATTAGAGAGGAAAAGCAAAAAATCCAACACTGAAATTAAGATTGTGGTAATAAGGCTTCCCTCTTTAAGCAACTTCTCTGATTTAGACCCCCTTGAAGCCGAGCCTTCAGTTCAATTGATCTGGATTGCTCCAGGCGAACAGTTAGGCAATCCCAATGCAGTGATCATTCCTGGAAGTAAGCAAACTTTGAAAGACTTAGAGAAAATTAAATCAAGTGGACTTGGGGAACAAATAAAAGCTTTTGCAGCTTCCGGGGGAATTGTCTTTGGAATATGCGGAGGTCTTCAAATGCTTGGGAACGAACTCGAAGACCCATTAGAACTTGAGAATTCTTTACACGAAAAATTAAATTATAAATTCTCTGGGCTCAGGCTCCTATCAATAAAAACTATTTTCGAACGTAAGAAAACCTTGGCTAGGAGAAATGTAATTGCTCTATGGCCTAAGAAATCAGAAGTTTCAGGTTTTGAATTACATCATGGAAAAAGTTTACTAAGTAAGTCTTTAGAGAATGAGCTTACGCCTCTTCCAATGTTTAATACCCCTGATTTAGGATGGAGTAGTGCTAAAAAAAGTCATTTAAATGTAGCAGGATCTTATTTACATGGAATCTTTGAGAATGGAGAATGGCGAAGATTGTGGCTAAACGAAGTAAGGAGGAGTTCAAAGCTCAAGGACTTGCCAATTATTAACTACAATCACAGCGAAAAAAGAGAAGCAATCATTGAACGATTAACAGATGTGCTCGAAGAAAATATTAATTTAACACCACTACTTAGCAAATAAATATTTTACGATGAAAATAAATTGGCCAAATGGTAATAGCTCAAATGTAACTGTTGGGGGAGATTGGTTAGAAGAAGCTAAAAAAGCAGGTATTTATATCCCAACAGGATGTCTAAATGGCAGCTGTGGTGCATGTGAAATTGAAGTGAATGGTGAAGTCATTCGAGCTTGTGTTAATACAATTAAAGATTCAAAGAAAGGTGAGCTTGAGGTCAAATTCTTTTATGATCCATTTTGGTGAAAGCTTCTTCATCAGTTCATAATGATATATAAAACATATAGTTATTTCTTTCAATAACTATAAAGCTAAATAATTTTAATCTTCTACCACATATCTTCTGACTTAGAATCTTTTTCATTTCTTCGCTTTTCCAATAAATTCTTTCTTTTCTCTAATTCTTCTTCTTCAGGCGTTAACTGCTCTACTTGATTTCCTTTTCTGACAATAAGAATCTTATCTTGGAAATCATCCTTAAAATATTCCTTCATTTCTACCCAAGCCTCTTTCTCCTCCTGATTGCCAACAGTATCTTTGATTTGATCTTCAATTGAAATCCTAAAGAAATTCCTCAGATCATCTTCCGACATATTTTTCAAGCGACTTTCAACATATATATCCTTTAATTTATCTAATTCAAAATCATTTAAATCCTTGAAATTAATTTCTTCGTTGGACACTTTTCTTTAGTGATATTTTTAATTTAAAGATAATACTACTTCAGGATGAGAAAAATGCCAGGTACGGTCTTGACCTAATATATAGCTCAAAGTAAAAACAATAGATCAATCTTATGACGATCAGCTACAAACCTAGACCTAAGAGGCCTTTACAGAGTTAGTACTCTGTAACTTTTAGGATAAATTCATACGAAATATTAAAAATAACAAAGGGCAACCGTTCAATTTCCAAAAGAAGAATCTTCTTTTAATCTAAGATCTTTTTAAAGTATTGAGTTAATGGCTTAAAAAGCTTGAGCTCCATTTAAAAGATACCTGAAGTAATTTACCTAGAACTCTTAAACAGCATTTTTACTCTGGTTTTTATAAAAGTAAAAAGATAAACTAAGCTTAGTCATTTAAATTCTCAACATGAGTTATCCAGTAACTCAGATTTACCAAATAGGTATTGTTATATTATGTTTTTTAGCTGGTAGCATCGTTTATGCATACATTAGGAAAGTAAACTTTAGTAAGCTTTTCGAATCTTTGACAAAGGATAAACTGTAAACTTACCTACAAATAAATATAGAGATGGTTATTATCTTCTAGACTAGAAACCATGAAAAGAACTCAGCTAAATATTACTATTGATCCTAAGCTCTTAGAAGCTTTAAAACGAGAGTCAATAAAATCAGGTAAGACTTTGTCTAGTAAAGTCTCTGAAATAATAAACCAGTTCATTTCTAAGCAAAAAGATAGCAGTTCAGTGAGTCGTCTTGAACAACTTGAAAGAAAGGTCATAGTTCTAGAAAGAAAGGTCTCAGATCTTTCAATAGAGAAGCAAAAAATAACTCCTTTTACTGAGATTGAATCTAAGAATTGCTCTGAATTCATGAGAGAAATCTTCATTCAAAAAATCAATACAGAAAAGAATATTACTAGAAGAAAAGCTTTTAATGAATTGGTTAAGCATATTGAATGCTTCCATCAATGGAATAACTTTTACACTCTCAGGCTTAAGGAAGTTTTATTTGTAGATGATTACGATCCATTCTCAGCTCAGGAACTTAACAACTTAACTATTGGGAAAGAGTGTCCGTGCCCTATACGCACTGGCCTAATTAATTGGATAGAGGGAAGTAAGACAGGTCAATGCTCTTGCTCCAATCTTAACTTCCCATCCCAACAAGAAATTTGTGAGAATGGATCTATTTTAGTAAAAAATATAATTTGAAGGTTAACAAATATAGTAGACAAGAAGACATAATTCATTAGCAAAGTGTCAAGAATGCTTGAACAAGCGAAAGACAGTATCCATCGTTAGTGCCTCTATTAGAGGGTTACTTAGCAACCATTTATCAAAAGGAAGATCAAGATGAAACACTAGAGCAGTTGAAGATGAGAACCTATGGACATAGTTAAAACGAAAAAACATATGCCATGCAGCTTTAATTGGTGCTCCACAGTTTATGCACTTTTTGCTTTTCACTCGACTTGTTGATCAAGTAATTAATTTGAGTTTAAGGCAAAAGGAACCTGACATGATTAGAGAACAGAGCAATTAAACTTTTTTCCCAAATTAAATTTTTAGCAAAAATGTCTGTTCAGGTTTCTCGTTGATGCAAGGAGCTATACCCCCATGCACCCCACTACTCCAATAAAGAATTGCCTTATAGTATGTGTTTATTCATACGTGGTGTTAGATCCAGCTACAACCTGTCAAAATGGGTCTAACACGGCTCTAACACTAAAAGATCTTCAAAACATTGCAGGAACTAGATAATGAATTTCCAGGACATAATCTCTGAGCTTAATCACTTTTGGAGCAAACAAGGCTGTCTTTTGCTGCAGCCCTATGACACTGAAAAGGGTGCAGGAACAATGAGTCCACATACAGTTTTAAGAGCAATTGGACCTGAGCCATGGTCTGTTGCATACACCGAACCATGCCGTAGACCTACCGATGGGAGGTACGGTGAGAACCCAAACAGAGCTCAACATTATTTCCAATATCAAGTTCTTATTAAACCTTCACCTGATCAAATCCAAGAAAAATATATTTCCTCTCTTGAAGCAATTGGAATTAATCCCAAAGATCATGACATCCGTTTTGTAGAAGACAATTGGGAGTCTCCAACCCTAGGCGCATGGGGAGTTGGTTGGGAAGTTTGGCTGGATGGAATGGAAGTAACACAATTTACTTACTTTCAACAATGTGGTGGCATAGATTGTCGCCCAGTTTCAATTGAGATCACATATGGACTAGAAAGGATAGCGATGCACCTTCAAAAGGTAGAAAGTATTTGGGATTTACAATGGAATGAACTTTATAAGTATGGTGATATTTGGCTACCTTTCGAAAAAGAAAATTGCCAATTTAATTTTGAAAGTTCCAACCCAGATAGCTTAACTAACCTTTTTGATTTATACGAAGCAGAAGCAAAATCATTATTATCTAAAGATTTGCCAGTGCCAGCATTAGACTTCGTCCTTAAATGCAGCCATTGCTTTAATCTATTAGAAGCCAGAGGTGTGATTTCAGTTACGGAGAGAACAGCAACAATTGCTCGCATTCGCAATCTTTCTAGGAAAGTTGCAGATATTTGGCTTGATAAAAGAAAGAAACTCGGTTTTCCACTTCTCAAAAAATCTAAAATAACGCCCTAATTGCCACCACAAAGTAACATTTTATACCTTTAATTGTCTCCTTTTTGTCACTTTGATTTGTTGTGTATAGATAAAGTAGGCATACCCAATTTATGGGTATTTTGTGAGGAATCCTAAAATGAAGCTTTTCCAACAATTATTGTTGGCACCAGCTGCTTTAGGTCTTTTGGCACCAGTAGCTGCTAATGCAGCTGAAGTCAACATCAATGATG
>QCPN01000008.1:0-39522 GCA_003209775.1 Prochlorococcus sp. AG-436-O09 | reverse complement strand
ATAAATTGTATATGACATTCATAAAATTAAAATGTATTCCCGCCATTACAATTGTTATAAAAAAATGAGCGTTCAAGTCCCCATTGAATTAGTTCATATTTTCTCCATAATTTCCTCTGAAAAAAGAAATATTCATGATAAAAAAATCTAGGAGCAATTAACCATACGGGGCCAAAGGTGCTGACTATATGATCGGGGTCATTTTTAGGATCATTTACATGTGAGTGATGTTGAAGGTGAACCCTGGTAAATACTGGGAAGCTAAAACCTAACAATATTGCTGCCCCATGCCCCATGGCTTGGTTCACCCACTTATTGGGATGTGCTGCTTTATGGCATGCATCGTGAATCACAGTGCCTTCCATATGTAGCGCAAGGAACGCAAGGCCAACTAGTATTGGAAGTGGCCAAATACCTTTGTACCACTGCCAGATTGCTAAGAAGGCTATTGCGTAACCTCCAAAAAATAAACCTACAGTTGGATTTAGTAAATCTGGTGGATCTAAGTATTCTTTAATACGTTTTTGCCAAAAAGCTGAAGATTGAAAATGGGAAGATTGATCTTTCCTTTGCATCGTGTTTATTGTTTTTTTCATGGAGTTTTTGAATTACAACATAGAAACAAACACATGCCTATTTACACATTAAATGATGCCCACCGGGAGACTTGAACTCCCACGACCGAAGTCACTGGTACCTAAAACCAGCGCGTCTACCAATTCCGCCAGATGGGCTAATGGATGTCAAGAACCCTTAGCCTTGTTTACTATAGCGGCTAATATGCCACTTTTTTTAAGCTGGTCGATCATTATCTATAGATTCACAAAGATCTTTTAAGATTGACTTTATCTAACTTTTATATCAGAAAACTTTGCGGACTACTTTAAGGGAGGTATTTGATTTAGGTAGTTAATAATCTCTTTTCATTCTAAAAAGGAGCTTATTGAGCAACCTTGGACAAAATAGGTATATGAATAGCTATTTTTGAAATTATGTTTGCATTGGTGATTGGATATCTTGCTATTTCTTTAGGATGTTTAATTTTGCTGGTTTCCCTCTTGCTTACTGAGTTAAGTCGACCTAGAGATGCACTTTGGTCAGCAATAATGATGCTTTTAGGCTTAGTGCTGGTAAATAGTTATGAAAGCCTTAATGGCACACCAATGCTTGCAGTCTTATTCAGCTCTCTAATTATTTCAAGATTTCTTGTAGAGATCTCTCAGTATAGATGGCAGCAACTTGGTGAAGAAGAGAAAGCCTCCTTGAAGACTTTGAATCGTTGGAAAGATAGTATAAAAGAGGTTTTTTTAGCTTCAAAAAAACTCGTCTCTATATTTTTAGAGGTGTTTAAACTGTTTAAGCCTAAGTCCAAGCCAAGCGAAATCGGCAAAAAGTGGGTTAGGCCAGAAATTGATGATGAAAAAAAATCTTCAGAAGGCAATGTCAGATCCTCTGATGAGGTTAGCATTGAAGAAAATACTTTAGTCTCCGATCAGATCACAGCAGTAAAATCGGGGAATAAATCTTCCGACATTTAATAATCTTCTTTAATCAATCATCATTGTGAATAACGAGAAAAAAAAGGATTCCATCAACCATCCTTCCTACAAAGAAACTTTAAACCTCTTAAAGACAAATTTTTCTATGCGGGCAAATTCAATTGTTCGTGAACCTGAGCTTCAAAAATTTTGGGAGATGGAAGGTATTGATTTCTCTCTTGGCTTAGCAAATAAAGGAAAAATCTTTACTTTGCATGATGGCCCCCCATATGCAAATGGAGCTCTTCATATGGGGCATGCTCTTAATAAGGTTCTGAAAGACATAATCAATAAATATCAGATAATGAAGGGCCGTAAGGTCAGGTTTGTTCCTGGATGGGATTGTCATGGATTACCGATTGAATTAAAAGTCCTGCAGACCCTCGGTAGAAAAGAGAGAGAGGAATTGACCCCCATAAAGTTGAGAAAGAAGGCGGCTGCGTATGCTCACAAACAAATAGCAAGTCAGAAAGATGGTTTTCGTAGATGGGGAGTCTGGGCTGATTGGGAAAACCCTTATCTCACGCTTCAGAAAGAATATGAAGCTGCTCAGATTAGATTATTTGGTGAAATGGCTCTTAAGGGATATATCTATCGTGGCTTAAAGCCAGTTCATTGGAGCCCTAGTTCTAGAACAGCTTTAGCAGAAGCAGAGTTGGAATATCCAGAGGGCCATACAAGCCAAAGTATTTACGTGTCATTCTCTGTTGTTCAAATTCCAAGCCAATTGAATGAATTACTTAGTCAACAAGGCTTGTATTTACCGCTGAATGAAAAGGAATTAAGTGTCAAACTTAAAGTTGCAGTTTGGACAACAACTCCTTGGACTTTGCCTGCAAATGCTGCTGTCGCAATTAATGAAAATATTGAATATGTTTTTGCTAGAAGCCAAGATAATCAATTTATTATTTTAGCGGCAGATCTGTTAGAAGAAGTAAATGGAGAGATTGGTTCCTCCTATAAAAAAGTAGCAGTTATAAAAGGTCGTTTGCTTGATGGAGCATTATATAAGCATCCTTTGTTTGACAGAGTTTGTCCTTTTATTATAGGAGGAAGTTATATTACTACTCAATCAGGTACAGGAATAGTTCATACAGCTCCTGGGCATGGTATTGATGATTTTAATACGGGAATTAAATATGACTTACCTGTCATTTGCCCTGTCGATGAGAAGGGTATATTCACTTCTGATGCAGGTCGATTTGAAGGCTTAAATGTTCTGGAAGATGCTAATAATGTGATAATTAAAGATTTAAGAGAGTCCGGTAATCTGTTGAAAGAAAAACCATATATTCATAAATATCCGTATGACTGGAGAACGAAGAAAGAAACTATTTTCCGCGCCACTGAACAATGGTTTGCTTCTGTCCAAGGTTTCCGAAGTGATGCTATAGATGCAATTAATGAAGTGGAATGGCTTCCTTCATCAGGCAAGAAACGTATCAAAAGTATGGTTTCTGATAGAGGAGATTGGTGTATTTCTAGGCAACGTACTTGGGGAGTTCCGATTCCAGTATTTTATTCCAAGGAAGGTGATGAAGTGCTTCTTAATGAAATTACGGTTAGTCATATTCAGGATTTGATTAAGAAGAATGGATCGGATGTTTGGTGGGAATTAGATGAATCTGATCTTTTGCCTAGTTCTTATTCGTCAGAAGCACATAAATGGCAAAAGGGTACAGATACTATGGATGTGTGGTTTGATTCTGGGTCTAGCTGGGCAGCAGTTACTTCTAGGAATAATGATATGAATTACCCAGCTGATCTTTATCTAGAGGGTTCAGATCAACATCGAGGTTGGTTTCAGTCTTCATTACTTACTTCAGTAGCAGCATCTGGCCATTCTCCATACTTAAAAGTTCTCACCCATGGATTTGCCTTAGATGAAAATGGGCGAAAGATGAGTAAGTCTTTAGGTAATATTATAGATCCTTCCGTAATTATTAATGGTGGAAATAATAAGAAATTAGAACCTGCTTTAGGCGCAGATGTTTTGAGATTGTGGGTAAGTTCCGTTGATTATTCAGTCGATGTACCAATTGGATCTAATATTTTGCGTCAGTTATCTGATGTGTATAGAAAAGTAAGAAATACTGCCAGGTATTTATTAGGCAACCTCCATGATTTCGACCCTTCTCAGAACTCTTTTCAAATTCAAGACTTATCTATTTTAGATCGATGGATGCTTAATAGAACCGCTGAAATTATTGATGAGGTCTCAATTGCATATGAAAATTATGAGTTTTCCAAATTCTTTCAGTTATTGCAAAGTTTTTGTGTAGTTGATTTATCTAACTTCTATCTAGATATAGCTAAAGACCGTTTGTATGTAAGTGCCCCTTCTGATAATCGGCGACGTTCATGTCAGTATGTCTTATCTTTGATTGTGGAAAGCCTATCTGGGATTATAGCTCCTGTGTTATGCCATATGGCAGAAGATATATGGCATAACATTCCTTATAAATTGAAGGAAAAATCAGTTTTCCAAAGAGGCTTTCCAAAGACTCCTGGATTATGGAAAGATAACTCTTTAAATGAAGTAGTTCACCAATTGCAAGAATTAAGAGCATCAGTTAACAAAGCCTTAGAAGATTGCAGAATGAGACAAGAGTTAGGTTCTTCTCTTGAGGCATCAGTAAGAATTCAACCGAGTAGTGACTCTTTAAAGGATGCATTGAGATACATGGAGAAAAATGGTAATCCAGAAGTAGACAGATTGTTTGATTGGTTAATTGTTTCTAAGGTCCAAATTGGTGGAGAGCCATGGGCAGAGGTATTGTTTAGTGAAGAGGATAGTATGGGGATTATTGAGGTCTCTAAAGCAAGAGGATTAAAGTGTGAAAGATGTTGGCATTATGAAGTCGATATAGGTGATGACTCAACTCACAAATCCTTATGTAGTAGGTGTATTAATACATTAGGACGTTTGCTTTAAGCTCTTTATAGTTAAATAAGGAATACCCTTAGTCAGTTTTTATATATAACAACTTATAAAAAAATTAAAAGTCTCCAGCAATTCGCCCTTTTTTCGGAAACCTTATAATTAACCATTGTATTAATCCAACAATATAAATAATTAATCCCAGATAACCAACAAAAGCGGATAATGTCTCTGTCCAGCTAGCTCCAAAGAGAAAATTAAATGTACTTTTTATTACTTGATTAAGCCCTGATGGTACTTCTTTCCAGAACGGACATTGAGAGCTTTCTATTTGATTTAGACAATTTAAGCTTTTGAACGTGAGTGATGCATACAAGCAGCTATAACCACTCAATGCCCATCTCCATGCCTTTAATATAAAAGGCAATGCTTTCCTGGAAGAAAACTCTCTTAGCTCTTCATTCAGGTCTATCCAAAACCACAGACATGTAGTCATCAAAATTGGCGATAGAAAGGAGGTTAAATAACCTATAGAGCTATTCCCTGTTAAAAGAAGCATGCTAATAAGCATTAGACTTGCAACTTTCCAATAGATTGATAAGAGACGAATTATTGAAGGCTCATTTTTTATTGTTGACCAAATAAAGAGTACTAATGGAATCCCAAAAGCAAAAGTGGCACCAAGCCTATAGCTGAGCCACACAAGTGAGCGGTATGAAATCTCTGACACGTAGAAAATTTTAACTTATTTATTATCAACCTATAAGGCCCTTAAGTAGGCTAACGCTAGGAAATTAGTAAAAACTTCTCAATAGTGCGCCAACACGTTAATCCATTAAGCCATTTTTTTCAGCTAGAAAAAGATCTTCCTGAGATTCCTGAATTATTTGAAAATATTGATTTACCTATACATCTAGATATTGGATGTGGGAGAGGGCATTTTCTTCTTGAAATGGCTGCCTCTAATAGTCAATGGAATTTTCTAGGCCTTGAGATTAGAGAATCTTTGGTAGTGGGAGCTGAGAAAGACAGAGTTCAATTAGGTTTAAATAATGTAAGTTTTTTATTTTGCAATGCAAATGTAAGTTTAAAGAATTGGTTGCGAAACTTTGCTAACAACAAGGTTAAAAGAGTATCTATACAATTTCCTGATCCTTGGTTTAAACAAAGGCATAGGAAACGAAGAGTCTTAACTCCTTCTTTTTTATCTTTATTGGCTGCAAATTTAGACACTGGGTCGGAATTATTTATTCAGAGTGATGTGCAGAGTATTATGAGTGAAATGACTAGTTTGATTGATCTTAGCAAATACTTCGATAGTAAATTCCCGGATAGTAAATTATCTACAATTTCAAATCCATTCTCTATACTTACAGAAAGAGAAAAGTATGTAAAAAGAAAAGGGTTAATCGTTTACCGCCAGCTTTATTATAGAAATACTAATGATATTAAATAATTATAGGGTTAACTTTATTTTAGTAATTAATTGAATTCCTCAGATGCAATTTTTGAAATTGTTGATGACCAAAATTCTACTATTGATTCATCACTTGACTCAACCATTACTCTAAGTAATGATTCAGTTCCACTCTTTCTTATAAATATTCTACCTTCTTCACCCATTGCTAATTCGGCCTTCTTAACAGATGTTTGAAATTTTCTTGACTGACTTAAATAGTCTTTATTAATTTTTGGATTGATAGGAACATTTATTAGCTTTTGAGGGTAAGGTTTGAAACTTTTATCCACCAATCCTTCAAGCTTTACTCCTTTTTTCTTGCATATGTTAGAAATCTGTAGAGCAGTCAAAAAACCATCACCAGACAATCCATTTATTTTTGACAAAATATGACCAGACTGCTCTCCTCCTAAAGCTGCTTGTTTTTCTATCATTACTTTGTGCACATTTTGATCACCAACTGGAGTTCTTTCTAAAATTCCACCTTGAGTAATCCATGCTTTTTCAAAGCCTAGATTCGACATAACAGTTGAGACAAGTCTTTGGTCTGGAAGCGCGTTTTTTTCTTTTAGAGCCGATCCCCATAAATAAAGAATATTGTCCCCATCAACAACACGTCCTCTACCGTCTATTGCAATCATCCGATCTGCATCACCATCAAATGCGAACCCCATCTCAGATTTTGTTTCTAACACTGCTCTCTGAATCTCTGCAAGGTGAGTAGAGCCACAGTTGACATTTATTTTGTTTCCATTTGGTTTTGCGTTGAGGCTTGTGACCTTAGCTCCCAGAGCCTGGAACAAACTTTCTCCACATGCAGCCGCAGAGCCCCAGCATAAATCTAGAACAATAGGCGTGCCTTTGAAATCTTCTATTTCAATCGTTTGAATTAGACTTTCTTCATATTCTTTGAGAAGGTCGTGGCGAAAAATGCAATTATTTCTGGTATTGGAAATAATTCGTGACTTCTCTTGCAAACCTTTATCAATAATACTTTTCTTTTTTGAAGAAAGCTTCTCTCCATTGAAGTCAAAGATTTTTATCCCATTATCTTCTGGTGGATTATGACTTGCAGAGACCATGAAGCCTCCAGCGGCATCATATTTCTTGATTAAAAGAGGCACGGCAGGGGTCGGACATAGTCCTAACAACCAAACTTCTCTGCCAGAGGCCATTAATCCATCAGCTAATCCATTGACAATTCTTGGACTACTTAAGCGTGAATCTTGTCCTATTAGAATTGGTTTCTTTTTAGGAAGGACTTTGTCAGAGAAAAATCCGAGTTTGTGAAGAAGTTCAGCTGTAAAAAGTGTTTCAGCTTTTCCACGAATACCGTCTGTACCAAAAAAAACTATATTTTCTTGTGGCTCTTTTCCACTAACAAGGTCCATTGACTGGATATTTTGAAGTTAAAAGGAAGATTTTGACTCTATTCAAACATTAGCTTAAATAGAAACAATCTACACGCAGATCATTATAAAAATGGCAAAGTAGTGATAACTAAATTAGTTAAGTGGAAACTTCTAAGTTTGTTGAATTGAGTAAAGCTCAAAAAATAATTTTGTTGGCTGCCTCTTTGATATTGGCACTGCTTTTATTTTTTGCAAGAAATGGGTTTAGTTCTGATCAATCGCTTGATCAGCTTGCTCGTAATTCGCTTAGGCCAGAGGTTGCATTAAACAATGCTAGACCTACGATCCTTGAATTTTATGCAGATTGGTGCGAAGTATGCCAGGAAATGACACCATCTATGTATCGTGTAAAAAGAGATTTTCAGGATAAAATTAATCTTGTTTTATTAAATGTGGATAATGATGAATGGCTAGATCTTATTGAAAAATATGATGTTAATGGTATACCGCAGTTAAATCTATTTGATGCTGATGGTAAAATGATAGGAAAGTCAATAGGATTAAAGTCACAAGGTCAAATTGATCAATTAGCATATTCCTTGGTTCACAATCAACAGTTACCTAATCTTCTTGGAGTCAAAGAAGGTAATTCTAGCAAATTATCTTTTTCCCCTATCCTTAATAATACTTCTTCTAGTAATGTAGGACCTAGAAGTCACTCCTGACTTTTATTCCAATTAAGTGCTATAGAAACAGTTGGAAATTGTTGTGAAAAGATTTCTCTACACTGATTTGCAATAATTAAATGCTCTTTTTGTGTGCCATGACCTGAGCGTAAATTTATATAATGAATCCAAGATCTGCATGAACCTGTCATGTAGATCCTTGTTGGAGTTGCAAGTGGAAGAATAAATCTTGCGCACTCTTTTGCAACTCCCTTTTCAAGCATCTCTTGATAAAGATTTAATGTTTGTTTAAATTGAACTTCTATTCTTTGCTGAAAATCTTTAGAAACATTAGTTGGTAAATTTGATATAGAATTCTGCCTATTTTTCTTATCTTGTCTTCTTAATTCTGGGATAGGTATCTCCCCAAGTTGAGTACTATCAGCATATCTTTGAGAAAACTCTTGAAATGTAAATGATCTATGCCTTAGTATTTGAGCTGCTATACCTCTATTTGTTTCTATTTGAAGAGTCATATAAGCTTGTTCAAATACACTCCAATGTTCATTATTTATGCAGTATTGAATTAATTTCTTGAAGTCTTGATTATCTTGATTCTTTGGATTACTTACTCTGGCAATGTATGCCATCATTTTCTCCGCATCTGGAGTCACTGTTACCAGATGTACATTATTCATGATTAAATTTTTGCGAGAGTAACTTTTTCTGGTTGGTTTTGATATTTCCCTTTTCTATCGCTATATGTTGTCTCACAAGGATCTCCTTCAAAAAAGAGTAATTGACAGATGCCTTCATTTGCATATATACGACAATCTGCTCCAGAGCTATTGCTGAATTCAAGAGTTAAATGTCCTTCCCAACTTGCTTCAGCTGGAGTCGTGTTTACAATAATTCCCAATCTTGCATAGGTACTTTTACCTAAGCAAATCACTGTTATATTTGATGGAACCTTCATTTTTTCTAGTGCCACGCCTAGTCCATATGAATGAGCTGGAAGAATGAAATACTCACCGTCTTGGTCTTTTTGGAGTGGAGTCGCTTCTAAATTCTTAGGGTTAAACTTCTTGGGATTCATAATTGTCCCAGGTACATGTCGGAAGATAAGAAACTCTCTTGCAGAAAGTCTTAGGTCATATCCATAGGATGAACAGCCAAAACTTAAAACAGGCTTTTCTTTGGAACTTGGATCTAAATGCCTGACTAGATTTGCTTGGAAAGGCTCAAGCATTCCTGTTTCGGATTGTTGAATAATCCAGCGATCATTTTTGAGCATTATTTAGAACACCTCAATTGAGTAATTTGATCAGCTATAGAAAAAACTTTACTGGGTATAGATGGCCCTGTGAGAATTACATCTATTGAGTCATGACGATTCTCCAAGGTAGTTGTCAAATCTTTTTCAGTAATAAAGCCAAATTCAATAGCAAGACCTATTTCATCAAGTACTAGTTTATCTAATTCATTATTCACCAATTGCTTTTTACATATTTCCCAAACTTCTTTTACTGCTTGATCATTTTTTATAAATTCTTTTTGGGTACTGTTGTTAGTTTGATGTTTGTTGATGCAACCATAGATGTTTGGCCTAAGCCATTCTAATTTCCCACAAAGTCTTATTGCATTTTGAGGCCCTTGCGAAACACCACCTTTTAGAAATTGGGCTATTAGTACGCGGCTACCTAAACCAGCAGAGCGTAGTGCTTCACTAAGCACAACTGAGAAACTTCCTCGATAAGGAGAAGAATGCACTTGAATTTGGCCTTGGGAGGAAATAATTCTTAGCCTTGGTTGACTAGGCGCAGAATTAATAGGGTTTACACCATATTTATTTCTTGAGCTGGATTGAGTTGTTGGACTTGGGCTGGCTGTCATGAAAAGTTGGAAATCACCCTTGTGGACAATCTTGTTTAAATCTAGCGCCAGTATGCAGCTTCACAAGTGATTTGACACTATCTATAGTGCCAATATTCATGAACTTACCTTTTTTTAATATGAACTAGCTATTGCGTAACGGTTCTGGTTGAAAAAGTGATGTAATACGCTTGATTAAGTTGAAAAACGTCGTTTTTGCTACATGTAATTTTAGCTGTACTCCTTAATCTCCTTTCAATTGGTTTGCAAGATGACAGCTAACTCAAGCTCATTTAGTCGTTCTCCCAACCAATCACTTGGGATGAACTCTCAGAGTCAGTTCAATGAGAAAACACCAATAAAAAAGACTCTCCTAGATGTTATTAGGGGACTTGATGGAGCTGCGAATGAAACTGTTGACAGGTCTAAAACAATTTTTTTTCCAGGAGATCCAGCTGAAAGAGTTTATTTGATCCGAAGAGGAGCTGTCCGCTTAACGAGAGTATATGAATCTGGCGAAGAAATAACTGTTGCTTTGTTAAGAGAGAATAGTCTTTTCGGTGTCCTTTCTCTATTGACTGGGCACAGATCAGATCGTTTTTATCATGCAGTAGCTTTTACTAAGGTCGAAATGACCTCAGCCCCGGCAGGTTCAGTGAGGAATGCTTTAGAAGGTGACAGTGGGGTTGGCCTTCTTCTTCTTCAAGGCTTATCGAGCAGAATCCTGCAAACGGAAACAATGATTGAGACTTTGACTCATAGGGATATGTCATCAAGATTGGTTAGCTTTTTACTTGTACTTTGCAGAGATTTTGGCGTTCCAAGTGAAAAAGGAATTACTATCGATCTCAGGTTGTCTCATCAAGGCATAGCAGAAGCTATTGGTTCTACGCGAGTGACAATAACTAGATTGCTAGGTGACTTGCGAAATCTAGGTTTACTGCAGATCGATAGAAAGAAAATAACAGTTTTTGATCCAATTGCCCTTGCAAAACGCTTTAACTAATAATCTTTTCTTGGAGTAGTAAGTTACTCTAAGCTTCTTAATTAATACTTTCTGAAGTGGCAGGTTGGTTGCTTATTATTGTTTTGCTTCTTTTAGGAGGTACTCTCTCAACACTTGGAGATCTACTTGGTAGTCGAATAGGCAAGGCTAGACTCAGCGTATTTAAATTAAGACCCCGTAGAACTGCTGTTCTAATAACAATATTAACTGGCAGTTTAATAAGTGCTATTTCATTAAGCCTGATGCTTTTGGTTAGCAGAGAGCTGAGAGTTGGTTTGTTTGAGCTAGATGATATTCAAGCGAAACTAAAAGAGAGCAAACAGGCCTTAGTACCTTTAAAAAAACAAAGGGAAACTCTTGAGATGAAGATCAAGAAGGCTGAGAAAGATCTAGTAAAACTTGGAAAAGATTTGTTTGCTTTTCGCCAGGGAGAAGTAGTAATTGCTAGTGGACAAAGCCTTGGAATTTTCCCAGTTAAGTTGGATAATAAATCAAATGCAAAAGAAGAGATAGAAAATTTACTAGCTCAAGCAAATTTCAATGCATTTATTAGAGTGCAACCAGGAAATACTCCTATTTCTAGAATAGTTTTAGTCAGAAGAGATCATATTGAGCGTTTGGAGGAACAGATTTCTGATAAGCGCGAATGGGTCATAAATATTCGTTCTGCAAGTAATGTTTTATTAGGCGAGGGTTTTTTATATGCTTTCCCTGTAGCACTTCCTGATAAAAATATTGTTCGTAAAGGTGAAGTGATAGCAAGTTTAAATATTAGGAATATTAAGCTCTCTAGAGACTTTCTTAGAAAGCAAATTAAGATTTTACTTGCGTCGACTCTGGCTGAAGTTAAAACGAGGGGGTCTTTCGCTACAGAAATTAAAGTTGATTCAAACTCTATTCAGAAACTATTTGATCAATTAGAGTTTAAAAAGGAGAGTATTTTAAAACTAGATGCTATTTCTACAAGTACAAGTGATACTGCAGATAAAGTTTCTGTAAGATTAAGAGTAACTAAACAACCTTTATAGATAAGAATAATGATTCTATGAAAAAGGTAATTGCAATTGACCCAGGGCATAAGAAATGTGGATTACTATTAGCAGATTTAGAGAGCTCTTTGGTTATAGATGGGAAAATATCTTTAAATTCAGCTGTTGTTAATTTAATCAACTATTGGAGAGAAAACCATTCAATTGACTTAATTTTGCTTGGTAATGGTACAACCAGCAAGTATTGGCAGTCTGAACTTCTTGCAGCAAATATTTCTCCTATTCAACTTGTTGATGAAAGAATGACAACCCTTAGAGCACGAGAAAGATATTTGGAAATATTTCCATCAGAGTTTCTTTTCAAGCTTATTCCAAAGGGGTTGATTTTACCGCCCAAAAATTTAGATGTAATTGTTTCTTTAATTTTAATAGAAGATTATTTTCAGGTTAAACTACGATGGTCAAAATCTATTGAACTTAAAATTTGGCCCTGACTGTAAAATGATAGTTGCCACCAGGCTCAAGAGAATAATCAGCTTTAATTAAAAAACGAAGCAGGGCATCTTGGATAAGAGCTCTCCCAAGAGGAGGCTCTAGTAATAATTGACCATTGCTAAATTGCCAATTGAATTGCCAATTAAAGTCACCTGCAGAAACTTCGCCTTCAATAGATTTACTAGCAAAGCTTTGTCTTAATATTCTTATGGTGGCTAAAGTCGTAGGGTTTTTTTTCATAAGTTTAGATCTTTATTTCTTTTGTATCGACTTCAGATGAATTGATAAAAGTTATACCTTTTTTTAAGCCAAATTCTTCGATTATTTCCAAGCCTTTAATGACTTTATCTAAAACAATATCTACTTTGGAATGCTCCTCTTTTGTAAATCTTCCTAGAACATGACGTACTGTTTTCTCTTTTCGTTCATGCGCTGTTTCAGATGGAGGTCCAATGCCGATTCTTAATCTACAAAAATCTTTTCTTCCTAATTCAGAAATTATACTTTTTAGACCATTGTGACCTCCAGAACTTCCTTCTTCCCTAAATCTTAGTTTCCCTAATGGTAAGTCCATATCATCAACAATGATAAGAATTTGATTTATGTTTAGATCAAACCATTGCATTGCCGCATTAATTGATCGACCACTTTCATTGACATATGTATTTGGCATTAATAATCTTCTTTTTTTTAAACCATTATGTATATTAGCTAGTTGCCCATAAAGCTTGTTATTTAGCCTGAAAGATGCCGAATCTTGAAAAGCAAGCCTTTGTAGTGCCATAAATCCAATGTTGTGACGCGTGCTTTCATATTTTGAACCTGGGTTGCCCAGGCCAACTAATAACTGGAAATCACCCGAACTCATTTAGGACGTTTGAATAGAATTACTGCAATTATATTTTTTTATTTTGCTCAGGGAAATCGTTCTGAGCTTTTAGCTCAGAACGATTTTCACTATCAACATCATCTGCATTAGTTACTGCTTTTTGGAATTCACTTTCAAACTCAGAAGATGCTTTCTGCAGTGTTTTAAGTGTTTTCCCAAGATTTCTTCCAATCTCAGGAAGTTTCTTGGGTCCAAAAATTACCAAAGCAAGTGCTGCGATGACTGCTATTTCAGGCAGCCCTACTCCAAAGATGTTCATTAGCTAACAGCTTGAGCTAGATAGTAATGACTCAGTTGACTCCGTTCCAGTCAACTGAGAACCCTTGTAGTAAAAGTGATTGATTGTAAATTTGCAGCATGATTACTAGGAAAACTAGCAGCAATACTCCGACGAGAGCCATCACGGGGACTGCTCCCCAGCCTGCTACAACTTTGCCCTGACCTGAATTGCCAATTGATTTAAGGAGTGAGCCCAGAGGGGTTTTTTGTCCCATTTTTAGTTTCGAGCCTCAGTTAATGAATAATTTTGGATATTGTATGTGAAATACCCTCTAAGGTTGACAACCTGTAGAAAGATTTGATGCAAACTTCATCTCCCGCACTTTCAATAGCTTTAACTCTCCTGGTCGTTTTGTTGGGGCTAACTGGTTTTGGGGTCTATACAGCCTTTGGCCCGCCTGCAAGGAGCCTTGAGGACCCTTGGGATGATCATGACGATTAGAGCCCGGATGAAAATCTTATTATTAAGTTAAACAGCATAGAAACATTTCAATTCAAGGTAATAATTGGGCCATTTTGGGTGCAACTACCCATAAGATACATTTGTTTCCATAGTCAAATTAGCTAGTCATGCTTGCCTTAAAGATTTCCGTATACACGGTCGTCTTCTTTTTTGTTGGTGTTTTCCTCTTTGGTTTCTTGGCTAGTGACCCAACAAGAACCCCGGCCAGAAAGGATTTAGAAAGCCCTCAAGACTAATTAATTAGTCTTGCTCTTTAGATCCAACTAAATTGATATTGGTTTAATTTAAGCCAGTATCAATGTTTTTATGGGATTTTTATAATCGTCCTAAGTTAGCTTTTGGCGAATATGGTTTTATGAGATTTCTCCCAGGCTACATATCTGTGGCCTTTTTTCTTTTTGTACCAATAGAAGCAAGTTTTGCTTCGAATAGGTTTGGAGGTGATTTCTCTTCTAAAAAGAAATTTGAACTTTGTTCGTGTGGTTCAGATCAATCTTTTCTTGGAACTTACTCAAATAAGAAATACTTAGCTTTAAAAGATGCGAATAAGTCAGCGTCATCACTCAATCCAATTGACCAGATTTATCAAATATCTCAGTACCTTGAAAAGTCTCCTTTTGTTGAATTGGAAATTAGCTCTGATAGTCAGTCCTGGGAAAATGAAAATCTATTTGTAGCTGAGGGCAATGCAAAGGTAGTTCTTCATGGAGGGAGTCTTAAGGCTGATAGAATTGAAATTGATAAATCAAAAAATATTCTCTTTGCTTCAGGAAATGTTTATTTCCATAAAGGTAAAACATTACTTTCTGCTAGTTCTTTTAAATATAATCTTGGAGAAAAGAAAGGAAAACTTGAGAATATTTATGGAGTAATTGATATAAGGTTGATTGCAAAGGATTTAAACTTAAGAGAAATTATTGATATTAATAATTATTCTTCTTTTGATCAGGTGAAAGGTTCACTTAGAGATGTCGAATTTGTAGATGGATTTATCTTTCAAGGAGGATTTGATCAAAATATGGAGATGATCACTCATGGGAAAAATCAAAAAAATTATATAAAGAAATGGCGCATAAAGGCATCTGAGATTTTTGTTGAAGATGATAGCTTGACGGCAAATAAAGTTAGCTTTACTAATGATCCTTTTAATCCTGCACAAATAAGAATTGAATCACATCAGGTAGAAATTAGACTCCATGAAGCAGAATTAGAAGATGGAATTATTTTTGCAAAAAAAAGTCGTTTAATTTTTGAAGATAAACTCAAGCTTCCTATTGGTAATAGGAAAATCAGATTCGATGGAAAATGGAAAGCAAGAAAATGGACTTTTGGAATTGATGGTACTGATAAAGATGGTATTTTTATAGGCAGACAACTGCAACCTATTCGATTGAATGATAATTATGTCTTATCTCTACAACCTCAGTATTTAATTCAACGATCAATACAAGGTGAGACATCATCTTACCCTCAAGATGGATATTCAGTAAATAGTAAGAAAGTATCAACTCCTACTAACTTTGAGGACTTGTTTGGTTTAGATATAGAACTGCAGGGCAAATTATTTAATTTTGATGGAATTGTTTCTGGAGATATTACTACTTTTAATAGTAAGCACTTTTTAAATGGATCGAGGTTCTCTGCTGAGATTACAAGGAAATTGAATATTAATAAGTTCAAGGACATAGACCTAAGTCTATTTGGCTTATATAGAGATGAAGTTTTGAATGGATCAATAGGAAGTACTGATATTTATACTGGATATGGTTTTAACCTTATTAGAAATGCTTCTTGGGGACCTGGAAAGACTAAGTATAATGATAAATTAAGTTTGGGAGTTGCAAAATATCAAGCAGAAAAATTAAAAAGTACAGAACTTAAAGCATTATGGAGATCTAGCTTAGCTTATGATTTAGATGTTAAATACCCTTTAAAGAAGTTTAGCGAAAATAATAAATTTGAGTATAAGGAGTCACCTTATTCTCCTAAATCAATAGACCCTGGTATTTATTTAAATAGTACCTTTAAAGCATCTAATTTACTTTATGAGAGTAATAGAGCTCAGTCGTTTGTTACATTTGGACTAGGACCTGAAGTAACCTTTGGAAACTTACAAAGAAATTATCTTGACTATACAAGACTCTCGATTATTCCTTCCTATACTTTCATATCTGGCGAGAGTCCATTTAAATTTGATAATGAAAATGATTTAGTAAAGTTAGAAATAGATTTTACTCAACAGCTAGCAGGACCAATATTGGCAAGAAGTGTTCAAGAGTTTAATATTGATACAAGCTCTGAAAATTATGGTAAGTCTGTTACTTCAAAATTATCTATAATGTGGCAAAGAAGAGCTTATGAATTTGGTCTTTTTTATGATTTCAAGAATGAGTCCGGTGGATTAAGTTTCCGATTAAATGGTTTTAATTATCAAGGTAGGCCTGATTCATTTTGATTGAAATAAATTTACTTGTCTATTATTAAGTTTTTATCTACTCTTTTCTAATTTCCTAATATAGAGGGTTGAATTGATTGATATAAGGGAGACTATTTTTTGTAAGGTTGATTTTATCTTTTTCTTTAAGGAGAGTTCTTGTGGCATCCCATTTACCCGATAAGAGCATTTCTTTTATTCCTAATTCGATTGACAGAGGCCATGACTGTTTTACATTACAAATCATTTGAGAATTAATATCTAAATTGAATATGAGGTCAGAATCAGACTCAATTTCTTTAGTTAATGAATCAAGACAGGATTCAGCAATGATTGCACATGGTATACCAATAGATAAGCAATTTCCATAGAATATTTCAGCAAAACTTTGACCAATAATTGCTCTTATTCCCCACCTCAAAAGTGCTTGAGGTGCGTGTTCTCTACTGGATCCACATCCGAAGTTTTTATTAACTATAAGAATAGAGCTATCTTGATTTTGGACTTGATCAAAAGGATGAAATCCTTTTTTTTCTATACGATCATCTGCAAATACGCTTTCACCAAGATTGTCAAAACTTATGCATTTAAGAAAACGTGCAGGGATAATGCGATCTGTGTCAATATCATTTCCCTTTAAGTAAATACATTTTCCTTCTACCTTGTGAATTGGTCCTGTTGGGGATAGGGGTTTTTTGTTCATTAAATCTATGGTTTGTTTGGGGGCTTTCAATTAAGAAATTTTCTTACATCTACTACACATCCTGCAATTGCTGCTGCAGCGACCATTGCGGGACTCATTAATAAGGTTCTTCCTTTTGAGGAACCTTGTCTCCCTTTAAAGTTTCTATTGCTTGAACTTGCACTAATTTGATCACTTTCAAGTTTGTCTGGATTCATTGCCAGACACATTGAACAACCAGGCTTTCTCCATTCGAAACCAGCATTTTTGAAAATCTTATCTAACCCTTGTGATTCAGCTTCTTGAGCAACTTTTTCTGAGCCTGGGACCACAAATGCTTTAACTCCTTTTGCTACATGCTTGTTTTTGGCTATTTCAGCCGCTATTTGAAGATCACTTAAGCGACCATTTGTACAACTGCCGATAAAACAGACGTCTATTGCTAGTCCTTCTATAGAGCTCCCTGGCTTTAATCTCATATATTGATAAGCCTCTAAAGCAAGTTGGTGATCGCTTGGATCTATCGATTCGAGACTTGGAATAAACGAATTTATTGCTATTGCTTGTCCAGGAGTAATACCCCACGTAACAGTGGGAGCAATTGTAGAAGCATTGAACCTTGCTTCATCATCATAAATTGCATTCTCATTGCTGGAGAGCGACTTCCACCATTTAATTGCTAAGTCCCACTTAGCACCTTTTGGCGCATATTTTCTTCCTTTCAGATAGTCAAATGTCACTTGATCTGGATTTACGTAGCCACACCTTGCTCCACCTTCTATTGCCATATTGCATATAGTCATCCTTTCTTCCATTGAGAGACTTTGTATTGCAGGTCCTGCAAATTCATAGGCATAGCCAACTCCATCTTTAACCCCAAGTTTTTGAATTACATGGAGTATTAAATCTTTAGCAAAAACACCTTTCTGTAGTTTTCCGTCAAACCAGATGCGCCGAACCTTTAGTTTCTTCATAGTTAAGGTTTGACTTGCAAGAACATCTCGAACTTGGCTTGTTCCAATCCCAAATGCAATGGCTCCAAAAGCACCATGAGTAGATGTATGGGAGTCGCCACACGCAACGGTCATGCCCGGTTGAGTTAACCCTGCTTCTGGAGCAATGACATGAACAATGCCTTGATTACCAGAACCTAATTGGAAAAATTCGATGCCATGTTGTTTGCAATTTGACTCCAGTGTTTTGAGCATCTTTTCAGCCAATGGATCAGCAAATGGCCTTATTTGATTTGTAGTAGGGACAATATGATCAACTGTGGCAATAGTTCTGTCTGGAGAATGTACTGCTATACCCTTCTCTTCAAGCGCAGCAAATGCCTGGGGGCTAGTAACCTCATGAATTAAATGTAAGCCTACAAAAAGCTGTGTGGACCCTCCATTAAGTTCCCTTACTCGGTGAAGATCCCAAATCTTGTCATAGAGCGTTTCTGAGCTCACAGATTAATTCCAATTATTAATAGACATTAGCTTTGCATGAGCAGAAATAAGCGAAGTCTGTCTAGGGCTCTTACAACACTCAATTTTTGTATGCAATCCCTTCCTCTATGAGGCCCAAAATTTTCTTGGATAGATTCTTGTGCAGTGTTTCCTGATATAAATATTTCTACTAGTCCAACCGGTTTACTTTTGCTTCCTCCACTTGGTCCTGCAATTCCACTTACTGCAATAGACCAATCGCTATTAAATAATTGACGTGTTTTGTTGGCCATAGATTTGGCGACGACTGAGGAAACAGCACCATGCTCTTCTAAAAGATTAAGAGGCACCTTTAAGATGTTTTGTTTGATGGAATTGTTATATGCGACTACTCCACCAAGAAAGACATCTGAAGATCCTGGGATGGAAGTAAGGGCAGATGCAATTTGACCACCTGTACAAGACTCGGCAAGTGAGAGTGTCTCTCTCCTTTTTCTTAATAAGTCGATCACAATTGAAGCTAAGCTTTCTTCATCTCTGCCAAAAATACTGAGCCCAATCCTTTTTTCTAATTCACATTCAATAGGCTGAATCAATTTATTTGCCTCTTGAGTAGTTTTAGCTTGGGCAGTTATTCGTAGTTTTACCTCACCTAAAGATGCGTAAGGAGCAATTGTTGGATTTGTTTTCGTAATTAAATCGGAGATTCTTTCAGTTAGTGCAGATTCTGGTATTCCTGCGATTTTAATGGTTTTACTTTTAATTATTTTCCCAGAGGCATGATTTTCAAGAATCCAAGGCTTTGCAGTTTTTCTCCACATTATTTTCATTTCTGAGGGAACGCCAGGGAAAGTAATTATTGTGAAGTTCTCTTCAGGAGACCATATCATTCCTGGAGCAGTCCCTACTGGGTTGGGCAGAATAGTTGCTCCTTCTGGTAAAAGAGATTGTTTTAGATTACTTTCAGGGAAAATATCCAAATTATTTAATTTATTTTTAATATCCTGTAAAATAGTTTTATGTTCGACAAGTTCAGTTTTAAATGCTTGGGCAACTGCTTCTGTAGTTAAGTCATCAGTTGTGGGCCCTAATCCACCTGTAGTAATTAAAATATGACTTCTTTGAGATGCTTCAAGAACAATTTCTTTTAAGCGTTGAATGTTATCTCCAACAACAGTTTGTCGATAGTGAGATAAACCAATTAAAGCAAGTTGCTCTGCAAGCCACTTTGCATTGCTGTTTAAGATGTTGCCTAATAATAATTCAGTTCCAATAGCAAGTATTTCAACACCTTGATTCCTTTTTTTCTTAGTCAAGATTATTGATAGTCATTAGTTTGATTGTAAAGAGGGAATCGATTACATAACTCTAAAACTCTTTCTTTGCATTGTTTTTTAATTGAATAGTCTTCTTTGTTCAAAAGACAATCAGCTATGATATTGGCTACTTCAAGAAAAGCCTCATCATCAAAATCTCTAGAAGTTAATGCTGCAGTTCCTAGCCTTAGACCACTGGTAACGAAAGGTGACTCAGGATCAAATGGAACAGTGTTTTTGTTAGCTGTTATATTCACCTCGCTAACTAGTGCATCTGCTTTCTTGCCTGTCATCCCAATACTTCTGAGATCAAGAAGAACAATATGATTATCTGTTCCTTTGCTTACCACAGCAATTCCTCTGTTTTGGATTTGTTTGGCTAATGTTTTGGCATTAGATACGACTTGATTGATATATCTTTCAAAGTTTGGATTGAGAGCTTCTCCAAATGCAACAGCTTTTGCAGCAATAACATGCTCTAAAGGACCACCTTGATTACCTGGGAAAACAGCTTTGTCAAATTGTTTCCCGAGTTCCTCGTCTCTACAGAGAATTAATCCTCCTCGAGGCCCTCTAAGAGTTTTGTGAGTAGTAGTTGTCACTACATCGCAAAAAGGAACTGGATTAGGATGAACTCCAGTTGCAACAAGACCTGCTATATGGGCCATATCAGCTAATAAATAAGCTCCTACTTCGTCGGCTATAGCTCTGAATGATTGAAAATCTATAATTCTTGGATATGCAGAATACCCACAAATAATTAACTTGGGTCGATGTTGAAGAGCAAGTTCCCTTACTTGCTCCATATTGAGGATTTCTGTATTGGCATCTACCCCATAATGAACTGCTTTGAACCATTTCCCACTTACATTTACAGGTGATCCGTGGGTTAAATGGCCTCCATGTGCGAGGTCCATTCCCATAATTGTGTCACCTGGTTTAAGCAGTGCAAGAAATACAGCGAAATTGGCTTGAGCCCCACTATGGGGCTGTACATTTGCCCAAGCTGACTGGAATAGTGATTTTGCTCTAGATATAGCTAATTTCTCAATTTCATCAATATGTTCACAACCCCCGTAGTAGCGTTTTCCAGGAAGACCTTCAGCATATTTATTTGTTAATACGGTTCCTTGTGCTTGCATGACTGCTTTTGAGGCAAAGTTCTCACTAGCGATCAACTCCAGATGAGTTTGTTGCCTTAAGAACTCCTTGTTAATAAGAAGGGATATATCTGGGTCGGTATTTTCTAGATTTGAACTAATCGAAATCAATGGAATAGTCTCCTTTTGGAGTTACTGATGGGATAGTAAACAAAGCTTGGCAATCATCAAGAAAAATCCTTCTTATTTTTGCTTTTATGTGTTGATCACGTTAAAAACGCGCCTGGAGAGATTCGAACTCCCGACCCTCTGATCCGTAGTCAGATGCTCTAATCCGCTGAGCTACAGGCGCATATGATTTAGTTAAGAGTTTTGAGATCCTCTTCGTCAACTATAAGATGGCGTAAAGACCACATTCATACAAAAATCCAATGCCTCTTAGGTGGTATGGCAATGGGGATCCAAATGATCCTCTTTACTTACATTTTTCACGAATAGTTAATTTTACTATTCATGCCATGGCTTTTGCAGCTTTAAATAGTGGGCTTTGGCTAGCTCAAGAGATTCGTCATAGTTGGACTCATTTGGAATGGTTTACAGGAATCTGGTTATTCTTGCTGATTTTTCACCTTGCTTTCGTCATCATTAGAAAACCGGCCCCACTTGAAGACTCTTTCAAAGAGGAATGAAAATGGTGCTTTTCCTTAATTTTTATGAATCCCGAACTAGAACAATTGCGCGAGTTAGAGTCCTTAATTGCTGATCGATTGTATATACAAATTGAGAAGTGGAATCTTTCCTTGGGTAATGCTGGCCTGGCTGAGGCGCTTGCGATTGAATGCCAGGTTAATCTTAAAGATGGCCCAACTCTCGCGGCTCAAAAGGCCTTAGAAGCAGTTCAAGTTGAATTTGGTAGTGGGAAGAGTCAGGTGTCATTGTCTAGATTGATTTCTTCTGCTCAGATTTTTGACTTAGAAGAGATTTTGGCCCCCTATTGCAGATAAGGTTAATTTAGTTGGATTGTTCATATGTTGATTATCGAAGTTACTAATGCAAGAGATGTGGTTCGACAGCAAATTGGGCGACTAGGGGAAAGACTCATTGGGAAAGTGGCTGATGCAGAGTCTCAAGTTGAGAAAGCATTGATTCAGGAAATGGAAAATGCATTTCAGGAATTTGGTATAGAGGCAAGAATAATTTCAGTTAAGGGACCTAGGTTAGATGAAGGTGACTCCCTACAGATACCCCTTCAAGTTAGAGAAGCGCGTGATATTACCTTGAAAAGTAAGGAGGAATGAGTTTGCTCTTAATTACTGCTGCCATTTCATTTACCTCTTGAATTTTAAACAAGCTAGAAAGAATAAAAAAGGAGAATAAACTTATAGCTGAAGAAGATAATAATTGAAGTAAGTTCCATAGAAAACTCGAATCTTGAGAAAGAAAGGAATTTGCTTTCCAGGCAATTAATCCTGAAATTGATCCGCAAAATAAGAGTTTAAGGAAATCAATAAACCATGAATTTAAGTTTATTAGTTTTACTTTAGATTTTAATTTTACTAGAAGCACTAGACATGTAAATAAGTTTACACCAACTGTTGCCAGGACAAGTCCACTAGCACCTAAACTAATTGGTATTTTGTACCCGCCTGGTAAACTACTTCCAACAAAAATCCAGTCCAAAATAATGTTAAGAACGATACCTATAGTAGAAATTTTGAATGGAGTATTGCCATCTCCAAGTGAATAAAATACACGTACTAATAGATCTCTTATCAGGTATAATGGCATTCCAATTCCATAGAAAATAAGCAGTATTTTTACAATGTTTATTGCGTTGTAATCAAATACGCCTCTACCAAAAATAATTTTAGTAATTGGTTCGCTTAGTGTGATAAAGATTGCCCCTAAGCAGATCATACTTGCAGAAGAGAAAATAAAACCTTGCCTGATTCTTTTTACTAGATCTTTGCTGTCTTTTTTTTCTCCAAGTTTTGCTAATAATGGTAATAGAGGTAATAGAAGAGCATTTGAAATTAGACCTAATGGAGCCTGTACTATAAAATTTGCGTAGCTTAAGCCTGATGCAGCCCCAATGATATTTGATGCAAAAAATAGGTCGGTAAAAACATTGATTTGTAACATCCCTGTTGAAAGTGTTGCCGGGATAATAATCTTCCAAACTTCTTGAACACCGGAATGACTCCAGTCAAGCGCTAATTTGAATTTAAGAAGGCCTTTTTTTCTTAATAATGGGATTTGTATTGCCCATTGCATGATTGCGCCTATAAGAGTTGCTTGGGCTAGAATTATCCCTCCTTTTAAAGCAATACCCTCAGAAGCAATTGACTGGGTTCCATATAAACCAAATATACTTACACTGCTAATTAAAATTAAGCTTGAAATTATAGGTGAAATGGATGGAAGAAGAAATTCTTTTCGTGCATTTAATGATCCAAAGCTTGTGCCAATTAACCCAGATAAACAAACAATAGGAGACATTATCCGCAATTGTTCGGTTGCAATTTTATGAGTTTGAACTTCCAAGCCAGGAGCCATAAGTTGGATAATTTGATCTGCTGCAAAAAATAAAATTAAACTAATTAGTATTAGTGGCAAAAGAATTGATGTATTAATGGAATAGAGAATCTGCCCTCCTTCTTGCTTACTCCTTCTACTTAGAACGCTAACTATTGAGTTGTGCAAAGGTCCATTAATCCCTCCTATAAGTACTAAAAAAAATCCTGGCAGAATATATGCATAGTTATATGCGTCATAAGCAGAACCAACTCCAAAGACCGCTGCTATTGCAATTTGCCTAATCATTCCAAAAACTTTGCTTAGCAGTGTGCCAATGCCAATTACCGTTGAAATGCTTCTAAGTGTCCTTTTCATGTTTTACTCTTAGCTCTAAGAAATCTCATAAATTATTTAGAGGTTTTAAATAGATTTCTTAAATGTATTCAATAGAGTATGGATTTCCATGATTGGCAAGACTATTTCAACTTTTTCTCCTCTTATTGAAGGAACCCTAAAGAAAAGATATAAACGTTTTTTAGCAGATATTGAATTAGATACAGGAGAATTGGTTACCGCCCATTGTGCAAACACTGGACCTATGAAAGGGGTCTTGTACCCTGGAGGGCGAGTTCGGTTGAGATATTCTCCATCGCCAAAACGTAAATTGGCTTGGTCATGGGAACAAGCCCAGGTGCCTTCTTTAGAAGGCTTCATTTGGGTTGGCATCAATACTTCATTGCCTAATAAGCTAGTCAGAATGGTTATTGAAGAAGGTTTTTTAAACAAACAATTGGGTGAGATCTTGGAAATTAAAAATGAAGTAGTTTATGGCATAGAAAGGAAAAGTCGCATTGATTTGCTATTAACGCCTCAGAAATCAACTCCTGATTCTCGGAAAATTTTTGTAGAAGTCAAAAATACAACTTGGGTAAAAAGCCAGAGAGCTCTTTTCCCAGATACTGTTACGACTAGAGGGCAAAAACATTTGAAAGAAATGATGTCAGAATTACCCTCCTCAAGAGCTATTTTAGTCCCATGTATTAGTAGGAATGATGTAGAAGTTTTTGCTCCTGGAGATTCAGTTGATCCAGAATACGGAAATCTTTTTCGGCTTGCCTTAGAAAAAGGGGTGGAGGTTATTCCATGTTCCTTTGATTTTCATTTAGATCGAATAACCTGGGAAGGTATTAAGCCTTTTGATAAAAGGGAATAGTGCAGCTGATTAGAAGATTTTTGTTTGAATTACAAAAGCAAGCGATCCGATTGAGATTAAAGCTAGAATCACACCTCCTATCACCATTGGACTAGACCTTTGAGAATCCTTTGGCATGCTTTTTTTTGTAGGTATCGTGGATTTAAATTTAGACATTCTCTGACTTTGCTTTTTTAGAGATGATGAATCAATTTCTGATTTTGTATTAATGATTACCTGAGGATGGATGAAAAGTATCCATATTGAAATATGTAATAGCTGTTCTTGCAAAAATCAGCTTATTTAGCCGTCCATCATTATTTATGACTACTGCTTTGCAATCGCCATCAAGGCGAAATAGAAGGAGGCTGCAAGAGGTCAGTCTTCTTGAAGGCCCTATGCTTCTTCTTAAGAGTATTCGGGGATTCAGCTCTAATCGCTCTTTGATGTGGCTTGCATGTGTCCCGATGGCATTTATTGGCCTCGGAGTATTTAATCTTTCAGCTCATGCGACCGATGTTTCTCTAAGTGTTCAAGGATTGGCTGACAATCTTTGGGTAATGGTTGCTGCAGTTCTTGTTATCTTCATGAATGCTGGTTTCGCAATGGTCGAAGCAGGCATGTGTAGGCAAAAAAATGCAGTTAATATTCTCGCAAAGAATTTAATTGTTTTTACACTTGCTGTTTCTGCTTATTGGCTAATAGGCTATAAGTTGATGTATGCCGCAGATTGGGCAATCCCAGGAGTTCTTAAGATTGGAGGACCTTTTTTTGACCCCGCTGTAACATCTTCTGACGGATTAGTTCCAAGTATAGATTTTCTTTTTCAAGCTGCTTTTGCAGGTACAGCAGCAACAATTGTCTCAGGTGTGGTTGCTGAGAGAATTAAGTTTGGAGAATTTGTAGTTTTTTCCTTAATCTTGACCGCAATTATTTATCCAATAGCTGGTTCATGGCAGTGGAATTTCCCTGATGAAGCTGGGATAGGTGGTGGTTGGTTAGCGAGGCTTGGTTTTATTGATTTTGCTGGATCTACGATTGTCCATTCTGTAGGTGCATGGGCTGGCTTAGTTGGTGCAATTGCTCTTGGCCCACGTATTGGAAAATTTGTGAATGGAGAAGCTCAGGCGTTACCAGGTCACAACATGGCTATTGCAACTCTGGGTGCATTAATACTTTGGATTGGTTGGTATGGATTTAATGGTGGCTCAGTTCTTGCTTTTAACGACCAAGTCCCATATGTTGCCGTTACTACTACTTTGGGAGCTGCAGGTGGAGGAATAGCTGCAACATTCTTAAGTCAGTTAAATACTGGTAAACCAGATTTAACAATGACAATAAATGGAATTTTGGCTGGTCTGGTTAGTGTCACTGCTGGATGCGATGGATTCACTATGTGGGGTGCATGGGTTGTTGGTGCTATTGGCGGCTTACTTGTTGTTTGGTCAGTATCTTTTGTAGACGGCTTGCAGATTGATGACCCAGTAGGAGCTGTATCAGTTCATGGTACTTGTGGAGTTTGGGGAACTCTTGCTGTGGGTCTCTTCAATACTTCAAGTGGCTTATTTATTACTGGTAAATTTGATCAGCTTTTTATTCAGCTAGTTGGATCTTTTTCCTACGCAATTTTCACAATTGTGACTTGCTGGATTGCTTGGACAATCATTGGTGCTTGCTTTGGTGGTATTAGAGTAACTGAAGAGGAAGAAACTATTGGACTTGATATCGGAGAACATGGAATGGAGGCTTATCCAGACTTTGCTTCTTCTAATTAAGAACAAATGTTTTCTTACAAAAAGCCTGGCATTCAGCCAGGCTTTTTGTGCTTTTTAGCTCTTGCGAATAGAGTCTTATTATTATTGTAGATTCAATAGAAATGGATACTCAAGCTTTTAAACGATCCCTTCATCATTCTGATCGTTATAACCGAAGAGGTTTCGAATCCCCGGCAAAAAGGGCTAAAGCTCTTGAAAAGGCCTATCAAAGCAATTTGATAGCTTCTATTCGTGATAATGGATATTTGCTAGAGCATGGAAGATTAAGAGTCAAACTTGCTGAGGCTTTTGGATTTTGTTGGGGTGTAGAACGTGCTGTAGCAATGGCTTATGAAACTAGGCGACATTATCCAAAAGAAAGTATTTGGATAACTAATGAAATCATTCACAACCCTTCAGTGAATGATCATTTGAGAAATATGAATGTGCGTTTTATATCTGCTGAGAAAGGAATTAAAGACTTCTCTTCAGTAAAGGAGGGTGATGTTGTGATATTGCCAGCTTTTGGAGCAACTGTGCAGGAAATGAAACTTCTTCATGAACGTGGTTGTCACATCATCGATACAACTTGTCCATGGGTTTCAAAAGTGTGGCACACGGTAGAGAAACATAAAAAGCATGAATTCACTTCAATTATTCATGGAAAAGTTAAACATGAAGAAACATTGGCTACCAGTTCTTTTGCAGGAACCTATTTAGTTGTTTTAGATCTTGATGAGGCTCAGTATGTTTCTGAATATATTCTTGGGAATGGAGATCGAGATGACTTTATGAAGAGATTTGAAAGGGCTTTTTCTAATGGTTTTGATCCAGATAGAGATCTGAAGCGACTTGGGGTAGCTAATCAAACAACAATGCTCAAGAGTGAAACTGAAGAGATTGGCCGATTGTTTGAAAAAACGATGCTTAGGAAATATGGACCTGCAGAGTTAAATGAACATTTCTTGGCCTTTAATACAATTTGTGATGCTACGGAGGAAAGACAAGATGCAATGTTTTCTTTAGTGGATGAACCACTTGACCTACTTGTAGTTATTGGTGGCTTTAACTCTTCTAATACAACTCATCTTCAAGAAATTGCTTTATCTAAAGGGATTCGTTCTTTTCATATAGACACCCCTGAAAGAATTGGAGATACAGACAACACAATTACCCACAAACCATTGGGAAATGATTTAACAGTTGAATCTGGTTTTCTACCAGTTGGGAAGGTTAATGTAGGTATAACTTCTGGTGCATCTACTCCTGACAGAATTGTTGAGCATGTAATTCGAAAACTTATAAATCTTAGTGAGTCTAAAGTAATAGCTTAAATATAATCTTTTAAAATTAAAGCTAAATCGATATCAATAAAGAAATTTCACTATTTAATTTAATCAAAACGAGTTTTAGTTAACAGAATCTGCTGCCAAACAACTAACATGTAAGTCTGATGCTTATAGCTTGATGGCTGATTCAGAAAAAATTAATTCACCAAAACCAGATTCTTCTTCATCTAACCAGTCTCAGAAGGTTGAAGTTGTAGTAGCTAGTTCTTCTGATGGGGATGTGAATATTTTGGGTGAACTGGCAACTTTTGTTTTGAGAGTAGGCTTTAGCTTATTTATGGTTCATCATGGTCTTGAGAAATTGCAAGATCCTCAGGGGTTTGCAGAGTTTGTGGTAGGAAAATATTTTGGATTTTTACCTGGAGACCCCATAATTTGGACATTTGCAGCAGGGATAACCCAAGTGATTTGTCCAATTGGACTTGCCTTGGGGATATTTACGAGACTTTGTGCCTTAGGCCTTCTGAATACAATGTTGTTTGCTCTTTATTTCCATTTTGTTGATACCGGTTTAGAAGGTTTCCCTCTAGCAGTAGTCGAAGGTCATAATTATATATTTGAATTATCTGCAATTTATGCTGCAATATCTTTCTACTTTCTATGCGCAGGACCTGGAAGATTGGCAATCTTTCAAAAAAAGAATAAAGTAACTTATTATCCTAAAGGTTCTCAAAGTTAAATAAGAAATTTACAAGGTATTCAATAGCTTATATATAATCTTAATGTAAGAAATGTCTTCTTCCAGTAAAGATCATCGCGATATTTAATTCCTCACATGCTTTGATTGATAATTCATCTTTAATGCTACCTCCTGGTTGAATAATTGCGCTTATACCGTATTGAGCAGCTAATCGAATTGTGTCATCAAAAGGGAAAAATCCATCACTTGCTAGCACTGCTTTATTTGCCTTATTACCAGCAGCTTCGAGGGCTATTTTGGCTGACCCAATCCTGTTTGTTTGGCCAGCTCCAATTCCAAGAGTTTGTCCAGAGGATGCAATAGCTATTGCATTAGAACGTACATGCTTAACTACTTTCCATGCAAAAGTAAGATCTTTTTTCTGATGTGATGTTGGTTGTAACTTTGTGACAACTTTCCAGTTGCTTTCATCTATTAAAAGGTCATCACTTTCTTGAACAATTACTCCTCCAAGAATACTTCTAATAGTTTTTCTTTCTGCATTCTTGACAAAGCTATTCTTGAGTTCAATGAGTCTTAAGTTTTTTTTCTCAGAAAGGATTACCTTGGCCTCTTCATCAAACTTTGGTGCTACAACACATTCTAAAAAGAGACTTTTTAATTCTATTGCTGCTTTTGAATCAACAGCACAATTTAGTGCGACTATTCCACCAAAAGCACTAGTTCTATCTGCATCCAAGGCCTTTGTTAGAGCTGAATCGATAGAACTTCCTATCGCAACACCACAAGGATTGGTATGCTTAATAACTACAGCTGCATATTGGAATGATTCATTGCTATGTTGCTCTCCATAATAAAATTCTCTTATTGTAGACAATGCTGCTTCTAAATCCAATAGATTATTAGTGCTAATTTCTTTCCCCTGTAACTTTAAAGCTCCACCCCAACCTTTTTCATTGGAACTAAACCATGTAGCTTTTTGATGAGGATTCTCTCCGTATCTAAGAGTTTGTTTGATGGGTAGTGCTTCGATCCATTCTGACTCTTTAATTGAGATTTTATTTCTCATCCATTTGCTGATTGCGGCATCATAACTTGCTGTATGTTCAAAAGCTTCAAGAGCTAATTTACATTTAAGAGAGGGGGTAATGTCTCCTTTCCTTAGCTCTCCCAGGAAGTTTTCATATTGACTTGGACTAGTTAAAATTGTTACTGATTCGTGGTTTTTAGCAGCTGCTCTAACCATTGCAGGTCCCCCTATGTCAATATTCTCAATAGCATTTTCCCAACTTACATTTGGATCCTTAATTGTTTCCTTGAAAGGGTAAAGATTAACAATCACTAAATCTATATTATTGATTTTTGCTTGTTGAAGATCATCTTGATGAGATTGATCCTTTCTTTTTGCAAGTATGCCTCCATGGACTTTGGGGTGCAGAGTTTTTACTCTTCCTCCAAGTATCTCTTGTGCACCTGTATAGTCTGCAACTCGAGTAACTGGAATTGATGCTTCTTCAAGTGCTTTGGCCGTTCCTCCGCTGGAAATGATTTGATAGCCATATTCACTGCTGAGAGTTTCGGCAATAGGAATTAAGCCCTGCTTGTTAGAAACGCTTATTAATGCAATAGGTGCCATAAGACAAGAAATAAATCCATTCCAAGGGTTAACTTAAGCATTAATGATGCAATTTGTTTGATGGAAGAAGAACTTTTTTGTTTTCCTTCTGAAAGAGCTACTCATAGATTGATCTTGCTTCATGGATGGGGAGCTGATGCGGAAGACCTTATGCCTTTAGGTGAAGGTTTAGTGAATTCTCTTAAAGAATTTGATCTTGAATTAGTCTCTCTTCGTGCTCCCCAGGTGCACCCTGAAGGCATAGGAAGACAATGGTATGGACTTTTCCCTGCAGAGTGGGAGCAGGCATCTGAAGCCGTTCAATCTCTTAAAGGACGATTGCAAAGACTGTGCTCATTTCAGCTCCCATTAGAGAAAACCATCTTGCTAGGATTCTCTCAAGGTGGTGCAATGGCTATTGGTGCAGGAAGCAGTTTGCCTTTAGGAGGAATAATTGCTTGCAGTGCTTATCTTCACCCTGGCTTCATAGCACCCGTGAAAACTCCACCGATCTTATTTACGCATGGAACTCAAGATTCAATAGTGCCAATGGAAGCATCTGAAAAACTTTTCGAGTTATTTCATCAAAATACAAGCCCATCACAAATTCATCTTTTTGAAGGAGGCCATGAGATACCTCAAAAGATCTATGGAGTAATTAGGCCTTTTATTGAAAGATGTCTTTGCAATGAAATTTAGACCATTTGATGAATTGAAGAAGAAGTTACTTAAACAAAAGCGTATTCATATTCTTCGATCTCTTCCCAATCATCAGCTGTTAATTCTAGTCCTTCAAACATATTGTGTTCTCCCACTGCTTCCACAATTGTTCTTAATGAAGGGAAAAGAAAATGATTTTCTTCAGCATATTGAGCACTAAACAACCCTTTCTCACCCCAGAAAAATCTATCGGTAGTATGTTCATTTCTCCGAACATTTACAATGGCAGGAGCATTTATAGCAGTTTCGGCTATGTAGCGCCTAGCGGCTGTTACGGGTTTGTATTCTCCAGTCTCAAGATGAAATGTCTGGACATGGGCCATGACTCTTTGACCAGCCAGGCGTCTGCGGCTAATCCTCTTGCGCTTTTTTGACATGAGATGATGACCCCTGAATAGGAACTAAGAAAGAGTGAATTCAATAAAGATGAAACGGCTACAACTAAAGAAAATTCAAAGATAGAAAAACCTTGCTTGAATTTTGGAGGATTTCTGGATAGAAGCTCTTGGAAAATTTAGTGACCAAAATGCTTTATCAAACTTTAGTAAGGCTTGGTTCAGGGGACCCATCCACCTCTGACATAGCCTTAATAGCACGCTTTTTTGGAATTTTGATGAATAGACCATGCGGGGAGTCTCTTGTAAAGTCTCTTAAATGGCCCTTTAATATCTTAATACTTTTTTCTGAATTTTCAAGCTTTTCGCTTCTTGATCCAGATGCTCAAGATTTCTAAAAATAATTATGCAGTTTTCGGATCAATTTTTAAATCTCATTGATCAGCAGTTGAGCAGCTTTGAATTTGACCCTGAACTTGAGGCTGTTGTTGCTTATGTTGCGAAAACGGATGGGAAAGATTCTCCAACTTTGGAGGTTGTAGGTCAGCGGCCAAAGCAAATGCTAAAGAAATTAGGACCTATTGAAAATGACCCTGATTTGAGGGTCCCTTCGTCTAATCGTCGTTGGTATCCCATGCAAGAAGGTTCCATATTATTAGGTGTAATTAGGGCGGAAAGGCATCCTTCAGATATTCAGTGGCCTGAATCTCTTGATACTCGATTGCAAATCAGTGCTGCAACCTTGGCAAACTTTCTAAGCCTAGAGCTTGATCGGGAAAAGCTGGTGAATGAGTTAAGTGAACAAAAAGAACAAGTTGGAGTATTGATTCATCAGCTAAGAAATCCTCTAGCAGCTTTGCGAACTTATGCGCAGCTGCTTTTGAGAAAGTTGGGACCAGAGAGCAGCCAAAGGTCATTGGTCGAAGGATTATTGAGTGAGCAGAAACAGGTTGATAGGTATTTAGTGGCTTTAGATAAGCTTTCTCAACCCAAGCTGGCTTCTAAAGATATTGCTCCTGTCAGATTACTTTTACCTCCCTTGATTCAAACTGAAAAACCTTTGTATCTGATGGAATTATTGAATCCTTTAATTGAGCGTGCTAAAGCAACAGCGAAACTGCAAGGTAGACAATGGTTTGGGCCAGTATATGTGCCTGATTGGATTAAGGGATTACGACCAGCTTGTGAAGGTATTACTGCTGAAATAGTTGCTAATCTTTTGGAAAATGCCTTTAGGTATTCCCCAGTATCTTCATCAATAGGAATTTCTATTAATGACCACGGGATTTGTGTTTGGGATAGCGGTACGCCGATTCCTTTGTCTGAAAGGGACAAAATATTTACTAGTGGTTTTAGAAGTTCTAAAAGTAGAGATTTTAAAGGTTCAGGTTTAGGTTTAAGTCTTGGTAAAAAATTAGCTGAGCAATTTGGCGGAGAATTAAAGTTAATTGTCAAACCATCTAATTTTGAAGAATCTCTACCTAACGAAGGTAATGCATTTGTGATTAAGTTCCCGGTAAAATAATGGCAAGGCTTACTAACAAAAATGTTTCTACTAGAACTACCGAAGCGCCATAGGAATCACCAGAGTGTCCACCAATTCTACGTGCTAGAAAATATGGAATTATGATGGAAGGTATAATTCCAATTAGAGAAGCTATGATTAGACATATTTTTAGGGAATAGCTCAGACTGGCAAAGGTAATAAAAAATATTAAGAGCAGGATTATGATCAATGATGGTATAGATTCTTTCATATTTCCTTTCCAATTATCTCTATGAAAATCTGAAGAACTTTCTTTTTGTATAGAAGGATAATTTCCGATTGCGATTAACTGTGAATACCTTCCCCAGAAAGAAGCTATCGGAAGTGTAAATAAGTAAAATAAACCAAGTTTATTTAAGGCTGCTAACTGTAGGGCAATATTAATAGTCAAGGCAATAACACCACTAGCCCCAACTCTGCTATCTTTCATCGCTTCGAGACATTTTTTTGGACCGGCTGAAATACCATCTGCAGTATCAATTAACCCATCAAAATGTAGCCCACCTGTGATCCATAAATTAAAAGCAATTCCAATAAATGGTAATGAATCTTGAGGCCAATTTAGCAAGAAGAGAATTAGCATTAAAAATGCTTGTAAGATTCCTATTAATAAGCCTATTAAAGGAGCGAAACGAGCGATCCGTTTGAATTTAGGAGTGATTCCTGGCCATTGAGGTAGGACAGTATAGAAAACCCAAGCTCCAGATAGCTCTCTTAACCAATTGGGTGATTTCAGGAGGAAGACCTTTTGAAGAGTAGTTAATTAACAAAGTAGGTTGTAAGAGCAATCAATGCTGAAAAGCTTGTGGTTATTTTTTATAGATTTGAAAATGTTTGATTTTCAAATTCATTCAGAATGTTCTAATACTGCTGCGAGAGTAGGAAGTTTCTCTACTCCTCATGGAAATTTAAGAACGCCTCAATTTATGCCAGTAGGGACACTAGGCACAGTTAAAGGCATTACTGCAACTCAATTAAAAGAAGTGAATGCTCAAATGATTCTTGCGAATACGTTTCATTTGCATATCCAGCCTGGTGAGGAAATTGTTAAGAATGCTGGGGGGTTACACCATTTCATGGGTTGGGATCAACCAATTCTGACTGATTCAGGAGGCTACCAAGTGTTTAGCTTGAGCAAGCTCAACAAAATTGATGATCAAGGTGTGTCGTTTAAGAATCCTCGAGATGGAAGGAATATTGACTTAACCCCTGAAAAGGCAATGCAAATTCAAATGGATTTAGGTGCTGATGTCGTAATGGCTTTTGATCAATGCCCTCCATATCCGTCTACTGAGGTTGAAGTTGAGAATGCTTGCAAAAGAACCCATCATTGGTTAGAAAGATGCATCAAAGCGCATTCAAGGCAAGATCAGGCCATATTTGGAATTATTCAAGGAGGTTGTTACCCGCATTTGAGAGAAGAAAGCGTGAGACGAGTTTTAAGCTTTGATTTGCCTGGTGTCGCAATTGGTGGAGTTAGTGTTGGAGAACCATCGTCAGAGATTCATAAGATAGTTCGACATTTAGGCCCTTTTTTGCCTGCAAAAGTACCAAGGTATTTAATGGGAATTGGAACCGTGAGAGAGATGGCTATAGCTGTTGCAAATGGTATTGATCTATTTGATTGTGTTCTTCCAACAAGACTGGGTCGTCATGGGACTGCTTTAGTCCGTGATGAGCGCTGGAATTTACGAAATTCTTGCTTTAAAAACGATTATCAGCCTTTGGACACAACTTGTAAATGTGAAGCTTGTCTTAATCACAGCAGGGCGTATCTCCATCATTTGATTCGTAACGATGAATTACTTGGCCTTACTCTCCTGAGCTTGCATAACCTCAGTCATTTAATACGTTTTTCACGCGCAATGACGCTTGCAATTGAAGATAGATGTTTTTCAGAGGATTTCGCTCCGTGGCAGAAAGACTCGATTGCGCGTCACACGTGGTAGCGTCACTTGCAAACGTAAAATTCTTTAGGGATGGTATCGCTTACCTTCGATTTACTTGCTCAGTTGCCTGAGGCTTATCAAATTTATGCTCCAACGGTTGATGTTCTTCCGTTGATTCCATTGCTTTTCTTCTTGCTTGTTTTTGTTTGGCAAGCAGCAGTTGGATTTCGTTAGTTTCTTTGTCTAGTTAGCTTTAATTGGCTAGGTAGCATTAGGTTCTTTCTTCTGGCAATACGCTAGTTGGGATATTTTTTACTCTTGTTTTAACAATAAGAGGTTATTTTATATTGGTTTATCCAAAGTAATACCCTCTCCAGGCTCTTCCACGGCTTTTTCAATTAAATCAGCAAGAAACAATGCTCTGGAAGCTTGTGGACCATCTACTGCAGGTACTTCAAGACCTCTTACGCATTGGAGAAAGTGTTCTAGTTCTGCATAAAGTGGTTCGATGGATGTAGTGCTAACTTCTTCAACAAAACCGTCAGTCCTATAAAGCAATTCTCCGTGGTCGGCTGAGTACCATTCGTGAGTTTTTCTGTGAATATGAAGAGTATGATTTAAAAAGTCAGTTTCTACAAGACTTTTTTTGCAGTGAGCACTTAATGTGCGTATCTTTCTATGACTCATTTTGCTTGCAGTTAGGCTTGCAATTACTCCATTTGTAAAACCAAGCGTTGCGTTCACATAGTCCATTGGACCATCAAGGCTGCACCCGCCAACTGCAGCGAGTCTTGAAACAGGCGCATTGGCTAATTCGAGAATTAGATCTAAATCATGGATCATGAGATCTAGCACTACTGAAACATCATTTGCTCTGTCAGGATGCGGACTATGCCGCCTTGCTTCAAGTACTAACACTTCTTCTTCAGTGACAACCTTTGTAAGCTCTTTGAATGCAGGGTTAAATCTTTCAATATGACCTACTTGTAATAATCTGTTTGCTTTATTTGAGGCATCAATAAGCTCAGTGGCTTCTTTTTGACTAGCAGCAATTGGTTTTTCAATCAAAATATGCTTCCCAGCTTCTAAGCAATGAATTCCAACTTTGTGATGAAACAAAGTTGGAACAGCTATACAAACTGCCTCTACTTTTGGAAGCAGTTCTTCGTAGTTTGCGAACCAAGCACAACTGAATTGCTCTTGTGCTAACTTCCCACGTTTAGAATCAAGGTCTGCTACTCCAACAAGTTCTGCGTCTTTTAGGAGACTTAAAACTCGTGCATGGTGCCAGCCCATGTTCCCTACCCCAATTACACCAACCTTCACCGGGACAATGGCGGCGGTCATTTTAAAGTCACCACATTATTCACTGAGAATATCCTTTATAGATTTTCTGTTGAAGCTTTTGATGGCAAGAGTATCTTTACTGTTTCAATTCTAGGGCCTTTCATCGAAATTATTTCAAAATGGATTCCATTATCTAATAGAGAGTCTCCTTTCGCAGGAACTTGCTGGAATTTCTCTAGAAGAAAACCTGCAAGTGTGTGGTAATCATTGGATTCAGGAAGATCAATAACAAGTTGTCGATTGATTTCAATGATTTCTAAATCCCCTGCTGAGAGCCATTTCTCAGGAACTATTGTTATTTGCTTTAGAAAAGGATCTTTTGCAGAATCAATCTCATCCCCAACTATTTCTCCTGTGAGATCAGCAGAAGTAATTAAACCTTCAGTACCTCCATGCTCATCAACAACAAGTAAAAAAGGGTTGCCACTTTTTATCAGAGGAAGAATCTTATCCAAAGTACAGGTCTCAAGAACTTTTGGAACTGATTGCACGTACTCTCTTAAGCATGTATCTAGCTGCATTGTTCCTTTTGATATTGGGTCCGCAAGTTGACGAAGGTCTAATACTCCTAAAACATCATCGAGTGACTTGTCTGTAACCAGGAACCGCGCATGTCTGCTTAAGTGAACTTCTTTCATTAATTGTGAGAAATTTACATTACTCGGCAATGTGATCATTCCAGAGCGAGGAACCATTATTTCTCTTACTTGTGTATCCCGTAAGGCAAAAACTCCTTCCAAAATATTTTTTTCATCTGGCCTTAATCCAGTTACGCCTCCTCTTTCGATAAGAGTTTCTAATTCTCCTGCAGAAAGCGCTGAAACTAGTGAATCCCATCTGCTATTGAGTCCCACTACCTTAAAAAGAGAGGATGAAATTTTTTCTAATAAGAATAAAATCGGAGCAATTCCTCTCATGATTAATTCTAGAAGAGGAGAAAGACTTAGAGCTGCTTTTTCGGTTCTACTAAGAACTAATGCTTTTGGGATAAGGCCTCCCATCAGAGTTAGGAGTGTTACGCAAGAGCTGAATAAAACCATTTCCCCCATAAGCTTTGATTGAGCCTCGGGAGGCCACCAGGTTCGGGAAAGGTTGTTTATTGACCATCCCATTCCTACCAATGAAAAAGTTATCCCTAGCTGCGTAACCATTAGAAGCATTCTGAGTTTTCGCTGTAATCGATTTACAGAATTAGCTCCAGATTGGTTTTCTTCTATAAGCCTTTCGACACGACTTGGTCGTAAACGAAGAACTGCAAGTTCTCCGGCAGCGAAAAAAGCTGTTAAGGCAATTAATATGCCTAGTAGAAGAAATTGCATCAATGAATTTGAAATGGGGGTGGCGAGGATCGAACTCGCCTAAGGCGAATTATGAGTTCGCTGCATTCACCAGATTGCTACACCCCCGAAATAATGGGTTTCTAAAATGGCCTATGGTGAATTTTAAGACCTTTATAGGAATAATAATAATTAGAAGTTAAGCCTATGAAGTAAGGCAATGCTCTAAAGATTTAATTTTCCTCATGAATTCACCTCTTGAATCTAGTCAAACTTCTAGAGAAAAGCTCCTAACTCTTTTGGTTTCAAAGGCATATAGGTATGGGACCTTTACCTTGTCATCAGGGAGAAAAAGCAACCACTATGTCAATTGCAAGCCTGTAAGCCTAAGTGGTGCTGGCTTAGTTTTATTGGGAAGCATGATGTTGGAAAAAGTCGAATCTGATGCGTATGCTGTGGCAGGAATGACTCTTGGAGGAGACCCATTAGTGACTGCAGTTGCTATGGCGGCGGCTCAATTGGGAAGGTCTTTAGATGCATTGATAGTTAGGAAAAAGCCAAAAGGATATGGAACAGCATCTTGGTTGGAAGGCCCTCTACCTAAAAGAGGTTCTTTAATTACAGTTTTAGAAGATGTAGTCACAACTGGCGACTCTTCTTTAAAGGCAGCGAATCAACTTATCGAGGCTGGATATAAAGTAGAAACCATTATTACGATTGTTGATAGACAAGAGGGTGGCGAAATGGCAATTAAAAAAGCAGGGTTAAATTTAAAAAGTCTTTTCTTACTTGATGAAGTTTCTCGAAAATTTAATGCACTTGGGACATGAGCTCTTTGAATAATTATTTCTGGGATACATCCTTGCCTTTATTTAAATTAGAAGGAGCTGGTTGTAAAACCTTCCTAAATAGTCAGACAACTTTTGATGTTTTAAGAATCAATGAAGGAACTATTTTCCGCACATGTTGGTTATCTCCTGTTGGAAGATTTAAAGCTTTATTGGAGGTGAAAATACTAGATGAATGTATTGAGTTTGTTGTATTATTAGGAGATAGTCAAGAATTAATTGATGGGCTAAATAAAGTTATATTTCCTGTTGATAGAGTTAATATTATAGCTTGTGATCAGGTGAGAAGATTACAAATGATTTCTATGAATGAATCTTGGAAAGAAACTGCTACTCAATGGATATCAAATAAAGAAAAGATCCCTCAATCTTTTTTGGGAATAAAGGCTGCAAACAAAACTATTCTTCAGGAATGGAAGATTAAGCAGGGTTTGCCAGATAGAATGAATCATGTAATTCAAAAATGTAATCCGTTTGAAATAGGCCTCTCTGACTTCGTTAATCTTGAAAAGGGTTGTTATTTAGGACAAGAAACTTTGTCTAAGGTTAAGAATATGGGGATTTTGAAGTATCAGTTGAGATTCTTTGAATACGAAGGAAAATTAAATTCTGGTGAAAAGTTAATACTTTCATCCGATTATAGCGAAAATAATTCTAATGAGAATGGAGGATTAGTATGCTCTTCTGTCCTTTCAGGGGATAATAATACAATTGGATTGGCTTTGATCAGAAGAAGGTTCTCTTCATACGATGATTTGCAGTTAGGTGAAGGTCTTGGGAGAATAAAAATAACAACTCCCCTTGGATTTAAAGGAATTTGATGATATAAAGATTAAAAATTATTTTTTATTGAGCAACCATTCAGCTATTTTCCATGTAGCAATGCAATCATCTTGATTGTACTTTAGAATCCAATTTAGCTTATTGGATCTTTGATTTCTATTTTTGACTGATCTTTTCCATTGTCTCCACCAAAATAAAGCTCTGGCACCATTACTTCCTTTGTAAGTCCATCTAAAATTCAACCATTGCGCTACATTTTTTAGACTATAATTTGATAAAGGTAGAAGCCATCCTCCTTTTAACCTTGCATGAATATCTATAAAGTTAACTGTCATCATTTTGATTTCTCTATCATTCTCTCCCTGCCTTTTTGCTAATTTATAAAAAGACAATAGCTCTGTCTGGCCATAATGAAGTACTGGTAAATCTTGAAAAGCTTTTAATCTGTGTTTAATTTTATTCCAAAGAGCTTTCTCGTTATTATTCTCTATGTTTAATATTGGTTTATATTTAGCATCATCTAATGACCATTCTCCGTTCTCTCGTCGTCTAAGTAAAACAAAACCATGAAGGAAGTCATGCTTAGCATCTGGGTCTGATTCGATATCATAAATTAAAACTCCGTTGGCAAATTTCAGCTCAGGTAGAATTGTATTTTCTCCTAACTTTTTTGGTACTAAGTTGATCTGAACTCTTGCTTGATTAATAAGTTGAGATGCAACTTTTTCATGCGCTTCTCCATATTTACTTAGCTTCTTACTTAAATCTATGGGACTAGTTGATGCAAGCTCATTTAGATTGCCAATACCAACTTCTTGAAGAATATTTTTCCTTTTTGCTCCAATACCATTTACTTC
>QCPN01000007.1:0-41824 GCA_003209775.1 Prochlorococcus sp. AG-436-O09 | reverse complement strand
GAACCATTGAATGGTCTCATCGGATGGGAAGATTTTCTTTCCAGAGGGGAAGGTGAGGTTTTGAAAGATTCAATTAATGATGCGGCTGTTCATCTTTCAAACTCTTCTGTCGCGACTGTTCTCTATACCTCTGGTACTACAGGTCGGCCAAAAGGTGTTCCACTTACCCATGAAAATCTTCTCCATCAAATAAGATCATTGGCTTGTGTTGCTAAACCAACTCCAGGGACTGCTTTGTTAAGTGTTTTGCCTATTTGGCATTCATATGAAAGAAGCGCAGAGTATTACTTCTTTTCCTGTGGGTGCACTCAGAATTACACTACTATTAAACATTTAAAAGAGGATTTAAAGACAGTTAAACCTGTTGTTATGGCTACTGTCCCACGCCTTTGGGAGGGGGTTAAGACTGGATTTGATGATGCATTGATGAAAATGCCTAATTCACGGCAAATTATTTTAAAAGCTGCTCTGAGTAATAGCCGAGCCTTCAAGCTAGCACTAAGGAAATCTAAAAATCTTCTTTTGAGTAAGGTGAAAAAACGTTTAAGATTTGTAGCTTTTGGAGAAGTGATAATTCGCTGGCCAATGCATAGACTTGCATCTTTTTTACTATGGCCAAAAGTTCTTGAACAACTCTCTGGTGGGAAATTAATTTTCCCTATCAATGGGGGGGGGGAATAGCTCCACATGTTGATGAGTTTTTTGAGGCTTTAGGCGTTGAATTGTTGGTGGGCTATGGCCTTACTGAAACTAGTCCTGTATTAAGTTGTAGAAGGACTTGGCGAAATATTCGCGGAAGCTCAGGTTTGCCTTTACCTGAAACAGAGTTTCGAATTGTTGATCTTGAGGATGGAAGGGGTATGAAGTTTGGGGAAAAAGGGAGGGTTTTGGTTAGAGGCCCTCAGGTTATGAATGGATATTTAATGAAGCCAAATGAGACTGCAAAAGTGTTGGACCCCAATGGATGGTTTGATACAGGGGACATTGGGATGCTGTTAGAAGATGGCTCTATTGTTCTCACAGGACGAGCAAAGGATACAATCGTTTTAAGTAGCGGCGAAAATATTGAACCGGCTCCATTAGAAGAAGAATTGCTAAGCAGTGCGCTTATTCAGCAAGCGATGATGGTTGGTCAAGATGAAAAACAACTTGGTGTGTTGTTGGTTCCTAACATAGAAAATGTTTTGGCTTGGGCCGCTAAGAGAAATCTTTTTTTTAATGAGGATCTTGGGGGCACTTGGGGAGATCCTCAACTAAGGATGCTTTTACGCAGAGAAATTAATGACATACTTTCTCTACGTAGAGACTCTCGTGCAAATGAAAGAGTACTTGGTGTGGCTTTAGTTAAACCATTCTCAATAGAAAACGGTTTGTTGACCCAGACTCTTAAACAAAAGAGGAACAAGATTACTGAACGAGACCAAAAAGCTATAGAAGATATTTTTGGTCGATGATTTTTATTGGAATTTATTTGACCTATTACGCATTCACTGAGAACCTTTCTGTATTAACTGTTTTAAAATGACTGTAGAAAACTCCATCACAATTAAGCGTTCCATCACAATTCGTGCTGTTGTTACACCTTCTTGGAAAGAAGAAGCTGAAAGAGAAATAAGTAGCGCTATCGCAACAAGCGATGAGCAATTAGCTCAATTGGAAAAAGAGGGACAGCAGGTTGTTGATGGCTTAAGGACACAAAGTGCAAACCCTTTAGACCCAAGAATTCAAGAACAAGTTGCACAAGTACAACAACAGGTTGCTGCAAAGCGCTCTGAATTAGAAGAGCAGAAAAGGAACTTGCTGCAACAGCAAGCTCAAGTCAGGGAATTAGAGATGGAGCAGGTTGTTGAACAGGGGCAAATTGACAGCTTTTGTGATCTTAAAGTTGGGGATAATTTAGTTAGTAAGATGCAGATTTCGTTGCTTGTGAGGGATGGTGTTGTGGAATCTATTAATCAAGACTAATTTTTTGTTTTGGTTCTTTGCTCCATTGGTCTTTAAGATTAGGGAAAGATTTTAGGGAGAAGGTATTGGCTAGTCACGACATTTTTATGCCAGCTCTGAGTTCAACTATGACTGAGGGGAAGATTGTTGAATGGCTTAAAGAGCCAGGAGCGAAGGTCTCTCGAGGGGAGTCAGTTCTTGTTGTTGAATCTGATAAGGCTGATATGGATGTTGAGTCCTTTCAAGATGGTTACCTTGCTGCAGTCTTAATGCCATCAGGAAGCACCGTCCCAGTTGGGGAAACGATTGGATTGATAGTTGAGACTGAAGAGGAAATTGCTTCAGTTCAAGCAGCAAACCCTGTTAAGTCAAGCGTGGCTGCTTCAGAAGTACCCCCTCCTTTAGAAACATCCGTTGCTAAGGAAGCTTCACCAGCTAAAACTGAAGAACTTCCTCCGAGGAAAGTTGTTAATGCAGCTGCCCCTGTTCAGGCTGTTAAACACCATGGCCGAATTGTTGTAACACCAAGAGCTAAAAAGCTTGCTTCTCAACTTGGTGTTGATCTTTCTACTGTTGCGGGAACTGGCCCCCATGGAAGGATTCAGGCAGAAGATGTTCAAAGAGCTCAAGGACAACCTATTACAGTTCCATGGATTGCTGAAAGCAACGCACCTGCGGTGGTTCCTTCAAGCCAACCAGCTGCTTTAGCTTCTTCTGGCTCTGTTCCAAATACTTCAAAGTCTTTGGAGGTTTTAGAAGGTAAGAGTTTTGGCTCCCCTGGTCAAACCATTTCTTTTAATACACTCCAGCAGGCTGTTAATCGCAATATGGAGGCTAGTGTATCTGTTCCTTGCTTTAGAGTTGGTTATTCCATTGCAACAGATAAACTTGATAGTTTTTATAAGCAAGTAAAACCTAATGGTGTCACTATGACTGCCTTGTTGGTCAAGGCGGTTGGGAAAACACTTGCACGTCACCAGCAGATTAATGCTGCGTTCACTTCTAAAGGTATGACATATCCCAAGGAAGTAAATGTAGCTGTAGCTGTAGCTATGGAAGAAGGAGGCCTAATTACTCCTGTTTTAAAGAATGCAGATGTTATTGATTTATTTGAATTGTCAAAACGATGGGCAGATTTAGTAAAACGTTCTAGGTCCAAGCAACTGCAGCCTGATGAATATAGCAGTGGAACTTTTACTCTCTCTAATTTGGGTATGTTTGGAGTAGATCGTTTTGATGCAATTCTTCCTCCAGGTACAGGAGCAATTCTTGCAGTAGCGGCATCTTTGCCTTCTGTTGTTGCAGGCAAAGATGGATCTATCTCAGTTAAACGTCAAATGCAAGTAAACCTTACAGCTGATCATAGAGTTATTTATGGAGCAGATGGAGCTGCATTCTTAAAAGATCTTGCGAATTTGATTGAAAATGAGCCTGAAAGTCTTGCCTCTTAGATATCGTTCGACTTTGGTGAAAGTCTTTTTTCTTCTAATTAATTAAGTAGTCATTTAAATTGTTTACTGATTCACAAGACTTTTTACTTAGCTCTTATAACTATGAGTTGGATCATTCCCTCATAGCCCAGAAGCCTTGTGAGCCTAGACACCAAGCAAGGATGTTGGTTGTCAAAAGCAAAAAAGGAATTTCAGCTAATTCCTTACACCTAAAGGTTTGGGATCTAGTGGATCAATTGAAAGAAGGCGACTTACTGATAATGAATAATACTAGAGTTCTAAGGGCACGATTAAGAGTCAGATTGACCCAAGGCTCTTTAGCTGAATTGTTACTATTAGAACCCCAAGGAGATGGGCGATGGTTGTGTTTAGCAAAACCTGCAAAAAAGATGAGACCTGGAGATGCTTTATGGGTTGAAGCTAACGGGCAAGCACCTTACCTTTTGAAAGTTCTTGAGATAGATCAGAAAACTGGTGGACGAATCATACAGTTCCCTTCAGAATTTAACGATAGAGAAAAAATAGAGGGCCTTCTTAAGAAATATGGAGAAATGCCATTGCCACCTTATATCCATAAACATGACGCAAGCGATATTGATCGTTATCAAACAAGATATGCCTCTTCACCAGGAGCTATAGCAGCCCCTACTGCTGGATTGCATTTAAGTGATCAGTTGTTAGAAGCATTGTCAGAGCGTGGTATTTGCCATGCATATATAACCCTTCATGTGGGGCTTGGTACTTTTAGACCACTAGATAAAGAAGATTTAAATGATTTACACTTACATAGTGAATGGGTTGAGGTAAAAGAAGAAGTTATCTCTGCAATAGAGGAGTGCCATTTTAGAGGTGGTCGAGTAATTGCTGTCGGGACAACAACAGTTAGATCACTTGAGGCAGCTTTCCTTAGAGGAGGGGGGCAATTAAAACCATTGAGAGGTTCGGTTGATTTAGTTATAAAACCTGGTTTTAAATTTGGCGTTATTGATGGATTATTGACCAATTTTCATCTTCCCAAGAGCTCGTTGTTATTACTTGTAAGTGCATTAACCGGACGAGAGACTTTACTTGAACTTTATAAACAGGCTATAGAAAAAAAATATAGGTTTTTCTCTTATGGTGATGCAATGTTTGTTTCCCCTGAAGGAGTTATCTCTTAATTAACTTTTCATCAGCTGTTAGATGGTTGTTCGATAATCCCTGTTTGAACATTAGAGAACATGACTGATGAGAGGTAGCGCTCTGCAAGGTCTGGTAAGACAACAACAATTGTTTTGCCCGCAAATTGTTCTTGCTCCGCAAGTCTAATCGCAGCTGTAGCAGCAGCACCACATGATATTCCAACAAGAAGGCCTTCTTCTTTTGCTAAACGAAGGGCCATGTCGATTGATTCGTCATTGCTTACTTGTTCCACTTGATCAACTAAAGATAGATCAAGGTTCTTAGGGATAAACCCAGCTCCAATACCTTGGATTTTGTGTGGTCCTGATTTAACTTCCTCTCCATTAAGTGTTTGTGAAATAACTGGGCTATGTGATGGCTCGACCGCAACCGAAAGTATTTGCTTGTTTTTTTCTTTTTTAAAATATCGTGAAATTCCAGTAATCGTTCCTCCGGTTCCTACTCCTGCGACTAATACATCAATTTCTCCATCACAGTCATTCCATATTTCCGGACCTGTTGTTTTGAAGTGAATCTCAGGATTGGCAGGATTATCAAATTGCCCAGGCATGAAATATTTGTTGGGATCACTCTCTGCAATTTCTTTTGCTTTTGATATGGCACCAGGCATACCTTTTGCGGCTTCAGTAAGAATTAATTCTGCTCCTAGCACAGCCATAACTCTTCGCCTTTCTAGGGACATTGATTCAGGCATTGTGAGGATCAACTTGTACCCTTTTGCTGCGGCTGTAAAAGCAAGCGCTATGCCTGTATTGCCTGAAGTAGGCTCAATAATAGTTTTCTCTTTTGTGAGGAGCCCTTTTTTCTCAGCGTCCCAAATCATATTTGCTCCAATTCTGCATTTAACGCTGTAGGCAGGATTCCGCCCCTCAATCTTTGCTAGGACTGTGGCTTTACAGTTTTTAGTAACAGAATTTAGTTTTACTAAGGGGGTGTTACCTATTGCAAGACTGTTGTCTTCGTATATTGGAGCCATTTTGAGAATTATTTAATCAATTAATAATTAGCTAGGGAAATTGGTTTGTGCACAATTCTGTTGTTGATCTAAAAACGGTTGAGAAATTTTCTTCAACTTTTTAAGGCTTTTTCAAATCGTTCCCATAGTTCTTTAGGATCCTCCAGCCCAACAGAAACTCTTATTAATTCAGTCGGGACACCACATCTAGAGGCCCACCCTAATTCGTTGTAATGAGCCAAGAGAACGTATGGGCATGCCAATGTAAAATTTGTACCTAAGCTTGGACCTTTGCAAACTTTTAAAGAGTTGTAAAACCTTTTTGTTTTCTCTAACCCTCCATTTAATTCAAAGGAGAGTAAGCAGCCAAAACCTGATTTAGGCTTCATAAGAGATTTAAAGTTTGGACATAGCTCAGGATGTAGCACTCTGGAAACATTAGGGTGGTTTTCTAAACGTAATTTCAGCTCAAGACAGGCTTTGTTTAATTGATGTATACGATCAGTCACATCCTTAGATGCTTCTTGTAGAGCAATTGCATCTGCACCAAATAAATCCGCAGAAGATACTCTTGGAATTAGTTCTTTAAAGGCTTCTCTCCATGCTGATGTTGGACTGATTACTAGAGATCCAGCCAGAATATCTCCTCTCCCAGCAAAGCTTTTTGTAAGTGATGTGAACACTAAATCTGCATAAGGTAGTGGGTCAATATTTATAGCTGAGCCAATAGTGTCATCTGCAATGACAGGAATCCCACGATCATGAGCTAATTTTGAAATAAATGGAAGGTCAAGGCATTGGAGCATTGGGTTGCTGGGCAATTCAACAATTAATGCAGCAGGCTTTTGCTTGTTAAGTTGATTTATAAGTTTGGTAGCATCAGGGTTGAGAAGTAATTCACTCCCTTCATAAATAACTTGGGGAAGTTTCAAAACATCGACATAAGGGAAACCCAATTGCAATATTGATTTTTTTGGTTTTAACTGCTTCAATGCCTCAAGCGCTGTTGTGAGAGCTGCCATCCCTGAGGGATGGAGTTGAATTAAATCTTTTTCACAGCCATAAATCTTTGAAAGTCGACTTCGGATCGCTTTTCTTGCTTGTTCTCCAGCATTAATAGATGGAGAAGTCTCTTTGTTGAGTGCTATGGCAGCTTGGCGAGAAGATGCCCCTAACCCTGTGTGTTGCCAAAAAGCCTTTGCGGCAGGATTAGCCTGAGCATCAACAATTAAACATTGAAGCCCTGAGACTTCCTTGATGATTGTGTAACTTTTTGCCTGCATCCTTTGGCAAAAAGCCTGGGCTTTCTGGGCTGTTTTGATGTTTGGGTAAGGCCATGTGCTATTGCGGATCTCACTATTGAGCTCATTTGCCGTTTCTGCAATCTCTTTGACAAGAGGATTTAAACCAAAACGAGGATAAATTGATTGGAGTGAATTTAGGCAGGCAGGATCTTTCTCTTCATAGGCAAGTACATCTTCCCAACGTGGTAAGGCTACAGAAACTGCATGAGGACTTTGTGGGATTGCCTGGCCGAGATCTAAGGCGTCACAAAAAGGGTCTTTTAATAGATTCCGTTCAATCACAGTAATCGACTTAGATGTTGATTAAGGTCTTCCTTTAGATCTGAAAAGTCCTCACAGCCAACTGAAAGTCGAATTAACGATTCGTCAATTCCTAATTTTAACTTTGTTTCTGTGTTTAAGGATGCATGAGTCATAGTCGCAGGATGGCAAATAAGACTTTCAACTCCACCTAAGCTTTCCGCCATAGTGAAATATCTCAGACTTTTGCAAAAGGCATATGTTTGTTTTTGATCTGCTTTTAGCTTAACTGTGATGATGGCTCCTCCACTTTTCATCTGCTTTTTTGCAAGTTCATATTGTGGATGATCCGACTTAAATGGATAACGGGTCCATGCCACGGCTGGATGTGTCCCTAATTCATTTGCAAGAGCCAATGCATTCTCAACTTGTCTTGATAGCCGAAGAGGCAGAGTTTTTATTCCTCTAGTAATAAGCCAACAATCAAAAGGAGAGGGTTGCAGCCCAAGGGCCTTTTGCGCAAAGTTCATTCGGTCTTTCCAACAAATATCTTGAGTGCATACCGCACCGCCTAATGCATCAGAATGTCCGTTGATATATTTAGTAGTACTAGTGAGAGATAGAGTTGCCCCTAAATCAAGAGGCCTTTGTAATAACGCAGTAGAAAAAGTATTGTCTACTACTACTGGTATCTGAGTTTCTTTTGCTTTATCACAAATTTTTTTTAGATCTATAATTTTCAAAAGAGGGTTGGTGGGACTTTCTATCCAAATCATGGATGGATTTAAATTGTCAATTAATTCAATAGAATCTGGACTTGAGAAATCTATCCATTTTATTTGAAGCTTAAACTTACTAAAAACTTGTTCGAATAACCTTACGGTACATCCATAAAGATTTTCTTCACATAATATGAGATCTCCTGATTGAAGAGAGCTAGCAATTGCTGTAATTGCACTTACACCCGAGGCAAAAACTGTTGAGTATTTGCATTCTTCTAAAGAGGCTAAAACAGACTCTAGTATTCGGAAGTTTGGGTTGCCAGAACGAGTGTAATCAAAACCTTCAGGGTTTCCATGGCTAAAGGTCGAGCTTGGGAAAATAGGAGGCATAACTGTGCCAGTATTACCTGCATAACTTTTGCCGTGATGTATGACCCTTGTGCTAATGCCTGGGTTAAAGCTCTTGTCTGGTTGCATTTATGCCACTTTGGTAAAGAGCGAGTTTGAAGCTTAAGTACTAATTATATAAAAGTCTTCTGAAAATACAAAGCTAAATTATTGGAAACAGCTTTTTTATCTATAGGGCTTAATTCTTATAATATACAACCAAAAGGTTAATTATTCTAGATTGATTTATTTCTAAGATATTAAATAAATTTTTGAGCTTTGAACATATAAAGTTATTTTGAGATTTTACCCTATCAGTTTACTTTTTTCTATAGATATAATCTTCATGACAAGTTCTTTTTTCTTGAGTCTGGATATATTAACCTCTCCTTTCAACATAGCCTTAAGCGCAATATTAGTTTTTCCCATTAACTCTTTCTCCCTTTCTTTGAAATTAAGCTTTTTTAATGTTGATGGGTTGGAATTAATTAAATTTATTAATTGATGCCTGCTTAGGCTACCTAGGAGTTGTTCTCCTGAAACATTACCTCTATCTTTAACATCATTGCTTCTAGTTGGATTGTTAGAGGTTATTTTTTCAATTGGATTAATACTTACATTCGTTTTTTTTAGCAAGCCTTTAATAGATACCTGTATTAACTCTATTGATAAATCATATATAACAATAAACGTAAGTATGAAGATTTCTGCAGTCTTATCTAAGTCTATAGAAGTTTCTCTAAAAAGTTTTCCTAAATTACTTTTAAGATTGCTGATGGAAACTTTCCTAATAGTTTTGGGAGAGATAGCTCCATCCTCTTTTAAAGGTACTATGGCTTTAACTAACTTCTGCCCATTTTCCTTTAGAGGTTCAATAGCTTGAGCTAGCTTCTGCCTATTTTCCTTTAGAGGTTCAATAGCTTGAGCTAACTTCTGCCCATTTTCCTTTAGAGGTTCAATGGCTTTAATTAACTGCTTTATATTGCTACTCTTGACAATAGGAAGTGATTTTAGTTTTCCTCCCACCTCCTCTACGGGATTTAAGCCAGATTTCTTTTGATTAGTAAAAGGCTGTTTCTCTGAACGATTATATTTAGCGCCAAGACTAACTTTAGCTTTAGGATTTTCTTCAGGCAAAGATGTTTTTCTTGCTTTACTGAGGTGTACTACTGTTGATATGAATATTATAAGAATAAGAAATAATAAAAATAATATTAGTGGTATGTCATATTGATCGGATGAGAAAAAATCTAGGCCGTTATTCTTAAGTAAATCTGTATAACCTTGAGCCCCTTCTTCTGACCAGCCAAGAATCATTAGCTCTTTTACTGTTTCTGTTAGTTCTTTTGACAAGACGTCTATAGCTTTTACTTAATATTGCCGTTGATTTAAGTTTTGGCAAAAAAATTAAATATGTCTTACATGCTAAAAATTGCAGGTTTCTCTATTAGTAATTATTACTTAGGTACTTTATGTTCATTAATGAATTGCTTCGAATTAGGGAGATTTGTGCTAAAAGTGTCATCCAATCGATTACAAAAAATGACTAAAGGGATGAGCGAGTCATTACACAGAGATCAGACAGATGCGATTGATTCATACTTTGAGTGCGTTACAGCATGTAGCTTGGAAAATGACGGCGTGGAGTGCGTCACTCGCTGCGTAGAAGTTCACTTGAAAAGTGAGGAGTAGGGGCTATGAGGAAAAATTCCCCTCGTCAGCGTAAAACTACTTTGAAATGGACTTCAGATGGAGAATTATCAGCCATAGATAAAGCTAGAATCCTTGAAAGATTAACAAATAAAGAATTAACGGAATGTGAGTTGTCTTGTAATATTTCAAGTCCTTCTCTTGAAAAGTAAAGTGAATTTCTACTTGTTAGATAAATATCTGGAAGTTTCTTCTATAGATTCATTGGAGTACTGAGTTAGTATTTTGCATGCTTCCTTTGTTCTAAAAGTCTCCGTTTCAAGATGATCTAAGCCTAATCCTAAGAGGCAGCAGATCTTCTGCGAACAGTTCTCCTTCCTTCTTGAGTCTCTTCTGATTCGGAGTTTCCTTTGGTAGTTAAGCCTTCTTTCTCTTTGGACTGAGAAGATGCATCATCTTCTTCCATGTCCAAGCATGTTCCAACTACCATCGCCGCTTCTATGGGGTTAGGAAGGTCCCCAATGGTAATAAGAGCTTTGAGGACAAGTTGCATCCTAGGGTCTTTACCAAGATCAGGACGAAGTTTCTTGACTGAATGCCAGAGCTCTTTTGTCACCTCTTTGAGCAAAGCCTTGTCAGTAACCACAGTGTTTTTCTTATGTATGATTATTTAAATTAACAGTTCATCTGAAAAAAAGCAGCAATAGGGGAATCTTTGGATAGGAATGCCTCAAAATCTTCAGATTTTGGGAATAATATTCGTTGTTTTAAGGCATGCAAATCAAATAATTAGTTCTATTTTAATTAGAATTAAAACTCAAATCATGAATTGAGTTAGAAAGTTATTCCTATTGATATTCTCTTAAGTATATTTATTAGGCTAAATAATCAATTCTAAGAGCTTTCAAAGGAAGAGATATATTGCCTAGTTGATTATTATAAAAAGCCCACCTCTTTAGAAGAAGGTATTTATAATAATCAATTAGCTTTAAAAGCTTAATAGGCAATAACTCTTTAGTCTTAATTAGACCTTGCGTGAGTAATACTCAACTACTAATAGTTCATTAATCTCAATGGCAACCCACTCTCGTTCACATTTACCTATAACCTTTGCAGTCATTTTTGACTTCTCTAGTTCAAGATGAGGAGGTACATTTGCAAGACCAGGGAACTCTATATTTCCTTCTGCTAGCTTCTTACTTGCTTTCCTTTCACGAACAGCAATTAAATCACCAGTTTTGCACTGATAACTAGCTATATCAAGTGGCTTCCCATTGACGGTTATGTGACCATGATTAACGAGTTGACGTGATCCTGGAATCGTGGGACCAAAACCTAGTCTGAAGCAAATGTTGTCTAGTCTGCTTTCTAACAACTTGAGAAGATTAGTTCCGGTTGAACCTTCCATTGCCCTGGCTTTCTTTACATACCGGACAAGTTGTCGTTCTGAAATTCCGTAATTAAATCTTAGTTTTTGCTTTTCTTCTAGACGGATCGCGTATTCAGAGCGCTTGCGACGGGCATTGCCGTGCTGACCTGGTGGATTTGACCGCTTTGCAGCCTTCCGGGTGAGACCTGGTAGATCTCCCAAGCGACGCGTGATCCTCAATCGAGGTCCACGGTATCTAGACATAGAACAAATAATAATGGGACAATGGATGATGAAATAGTTAATGCTGGAATTTGCTTCCTGCTTATACTTATTCATTCAACAGCTATATATTCTATCTCGAAACATGATGAAGAAGTTGAATAAATCTATTGGAAACCTTTTTTTAGTCTTAATTGCTTTTTATAGGCAGTTTCTTTCTCCTCTTTGGGGACCAAGATGTCGCTTCATTCCAAGTTGTAGTGAATATGGATTAGAAGCTATTGCCAGGCATGGACCTTGGAAAGGAGGTTGGCTTACCTTTAACAGACTTTGCCGCTGCCATCCTTGGACACCTTGTGGTTGTGACCCTGTGCCTGATTAATGATTGAACATAAATTAATCCTTTTAACTAGATCGGGCTGTTGTTTATGTGAAGGTCTAGAAGAACGGTTATGGAAACTTTCTTTGGACCAGCTCGAGATCCCTATTAAACTTTGTGTCAGAGATATTGATAGTAAAGATGTTACAAAAGCTGAAACTGCACGCTATTCATTGGAAGTGCCTATTTTATTACTGGAATTAAGCTCTCCATTGAGAAGGATTGAGTTGCCAAGAGTATCTCCTAGGCTTGATGAAGAAGCTCTTTTAAGTTGGCTTCAAAAGATTATTTCAAAAACCATTGGGAAGGGTTAAAGGGGCTTATGTTTCTTTGTGACTATGAAGTGCTCTCTTGATTTTCTTTTCAATGCAATCGGCTTAGATGCGCCGACTGCTTTTAAAAACGTACCAGTTAAAAGTATTAGTTGTGATTCCCGTTCTGTTCATAAGGGCGGTTTGTTTTTTGGCTTACCAGGAGAGCAAGTTGATGGAGGTTGTTTTTGGCGTCAGGCAATATCTCATGGAGCAGTTGCTGCCATAATTAGCAAAGCTGCTGCATCAGTAGACCCTCCTAACAGCGAAGATATGGTCTATGTTGTTCCTGATCAAGTGAGTCATTGGATGGGTGAGATAGCCTCTGTTTTTTGGGGTGAACCTTCATTGAAGATGGATTTGATAGGTGTTACAGGTACGAATGGTAAAACAACAGTTACTTATCTAATTGAGCATCTTAGTTCACGGTGCGGCTTGAGCTGCGCATTGTTTGGCACTTTAGTAAACCGTTGGCCTGGTCATACTGAAACTGCTAATCATACAACTGCTTTTGGAGACGTTTTGCAATCGAAGCTATCGGAGGCAGTGATTTCAGGTGCGCGTTTAGGAGCAATGGAAGTTAGCTCACATGCATTGGCCCAAAGGCGTGTAGCTGGATGTAATTTCTCTGGAGCTATTTTTACTAATCTCACACAAGATCATCTTGATTATCACCATTCTATGGAGGCATACTTTGAATCCAAATCGCTCTTATTTCAGTCGCCTCTTTTAAAAAAAGGAAATTCTAGAGTTGTTGTTAATGTTGATGACCCTTGGGGCGATAGGTTATCGAAGGATTTAAAAGATATTTGTTGGCGTGCTTCGTTGAAGAAGGATGTTATCGAGTTGATTAGTCCTGAACTATTTATTTCAAATATTAAGATGAGTCTTAATGGTGTTGAGGGTGTTTTGCATAGCCCTATGGGTAATGGAAGGTTTCAAACTTCTTTGATTGGAAGGTTTAACTTGATGAATTTACTTGAGGCTATTGGGGCATTGCTTCAAAGAGGTATTCCATTAGAAACTCTTTTGCCTAGCCTAAGAGATTTTCCAGGTGTGCCAGGACGAATGGAGCAGATCTGTTTAGAAGGTTGCTTGCCTAAGGTAATAGTCGACTATGCACATACTCCAGATGGTCTAGAGAATGTTCTTAAGACGTTGCGTTCTTTTGTACCGGGAAATCTTTATTGTGTTTTTGGTTGTGGAGGTGATAGAGATAGAGACAAGAGAGCCAAGATGGGACATATTGCACAAAAATATGCAGATAATATCATTCTTACTTCTGATAACCCTAGAACAGAGAATCCACGGCAAATTATTGATGACATTTTAGATGGTATAACTACTCAGGATGAGCTGATTATTGAGGGCGATAGATCTATTGCGATACATGAGGCTATTTTCTCGGCTTTGCCAGGAGATATTGTCTTGATTGCAGGTAAGGGGCACGAGGATTATCAAATCCTTGGGGAAAAGATAATAAAATTTGATGATAGAGAAATTGCCAAGAAAGCTTTACTTCTAAAATCAAATAGTTGAAAATTTAGAGATGATTTTTAATTCATTACAATTTTTTTTAGTGCAGTTGTAAGCCTTGCTATATCTCTCTCTGTACTAGTGATATGAACGCATGCCCGTAGCCATATGGGATCTTCAAGGACTCTTATGAAAATAGATTCTTTCGCTAATAGCTTAACAATCTGATTGGGAGACAGCTTGGAGCTAATAGTAAAACTTACAAGGCCGGCTGGAGGTGGACCTTGTAGGACAGGTTTTATAGGAGTGAGACCCTTTAACTCCAGCCATAGCCTTTTACTGTGTAATTTGATGGTATTAATTCTTTCCGAATCAGTCCCTTGTTCTTTAAGAAGATTAAGGGAACAACGAAGCCCGGCTAACAGAGGCGTACATGATGTTGCAATTTCAAAGCGTCTGGCATCCTTGTGGAAAGGCTTGATTTCGTTAGTGTAAATACTTGATTCATTGGTAAGAGCTTTCCATCCAACTAATGTTGGATTAGCTTCTGCGAGAACTCTTTCTGATAGGACTACAGCTCCAAGTCCCTCTGGCCCAAAAGCCCATTTGTGACCAGTGAAGGCATAGATGTCTACTTTTGAAGCACTATCTCTTATTGGGATTTGGCCGAAACTTTGAGCTGCATCAACTAAGAAATATGGTTGATTTGATTGATTAAGAAGCAGCTTTGCAATTAGTTCTATAGGCATTATTTGACCAGTGTTCCAGAGTAGATGAGATAAAACTACGAGCTTGGTCCTTGGTTTTAAGCCGCCTTCGACAGCTTTGATTACTTCATCTTGATTCTCTTTGGCTTCTTCGACTCCTCTGCGCAGACTTAGAACATCCAGGATGTCTATATGAAGAGATTCTCGCCTTGCAAGCTCTTTACATGCTGATACGACACCAGGGTGTTCGCAGTTGCTGATTAAAAGTCGATCTCCCTTAGAGAATGGGAGTCCTAAAAGAGGCAACACACATCCACTTGTAACATTTTCGGTTAAGGCAATGCGATGACTGGTCACATCACAGAATTCTGCGATCAGGCCTTTTGTTTCTTTAACTTCATTAGATATAAATGGCCAAACATCGTTCGTAAAGGGACCTAGCTCTTGAATTATTTCCCAACTATTAATTATGGCATTTAGAGAGGTTTTAGGTAATGGTCCCTGACCACCGTAGTTGAAATAGTCTTTATTTCTTAATGCTGGGAGGTCAGATCTAAAGCGGCTCATTAAGAGTTTTTATCTATAAGTCCTTGTGAATATTAATTTTATGATGAGCCTACCGTTTTGAGAATTAATTATTAAGATGCTGAGGGCATTTTAAAAGTGCTATGGCAACAGCTGAGAAACTTAGGGCATCAGCTTCTTTTATGACCTTTCTGACTTCCTGAACACCATATTTTTCACTTGCATCGCTATATGCTAGAAGCACTGATCTATAGGTATCACTACCTTCTGATCGATATTTGCAAAACTGGTCCCCAACATTGTTTAAAAGTATCATTAATGTTAGTTCAACCATTGAATAATTGCTTTGAAACAAGATGAGCATAATCCTCTTTTATCTCAAGCTGTCATATGTTTTTTAAAAATTCAACTTTGCTTTTCTTGGTTTATTAGGCTGGATAGATAGTTGAAGAATAATAAGGAAAGAACCCTAGTCCTTCTATGGCCTGCCTTATTTGAATGCTGTAATTATGGATATGTTGTTGCTTTTGATTGGCTCCTCCTCGATAAGTTAATAGAGGATTCTTTCTTGAGTTAGCTTCCTTTCTACTTGAAGAAACATTTCTTCAATAGGTTAGTTCTATGAAATGTTTTTTTCAGCTGACTCCTTGTGTTGAGTGTAGTCTTTTCAGCGATAAGTAAGAATTGGCTTCGCAGAGTCCTATAGTCACCAGCCTGCCTTCCTTTGGCTTGGCTGGAGCTACCACCTAAGGCTACAGGGTGAACATTATGTAACGGTTGATACGGAATTTATTTTTGCGTTGACCTTCCCGAAAAAGCTCAACATGATTCAGATGTCGCCAAGTTTTAGATTTCGTTAATGTTTCTCCGCTCTTGATACGCGTTCAAGTAAGATTAGATCTTGGTGATTTGTATTCATGCTGATCGCTGAGTGAGTATTGTTGTTTTAATTACCTACGAAAGAACTCTTCGAAGATGAAAGCTTTTTTATTTTTTCTTGGATCAGCAATTCGATGGATGGGAACAGAGCCAAGTAGATTCCTTTATTTTCACCTATACCTTACAAGTGTGTACTTATTTACTAACTTTGCCAGATCGGACTCCTCAGATATTTACCGCTTGATTTTTATAGTAGGAATTTTGAGCCCATTTTTGATTGCAATTAATAGAGGATTGCCATTGGACTGTTTGGATTTTAATTCAGCAATAAAAAAAGAGTATGGGAACTCTGGGGTTTGAAGATCAACTTGATTGATTAAAGTACTTGAACAACCTCACTTACTTCAGGGATCATCTCCTTTAATTTTCTTTCTATACCCATCTTTAGTGTCATTGTGCTACTAGGGCAGCTTCCACAGGCACCTTGAAGCCTAACTTTTACGATTGGACCATCAATCTCTACTATCTCTACGTTGCCTCCATCGGCCATAAGAAAGGGCCTTAATTCATCTAGAACCTTTTCAACATTTTCATGGGTGAGTGCCATGGTTTCATTTTTCATCAGGTTGTTTATTTCATTGAATTGGGTTTAGCCTAATCATATATTGATCTTATATAAAAATCTAGATTTTGGTTGCATCTGACGCTATAGGTTCTGAAGCTCGATTTGATGCAGTATTAGTTGGTGCTGGAATCATGAGCTCTACCTTGGCTTTATTTCTGCATGAATTAGACCCTGATATGCGAATCCTAATTATTGAGAGATTAGGCGCACCCGCATTAGAAAGCAGTTCTGCTGTTAATAATTCAGGTACAGGACATGCGGCTAATTGTGAATTCAATTACACGCCAACAAATCTAGATGGAAGCTTGAATATTTCCAAGGCATTAGCTATTAATTCTGCGTTTGAAAGAAGCTTGGAACTGTGGGCTTCGCTGTCTGAGCTAGGGAGGGTTTCGCCAGCCAATTTCTTACATAGATTGCCTCATATAAGCTTTGTTTGGGGTGAAACCAATATTGCATTCTTACGGCAACGTTACAGGAAGCTAAGTGGAAGAAATGCTTTTCAGAATATGGAATGGAGTGAAGAGGCTGAGGAGATCAGGGAATGGATTCCCCTCATTATGAATGGTCGGGACTCTGGCCAGAAAGTAGCAGCAACACGTGTTAGTCGAGGAACAGATATTGATTTTGGGACTTTAACTGTTGAATATTTAAAGGAATTACAGCGTTCCGGAGCCGTAGAATTAAGATTATCTACCGAAGTTGTAGATATTAATCGAGCCAATGGTAAGTCGTGGCGACTTTCTTTAGCCGGTAATAGAAATGAGCATTATGTGGAGACACCATTTGTTTTCCTGGGAGCAGGTGGAGGAGCATTATCTTTATTACAGAGAACTGGTATCCCCGAAGGGAAGTCTTATGGAGGGTTTCCTGTTAGTGGGCAATGGTTAGCTTGCAATGATCCAAACCTTGCGCAAATGCACAATGCAAAGGTTTACGGTAAAAGCGCAATAGGTGCTCCCCCAATGTCAGTTCCACATTTGGATACGCGATGGATAAAAGGTAAGAGGTCTTTGTTATTTGGACCATTTGCAGGTTTTAATACTAAGTTCTTGAAGAATGGTTCAAAGTTTGATTTTTTCAGGAGTATAAAAGTGTTTAATGCTTTACCTTTAATACAAGCTGGATTTAAGAATACTGATTTAATTAATTATCTTCTTGGCCAGCTTCAACTTAACCATTCTGATCGAATTAATGCATTAAAGGAGTTCTTCCCCCAGGCTAATTCTGATGATTGGACATTATCAATTGCTGGACAGAGAGTACAGATTATTAAGATGACAAAAGATGGAGGAACGCTGAAATTGGGAACGGAAGTGGTTGCCTCTTCAGATGGTTCTCTGGCAGCCTTGTTAGGCGCCTCTCCGGGAGCGAGCACAGCGGTATCAATTATGTTAGAAGTCTTACAAAGTTGCTGGAGCGAGAAAATGTCTACCGAGCTTTGGCAACAGAGATTAAAAAAACTCTTGCCAAGTTTTGGTAAAGAGCTTGTCTCTGATGAAACCTTGTTGGATAAACTTCGACATAGGAGCAATTCTCTGCTTGGATTGGGATAAGTGATTAGTCAAGACTTTCTTAAACGGAATATTTGTTCCCTTGTTCCACAAACTGTCAGCGCAACCATTTTAGTGAAGTGAAATCAAATGACTGATGTACCCGTTTCAAGATTGAGAAATTTTTGCATAATTGCTCATATTGATCATGGCAAATCAACTTTGGCAGATCGACTTTTGCAGGAAACAGGAACTGTTTCTTCTAGAGATATGCAGGAGCAGTTTTTAGATAATATGGATCTTGAGAGAGAGCGGGGAATCACAATTAAACTCCAAGCTGCAAGAATGAATTATTCTGCAAGTGATGGTGAAAATTATGTTCTCAACTTAATTGATACGCCTGGCCATGTTGATTTCTCTTATGAAGTAAGCCGATCATTGCAAGCATGTGAAGGGGCTTTGTTAGTTGTTGATGCAAGTCAAGGGGTTGAAGCTCAAACTTTGGCAAATGTTTATTTAGCCTTAGAAAATGATTTGGAGATTATTCCTGTTTTAAATAAGGTTGACCTTCCAGGATCTGAGCCTGAACGGATTAAGAAAGAAATAGAATCAATTATTGGTTTAGATACGTCTAATGCTATTGCTTGCTCTGCGAAAACAGGTGTAGGTATTGTAGATATTCTGCAGGCTGTGGTTGATCAAATTCCACCGCCTCAAGACCGTGTGTCTGAACCTACCCAAGCCTTGATTTTTGATTCTTACTATGATCCGTATCGAGGTGTTATTGTCTATTTCCGTGTGCTTACAGGAAGTATTTCAACCAGAGACAAAGTTCTTTTAATGGCTAGTAAAAAGAGCTATGAACTTGACGAAATTGGGATAATGGCTCCAGATCAAGTTAAAGTAGATGAATTACATGCAGGAGAAGTGGGTTACTTGGCAGCGTCTATTAAGGCAGTTTCAGATGCTCGGGTTGGCGACACCATCACATTGCTAAATCATCCAGCTGAAGATCCTTTGCCAGGTTATACAGAAGCAAAGCCTATGGTCTTTTGTGGCTTGTTCCCTATAGATGCAGACCAATATCCAGACTTAAGAGAAGCATTAGATAAGCTTCAACTTTCAGATGCTGCTTTGAAGTATGAACCTGAAACAAGTAGTGCAATGGGCTTTGGCTTCCGTTGTGGATTCCTTGGCCTGCTTCATATGGAAATAGTTCAAGAAAGGTTAGAGCGGGAATATGATCTTGAATTAATTGTTACGGCTCCATCTGTTATTTATCAGGTCAATATGATTGATGGAGAGATGCTTCTAATTGACAACCCAGCAACTTTGCCTGATCCACAGAAGCGTGAATCGATAGAAGAACCATATGTTCGTATTGAGATCTATGCACCCAATGACTATAATGGGACCTTGATGGGTTTGTGCCAAGATCGACGAGGTGACTTTGTTGATATGAAATTTATAACTACTGACCGAGTTACTCTTATTTATGAGATTCCTTTAGCGGAGGTTGTTACAGATTTCTTTGATCAAATGAAGAGTCGTACTAAAGGATATGCTTCTATGGAATACCATTTAATTGGTTATCGGAAGAATGATCTTGTACGACTTGACGTATTAATCAATGCAGAACGAGCTGACCCCTTAACAACGATTGTTCATCGGGATAAAGCTTATAGCGTAGGAAGAGGGTTGGTAGAAAAACTAAAGGAACTAATCCCAAAACAGCAATTTAAAATACCTTTGCAGGCTTCTATTGGGAGTAGAGTTATAGCAAGTGAAAGTATTAGTGCTTTGCGAAAGGATGTTTTAGCGAAATGTTATGGAGGAGATATATCACGTAAGAAAAAATTACTTAAGAAACAAGCTAAGGGTAAGAAAAGGATGAAATCAATGGGGAAAGTAGATGTGCCGCAAGAGGCCTTTATGGCAGTTCTTAAATTGAATCAAAAAACATAAGATTCTTCAAAGCCTGAGCTCTCCATTTTCCATTTATTGAGAGTTAAACGTAGAAGTCTTATGAAGACTTTGTTAATAGAAGAGTCGAAGATTGTGAATAGGAAACGCTAGGTTTAGAATTTTCTTTGTTGCCTAGATTTGACCATATCAAGGATATAAAGATTACCATCCCCACAGCTATAGTCAATTCTCCAACTGTTAGACCTTGTTTTTTGTAATTCATGTTGGTTTTTTATTCATATATATATAAGAGCTAGTGGAAAATGTTTTCTACCTTTTATTATGATTTTTAAAATTGAGTTTTTAATTTGAGATATTTCTCTGCTTTTAAAAAACAAAACTCTCGAAAGCTTTCAGTCAGGATGGCTATTTGGGGAAGTTGGTTGTTGGGGGCTTACCTAATGGTTGCTTTGCTTACACCACTTCTGATTAGGGTAGGTTTTTTACCTGATGGTCAGCTTGGTTTGAATAGTCCGATGTATGCACCACCTTCTTTTGACCATTGGTGTGGGACTGATCGTCTTGGTAGAGATGTTTGTGTGAGAACACTACAGGGTACAGGTGTCGCACTTCAAGTCGTTTTTTTAGCAGTTTCGCTTGCTGTTCTTATTGGCGTCCCTGTTGGACTTTTCAGTGGTTACGCAGGTGGTGTTATAGATCGCATCATGGTCCTCATAATGGAGACTTTATATACAGTCCCAGTCCTTTTGCTTTCAGTCGTGATTGCATTTGTGTTAGGACGTGGAATTATAAATGCAGCAATTGCATTATGTGTTGTATATATACCTCAGTACTTTCGTGTTGTTAGGAATCAAACTGGGCAAGTAAAAACAGAGTTATATGTTGAAGCTGCTAGAGCAATGGGTGCAGGCCCTTTATGGGTAATGAGAAGATATCTTTTCAAGAATGTTCTCACATCTGTTCCTGTACTGTTGACATTAAATGCTGCTGATGCAGTTTTGGTGTTAGGTGGACTTGGATTCCTTGGCCTTGGTTTGCCTGAAACTATTCCGGAATGGGGGAGCGATTTGAATATGGCTCTAGATGCTGTCCCTGTTGGTATTTGGTGGACAGCCCTTTACCCAGGGATAGCAATGTTTGGATTAGTTCTTTCTTTATCTTTGCTAGGTGAAGCCTTAGAAGATTTAATTTGTGGTAGTTAGAGGTTATTTAAGAAGATCTGAGACATTATGAGACTTTTGGAACGTATGAATTAACAACGAAATTTTTTGGTCCTAGGAAGATTTTCCATGATTTCTCCAACCGGATTCAACTTTGGATAGTCACGACCATGGCTTTTACACCAATTCGCCACCTCAGGATAGCACCATTCAAATAGAGTTTTATTGTACAAAGCCTCACTTATGTTTTCTCTTGAATCTAAATGGCTTCCCTCTTGTTCACGTTGCCTTAATGCTTCAAATAGTAATGCAGCGGAAGCTACTGATACATTAAGAGATTGAACCATCCCTCTCATAGGTATAAAAATAGACTCATCTACTAACATGGATGCTGATTTGCTTAACCCCCACTTTTCGGCTCCCATTACAAATGCTGTTGGCCCTCTGTAATCAAACATGCGATAATCTTTCGCATTTTCATTAAGATTGGTTCCATATAGTTTAAATCCCATCCCTTTTAGATATTTGATTGCAACTTCTATACTTTTATGCCTATTTAACTTAACCCATTTTTGACTTCCTTGAGCAGTGCTGTTGAAGGTAGGTACTCTATTCTCCTTGAAAACCGCATGTGCTTCCAGCACACCCACAGCATCACAGGTCCTAAGAATTGCTGAGAGGTTGTGAGGCTTTTCTATCTCTTCAGTAAGGATAGTTAGATTGGACATTCGACGTTCCAAAACCGATTTGATTCTCTTAAATCGCCGCGGGAGTAAAGGCATGAAATTAAAATCGTTTTTTAAAGAACATTTGACTTAGGGCAATTCTTTTAGGGGAGGAGACCTTGAAATCAAGAAGGACTTATTTTTTAGTATGAACTTGGTGACAATTATTCATTCGCCAAGAAAAATCTTGAATTAACTACTTTAATAGTAACTTGGTATATAGACTTTTACTAAAGGAGTCCAGGAATTATTTCTGAAGAGAAATTTACTAAAGGTTTATTATCTAGAACTGCAGCATGGAAGGCCCTTCGATCTGTTGCTGGTGGTACTTTCTCTGATGTGGCTATAGAACATGTCTTTAGCAAATATGACTTAAGCGTAGTTGATAGAGCATTGGCAACTGAGTTAGTGTGTGGCTCTATCCGTCATCGTCAGCAATTGGACGATTGGATTGACTATCTCGCAAAGATTCCATCACTTAAGCAGCCACCCCTACTTCGTTGGTTGTTGCATGTAGGACTTTATCAAATTTTCTACATGGATAAGGTCCCTGTCTCAGCGGCTGTGAATACCACTGTGCAAATAGCAAAGGAGAATCACTTAGGACGTCTAGCTCCAGTGGTTAATGCTCTTTTGAGAAAAGCAGTTAAGGCTCATATAACAGGTGAGACAATTCCTACATCAAAATTTCTTGACGAGCAGTTATCTCAAAAGTATTCGATACCTCTTTGGCTTGGTAAAGAGTTGATTCGATGGAAAGGTGGGGAGGGTGCAGTGAAAATTGCTGAGGCATCAAATAAGACACCTGCAATTGATTTAAGAATCAATTGCCAACGTTCAAGTGTTGAAAATGCTCAGGAGAAATTGAGAAAAGGTGGGATTGCAAGTAGTTTGATTGCAGGATGCCCTTATGGTCTAACTATTCGATCTGGGGGAGGTGGTCTACGTAATTGGCCTGGCTATCAAGAAGGAGAATGGTCTGTTCAAGATCGCTCTTCTCAATGGATTGCCCCTCTTTTATCAGCAAAACCAGGTGAGAGCATCCTTGACGCTTGTGCAGCTCCAGGAGGGAAAACAAGTCATCTGTCAGAATTGGTGAATGATGAAGGTGAAATTTGGGCTGTTGATTCCTCTTCTAAACGATTAGAGAAAACTAAGATAAACCTTACTCGTCTTGGTTTGAATAGCGTTAATTTTCTTTGTGCGGACGCATCAACTCTCTTAACTCGTAAGCCATCATGGAAAGGCTACTTCCAAAAGATTTTGTTGGATGCTCCATGCTCTGGGTTAGGAACATTGGCGCGGAATCCTGATTTAAGGTGGAGGATAACGCCTGATAAAATAAAAGAATTAGTAAGCCTACAGAGTAAACTTTTGGAAGGAATGTTGCCTTTGTTAAGACCTGGCGGAATGATTGTTTATTCCACTTGTACGATTAACCCTGATGAGAATACTAAACAAATTAAAAATTTCATTTCAAATCAACAGTGCTTACGACTTAGGTATCAGAAACAATTATGGCAAGGTGAGGCACATGGCGGAGATGGCTTTTATGCTGCAATCATCGACCTACATGAGTAGCTAAAAAATTATTCAGGAGAATTAGTTTTCAGATTAGACTGGGAGGGACGTTCAGGAAATCTTCTAATTTCCATATTAATGCTGATCTTGTTCATAAATTGTTTCCAGGTAAAAGCAGCATCGCCACTATTGACTTTACTTTCTTCGTTATTGTCATTTCCAAGCCAAACCCCAGTTGTTAACTGAGGGATAGATCCAATGAACCAAAGGTCACGATTTCCTTCCGAAGTGCCTGTTTTCCCAGCAACTTGTCTGTCTTCGAGGGAAGCTGCTGTACCTGAACCGTATAAAACTACTTGCTGTAACATCCAGTTCATTTTATCGGCTATTTCTGTGGAGATAGCTCTGCTAACTTCCCCGTCATTATGACTCCATAGAAGATCGTTAGTAGGGCCTCTTATTTCTTCAATCGCGGATGGTTGATTATATAAGCCTCTATTGGTAATACCAGCATAAGCAGCAGTCATATTCAAAACTGTTTCCTCATATGCACCAATGGCTAAGGGGTAATAGTACTCAAGCTCTCTTTCCTTCCCTACACCAAACTTGTTAGCAGTAGTTATTACCTTCTCAAATCCTACCTTTGCTAGCAAGTCAACGGCAATTGTATTTATTGAATTGGTGAATGCTTCAGTTATGGAGGCTTCTCCAAAATACAAGTTTCCAAAGTTCTTAGGACAATACCCATACCAACACCTAGGCGTATCAAAGAGAACATCTTCTGGCTCATAGCCTTCAGTGAGTGCTGCTAGATAAGGGAAAATCTTAAATGTTGACCCTGGTGATCTTAGAGCTTGGAAGGCTCTGTTGAATTGATTTTTGCTATAGTCTCTTCCGCCTACAAGTACTCTGATTAGTCCGTTACTAGGTTGTATCGAAACAATTGCTACTTCAGTATTGATTTCTCTTTGATTGTTGATGACCTCTTTGGCTATTTCTTGCCAATCAAGAATGAGACTAGTTTTAACTTTCAACCCTCCTACTTCTAGTTCCTCTTTTGATAAAAGTTGAGGAAGGACTTGCTCTATAAAGTCTGTAAAGAAAGGAGCCTTGCTTCTTAGATATTTAGGGATTGCTGGTTCTAGCTTTAATGGCTTAGTTAACGCCTCCGATAGTTCTGAGTTTGAGATGAAGTTCTCCATTCTCATTTTATACAGTACAATCGACCTACGTTTGAGTGCTAGGTCACTATTAACTAAAGGGGAGTATAAAGATGGTGCTGGTGCTAATCCAGCTATTAGAGCAATTTCTTCAAGTGTTAACATGGCAGGTGTTTTTTTGAAGTAGACCCATGCTGCATCTGAAATACCATAAGCATTCGAGCCAAGGTAGACATTGTTTAGATATTGCTCGATGATCTCTTCTTTCGTAAGATTTCTTTCTAGCTTGAAAGCAAGAGCCATTTCTTTGAGTTTTCTCTGAATAGTCTTGTTCTGATTTAGAAAGACCATTCTTGCTAATTGTTGTGTGATAGTGCTTCCACCTTCAACGATTGCCATTTCTTTAACATTGCTTATTACTGCTCTGCTTATGCTCCAAAAGTCAACACCGTTGTGTTTATAGAAACGTCTATCTTCTGATGCTATAAAAGCATTTTTGATAATGTCAGGGATTGTTCCCGATGCCATTTTCTCACGGGTTGCTGGCCCTAGTTTTTGAATAATCTCGCCTTTGGATCCAAATATTTGTATTGTTCCTGGCCTATTGAATCTACTAACCTTGCTGGCAGGAGGTAGTGTTGAGTCTATTGACTTACTGATAAGATTTTCTGTTATCGCTATAGTTGAACCTAAAATGAATCCGCTTGTTGCTAACAACAAGTATTTTTGAACTTTTGAGTGCACTAAAGATTGATAAGTGAGCTATGCCCAATAGCTATGGCCGTTACAAGCATTCCTAGTATAAGAAAAGGTTGAGCACTTGCCTGGTATTTTACATCAAATGCGAGAGGATCCCTTAGTAGCCAGATGTCTTGGAAAGTGATTTGTGGAACAATTAGTAAGACTAAAATGACTGAAGCCAGATGTTGTCCAATAATTATTAGTACCCCTACCATCGCTAATTGAAAGATATTAATCATTCCAGCACTAATAAAACTTGCATTCCTGATACCAAAGACTACTGGGAGAGAGTTCAATCCTAATTCTTTGTCTCCTTCGACACTCTTAAAATCATTAATTACTGCTATCCCTAAGCCTGCCAGGCTATAAGCCAAAGTTAAGAAAGCTGTTGTCCAGGTGAGTTGACCAAAAAGAGCTTGTCCAGCCCACCAGGGTAGAGCTATATAACTTGCTCCAAGAGCATAATTACCTAGCCAGCCATTTTGTTTGAGTTTTAATGGAGGTGCAGAATATATATAGCTAACAAAAGAACCGCCAAGTGCTAGTAAGAATACTGTTGGAGTGGAATGTCCTGCCCAAGTATCAAGGCCATATGCAAAAGCAAGACCTGCTCCTAAAAGGACCCAGATTTGTAACCTTACTTGTGTTAGAGATATAGCACCAGAGGGAATCGGACGACTAGGCTCATTGATAGCATCAATCTCCCTGTCATAGTAATCGTTAATAGTTTGTGTGTAGCCCGTTAGGAGAGGACCACTCATGACCATACAAGCTATGGATGCAAGAACATTACTTATATTCCAATGGTAATGACCACTTGCCGCAGCACCACAAATAACTCCCCAAAGCAAAGGTATCCATGTGATGGGCTTCATTAACTGCAGGCGCAGTTTCCAGATGTTGGTTGTTTCAGAGCCTCCTTTTATTCCTAGAAGCTGACGGGTATCACTCACTTTTCTATCCCTCACCCACGTCCGACTTCGCTTTCAAAGAACCAATTCTTAGTTCCATCAGCAAGCTTCAAGACAACTCCCACACCACCTCCGTCGGTCATCTTGTAATCCATTACAGTGGCACGAGGATCAGAAGAAATCTTTTGGAGCAAATTACCTGATATCCGATCTTTAATTTTATTAAGATCAATTTTGACCCTTGATCCTATTTTTGTAAGGTTTGCTGACTGGGGCATGATCTGCAAGGCTTGAGCTGTGGGGCAACCCTAACAGTCGTTGTACATTAATTTGAAGTTTATGGTCGCTCTTCGCTTAATACCTTGTCTTGATGTTGCAAATGGACGGGTTGTTAAAGGTGTTAATTTTGTTGGCTTGAGGGATGCTGGAGACCCTGTGGAACTGGCTTGTCGGTATAGCAATGAGGGGGCAGATGAGTTGGTTTTTTTAGATATAGCGGCTAGCCATGAAGCAAGAGCAACATTACTTGATATAGTTCGGCGCACTGCAGAGTCAGTAACTATTCCGTTTACAGTTGGGGGTGGGATCAGCTCTATTGAAGGAATTAAAGAGCTTCTAAGAGCAGGAGCTGACAAAATTAGTCTTAATTCATCTGCAGTTAGAGAACCTGAACTGATAAGTAAAGGAGCAAACCAATTTGGGAGTCAGTGTATTGTTGTAGCAATTGATGCTAAGCGTAGGTCTCAGTCGACTTTTGGCTGGGATGTTTATGTGAATGGCGGTAGAAAGAATACTGGCTTAGATGCTTTGTCTTGGGCTAACGAGGTGTGTGCTTTAGGTGCTGGAGAAATACTTTTAACTTCAATGGATGGTGATGGAACTCAAAAGGGTTATGACTTGGACTTAACACGAACTATTGCTGATTCAGTAACTGTTCCAGTAATTGCTTCTGGAGGCGCAGGATGTTTAGAGCATGTTTACCAAGCCTTTAATGAAGGTAATGCTTCAGCGGCTTTATTAGCTTCTCTTTTACATGATCAGGATTTAAGCATTGAACAAATAAAAAATTACCTTTTACAAAAGAATTTATTAATAAGACCACTTGAATATTGAATAATTTTTAAGATCAGATGAATTTAGAGTTGAAAAATATTGAGCAAACTTTTTCTTTTTATAGAACTTCTTTAAGTGAAACCTCGAGATCCCAAATCAGTTAAGAAATTATTTGAGTCTATTTCTCATAAATATGACTTCCTTAATGATCTTTTTAGCTTCGGCCTTCATCGACTTTGGAAAAAGAAATTGTTGTCCTTGCTAGAACCTTCCTCAGGTCAAGACTGGATAGATCTTTGCTGTGGAACAGGTGACTTAAGTTTCGCTTTGGCGAAATTAGTACAACCTTTTGGAAGTGTTTTGGGTGTTGATTTTTCTGATTCCCAAATTGATCATGCTCGAAAACGCTCTGTTGCAGATCCATCTTTACCGATCTCCTGGCTAAAAAAGGATGTACTCAATACAGGCCTGCCGTCTGCTTCTTTTGATGGTGTGATAATGGCCTATGGGTTACGCAACCTTGAAGATCCAGAGGCTGGCTTAAAAGAAATCCATAGACTTTTGAAACCTGGATCTCAAGCAGGGGTTTTAGATTTTAATCACCCAACCGAAGATTCGAAAACTTCTTATTTTCAACAATTCTATTTACGTAGGGTAGTAGTACCGATTGCCTCATTGATGGGTTTGAGGAATGAATACGCTTATTTGGAGGAGAGCTTGAAGAGTTTTCCAAAAGGAGATATTCAAAAGAAAATTGCAATGAAAGTAGGATTTAAGGAGGCTCGCTACAAACTTCTCCTAGGAGGACAAATGGGTATTTTGTTATTAACTGCATAAATAGGTTATACGTCCTTTGCTCTAACTGGAGAGATCTTTCCTTCGGCACAGCCCGCACTTTTTCCATAAAGAGATCTCACCGGCAGGAGAAGGAGCCTTGCATGTTGGACAAATTGTTTTCCCATGAACGTCCCATCTGCTTGGATGTTTAGCCCATATAACTTTTTCGTCTTTCTTAAGAAGTGTTTTTTGCGGGTAGTATTGCTTGATTCTTAGATCCTTGATGACATGGCCTTGTGCTCTAAGTGCAGCTATTAATTGATTTCGGTTAAAAATTAATGCTTGTCTCCATTGCGGATGTTGAGCTCCAACAGTTAGGACCCCTCCTTGAAAAGTTAAAGGCTTGCAGTGGGGTGAAAGCTTTTCTCCAGCTATCTTGGACCAGTCTTGCCATAATGCTGCAACATTTTTGTTTTGTTTCCATTCAGTTTTTAATTCACTAAGGCAATTTGATAAAGAAGAAGGTTTTTTATTTGATTCTTCCAATTTATAGAGAGGGGGATAATCAGAATTTCTAGCTTGCTTAGTCTAAGTCTAAGTTTTCCTGAGTTTTTTTAATCTTGTGAATATCTTAGTGTCTCACTTTAGAAAAGCCTGCCTGTGAATCAAAGGCATGATTTATATGGGAGAAGTGGAAAAAATATGTTTAAAGTAATAGCTCAATAGTCTTTAAAATCTTAAAAGTTTCCAAGATGAGGAATCATTCTTCATGGACTGGTGCAGCTCCAATTGCATCACTGAATAGGCAAACTGAGGGATTAAAAGAATCATGGCACTTAAGATGGAAGCCTGTTTGTGGAAGCACTGAATTAGAACTAGCAAGATGGCTGAAGAGTCGGCGAAGTGCAGTGAATAACCCAAAAGCTTTTTTTGCTGGAAGGCAGTCTCATGGAAAAGGCCAAAGAGGACGTATTTGGGATTCCCCTTTGGGGGGGGTTTGGTTGAGTGCTGCTATTCCATGCCAAAATTTGGATCAATATCAATCAGCAGGTTTATTTGGACTTAGCGTTGCTGTGGCTTTGGCTAATAGATTAGAGGAAAATAACATTCCAGTTCGAATTAAGTGGCCTAATGATTTGTTGGTGGATGGGAAAAAACTAGCTGGATTCTTGCCCCGTGTTGCTTATCGAGGACAAATACCAATTTTGATGTGTATTGGGATTGGTTTAAATGTATGTAACCCAGTGCCCCCAGAAGGCGCATCTTTGTCTGAGTTTTTCCCTTTACATAGACCTTCAAGTTTGCAATGGTCTTTAGAAGTCCTTATGGCTATTGAAAAAGCCTCATGCCTTTTGATGAGACCTGAATATCTTTGTAAAGAGGGGGAGAGATTACTTTGGAAAAAACAAATCAAAAAGGTTGATTCAGAGGAAACTTGGTCTATTCAAGGCTTAGACCTTTCTGGACAGCTAAGGGTATGCAATGGAATTAGAGAGGAAACTTGGAATCGCTGGATCTGAGTAATTGTCCTTTTTAGGAAATTTTGATAATTCTCCCGTCTTTGAAAAGAGCCCTTCTTTTTGCTCTGACGGCCACTTCATCCTCATGTGTAACAAGGACTAGAGTTATCCCTTGGGTATGTAAATCATCGAACAAATTAAGGACATCTTCAGTAGTGTTTGAATCAAGAGCACCCGTAGGCTCGTCTGCAAGAAGAAGGGAAGGTTTATTAATGATTGCTCTAGCTATTGCAACACGTTGTTGTTGCCCGCCGGAAAGTTGATTTGGACGGTTGTTCATCCTGTCTGTTAAACCTACTCTCTTCAAAGCTGCCTCGGCTAACTCTTTCCTTTCAGAAAGGGGAATGCAGGCATAAAGCAGTGGGAGCATTACATTCTCTAAAGCTGTCGCGTCTTGTAATAAGTGAAATTGCTGAAAAACAAAACCAAGCTCTTGGTTTCGAAGGTCAGCAAGGGCATCGTCTGTTAGTTTTTCAACGGAATTACCATTAAGCTCGTATTTACCAAAGGTTGGTCTATCAAGACAACCAATAATGTTCATTGCAGTACTCTTTCCAGAACCACTTGCTCCCATCACGGCCAAATAATCCCCTTGATGTACTTCTAGGTTCAAATTATCTAGTGCTTTTACTTCTAAAGAACCTTCCCCATAAAGCTTGCTTACATTTGAAAGTTTTGCAATAAGATTACTCAAAGCGTTTACCCTAAGCTCCCTTGGTTGGATGCGAATGCTAGAGCCTCTTGAAAAATAGGAGTACCTTCTACAGCATTATTTGCCCATGTGAATAATGGATTTGAGAGAACACCACCTATTGCAGTAGCAAACAAACAAGTTAAAAGAGCAAATCGAAGAGTTGGCATGCCAACAGAGCTCCATTGAATTAAGGGATAAGCTTTTACAAGTTCTGATGCTTCTTGAGGTTCTTTTACTACCATCATTTTGATAACAGAAATATAGTAATAAATGGAGACCACAGAGGTCACAAGCCCTACTATCACTAACAAATACTGTCCGTCAGCCCAGCCAGCAAAGAAAAGATATATCTTTCCAAAGAAACCAATCATCGGAGGGATACCGCCTAAAGAAAGCAGGCAGAGGCTCAAGCCTAGTGTTATTAATGGATCTTTTTGATATAAACCAGCGTAATCAGCAATTTTATCGCTACCTGTTCTCAGAGAGAAAAGAATAATACAGGCAAAAGCACCAAGATTCATAAAGAGGTAGGCAGCCATATAAAGAATCATTGCTGCATAGCCTTCTTCAGTTCCACAAACAAGCCCAATCATCACAAAACCAGCTTGCCCAATCGAGCTATAAGCAAGCATTCGTTTCATTGATGTTTGAGCAAGTGCAACGACGTTTCCCAACGTCATACTCAAAACTGCCAAGACAGTAAAAAGTAGTTTCCATTGAACATCGAAGACACTAAAACAGCCAACTAAAAGTCTTACGGCTAGGGCAAAACCTGCAGCTTTAGATCCAACTGAAAGAAATGCAACTACTGGCGTGGGTGATCCTTCATAGACATCTGGAGTCCATTGATGAAAAGGAACTGCTGCTATCTTGAAAGCTACTGTGGCTAGAATGAAAACAAGGGCTAAAGCGGCTAAAGGTTTGGGACTAACTTGGAGTGCAATCCCAATACTTTCTAAACTGGTTGAACCACTTATTCCGTAAAGCAAAGATGCTCCGTACAGAAAAACTGCAGCGGCAGCAGAACCAACAAGTAAATATTTTAGAGCTGCTTCAGAACTTTTAGCGTCACGTTTTAAATAGCCAGCGAGTAGGTAACTCGCTACTGACAGAGTTTCAAGTGATATGAAAACGCTTATTAAGTCTGTAGACCCACATAAAAGCATTGCCCCAAGAGTCGCTGCTAGAAGGATTGCAGCATATTCTCCAATTGGACTTCCACTCTGGTCAGCGTATCTCCAACTGATGAGTAATGAGATTAGAGTTGAGAGTGCTACAACACCTCTAAATGCAATTGAGAAATTATCAACTATAAATGCACCTAAAAATGCTGATTCTGGAATCCCATTCCACTGGAAAGAGAGAACTAATAATGCAGACCCTAGGCCTGCATAACAAATGGGGGGGGACCATCTCTTTGATGTCCTTTCCCCGGCAAGATCAACTAATAATGTGCCAATTAGGGCTAAAAGCACAAAACCCTCAGGGAGAATTGCTTTTGCATTGAGAGAAAGGTTTAGTAAATCTTCAGGAACAGGCATTGACTGGTTCGCTAAAAATAGAAGATTACCCGTGTTGGGCATAGTGGTTTTGCCAGAAAAGACCTAACTTTTTAACTCTAGCCATGTTATGAATTATGCCTCAGTTATTAATTTGGTCTATGCATTTTGGTGGTTAATGCGATAAAGATAAAGATGAGTATAGAGTTATTTGTTCGCCTGTGGCGCACACATTGGTCATCGTAGAGAGTCCTACTAAGGCAAGAACTATAAAAAGCTTCTTGCCTAAAGGCTTTCAAGTTATTGCCTCAATGGGGCATGTTAGAGATCTGCCGAAGGGAGCCAGTGAGATACCGGCTTCTAAGAAAAAAGAAAAATGGTCAAGAATTGGTGTTAATACATCAGCAGATTTTGAACCGTTATACGTGGTCCCAAAAGATAAGAAGAAAGTCGTTAGAGAACTTAAATCTGCGTTAAAGGATGCTAAAGAACTCTTGCTAGCAACTGATGAAGACCGAGAAGGAGAAAGCATTAGTTGGCATTTATTGGAACTTTTGCAGCCAAAGATTCCTACAAAAAGAATGGTTTTTCATGAAATTACTAAACAAGCAATTACAAAAGCCCTCGAAAAACCAAGAGATTTAGATATGGAATTGGTCCATGCTCAAGAAACGAGAAGGATCCTTGATCGTTTAGTTGGTTATACCTTGTCACCTTTGTTATGGAAGAAAGTTGCATGGGGTCTATCCGCTGGCCGCGTTCAATCGGTGTCGGTAAGACTTTTGGTTAAACGTGAAAGAGAAAGAAGGGCTTTCAAAAGAGCAAGTTATTGGGACTTGAAAACTATTCTTGAAAAAGAAAAGACGCCTATAGAAGCACGTTTAATTAGTTTTAAAGATAAGAAAATCGCTAATGGAAGTGATTTTGATGAGAAGACAGGAGAACTTAAAAAAACATCTAAAGCAAATTTGCTTAAAGAAATAGAAGCGAAAGAGCTTGCAACAGAAGTCGCAAAAGATAAGTGGACAGTAAAGTCAGTAGATAAAAAACCAACTCTTAGAAAGCCTGTACCGCCATTCACTACAAGTACTCTGCAACAAGAAGCTAATCGCAAGTTAAGGCTTTCAGCTAGAGAAACGATGCGATGTGCTCAAGGCTTATATGAACGAGGCTTTATTACATACATGAGAACTGACTCAGTGAGTCTTTCTCAGCAAGCAATAAGTGCAGCTCGACAATGTGTTGAGAATCGGTATGGGAAAGAGTATTTAAGTGAATCTCCAAGACAGTTCAGGTCTAGTTCTAGGAATGCGCAAGAAGCTCATGAGGCAATTAGGCCTGCAGGCGAAACCTTCAAGGCTCCAAAGGATACAACTTTAATTGGACGGGACTTGGCTTTATACGAATTAATTTGGAAGCGAACTGTTGCTAGCCAAATGGCTGAAGCTCGTTTGACAATGCTTTCTGTTGAAATAAAAGTCAGTAATGCTATCTTCCGAGCAACTGGAAAGAATATTGACTTCCCAGGCTTTTTCCGAGCATATGTTGAGGGCAGTGATGATCCAGAAGCTGCTTTAGAAGAGCAAGAGATTCTATTGCCTAATGTCTTAGTTGGAGATGAACTTTTTGCAAAGACAGTAGATGCCATTGCTCATGAGACCAAGCCTCCTGCTAGGTATAGTGAAGCCTCTTTGGTTAAAACTCTGGAAAAGGAAGGAATTGGTAGGCCTTCTACTTATGCAAGCATCATTGGAACGATTGTTGACAGAGGCTATGCATCTTTAAATGCCAATTCTTTAGCTCCTACTTTTACGGCATTCGCTGTTACCTCTCTCTTGGAAGAGCATTTCCCAGATTTGGTTGATACAACTTTTACAGCTAGAATGGAATCTTCTCTTGATGAGATTTCTTCTGGTTCAGTTGAGTGGTTGCCCTATCTAGAAGCTTTTTATAAAGGTAGTAAAGGTTTAGCAGCTCAGGTAGATAAGAGAGAGGGGGATATTGATGGAAAGGCTTATAGAAAGGTTGACCTAGAAGGAATACCTTGCACAGTTCGAATTGGGTCTAATGGACCTTGGCTTGAGGGGAAGCGGATTAATGAAGATGGTGAAGAAGTTGATGCTAAGGGCAACTTGCCAATGGATATTACTCCAGGAGACCTTGATAGCGAGAAAGTTAAACAAATTCTCGATGGACCATCGGATCTAGGCTTACATCCAGAGACTGGAGAGAAAGTGTATCTTCGCTTTGGTCCATGGGGACCGTTCGTTCAGTTAGGTGAGGCAATTGATAAAGATCAAAAGCCCCGAAGAGCATCTATCCCTAAAGATATAAAAACAGAGGAAGTATCATTGTCTGATGCTGTTAAGCTTTTGAGTTTGCCTCGCTTGCTGGGTAGTCACCCTGATGGTGGAAAGGTTGAAGCTCGGACTGGGCAATTCGGACCTTATGTTGTTTGGGACAAAGAGGATGGCGAAAAACCAGATAATCGTTCTTTGAAAAAAGAGGATGATGTGTATCAGATTGATTTAAAGAGAGCTCTTGAATTATTAGCTATTCCAAAGCTTGGTAGAGGGGGGAGAATGGCACTTAGAGATTTAGGGAGAACAAAAGATGAGGAGGAAAATATACATGTTTATAATGGCCCATATGGGCTTTATGTGAAACAAGGAAAGATAAATGCATCTTTACCTAAAGGCATGGAGGCTGATGATGTAACTATTGAAGAGGCAGTTAAATTATTAGAAGAAAAGAAATCAAGCAAGAAAGCTCCTCGAGCAAAGAAAAAGAAATCTAAAACAGCTTTAAGTAAGAAGACTACTACAACCACAAAATCAGGCAGATTGAGAACAAGCGCTGTGAAAATTGTTAAGCCTAAAGATTAATTAATGAATACTTTCAAGGCACAACTTGTTGGTGACTTTTTAAAAACACTATTTTTACCACTCTGCTTTTTCTTGCTTCAAGCATGTTCAGATTCGCAGTTTGAGAAGAGACTTGCTGATAGTTTTGATAATCCTTTGAAAGCAGATATTTCTTTAGACAAAGCCGAGGATCCTAAATCGAAGTCATCCCCTTCTATTGAAGAAATTAAGGATTCCGATGTGCGGCAGGCTAGAAAGGTTAAACCTAAAAAGCAATTAAAAACTTCTCTTAGAAGGTCTAAGAAATTCACTCCGCATCCTTATCGAATTATCATTCAATTGTCTGGTACAAACCCTTCTGCTCCGGCAGAAGCAGTTACAACAGTCTTAAGGAATGCTGGTGTGGTTTTTGAAATTGAGAAAATAGAACGTCTTGATGGAAGTCATTCATTTAATAATTCGCCTAAGAGGTAAATATTTTGGGGAAATTTAAGAAATCAGGCATTTTACAAAAATCTAACTCTATGAAGCCTTTTACTTCGAGGCAAGCGATTCAATTAGTCGAAACATCTTATTTGACTGCCGCTTCAGCATTAATCTGGATAGCTCTTTATTACCTGCCAATAGGTGCAGCTTTCTTCCGGCTTGCTTTACCTTTACCTTTGGCGCTTTTGCAAGTAAGAAGAGGTCTGTCTTCTGGACTGGAGGGGACTGCTCTTCTGGTAATGCTTTTAATGGCACTGATGGGACCCATTAGAGGTCCATTGGTTTTGTTCCCGTATGGTTTTCTAGCGCTTTGGCTTGGCTGGAGTTGGCTTAAGGGCTTTAGTTGGTGGTTGAGCTGGGCGGTAGGTGTTTTAATTGGGACAATAGGCTTTATTATTAGAGTTTTCTTACTTTCTTTTTTAGTTGGTGAGAACCTGTGGGTTGTTGTTACTAGAGCAGGTTTTTTGTTACTCGAAAGAATTATAGATTTATTGAATTTGCCACTTATTCCAGACTTGTTGTTTGTTCAGCTAACTGCTTTGTTTTTAGTAGTGTTTCAAGAATTGATTTTTGTTCTTACTTTGCATGCGATTGCTTTTTGGATTTTTCCAAAACTTAATGCTTCCATTCCACCACCTCCAAGAGTTTTAAACAATTTGATCTTGTGGGATCCCATTTGAATCAATTTAATCGAAAAGAGAAGGGGCCTTTCTCTCGAGAGCTGTATGGGAAATATAGAGCCTTTGGTTCAGGCTCATCATCTCTTCTCTTGAACCGATGGGAAAGAACATGGAAGACTTCGATGGCTAATGTTGTTAGCTTATTGGTTTTAGCAGGCTCAAAGACTGCCGAAATAGAAGGCATTTCTGCAGCTGGGTTAACCAAAGAGTCGAGGAGGTATACAGCTGTTGCTGATGCAGAACTCCTTTTGAAAGGACCATCGGCGGTAAGAAAATGGTCATTGCCTCCACTCTCTGCAGGCGTCTCACCAGCGTTGATTAGTCATGTTGCTTCTAGCTTGATTGGTTTAGAAACAGATGTTCTTGGCACTGGCTTGCTTCAGGTTCCATCTTTCCCTTATATAGCGGTTGATTGCCCCTCCCTGGGGCCTGCGGAATGCGTGACTACTGGTAAAGCTATGAATCCTAAGAGAGTCGAGTTTCTTAGACAAAAGGGCCTTGAGCTTGGTTCAAGTTTAGTTAAACCTCTATTGTTGTCAGAATGTGTCCCTGGTGGTACGACAACTGCGCTTGCAGTATTAACTGGTTTAGGTCTCGAAGTAGAAGGGTTGATTAGTGGTAGTAACCAAAACCCTCCCAAAGAATTAAAGAAAAGATCTGTTGAGAAGGGATTGCGGGCTGCAGGGTTAGGTGCCTCGCCTTCTTTTACTCAATTGTTGGCTGCAGTTGGCGATCCATTTCAGCCAGTAGCTGTTGGTCTTTTATTAGGAGCAAGGCAGGTTGGTCAGCCAGTCTTGTTAGGTGGAGGGAGTCAGATGTTAGCTGTTTTGGCATTAGCATTATCTACTCTTGACCCCTCTTTAAGAAGGGAGTTTGTGCAAGATGTCTCAATTGGAACGACATCATGGCTTGTTGATGAGTGTATTTCTTCATCGTTGAAAAAGAGTGCTTTCCTTTCTTTGATTGAACAAGTTGAATCCTTTTTTAGTGTCCCTCTTCTCGGCTTATGCTCAGGGTTGCGTTTTTATGAAAGCTCCAAGAAAGTTTTAAGAGACTATGAACATGGATTCGTAAAAGAAGGTGTTGGTGCAGGAGCATTTTCTCTGTTAGCAGAACTAAATGGCTGTAGTTGTAAGAAACTACTTGAAGGCTGCGAGCTTGCAGTTGATCAGTTAAACGAAAATTATTAGCTATGTTAGGTTTAGTTTTTGGGTTGTCATTATGCGGGATATGACACTCGGGAGGAGAGATTTTATTCGCTTAGGAATTCTGACCGGAATCTTTGCCATGTCTGGTTGTTCCTTCCCTTCTGGAAGAGGAGTTCTTGGATTGCCTAAAGGTATTTTACCTAGAGAGTTTCTACAGGCTCTACCGTCACGATGGAAATATCAGTTTTTGGAAGTTAAATCTGAAAAAGATTTTTATAAATCTGCTTTAGGAAAAAGAATGGATCTAGTGGTTATTGGGGATGGGTGGCTTAACGATTGCCCATTTGAGGAGTTCCAATCAATTGAAGCTGATGAAAGTTTCTCCCAACTTAATGGCAAAGCAAAGTTTTTTTTGAGTAACATGAACTCTGCAATTTCATCACGACTTTTACCTATTGCAGTTTCACCATGGGTTTTAATTTTTCGAGGGGAAGAGGACTTATGGTTACAAGCTCAAGAGTCATGGCAAGTCTTGCTAGAACCTAAGCTGAAAGGACATGTGATTTTGCCGAGTAGTCCGAGGGTTATTATGTCTTTGGCTGATCATATGAAAGGATCCAATTCATTAGAACTTTTGAGGTCGCAAGCGAAAAGTTTTGATGACAAGAATGGATTGAATTGGTTGCTTGCAGGTCAGGCAAAAGTTGCTGTTCTACCGCTTCAAATCTGTTTAAGATCACTTGCAAGTGATCCTCGGTTAAGGATTGCTTTCCCAAAGGAGGGGTCAGCATTAAATTGGTCTGTTTTATTAAGACCAAAGAAATCACTCCAAGCATTGCCATTAAACTGGATTCAGGAAGCCAAGAGTTTGCCATTATTGCTTAAGTTGCTTGCAAAAGGCGTAATACCACCTATCGCCTACCCCCAGATAGTGGAGGCTAGTGATTTGTTGCCAGAAAAATACAGTTCAATCTATCAATCGGAGGGAGCATTTGAAAATTCTTGGTCATTTAAGCCTTTAAGTATTTTAGAGAGAAAAAGACTTGAGAGTCGCTGGATTAGTTCAGCCCCATAATCTTTTTTTTGGAGCATCAACTAGTTTGCGATGTGTGTCTTTGAGGAGATCGGGAATGTTTAGATTATTTGGACATCTGGGTAGGCACTCACCACAGTTTTGACAGGCAGTGGCATTGTTCTTTTCCCACCAATGCCCTGCTCTTCCTATTAAATTATATCTTTCTTTCGTGAAGCTATTAAGATCCATCCCTAGGCAAAGATTTCTTAGGCGTAAGATTTCTGGAATAGGGATTTCATTAGGACATGGCAAACAATCTCTACATTGACCACAAAAAGTATTGCCTAAACGCTCCTTGCTACGTTTAGTAAGTTTTTCAATGATATCTTGTTCAGATTTGCTGAGTGGAGAATTTGAGTTAATTAGTTTTTTTGCAATTTGGAAGTCTGTAATTTTAGAAGCACCAAGAGTAAGAGTGCTAATTCCTTGAGAAAGTAGAAATCTATACGCAAGTTCTAGTGGGGATATCGGGTGGCAATCGGAAATGAGAGTCTTACTTGGTGTATGCAAATGCCCACCCTTGTCCGCAGGCGAAATAGCCATTACTCCTAGATTCCTTTCTAAGGCCATTTTTGCAAGAGGTAGTCTCTCTTGGTCTAATAAATGTAGATGTAAGCTGCAAAATTGAAATTGACGACTTTCAATGGCTTTCTTTATTAAAGAGAAAGTTCCATGGGAGCTAAAGCCTACTTGTCCAATTAACCTTTTTTGCATTGCCCATTTTATTAATTCAGCCCCGTCACCGTTTAGAGCCCATGCCAGGTGTCCCGGAAGATTTATACCATGGATTGCAAGATTATGAATCTTTGAAATACCTAGCCTTGAAAGAATTCCTTGCAGTTGATCCTTCCCCTTATTTATATCTGTTCCTGGAAGAATTTTACTAGTTATTACCCATCCACCTTCTGGTCGATAGCCCTCTGAATCCAACTTTTTTAGAGTAGTTCCAAGAAGGTCCTCTGCTGTTCCATATGCAGGAGCTGTCTCAAGATGGTTGATTCCTGTTAAGCATGCTTCTTTAACAACTGAATACATTTGCTCTATAGATTCATTGGATCTCATTGTCCCTAATGTGAAGAGGCTCACATTGGGTCCTGTCCCAAATTGATTTCGTTTTAGGGCCATTATTTCTTTATGAGATATTAAACAAAGGAAGCTATAGCTTTATCATAAGAATCCTTTGTTCAAGTAAGATCTTGGAACAAATTATGACTAAGGAGTTTGTTTTTAGCTTTCTTTAAATGTTTACAGGTCTTATTCAAGGTGTCGGAACTATTCATCTTCATGGTGAGGGTGTCTTAGTAGAGCCACCAACTTCTTTTTCCCCTTTGACGCTTGGCGAAAGTATTTCGGTTGATGGGGTTTGTTTAACAGTATCTGCGATAAGAAATAATGCATTCTTAGCTGATGTAAGCGAAGAGACCTTAGGCAGGACTTCCTTGGGTGCAAAGGCTTATGAAAAGGGATTTGTTAACTTGGAGCCTGCTTTAAGACTTACTGACCGTCTTGGGGGGCATCTAGTGAGTGGCCATGTTGATGGTTTAGGGAAAGTGCATTCAATTGAAACTTTAAATAAGTCTTGGAATTTAAAAATCTCTTGGGAGGATATTGCATTTGCTAAATACACTTGTGAAAAAGCGAGCATTGCTCTAAATGGCATCAGTCTTACAATTTCAGAAAGTACTCAAGAGGGAGATATCTTTTCGATAGCTGTTATACCCCATACGTGGTTAAATACCTCTTTAAGATATCTAAAAATAGGGGAAAGAATCAATCTAGAAGCTGACCTAATGGCTAAGTATGCGGAGAATCTTTTGAGGAAAATGGTTAATGAGCCTAAGAAAAAAAAAGTAGCAGATTTATCTTTAGACTGGCTTGCAAATAATGGCTTTTCTTAGGTACTTCAAATAGAAGGAAAATCCCTAGCTTTTTTAATTTCTAAGGACTATTTACTGCTTTAGTTCAAGACTCTTTCCACCTAAGGGCAGCAAGCATATTGCTCCAGAATCTTTTCGAACATCGATTCTAAATTCTTGCCCTGGCTCGAGACCAAGTTTCTTTGTGTAGGCATGTCCAATTAGAAGATTGCCATTGCCATGTACCTTTGTTCTGAATTCAGCCTGACGACCTCTTGAAGACCTGTTCCCTGGCCTCCCGGGACCGTTGGAACGCAGCTTAATTCCTTTTGCTTGTACTAGTGCTCTGTAAAAGCTTTTACGCAAGACCCTCCCACTGGGCCCTACATATCCACATCCCTTAGCGATCTCATCCTCAGAGCATTTGCTTAATGATCTGGCTTTGTTGAGTAGTTCTTGGCCTACCAGCATTTAATAGATCTATTAATTTCTATTAATTCTGACGAATAACTGCAAATGTGGCAAGAAACACTTCAAATTTTCTTTCTTTGGTATCAAGAATTCAAGATTAAAGTAAATAAAGGATGATGAATAAAACCACCCAAATGCCATCAACAAAGTGCCAATAGATCTCTGCTGCTTCTAAAGGGAAGTTATTTACATTGGTTATCCGACCACCTGGTGAACGAGCTTGCCACCAGACAATTAATATCATTATGGACCCTAAAGTTACATGAAGGCCATGAAAGCCTGTTAAGGCATAAAAAGTGCTTGCGTAAAGATTATCTGTAAGCCCAAAGGGTAATGTAAAATATTCAACCATTTGACTGATAAGAAACGCAATTCCCAGCCCAGCTGTGATAAGTAGCCATCTTTGGCATTGTTTCGAGTTGGCTGCTTCTAATGATTTTCCTGCTTTGTGAAAAGTTGCACTGCTAACAAGAAGTAAAATGGTATTTAGAGTAGGGAGAGGTAGCTCCAGTTCGTATATAGCGTCTGGAAGTAAAGGGTTTACCGCTTTGTAAGTGAGGTAAGCAGCAAAAAATCCAGCAAAGGTCATTCCATCTGCGACTAGAAAAGTTATTAGCCCAAATAATCTGTGATCAGAATGTTGATGATCACTCGAAGTTAACTCTTCAGGCTTTTCTTTTGTTGAAGGAAGTGTTGTCATGAACTTTTAAGCTTGAGTGATGGGAGGATTTTTTTCATTAGTGTGATTAGCTCCATATCCATAAGGCTTAGTTACAAGAGGAGCTTCTCCAGGCCAGTTTTCTACTGGCGGAGGAGAAGTTGTTAACCATTCGGGTGTAAGAGCTTGCCATGGATTGTTTCCAGCTTTTTCGCCTTTTATAAAGCTATAGAGAATGTTCCAAAGAAAGGGAAGAGTGCTGATAGCCATTAGGAGAGCTCCGACGCTACTTATTTGATTGACTAAAGTAAACTGAGGGTCATATTCGGCGACGCGTCTTGGCATTCCATTAAGTCCCAGCCAATGCTGAGGTGCAAAACAGAGATTAAAACCAATAAAGGTGAGCGCAAAATGAATTGTGCCAAGTTTTTCATCAAGCATCTTGCCTGTGAACTTTGGATACCAATGATAGATAGAAGAGAATATTACAAAAACAGATCCTCCGTAGACTATGTAATGGAAGTGAGCCACTACAAAGTAGGTGTCATGCACATGAATATCAAAAGGTACTTGAGCTAGAGCTACCCCTGTAATCCCTCCTAATACAAAATTAACGATAAAACCACAAGAGAATAGAATTGCACTATTTAGAGAGATACGCCCTCCCCAAAGAGTTGCAACCCAGTTGAAAAACTTTATACCTGTTGGTACAGCAATGAATGAAGTAGCAATAGTGAAGAAGAGTCGCATCCATGGGGGTGTCCCACTCGTAAACATATGATGCGCCCATACAACGAGACCCAAAACCACAATCCCCATTATTGAATAGACCATTGTTGTATATCCAAAAAGTGGCTTACGAGAATGAACAGGAAGTATTTCGCTTACTAACCCAAAGGCTGGTAAGACCATTATGTAAACAGCCGGGTGAGAATAGAACCAGAAAAGGTGTTGATAAACAATTACATTGCCACCAAGAGCTGGATTAAAAAATCCAGTATGGGCAACAATGTCAAAACTTAAAAGTATAAGGGTTCCGGCTAAAACTGGAGTTGATAAAACCACTAGAATGCTTGTT
>QCPN01000006.1:0-42178 GCA_003209775.1 Prochlorococcus sp. AG-436-O09 | reverse complement strand
CGATTAATTTGCTAACAGTATGTCTCTCCATAAACTCTGACATGTCAAGGCGAATCATTGCTTCTTCACTTCCAAAGAAATATGCTGCTAATGCTTTTGTTAGCTCTGTCTTTCCAACTCCAGTTGGTCCTGAGAAAATAAAGCTAGCAATTGGTCTATTCGGATTTTTTAGTCCAACTCTTGCTCTTCTTATTGCCTTAGATACTGCTTTGACAGCTTCATCTTGTCCAATAAGCCGCTGATGTAAGGTTTCTTCCATATTTAATAGCTTGACTGATTCACTTTCTGTGAGTTTTTGTACAGGAACTCCTGTCCAAGAGGCAACTATATGTGCAATATCTTCTTCATTAACTAATGGCAAGTTTTGGGTGCTTTTTTCAGGTGAAGGATTAGCCTTTGTATTTGTTTTTACTGTTGAAGTCTGACTTACTTCTTCTTCTTTGATAGTAGAATTTGGAATAGATTGTTTTGTATTATCTAAAATAGTTCTAATTTGATTTCTTAAATCAACCTCTTTCTCTCTAAGTTCACCAGCTTGAGTGAAATTTTGTTCTCTAACTGCTTCTTCTTTTTCTTTTTGTATTTTTCTTAATTCTTTGTCAACTTCTTTTGCTTCTGGGGGAAGTTTAGAGTTTAGAAGTCTTACTCTACTTCCAGCCTCATCTATTAAATCTATTGCTTTATCTGGTAAGAATCTATCGGAAATATATCTGTCTCCAAGGTTTGCTGCAGCATTTAGTGCCTCATCTGTAATTTTTAATCTGTGATGTTGCTCATATCTCTCTCTTAAGCCTTTGAGTATTTCAATTGTGTCTTCTATTGAAGGTTCTCCAATCATAACTGGTTGAAAGCGCCTTTCTAGAGCTGCATCTCGTTCTATATGTTTGCGATATTCGTCAAGAGTAGTCGCTCCAATACATTGAAGTTCTCCTCTTGCTAACGCCGGCTTGAGAATATTGGCAGCATCAATTGCACCTTCAGCAGCTCCTGCACCAATAAGCGTATGCACTTCATCTATTACTAAAATGACGTTGCCTGCTGATTTGATTTCCTCCATTATTTTTTTTAGTCGTTCTTCAAATTCTCCTCGATATTTTGTACCGGCTACAAGTAGCCCTATGTCAAGAGTTAGAACCCTTTTCTCTTCCAGAATGTCAGGAATGTCGCCTTGTTGAATGCGTTGTGCTAAGCCTTCAGCTATAGCAGTTTTGCCTACTCCCGGTTCTCCTATAAGAACAGGATTGTTTTTTGTTCTTCTACCCAGAATTTGTATGACTCTATCGATTTCGTCATAACGGCCAACAACTGGATCTAGTTTTGATTCACTGGCTAATTTAGTAAGATTTGTTCCAAATTCATCAAGTGTGGTTGTTTTGGTTGAGCTCTTCCCAGTTCCGCCTGAGCCACCTCCTGCTGTAACTTCTGCTGTCTCTCCAAGCATTCTTATAACTTGTGTCCTTATCTTTGTAAGATCAACACCAAGGTTCTCCATGACCCTTGCTGCTACTCCTTCTCCTTCTCTGATTAGTCCTAGTAATAAATGTTCGGTTCCTATGTAATTGTGACCAAGTTGCCTTGCTTCCTCAAGAGAAAGTTCTAAAACTCTTTTCGCCCTGGGGGTAAAAGGGATCTCTACTGCAACAAAACCAGAGCCGCGGCCAATTATTTTTTCAACTTCTACTCTCGAATCTTTTAGATTTACACCCATTGATTTCAGGACTTTTGCTGCAACACCAGTCCCTTCTCCAATTAGGCCTAGAAGAATTTGCTCAGTGCCAACAAAATTATGACCAAGGCGTCTTGCCTCCTCTTGGGCCAGCATGATCACCTTGATGGCCTTTTCAGTAAACCTTTCGAACATTTGGGCTAGGCCAGATGCATTTACATATAATTTATCAGCATTGAGATAGGAATGTGTTAGTAGTTAGCTTTCGTATAAACCGTAATTCCCTTTAAAACGCTAGAGGCCTTTTGAAAATTTAGATTCCAAGCTCAGAAAAAGGAATTAATTAGGATTATCTTATAATTTCTTTTTTTCATTAATTATAAACTGGTATATAACTGCATTGCTCCCATCCTTGTAGAGCTTATTTCTGAATCCAATCTGGTGAAAGTTAAGATTTTCATAGAGTGACTTTGCGGCTAAATTATTCTCTTTTACTTCCAGTGTTGCTATGGAAATTCCAATTTCCTTAGAAAGACTTAATAATGATGAAACCAGAAGGGACGCTATGCCTTGATTTTGAAATAAAGGATGAACACCTACAAAGGTAATATTTATTTCATCTGTTGCTAGCCATCCACTGGTAAGGCCTATCAGTTTTGTTTGATGGAGTGCACCAAGACAAATTCTTTTTGCACTGGTCAATTCATCTCGCCATTGCCTGTTAGTCCAAATCCCATTTAAAGTTTCCTTATCTAATTTTATGCAGTGATCTAAGTATTCGATTCCTAGTTTTTTGATCTTTATCTCTGGATATAAATTTTTTTCCTTCATCAAATAAGCTTCACATGATTAAATCTATAAGTAAAGGAGAAAAGCCTTAAAAACTCTCTGTTCCCAAAATTATGGATATTTTTAGACCTTTTGAGGAAAATCAAGACCAGCTTAGTCCTAACAGGAATATTGCCCCACTCACTGCTGCACTGGACCAAGAGAAAAGGCTAGTTGTTGGTGGATGTAGGCTTAGCAAGCTTGCTGAGGATTATGGTACCCCTCTTTATGTAATTGATGAACTTACAGTTAGAGCTTCATGTAGAGAATATAGAGACTCACTAAGTAAATATTATCCTGGTGATTCACTCCCTTTATATGCCTCTAAGGCAAATAGTTCTTTACTTCTAAGTAGCTTAGTTGCTTCAGAAGGTATGGGAATAGATGTTGTCTCTGAAGGTGAATTAATTACAGCATTAAAAGGAGGAATCCCAAATCATAAAATAGTTTTTCATGGTAATAACAAATCAAAAGATGAGTTGTTACTTGCATATAAAAATGATGTCAAAATAGTTTTAGATAATCAATTTGATATTGATCAGTTAAGAGAAATAGTGGAACCAGGTACTAAGAAAGCAAAGCTAATATTAAGATTCACACCTGGTATAGAATGTCACACACATGAATATATTAAGACAGGTCATATTGATAGTAAATTTGGTTTCGATCCTGATGCATTAAACGATATTTTTATACAGTTGAAGGATATTGAATGGGGAGAGCTCGTTGGACTACATGCTCATATTGGCTCTCAAATTTTTGAGGTTGAGCCTCATAGAGATCTCGCTGAAGTTATGGTGAAGGCTCTTCAGAAAGGAAGGAAACTTGGCCACTCCTTAGATATTCTTAATGTAGGTGGAGGTTTGGGAATTAGATATACATATTCGGATGATCCCCCCTCAATTGGTCATTGGGTAGAGGTTATTTCGAATGCTGTTGTAGAAGCATGTAACAAAAGATCATTGCAATTACCCTTTTTAATGTGTGAACCTGGCAGATCCATTGTTGGGACTTCTGGTCTAACGCTTTATAAGATTGGCTCTAGGAAGGAAATCCCTGGACTGAAAACATATGTAGCCATAGATGGAGGAATGAGTGACAATCCTCGACCTATTACATATCAGTCTTCATATACAGCTTTTCTTGTTGATAGACCATTAGCCAAAACCAATGAGATTGTTACTATTGCTGGTAAACATTGTGAATCAGGGGATGTTTTGCTAAATGATTTCCCTCTGCCAATTTGCTCTAGCGGAGATGTGTTAGCTGTATTCTCGACAGGCGCATATAACTCTTCAATGAGTTCGAACTACAATCGAATTCCTAAGCCAGCTGCCGTTATTGTTTCAGAAAATACTTCTGAGATGATCCAGCGTAGAGAATTACCTGAAGATCTATTGCGAAATGACATTCTTCCAGATCGCTTTATGGAAAACGTTCGTTAGATTTAAGAAGAAAATTGGGCCTTAGGAGTGAACTTTTGGTGGATAATAAATGTGCCTTTTCTTCTGGATGCATTATTTGCTTCAGCTCTTGGGGTTTTGCTTTTTTCAAGAGTTAAAGAACCTAGAACTCTTTGGCTACTTCGTGGGTATTTATTTCTTGTATCTCTTGCATGGTTTGTTCAGAGATTTGCAACTCTTCCTGTTACTTCAAAATTAATAGATGCCTTGGTGTTGGCATGTTCACTTTCATTGGCAATTTTATGGCAAGGGGAATTAAGACGGTTAATGGAATTACTTGGGACAGGAAGGCTAGCTGTTCTTTTAGGTAGTACTCAAAAGGAATTCCAGGCTAATGCAAGCACAGCAACTCAATTGTCAGAAGCTGCAGGAATACTTTCTCAAAAAAGAAGAGGGGCTCTCATTGTTCTTGACATGGGTAGTGACTTAAGACCTGAAGACTTTCTTTACTCAGGTGTGCCTATTGACGCCAAATTTTCTTCAGAATTATTGCTTAATTTATTTGCTTCTGATACTCCTTTACATGATGGTGCAGTTGTAATTAAAGGAAATAGGATCATTTCTGCAGGTGTAATACTGCCTCTTTCAAGGCAAAGTATTAGTCGTTATGGGACAAGGCATCTAGCAGCTCTTGGAATTACAGAGAGATTCGACAGATGTATTTGTGTAGTGGTTTCCGAAGAGACTGGTACATTGTCTTTGGCTAATCTTGGTCGTCTTGAAAGGCCAATTACTAGCGGTAGATTATTGGAGTTGCTTAAGGAGTTTATGAGTTCATCTCCAAGTGCAGGAATTGGAAAAACATCCCAAAATCCCAACAGTTCATCTCTTTCATCCAATAAATCTTCGAATTATGATCCTAACGAAAAAAGAGCCAATCTTAAAACGGATATATTTCCAGATCAAAAGTAAGTATATTTTTTAAATGAAAAGTTTTTCTTCTGCAGAAATTGAAGCTCAGTCTTTGGTTGTTCCTTTGCCAAGAACAATTGATCCAGAAAATTTGCCTCAACATTTAGCCATAATTATGGATGGTAATGGTAGATGGGCGAATGCACAGCAGTTGCCTAGAGCCATGGGACATAGAGCAGGTGTAGATGCACTTAAGAGAACTTTACGTTTATGTAGTGATTGGAATATAAAGGTTTTGACTGTTTATGCTTTTTCTACCGAGAATTGGACTAGGCCAAAAGAAGAAGTTAATTTCTTAATGACTCTATTTGAACGTGTGCTTAAAAATGAAATTGAAGCTTTAAATATGAAAAAGGTTCGTATTAATTTCCTAGGTGATTTAAATCCACTTCCTTCTCGATTAAGAGATTTGATTAATGAGTCAATAGAACTTACCGCTTCAAATACTGGAATACAATTTAATGTCTGTACTAACTATGGAGGTAGGCATGAGTTAGTTTTGGCAGCTCAGAAGCTTGCCCAACTTGCAGTTGAAGGAAAACTTGATCCTAACTTGATTGATGAAAAGATCTTTGCTGGCGAATTATTTACCTCAAGTTATGTTGATCCTGATTTACTTATTCGAACAAGTGGAGAAAGGAGAATCAGCAATTTCTTGCTTTGGCAATTGGCATATGCTGAGATTCATGTCACAGATACATTATGGCCAGACTTTGATTCAATCTCATTAACAAACGCACTTATTGATTATCAATCAAGAAGGAGACGTTTTGGTGGTGTAGATTCACACTTTGACCAGCAATCCAAGGTTTGATTCAATCTGGTTATTTCTTTATGACATTACTTGACTCAGGAATTCAAAAATCTCAGGATGTCTCAATACGTTTTGACTGGTCCTTGGATGAGATTCAATATCTGCTTAAAAAGCCTTTAATGGACCTTGTTTGGGAGGCACAGATTGTGCATCGATCCGTTAATCCAGAATATAAAGTTCAATTAGCTTCGCTGTTAAGTGTCAAGACAGGCGGTTGTGAAGAAGATTGTTCTTATTGCTCTCAGTCAATGCATAATTCGAGTGACGTTGCAGGACAATCGGATTTTGATGTCAAAGGAGTTCTGGAACAAGCTAAAGCAGCTAAAGATGCGGGAGCTGATCGATTCTGTATGGGATGGGCTTGGCGTGAGATTCGTGATGGCAAGCCTTTTGAGTCAATGTTAGAAATGGTTAGAGGTGTTAAGAGCTTAGGGTTAGAGGCATGTGTAACTGGAGGGATGCTTAGCGATCAACAAGCTGTTCGCTTGGCGGATGCTGGCTTAACTGCTTATAACCATAATCTTGATACTAGTCCTGAATTTTATGCTCAGATTATATCTACTCGTACCTTTCAGGAACGCTTAGAGACATTAGATAGAGTTCGCAATGCCGGTATTACTATTTGCTGTGGAGGCATTATAGGTATGGGTGAGTCGTTAAAAGATAGAGCATCTTTGTTGAGGGTCCTTGCGACTATGAACCCTCATCCAGAGAGTGTCCCTATCAATGCATTAGTCCCCGTTGAGGGAACACCTTTGGAGGACCTTAATATGGTTGATTCATTAGAGATGGTAAGAATGGTTGCAACTGCAAGAATCCTTATGCCAAAAAGTCGTGTTCGCCTTAGTGCAGGTCGAGAGCAATTAAATAAGGAATCTCAGATCCTCTGTTTATTAGCTGGAGCAGACTCTATATTTTATGGAGAATCTTTATTGACTACAAGTAACCCTTCTGTGCAATCAGACAAGGATATGTTGGCTTCTGCAGGTGTTTCAGTGAATTGGGATCTTTATGAATAAGTCTGTAGAACAAAAAAGTGTCAGCCAGATATTCAAGGTTGCGGCGTTTTATACTTTCTCTCCTATAAGAGATGAGCTGATATCTTCTTTGATAAACGAATTGACAACACTTGCGGAAGAAAGAGAAGTCCGAGGAATGATTCTTTTGGCTTTAGAGGGAATTAATGGTACTGTTTGCGGTCCCATTGAAGGTGTTAATGCGATCTTTTCAAAATTGGAATCTTTAGACCTTGAGAATCCTTTTGAGGTTAAATTTAGCTTTACCTCTAAACATGCATTTAGACGTTTTAAAGCTCGCAGAAAGAAGGAGATTGTTACGATGGGAGTCCCTGACGTTAAGCCTAACGAAATTGTAGGAAATTATGTAGAAGCTAAAGATTGGAATACTTATGTTGATGACCCCTCGACATTAGTTGTCGATACTCGCAATGAATATGAAGTTTCTGTTGGTAGCTTTGAAGGCGCTATAAATCCTCACACAAAAACTTTTCGTGAATTCCCTGACTGGGTTCAGAATAAATTAATTCCTCTTATGAAAGGAGGCAAATACAAGAGAATTGCTATGTTCTGCACGGGGGGTATTCGGTGTGAAAAATCCACTTCTTTTTTAAAAAGAGAGGGTTTTAACGAGGTCTATCATTTACATGGTGGCATTCTTAAGTACCTTGCTGAAGTGCCTAAGAATGAAAGTCGTTGGGAAGGGGAGTGTTTTGTTTTTGATCATAGAGTTTCTGTTGACCATAATCTTTTGCCAGGTGTTCATCGACTTTGCTTTGCGTGTGGCATGCCTCTTTCACCAGAAGATATAAGAAATCAAAGTTATATTTCTGGTGTTCAATGTCGCCATTGTATAGATGTTTTCAGCGATGGTGATAGAGATCGATTTATGGAAAGACAGAAACATATCAGGGAGCTAGCAGAACGTCTTCCTGGAAATACACTTTGGCCTAGTGCATGAATATGAACCTCTTAGCATCCTTAGAAAGCCAGGCTTCTACTGCAGGTCTTATGTTGAGGGTTCTGGTAAGACGCCCCTTGAACTTATGGACATTGAGATTAGTTGTAGCTAAGTATGTGGGTCCTGAAAAGGTCCAACTCCTAGGTGAGATGAAGGGATGGGCTTATAACTCATCTTGTGGTTTACAACTTGACACTATGCAGGTCAGTAGCAAAGCTCCTGTAGGGGTTGGATCTTTGATTTGGGCATCAACAATGGCTTGGGCTATTGAGTCAACTCCTTGTAGGAGAGCAAGATTATTAGCGATTAATGATGATGAGAGTCAACATGAAATATTGATCAGATACTTCCAACAGAAAGGGTTTAAAATAGTTAGAGAAGTCGGCAGTTCTCCCTTGGACTTACCATTTAGAATGGTTTGGGGTGGTGCTGGGAGCCTAATGGTTTCTAATTGTTTAGATGTATATAATGCTAGTTGTCATCTCTGGGAGAAATCACAAAAAAGTTAGACAATTATCATTGATCAGCATGATAACTACTTCTTACTAGTGGACCACTATTTACTTTGCTAAAACCTAACTCTAGGCATAGTTTTTTTAAATCATCAAACTCATCTGGATGCCAATATTTCATTACGGGTAAATGTGAAAGTGATGGCCGTAAATATTGCCCAATTGTTATTTGCTGACAGTTTACTGATCGAAGATCCATTAGAGCTTGAATTACCTCTTCACGCTCCTCTCCAAGACCTAACATAAGACCTGATTTAGTAGGAATACTTTTATCAATTTCTTGAGCAGCACGAAGCAGGTCAAGTGATCTTTTATAAGTAGCACCTCTGCGGACCTCTTTTTGTAGACGTTTAACGGTTTCAATATTGTGGTTAAAACAAACTGGCCTGGCTTTAAGTACTGTTGTTAGTCTTTCTCTTTGCTTTTCAGTTGCTTTAGTTTTATCAATGATGCCACCCCAGAAATCAGGAGTGAGTACTTCAATTGATATAGATGGAGAAAGGTTTCTTATTGCACTAATGGTTTTTGTAAAAAGACTAGCACCATGGTCTGAGAGGTCGTCTCTAGCGACTGAGGTTAGAACTACATATTGGAGATTCAAATAGGAGACTGCTCTGGCTACTCGTTCAGGTTCCAGTGGATCGATATTTGTTGGCGCGGTTCCCTTTTCTACTTGGCAAAACGCACAACTTCTTGTACAGATTGAGCCTCCTAATAGGAATGTCGCTGTTCCTGATGCATAGCATTCCCCTCGATTGGGACAACGACCTTCTTCGCATATTGTGTGTAACCTATATTCTTTAACAAGATTTTGAACACGTTCTAATTGAGATGCTTTGCCTATAGAAGGCTTTATCCACTCTGGCAGCCTTTCCTTCGGCTTGAGTGTGCTGTATTTAGTTTGCTTGGTGATTTTCTTTGTCATCCTTGCTTGGACTGCTATTCAACCTCACGGCGACCTTCGATGGCTCTGCTTAGGGTTACTTCATCAGCATATTCAAGCTCGCTGCCAACAGGTAAACCATATGCAATTCTTGTTACCTTCACAAAAACTTTGAGAAGCCTAGAAAGATAAAGACTAGTAGTGTCACCTTCAACACTTGGAGTTAAAGCGAGTATCACTTCTGTTGTATTTTCTCTGTTAACTCTGCTTACTAGATGGGATATGTTGAGTAAATCTGGTCCAATTCCATCCATCGGAGAAATTAGACCGCCAAGTATATGATATAGCCCTTTGTATTCATGGGTTCTTTCCAATGCTATTAAATCTCTAGAGTCTGCAACAACACAAATTACAGATGGGTCCCTTTGTTGATTTAGGCAGATTTCACACTCTTCTCCAGCTGTGAGATGGAAGCATCTTTTACATTGCCCTACTTTGCTTTTAGCATTCAAAAGAGCATTTGAGAAAACTTGGATTTTTTCCTTAGGTTGCCGAAGTAAATGCAAAGCAAGTCTTTGTGCTGTTCTAGGACCAATCCCAGGGAGTTGTTCGAATTGGTCTATTAGATGAGCAAGTGGCCGAGTAAAGCTGCTCAGAGTTTTGTAGGCAGATATATAGGAATTTAAACACTCTTACGTCTTAAAAGGGAATTTACTAATTCTTATGTAAGTAAGTACATTAGAAGAAGAAATAGTTTTTTTTACAGAAAGCCATGAGAGCTTTTTTAAGATCTTGGACCAAGTTCATTGCATTACTAATACTTGTTTGCACTCTTAGCTCATGTAACCCTGCTGGGACCGCTGGACTCGAGCCGTTTCAAAGTAATAATGGGCGTTATGGTTTCTTTTATCCGACAGGGTGGACACGAATATCAGTCCAAGGGGGACCTGAGGTCGTTTTTCATGACTTGATTAATAGTGATGAGACATTGAGTCTTGTTGTTTCAGATGTTGGAGAGGATGTTTCTTTGGAAAACATGGGCACAGCATTAGAAGTTGGAGAACGGCTAATTAATGAATTGTTGGCACCAAATGGTGGGGAAAGACAGGCGGAACTTCTTGAAGCCAATTCAAGGGATATTGATGGACATTCGTTTTATGACATTGAGTATTTAATTCATCTTCCTGACAAAGATCGCCATGAGATTGCAACAGTTGTTCTTGATCACGGGTCTTTATTTACATTTGCAGCTGGAACAAATGAAATTAGGTGGAATAAAGTGGAAGATTTATTTAGGCGGGTAATAAGCTCATTTAGTTTTTTCGTATAAGAATCAATCTTATATAAATGATTTTTAGTTGTCTTAATTAACTCGTAGAATAAATGTTTCTTTCTCCAGCTTGAACATTCCAAAGGTCTGAATAGATACCCTTGTTTTTTAATAATGATAAATGAGTCCCCGATTCAACGATTGAACCCTTGCTTATAACAATAATTCTATCTGCATTTTTTATAGTGCTTAATCTATGTGCAATAACAATGGTGGTTCTGTTTGAGGTTATTTTTGATAAAGATCTCTGAATAGCTGCTTCTGTCTCATTATCTACAGAAGCTGTTGCTTCATCCAAAATCAGTATCGGTGCATCTTTAAGAATTGCTCTTGCTAGCGCAATTCGTTGACATTGGCCACCAGATAACTTTTGCCCTCGCTCTCCCACAAGGGTGTCATACCCATATGGGAGTCTTTCGATAAACTCAGAAGCTTCAGCTAGCTTGGCAGCTCTCTCGATTTGAGTAGGTGTGGCCTCATTATTACCGTATGAAATATTTTCTTTTATTGTTCCATGAAAAAGATAAAACTCTTGATTAACAAGTGCTATTGCTCTACGTAGATCAACCAGCTCAAACTCTCTTATTGGGACTCCGTCAAGTTCTATTTCTCCTGAATCTAAAGCATATAGTCTTAGGAGCAACTTAACTAGGCTACTTTTCCCACTGCCTGTTGAGCCAACTATGCCTATTGTGCTCCCTGCCGATATCTCTAAATTAAAATTTTTCAGCAAATCATTTCTTTCATTATATTTGAAGCAAACACCCCTGAAGGTTATAGCTCCTTTTACTTTTTTGGGATTAAGCCTTAGAGAACCTCCTGAGATTTTTATTTGTGTATCAATTAAATCTAAGACTCTATTTGCAGATGCCATGGACCTTTGATAATCATCAAGGATATGTCCAAGTGTTGTTAGGGGCCATAGTAGCCTCTGTGTGATAAAAACAAGGAAACTATAGATACCAATTTCCAAGTCGCCTTGCCATGCTTGAAGTCCTCCTATAAGAAGTATTGCAAGGAATGCAAATAAGATAGCAAAACGGATTAATGGGATAAATGCTGCTGAAAGCTTAATAGCTTCTCGGTTGCTTAACTGATAGGAACGACTATCTTGCTTGAGACGTTCAAGTTCCCATGATTCAGTCGCGAAACTTTTAATTGTAAATATTCCACCTAGATTATTACTTAAACGAGCTGCCATATCTCCTGCCTTCTCCCTTACATTCTTATATTTAGGGGCTAATTTCTTTTGAAAAATTATTGAGCCTAGTAGAATTATAGGAATAGGTATGAAAGCAAATATGGCAACACCTGGAGCCAAGCAAGCCATGGCTCCGCCAACAATGACTACAGTTACAAATAGTTGGATTAATTGATTGGCACCATGATCTAAAAACCTTTCTAATTGATTGATGTCGTCATTTAGTATTGCTAAAAGACGACCTGAACTGTCATTTTCAAAGAAAGACATTTCAAGTTTCTGCATATGATCATACGCTTGAATTCTTAAATTGTGTTGGGTCCTTTGTGCTAGGTCTCTCCATAGAAATGCGTATAAATATTCGAAAAATGATTCTGCACTCCATATAAGGAAAGAAGCTAAAGCCAGTACTGAAAGTTGAGTTGGAACAGAAGCAAATCCATAGCTACTAAGCCATGAGGCTTTTTCCCTTATGACGACATCTATAGATACTCCAATTAGAACAGGAGGCGCAAGGTCAAACAGCTTGTTTAGTATTGAGCAAAGCGTTGCTAATAAAATGAGTTTATTTTGCTTGGACTGACTCCGAGCAAGTCTTATTATTGGGATACTTTCTAGTTGTCTTAAGGAGTTGATTGTCATATTTCTGAAGGATTTAATCAAAGGCTGAATTCTATGGAGGTTTCTTTTTTGCAAATCTCTCTGGTTGTGCTTATTTCCTCACGATTGTTCATTCTCTGGACAAAGCAATTGCATGTGTGCTCGGCGACTTCATTGTAGATGGGATCAGTAAGCGAAACCATTTCGTTCTTTACACTTTCTAAGCAAAACCTTTTTATAATTTCTTTTATTTCACCTGCATGAGATTGATAATGCAAAGTAGATAAATTAATCCCTATAGTAAAAACTATCATCTTTAGAAATATTGATTTAGAGTAACTCTTCATTCTGCGTATTTTACTTTATTTACGAGTGATGATTAATATTTAGCTCTTTGTTCATAACTTTAACTCTTTTTAGATTTTTAAAAATGTTTGGTGGCATTCCTTTTGGTAGATCAATAAGGCTATAGCTATCAAAAATCTGAATTCTACCAATCATTCTGCCATTCAACCCTGACTCATTTGCAATTGCACCTACTATGTTACCAGGCTTGACTCTGTCGCGATGGCCTACTTCAACTCTAAAGCGTTCTTTGTCTTTATCAGTTGTTCCATGCTCTCGACGATTCCTACCTCTTGAGTCACGTCGATCATTTCCTTTTCTATATCTTTCAGCTTGATTTATCCAGCCTTCGTCATTATCTATTAGCAAGGAGTTTTCTCCTATTGAGAGGTTGATTGCAGCCAGTGCTATTTCTTGTGGAGTCAGTTTCAACTCATCTTCAACTTGCTTGATGACTTCTTGAAGCATCTTACTCTCAGCAGTATTTTTTGTCTTACTAGAGGCAGTCGCCAATAGATCTTTCTTGATTTTTTCTATTCGATGCTTGTTAATAATCTCATTAGTAGGTATCTCCATTTTTTCAATAGGTTGCCCTACTGCTCTTTCTAAGTTACTGAGATAAGATCTTTCTCTTGGACTGATAAAGAGAATGGCCTCACCACTTCTCCCAGCTCTTCCAGTTCGTCCGATTCTGTGAATATATGCCTCTGAATCAAAAGGCATGTCATAGTTGATCACAAGACCTATACGTTCTACATCTAATCCTCTTGCTGCAACATCAGTAGCGACTAAAATATCTATACCACCTTGACGAAGTCTCTCAACCGTTCTTTCTCTTAGATTCTGGGGAACATCGCCGTTAAGAACAGCTACATTATGTTTTGCTGCTTCAAGGCTTTCAGCTAGCTTTATTGTAATTGCTTTAGTACGAGCAAAAATTATGACACCTTCGCGAAAGGAAAGCTCTAGTACGCGTTTAAGAACTTCAAGCTTATAGCTATTTTGAATAGTTATATACCTCTGTTTTATTAATTGAGCTTCTTTCTTCTTGGATTTTATAGTGATTTCTGCAGGATCTTTCAGGAATTTTTTTGACAGTCGTCTAATTTCGTTAGGCATAGTTGCAGAAAAGAATACCATCTGACGCTCATCTGGTAACTGTTCTAGAATCCATTCAATATCATCAATAAAACCCATCCGAAGCATTTCATCTGCTTCGTCTAGAACCAAGCACTGCAGAGCTTCTTGGACTAATGTACCTTGACGTATATGATCCATTACTCGGCCAGGTGTTCCAACAATAATCTCGACCCCTTTTTTAAGAGAATAAAGTTGTGATCGAAAATCTGATCCACCGTAGACAGCTAAAATATTGATGTTTGGATGCCCTTCTGAATAAGCCTTGAATGATTCTGCAACTTGCATAGCAAGTTCACGAGTAGGCGTAAGAACTAGAACTTGTGGATGACGTTCTTTAGTATCTATTCTTTCTAATAAGGGCAAGGCAAAAGCAGCTGTTTTACCTGTACCAGTTTGAGCTTGACCAAGTAAATCTCGTCCGAGCATTAATTCAGGTATTGCTGCTTTTTGTATTGGTGTAGCTTCTTTATAACCTTTTTTGAAAAGTGTATTTATCAAGTTTTCACTAAAGCCAAATCCAGCAAAACCCTCAAGTTCTTTGTCTTGATTATTAGTTTGATTCAATAATGAAGATTTATCGAGCTGGTTTGATTGATCAACTTTTATCTTTTCTTCGTTATCTTGTGCCTCCATTAATTCATCATCAACGGCGGACATGGGGGACTCATCGGTTGATTTGGCTTTAGTCATTTAGAAATTGAACACCTGATAATACCCCTTGAAAATCAGGCAGACAACCTCCAATCGGCAATTACCGTGCTTTGTTGACTCGCCTTTTTTAAAGGATGGTTTTAATCTATCATTTAGTTAGTCCAATTAGATACTTAATTGGCATTTCAGTTCTTTATTTGTCCAAGGTTATTGCCAGGTCAAGCTTTGATTTAGCTCTTGTGATAGCTGTATAAATCAAATTTCTTTCATATTCTTTGTTATATAAAGGGTTGTTATTTGAAGAATATATTTGGTTAATTTGCTCTGGCCAAAGAAAAATAACATGTTCAGCCTCACTCCCTTGGGCCTTGTGTACTGTTGTGGCAAAAGCAGGACTTAGACTTCTAACTCTGATTGGGTGGATTAAAGTAAAATCACCGCTATTTCTTGTTGATTGGAGGCGAAATAAAAGGTGGTTGCTTACTTTTCCCCCAATGACTATTCCTATATCGCCATTGGCTAGGTTTAGTTCAGGTTGATTCTCACCGCATATAACAGGAGTGCCTGGTGGCCAATTCATGACACCCTTATCTAAAGTCTTCTCTAGGATAGTTCTATGAATATGCTCTACGCTCCAAGGCCCATATCTCCTAGGAGAAAGAACCATTAGCTCCTCAAGGCAATTTAGCAAATCGGTTGCTAACATATGATTTAGTGTTTGGGTAGTTATTACTTCATCTGAGTTAGTAAGTGAACTTGCTTTTTTTATTAATTTAACCTGATGCTGTGTCAATGTTTTGACGATCTCTATGGGTATTTCTTCTTTTCTTGAAATTATTACTTGTATGCTCGATGACTTCTTCAGATTCTGGACATCTTCGAAAAAATCTCCTAGTTGCTTTATTCTAAGTTTATTCGCTAAACCAACTAAATCACCTCTATTACGATAGACTTTATTTAATCGAAATGCACAATTACTAAATTTTTTCAAAGTAGTCTCTTCATGTAATTTATGCCATACAGCACCATTCCCAACTGGTGGCAATTGATCTGGATCACCCACTAAGATCAATTGACTTTCTTTTGGTAATGCTTTTAGAAGCCCTTTCATTAGTGATATGTCCACCATTGACATTTCATCTACTACAAGAATGTCTAGTTGTATTGGGCTTGCTTCATTCTTCCTAAATTCAATTTCATTTGCTTTTAGCCATCGATGAAGAGTAGTGCATGGAATATCTAATAATCTATTTTTGGAATGATCATCTAGATGAATAATTGATTTCTGGATAGTTTCTTCTAACCGCCTAGACGCCTTACCTGTAGGAGCCCCAAGGCCAATCTTTAAGTCTTGTTTGATTGATAGAGCTTTTAGCAGCATCTCAACAATTGTGCTAGTTTTACCAGTCCCAGGACCACCACTAAGCAGAATTACATTATGGTTAACAACTGCTTCAACTGCATTAATTTGATTTTCATTAAGTGTTGATCTATTACGACTACTAATTTCCTTCTTTAGGCTTTGGCTATGGCTTGGTGCATGAGATAACCTGTCTTTTAAATTGATTATTATGTTTTCCATTTCTTCGTGCCAGCGTCTCCAACTCAGTAGATTTCCTTCTAAAATTATTGGTGAGTCTTTCCCCTCAAGCCATCCACTAGATTTTAAAGCTTTTATATGATCCAATGGCCACCCTTGTGCCTTGAGTTCTATGTAAGGGTTGATATTGTTCAGCTCAACATATATTTCCCCTTTGCTTAGGGATTCCATTAGAACATTTATAAGATCCTCAAGGTGTTCTGAATATGTACTTGGGGGAATTCTCTTTTTCAGTGTCTTATGTATGAGATTTATAAAATTCGAATCTAGTTTTGTCAGATCATTATCTATCATCAGATACCCCTGTTAATTAATTTATCTAACTCCAATATTCTTTCTAGCGGTGCTTCTTCTATTAGCAGACCAGGGATGTTTTTGTTTGATCTATTAACTTCTAATTCTTGTTTGGATGGTATGCCTCTTATAAAGAAATAAATGTAACCCCCAAGATGTTTAGATGGATCATAATCTCGTAGCCTCCAATTAAGATATCTGTGTAACGCTACTAGGTATAAATGTGCTTGAAGTGGGTAGTGATGAATAATCATTTGATTTTCCATTGATTCATCTGAATAATAAATAGGACCACATTCCGAGTGCTCTTCATTTTTTAAAGACTTGCCAATCCAATTACTTTTCCAATCAACTACCCACCATCGCCCATCTGAAGGATCTACTTTATCTGTGAAAACAAGATCTATAGAACCACTAAGAATTCCTTTACTTGAGATATTAAGCTCTTTAAGTAATTCCGGATAGTTTCTTCCGAAACGATTATCTGGATTATGTAGGAATACTTTATATAAATCTATTGATTCAATAGGATCACCCTTCCTAGCTAATGACAAATCAAACTGGAGCTCATTTATCCGTTGTTTCCTAGACAGTTGATTTAATTTCATGTTGCCTAGTACTCCTCCTAATGGAAGACTTAATACCCTGTCCAACCCTTCTTGGATTTTGTTGACAAATTTCAAGTCTATGCCAAATCGCGATAACTCACTTTTAATTATGCTCTCAGAACTTAATTCAGTTAAGGAAGTTTCGAAATCTATCTTCTCAAGTATTCTGTGAAGGCAATCTCCTGCAATAGGACCCCGTGGAAAACTTGCTAATGGACTGTTGGAGTATTGATCAAGTATAGGCTCTATTTCATTAAGTCTTTCGGGAAATATATCTTGAGTCAGGTTAAGTTGTTCAGTATCTTTGCCTTTTTCTAGAAGCATTGGATTCCAGTAGGATTCATTCTGATGCCTTAAAGTAGAGATCCAGTTTGAATAGCTATATCTTCCCCAACTTTTATCTAGTAGTCGTTTTGGAATAGGACCAAGTTTAAGAGGAAGCTTTATTTTTGGAGGAGCCCATGAAATCTTGTTAGTAACGGGTGCTTCTATTTCATAAATTTTAAAATTATTTTGGTGATTTTTTAGCCAAGCTGCAATTTTCTCGTTAGTAAAATCATCTTGAGCCTCTCCTCTTACTGTATTGCCGAATAATAGATGCCTTAACGGATTGTTGTGCTGCTTATCTGCAAGGCTCCAAATGATTACTAACTTCTGTTGTGCACGTGTTAATGCGACATAGGCAAGCCTTTCTGACTCCTCTATGGCTTCCGTGACGGAATTCTTAATGAATTGTCTCGAAATTCCCCAACCTGTAGATAGTGAAATATACCAGCTCTTAGATTCTGTGAATTTCCATAAGGGTCCTTTAGGCGCAGGAGGAGATTGCCAGAGATATGGGCAGATAACAATTTTATATTGAAGTCCTTTGCTACTGTGAATTGTTATTATATTTATGGCATCTTCAGTTATATCACTATTTGGTCGTCTAGTTTCGGGAGTTGGGTCTATTATAAGTTGACGTTGTTGTCGTAACCATTTAGCGGCTCCTTTTGTACTAAGACCATGTAAATGAATTGCCTCCTGAACTATTTCTGTACATTGTTGAATATCTCCAAGTAGCTGACCTTGTTTAGAAAGATTTGCAAGGTTTTCACTTTCTAAAAGCTCTGATAAACAAGACGCTATACCCCTGTTTTGTAGCTTTTCAGATAGATCAAAACATTTTAAGACAAGTAGATCTAACTCACCGTTTTGACTGCAATTCTTAATCTTGTCAATATTCCATTGAAGTAAAGGTGAACATGCTAGGAGCTTGATTTTTGAGGAGTCTGTAGGCTTTGCTAAGCAATCTAAAAAGATTTGTAGAACATAAGAAGCTTGACTTTGTAGTACATCGCCTTGACTAACGATCCGGCTTGGAATTTTAGCTTTTATAAGATCTCGTCTAACTTTTTCTGCTTGATCGTGACGATTAACTAGGACACATATGTCATCAGGTTTAACGTTTGTATCACTATCCTGAATGAGTTGGATAATTGAATGGGTTACAAGAGAAGGAATAGATTCTTCCACTTGTGACATAGTGGGCAATTCACGCTTGGAATTCTTGTTAGGGACAGATTGAACTTTGAAATTAATAATTTCAATTGGAGCATCTTCGTTGGGTACTAAGTATGATTCTTTTTTCATGAAAGAGGCTAATTGAGGTACTCCTAGACCAGAATGTTTTAGCCCTGGCTGCATTAAAATATTTAGGGAATTCATTAAGTTAGGAGTTGATCTATAATTTGTTCTTAAGGAGTCGATTCTACTTACTTGATTTTTAGCTGTTAAGTATGTTTGAAGATCCCCTCCACGAAATCTGTAAATTGATTGCTTGGGATCCCCTATCATTAAAACAAAATGTCTTGAACTTCTGCTAAAAGTTTCATTTAGAATTCTCCATTGCACGGGATCTGTATCTTGAAACTCATCAACCATTACGACTTTGTACCGTTCGCGCAATCTCTTAATTACTATCTTGGATGCCTCTCTAGATAATTCAGTATTCTCTGGATCTAAAGCTTTAATTTGATCGCTATAACTAATTAAACCAATCTTAGCTTTTCTTTGTTTTAGAATTGAGAGACAAGAGCTTATGGAATGTTGCCAAGCCAGTTCAGCGGGGGAATCATAAACTTCTGCTATTGATTTTTGTAGTTTAGGTTGAACGAGTGAAGTTATTTCTAAGTCATTAACATCTTCTATATGTGATATAGTTTTAGGATTAAAATAGTTCTTTAGTAAGTCATTTTTTCGTATAAGATGATAACTAGGAATAGTTATTATTGATCTCTCACTATTCAATTTACTTTTGAAGCCTTGAATCCATTCATTTAATTCGTTAACCCTATTTCGTTTGGGTTTTGTTGAAAATGGCTTTATATTGCTTATACCCATTTCCTTCCAAGATATTGCTTTTTGTATAAGTGCCTCTTCTAATTCTAAGCATCCATTATCCCAATTTAAAATGAATGACTCCCAGAAGTCGCTAATCCAGGTGTCAAATTGTTCTGACAGTGGTTGTGAATTATTTATTTTATTTTGATCAATATTGAATTTTAAGCAGGGGTCATTGTCGATTTTTAAAACTGTATTAACAAGACTTTCAAATGATAAACCAGCAGCTTGAAGACCTTTTAGTTGCAATTCTGATAGCTCCAGCATTTCCTCCTTCCAGTATTCATATACAATCTCTTTTATGAGTTGCTTGTTATCTGCTTCTGTAATTAAATCTGGATTCATATGACTTCCCAGCTCTATTGCTTCCCGACGGATAGTCTTGCTACAAAAACCATGAATTGTAGTTATGTCTGCATGGTCAATCTCCTCTAGAGCTTTTAAAAGAAGAGTCGTCCAACGAACTCTAATAGAATTACTTTTAATGTTTAACTTAATCCATTCTTGTAAAACCTGATCAATTAATTCATTTGATTGCTCGTGTATTTCCTGTTCAAGCTCTTTAAGTGCTAAGACAATTCGCTCTGATATTTTTGATTGAATTTCAGAGGAAGTTGCATTAGTAAAGCTAATAATGAGCATCTTACTGATTGAGATATCTCTCTCTGTAATTAATCTAAGAACTAAATGAGCTAAGGAAAAAGTCTTTCCAGTACCAGCACTTGCTTCTATCAGCCTAGTACCAGGCTCTAGTGGATATTTATTAGGCTCAAAGATGAAATCTGTGTTCTTCTTTTCCATTATAAATTATACACCTAATTACGCCAGTCGAAGAACTTTATTCCTTTAAATATTGCAGGAGTATTAGACATATAAGCTTTGTAGTTATAATATTTACTTTTTAACTTTAGTTCCTCTAGCCTTGCTTTTTTAATTAAAATAATACTAAGCAATATTAGTAAGATTAGGTGAATAAGACTTCCACGAAGACAAGTAAAAGCAAAAGAAAGGTATAAGAGACTTTGATAAAGGGGGTGCCTGCATGTTTTATAAACTCCTCTTGTTATTAATATTGCTGATTCTTTAGGCTCTGGAAGGGGAGATAGGTTATCCCCTAGAGTGATTAAGGATAAATATGATCGATAGAATCCATAGGAAAATATTAGTATTGATACACCCTTAACGATTAAAGGCCAATTTGATAATATTGTTGATGAAGGGAGAAAATGAGCTAATAAGATTATCAGTTGTGCAAATAACCACCATTCTCCTCTTCTGTTGTCTTTTAATCCTTCAGTTGAAAATCCCCACTCTATAAATATATTTGAGATTAATTTAATCAGTGGTTTATTGGATTGGTTTTTCATGTTCTAATCATTATTTTATAAGGTAAGTGAGTAATGGTTGATAGAGATCCTTTAAGCATTTCCTAAAAACTTCGCTTTCAAGGAAAATGTTCGTCTCAGCATTATTTCCAAAAGAAATTAGCATTTCAGGCTTACTTCTTTCTCCTTCTTTTCTATACGATCCTATCCATGTTCTTTTAAATTCTTCATGCCCTAAGTTCTTCTTAGCAAAAATTGCTTTGGCAATTTCCCATCCACTTTCAGGTGGAATGGGCCAGCACTGAACTCGTCCTTGATCAACTAGTGAATAAATTGTATCTAGGATTGTCAGTGAATTTTCTTTCGGGAGCGATTTAAATTCAATTGATAGCTCATATTGGTCTTGCTTTGTATAGGAACTACTTCTTGATAGGAGAATTGTGTTTCTTGGGTGATGTCCATATGCACACGCTTGAAGATGTTGTAGCCAAGTGTTCATAATAGATTTTCTTTTTAATTTCCCAAGTTCGACTATAACTACCTTCTCCTTACTCATTAGTATATCGATTGTTTCACCTTTAATTGCTAATTTCGTTACTTCTAATTTTCCTATACATCTCAATTGTGAGATCAAGCTTTTCCATCTAGCATCTAAAATACCACACTCTATATCTCCTGCTGCTTTCAATGGAAGGATACCTTGCCCTTTGAGTTGTTGTTGCCAATCTGTCTTCTCTGTTAGCTCATCAGGGCTTAATAGCAATTTCTTATTGTCTAGAAATTGTAGGCTTAACAAACTAAATCTTTGTAGTTCATCTAATTGTAGTGACTCTATGTCTTCAAGATGACTGCTACTTTCTTTTATTCTGACCTGCATTTGTTCAAGCCAAAAAATTTGTGGTTCCTTAAGCCATGATTGGACCATTTCATTATTGATCTTATGCTCACTTCTTACAAAACTTCTATTCCATTCTAATGGAATGGCTAGAGCTAATGAGCTTGATCTTGATTGTGAATTTGATAGCAACCATTTTTTTGCACTAAGTTGCCTTCTGTCACAACTAATTGGATGAAGCTTTTCATGACTTGAAAAATTCTTGTTGCTTAGGGGATTTGCTGGAGCATTTTTGACTAAGCCAACTAATTCTTCTTCGAGTAATTTAGATTTAAGATATTCAATCCATTGATGAATGACCCCTGGTGATTGAAGTGCTTCACCTGTTTTCTCATTCCTACAATTCCAAGCTATTAATAATTTTTGTCTACAAGACATTAGGGCTTCTAGTAGGACATAGCGGTCTCTATCTGAGCTTTTGGGATCACCTAATAAGCGTTGCTTGTTTATTAAGTTAAAACTAATCCTTTCTTCGTTCCGAGGGAAAATCGAATGATCTAATCCCATTAAGATAATTACCCTATAAGGGATTGCTCTCATCGGCTCTAATGCACTGATTGTAATTTTGCCACTTCTGTGACCAAACCTCCCACTCTCAAATGCTAGGGAGCCTTTTACTATTTCACTAACGATGGAAACCTCCATTTGTAAATTGCAATTGCCTGCAACCTGCTCCCACTCATCAAGATACTGATTAAGTAATTCAATTTCCCAAGTCCATGATCCTTCGTTAGGGAACAACGTATTGATATTGTTTTTAAGTATATGAATCCAATCTTTACAAGTTCTTTTTGATCTAAGTTCTTTTAGGAAACAAGTTAGTCTTGAAAGTATTTTAGTCCAGTTGTTAATTTCTTGAATAGAGAATGTCTCTGAGAAAGGAGAGATTCCTTTGGGAGCTATACCGGGTCTATTAGGGAGAATTAAGCCTAGAGCCCATCGTTCGAGACACCAAGAAAGACTATGGGTTTCATCACCATCCCTGTCTTTAGCATCTAGCCCCCATCTAAACCCTGTGCGTTGTAAACAGAGTGTCATTGTATCGATACCATCTTGGTTGATATCAAATTGCTCTTGAATTAGTTTGCTTGAGAGAAGACTCTCAAGCTTGCTTGCTGTGAATCTACTAGAAGCTATATCAATTATCTCTAGCATAAATTGAATGACCCCTGGCTTTTGATGTTGACTACGGTCAGTTATTTTCCAAGGTAAGCTGACGCTTGTTGCTGTGATGTCATTAAATATTGATGTGATTATTGGAGCATATGTCTCAACTTGAGGAGTCATTATTAAGATATCCTTAGGTTCTAGACTATCGTCCTCTGCTAGCCATTGAATGATTTGATCTCGGATAATCTGAACTTGTCTTTGTTTTCCGGGAGCTGAAAGGAACGTTATAGATGAGTCATCAACTGCTCTTCTAAATTTTTTTTCTGGAACATTTGTTAAAAGACTTTCTTGTAATTGCTCCAACAAGTTTGGTGATCTATCACAATTCTCAGCAATTTTTGCTGGCATAGCAAATAAATCTTTCTCATGCCATTCACCCAGTTGGTATTCACCACTACCCTCAAGTAGTTGTTGGAACTCTGCTCCCATTCTACCAAGGTTTGCTTCAAGTCGAGGTGCATTTTGGAGCCAACAATCATCAAGATTTTTGATCCATTGATCACCAAGTTCTTCTCTTTTATTTCTGCAACGTTTCCAAAGCTCCTGACATGGAGTTAGTAGATAAATCTTTATATCTACAATCGATGATAAAGCTTGTAAAAGTTCTATTTGAATAGCTGGAAGACTACTTATCCCAAACATGCAAAGTTCCTTTGGGAGAGTCTTATCAGGGGCTATACCGCTTTTAAGCCTATTCTTTATTTTTTTTATTTGTAGAGGTAATGGTTCTTGTTTTATTCTACTTTTTAACAGATTTAGTAAAACTGGTTGCCAACGTATTTGAGGTGGAAGCTCCTTGATTGACTCAGCAGTCTTATCATTTGCCTCCCACCAGCCACAGATTAATTCAGGCCTATATAACATGTACTCATCAAATACAGCAGCTATGTTGTTTGCTAGCTCCCATTTTCTTTTTGTAAGATCTTTTGGAGTTGATATCTCTTTATTAATCCAATTTAGAAGAAAAATTGATTCTTCCTTTTCAAGTAATTGAGGCAATAGGTCGATAATGCTCCACCTTAGTCTATTTATTTTCCATGGATCATCTAACGTGGGTTCTCCCCCTAGAGACAACTGTATAAACTTTCTTAGATGAGTCGTGGGGAAAGGAAACTCAACCTGTGCACATATGCCATTTACAGCAGCAATTTGTTCTGCAAGCCATCGACTTGTTGGCCATGTGTTTACCATGACCTCGACTGTTTCGAATGGGGCTGGTGGGTTTAGGCGAAGCTGTTCCGAAAGTAGTTCAGCTAACCATTCGGCCCTGTTGCTTCTGTAGACAATTAACAAGACTTTTAACGTTTAAAGAATGATATTGCTATTAACCAAAGAATGGTTCTTGCCGCGGGTTTCTTATTATCTCCTTCATTTCTTTAACTGCTTCTTGGAGTCCTATTGCTAAAGCTCTCGAAATGATTGTGTGGCCAATGTTGAGTTCTTCAATTCCTTGTATAGAAGCAATCGGTTCTACATTTTGATAAGTAAGCCCATGACCAGCATTGACACGTAGTCCAAGATTCCTTGCTTTCATTACACCTTCTTTGATTTTTGAAAATTCAAGGCCTTGGTTTTTCCATGAAGACAGAGCATACGTTCCGGTGTGTAGTTCTACCCAACAAGCTGAAATATTAGAGGAAGCTTCCAATTGTGAAAATATTGGATCTACAAAAAGACTTATTGGAATTCCCGCAGATTGGATTTTATCAACGAAGATTTTCAATTTTTCTTTATTTGCGACTATGTCTAATCCACCTTCTGTTGTTATTTCTTCCCTTTTCTCTGGCACAAGTGTAATCATGTCAGGCTTTATTTTTAAGGCAAGGTTAAGCATTTCTTGAGTTGCTGCCATCTCTAAGTTTAGACGTGTTTTAATGGTCTCCCTTAGTATTACCAGGTCTCGCTCTTGTATGTGCCTTCTATCTTCTCTGAGATGAATAGTGATGCCATCTGCTCCTCCTAGTTCGGCCAGAAAGGCCATTTGTACTGGATCTGGCTCATTAGTCATACGAGCTTGACGCACGCCTGCGACATGGTCGATATTTACTCCAAGGCTTGTCATTCTGAAGTCCTTATTTCTAATGATCTTATTCTTATAGATCATTTTTTGTATTCAAATGCTATTGGCCGCTGTCTTAACTGCCCAATACCTTCTGATAAAAGATTCTTTTCACCGTTAAGTTATTAATAAAGTTTCTGAATTTTTGATTCTCCTTTGTGCTAATTGAACGAGAAAAAAAATTTTGTAAGGGAATTAATCCCTTGTGGGGCAAACTTTCAATGATTGCTACACAGGATATTGTTTTGAAAACTTATTTTAAGAATAGGATTGTACTAGGACAAGAAAACCTTCCTGATAAGGGAGCTGTTGTTCTTGCGCCAACTCATAGGTCTCGTTGGGATGCTCTCATGTTGACTATGGCAGCAGGGAGAAGAATAACAAAAAGGGACTGTCGGTTTATGGTTACGGTATCTGAAATGCAGGGTTTACAGGGCTGGTTCCTGACTCGATTAGGTTGTTATCCAATAGATAAAAAGAAACCTTCTCTAATATCATTGAGGTATTCGATTGACTTATTGATTTCAGGACAGCAATTGGTTCTTTTCCCTGAAGGCAGAATTAATAGAAGAAGTAAACCAATAAATCTTGAGAAAGGCCTTATTAGGCTTTCTCAGTTGGCTTATAGGAATGGTGTTGATGTTCAGGTTGTTCCTGTAGGAATTGCATATAGTGAAATTCGCCCAAAGCTTTTTGGTTCAGCTTCTATATGTTTTGAGGAACCAATTGAAATCTCTGAAACTGGACGTAAAGCAGCAGAACAATTTGATTTAGATCTACTAATTAAAATGCGCTCAGCAGAAGAAGCCGCACAAAAAGCTATTGGACGAATTTCTTAATCCATATAAAGTCAATGTAAATAACTTTTGATCGATGAGTTGGCGCCTTCCTTTTACAGTTTTAGCTCTTAGTACTGGGCTAGCTCTGTCGTCTTTTCCAGTACTTGCTCAACCTTCTTCTTCTGAGGAGTACAGAGTCTTAGCAAAGGCGGATATTGGTCTAAGTATAGATACTGTAGAGAAATTTTTAGAAGATGGAGATGAGCTTTTTTTGAAAGGAAATTATTCTCAGGCTCGAAAGAAATATGACAAAGCAAGGGATATGTCAAAACTTCTATTGGGATTCTATGGGGATTTAAGTAATTCTTTTAAAGGCGTTGATGCTCTAATTCCGCGTGAGATGGATTCAAATAGCAGAAAAGTTCTTGCTTTAATATCAAAGGCAAATCTTAAGCTTGCGACCCTGTTTAGGAAGAATAATCAATCAGCATTGGCTGTTCCTTTGCTTGTTGAGGTTGTTAGGATATCTGGTCCTGCTAACAAAGAAGGTAATCAAGCGTACATGGAACTCATTGAATTAGGTTTTGTTAACACCCCTTTTCGTGGCGGTAGGTAAAGACTTTAAATTAAAAATGAACTAGATAAATTGATTTCTTAATTTCAATTAAATAGTTGATGTTAAATTCCCTCCCTATGGTTGATTTTGAAGTATTAATCTTATCTATAAAGAAAGTCCTCCCAGATGCTCAGGTTAAAGTTGAGGATTTGAATGGAGGAGGTGATCATTTGCATGTTGATGTTGTTTCATCAGCATTCGCCGGACTCTCTAGAGTTCAACAACATCAAATGATTTATAAAGCTCTTCATCAAGAGCTTGCCAGTGAAGCTATTCACGCATTGGCCTTGAAAACTTCCACCCCTTAATATTCTTTAAATATGGATTCTGAAACACGATCAAGAATTGATGAATTAATCAACTCTCATTCAATAATGGTCTTTATGAAAGGCACTAAACTTATGCCCCAATGCGGCTTCTCAAATAATGTTGTTCAGATATTGAATGCTCTTGGTATGAATTTTGACACCTTTGATGTCTTATCCGATATGGAAGTCAGGCAGGCAATCAAAGAGTATTCAAACTGGCCTACTATCCCTCAGGTTTATTTAAAGGGTGAGTTCTTAGGCGGATCTGACATATTAGTAGAAATGTACAATTCTGGTGAATTGCGTGAAAAGCTTGAAATTGCCTTGGCTTCCTAGGACTCCCTCTGCTTTTGGAAATACAGATTATTGATATCCCCATCAGGACCAATAAAACTGGAGGGGTCAAGAATCCATCGCTCTACCAGCTTTTCAAGTGTATCTAGGTCTTTTGGAGGAAGAGTTCTGCCCTTTCTTAGAGCATGCAAGTATCCATCAGCATAAATCTTTAATTCTGTTGGCGTATGAAAACTGTTAATAAGTTCCTGACATGCATCGCAAATTGACTGAAAATGTCTTATAGATGTTGGGTCCTGAAATGATTGTGATGTCATTTTGCGATAATCTTTAGGTATTTCTAACAGTTGGACACTTGATTAGTTATCTTAAAACAACTTGATTTTGCCTGTGACATTAACTCCAGATCTACTTTCTGAAGAACAAAGTGCGCAGCCTTCACTAGCTGGTGGATCTCTGCACCCGACTGCTCAGAGTCCTTCAAGAATACTTGTTGTTGAACCTCATCCAACGTTGAGAACTGTTCTTGTTCAAAGGTTAAGGCAAGATGGTCACCTCGCTGCTGCTGTTGGATCTGTAATAGAAGCTATTGATCTGTGTCGCGACCAATCACCAGATCTCTTGGTAAGTGCTGAGCTTCTAGAGCAAAGCTCTGCTTTGAATTTGGGCCAGCAACTTGGATGTCCTGTTATGGTTCTTACTGCTAGAGCTGGAGTTGAAACTATAGTTGGTTTACTTGATGATGGGGCAGATGACGTTTTGCGCAAACCTTTTGGGTTGGAAGAATTAGCTGCGCGTTGTAGGACTCTTCTTAAAAGAGGCCGAATAGGGCTCCAAGAGCGAGTAACTGTTGGTCCTTTAGAGGTCCATCTGCTTCTTCGTCAGGTTACTTTGAGAGAGAAACCAGTCGAACTAAGTCCAAGAGAATTTGCTTTGTTATGTGCATTGCTAATGCCTCCTGGGATGGTAAGAAGTAGGCACGAACTTCTAAGAATGGCCTGGCCGCCTTTTAGTGGTGGGCCAAGGTCAGTTGACACCCAAGTCTTAACACTTAGAAGAAAGCTTGAACAAGCCGGTTTAGGCGATGGAGGTGGAATTACAACTGTTAGACAGCAGGGATATAGATTTAGCCTTGATAGTCTTCCCTCCTAGGGTCTTAAAATTACAACAATTCAATGATCTGCTAAACCAATTTAACTATTAATTCTTCGTTGCATATCTCTATCTTTATTTTGTTCTTTTCCTGGAACTCATTCTTTAATATCAATTTAGCTAAGGGAGTCTCAATTTCTTGTTGAATAATACGTTTAATTGGCCTTGCTCCATAAGCAGGATCGTAACCTTTTTTACTTATCCATGCATTAACTTTACCGCCTATCTCTAGAGAAAACTTATTTTTTTCAAGTCTATTAGAAATCCTTTGCATTTGTATTCCAGCAATTTCAGTCATTTCTTTTTCTCCTAGGCTTTTAAAAATTATTTTACCGTCCAATCTATTAAGAAATTCAGGCTTAAAATATCTTCCTAATTCCTTAATTACTATATTTTCAATGTTGTCTAAATCCTTATAATTTTTATCTGAATTATACATTTCTAGTATTGATTCGCTGCCAACATTACTAGTAAGAATGATTATTGCATTTTTGAAATTTATAGTTTTCCCCTGCCCATCAGTAACTCTTCCTTCATCCAGTATTTGTAGCATTATATTTAATACATCACCATGAGCCTTCTCGACTTCATCAAAAAGGATTACTGAATAAGGTTGTTTCCTAACTGCTTCTGATAATTGCCCACCACTCTCAAAACCAACATATCCTGGAGGTGCCCCTATTAGCCTACTAACAGAATGTTTTTCCATATATTCAGACATATCTATTCTTATAATTGCTTTATTACTATCAAATAGCTCACTTGCTAATGATTTGCATAATTCTGTTTTCCCTACTCCTGTAGGCCCAAGAAACAAAAAGCTTGCAATTGGTTTATCAGGGTCCCCCATATCAGTCCTTGAACGTTGGATCGCGTCAGAAACTGCTCTAACCGCATTTTCTTGGCCAATTACTTTTAGATTTAAATTTGATTCAAGTTCCAAAAGTTTTTCTATCTCTGACTTGGCAAGTTTCGCTGTTGGTATAGAGGTCCATTTAGCAATTACTTCAGCAATATCATTCTCGGTAACTTCTTCTCTGAGTAATGATTTTTGATGATTACTATTTCTCTTTCCGTGTATTATTTCTTCTTTTTCTGACAGTCTACTTTGCAGTAATGATAAAGTCCCATATTCTAATTCTGCTGCTGTGTTTAGATCGTAATTTCTTTTAGCTTGTTCTATTTGTATCTGTACCTTTTCTATATCTTCTTTTATTTCAGAGAGCATATTTATAGATTGTTGCTCACCTTTCCATTGATTTGTGAGAACCTTTTGTTTTTTATCCAGTTGCTCTAATTCCTGTTTTATCTTATTAATTTTTTCTTTGCTAGAAATGTCTTCTTCTCTTTTGAGAGAAAGTTGTTCCATTTGTAATTTAATGATTTTCCTATCTATCTCATCGAGTTCTTGAGGTTTCGATGTGATTTCCATTTTTAATTTGGAAGCTGATTCATCTATAAGATCAATTGCTTTGTCAGGAAGAAACCGTTCTGATATGTATCGGTGACTAAGCATAGCTGCAGAAATTAAAGCACTGTCAGATATTCTCACCCCGTGATGAACTTCATATCTTTCCTTAAGACCTCTAAGAATCGAAATGGTATCTTCCACTGAAGGCTCGTTTATTAGAACTTGTTGAAACCTTCTTTCTAGAGCTGGGTCTTTTTCTAAATGTTGTCGATGTTCAGAAATTGTAGTTGCTCCAATGCATCTAAGTTCTCCTCTAGCAAGCATAGGTTTTAATAGATTACTTGCATCCATAGCTCCTCCAGTTGCACCTGCTCCGACAACTGTATGGATTTCGTCGATAAATAGAACAATTTGCCCTTGAGACGATGTCACTTCTTTTAAGACTGCTTTTAACCGTTCTTCAAATTCACCACGATACTTAGCACCGGCTATTAGGGCCCCCATGTCAAGGGAGATAAGTTGTCGATTTAGTAGGGCAGATGGAACATCGTTATTTATTATTCTTTGAGCAAGGGCTTCTACTATTGCTGTTTTGCCTACTCCAGGCTCCCCAATTAGAACAGGGTTGTTCTTGGTTCTCCTGCTAAGTATTTGTATAGTTCTTCGAATTTCATCATCTCTTCCTATTACTGGGTCTAGTTTTCCTTCTTTTGCTTCATTGGTTAAATCTCTTCCATACCTTTCAAGAGATTCATATTGCCCTTCAGGGTTTTGATCAGTCACCTTTTGTCCTCCTCTAATTTTCTTGATAATTTGAGATAGAAGTTCATTATCAATTTTTTCATGCAAAAGTATTCTTTTGACGGCCCTACCTTCTTCTGATAAAGAAAGAAGTAAGTGTTCCACTGAAATGAAATTGTCTTTAAGAGACTTTTTTATTTGATCGGACCTGTTTATCGTAGCTTCTACTTCTCTGCTAATAAATAGCTCGGTTGGCTTTTCTTTCAATCTAGGTTTTGATTTTAAGAACTCGTCAATGCTATCTCTTATTTTTTTGATTGACCCATTACTCTTTGTTATGATTTTTTCTACTAGCTCACTCTTGTAGACTAAAGAACTAAAGATATGCTCATTGTCTATATATTGATGGCAGTATTTCTTAGCAGTTTCTTGTGCGTAGATGATTGATGACCATGCTTCTTCTGTAAAGCTTTCTTGTTTGAGTTGCATAACAATATTCTTTTCTTATTTATTAGATTATTAGGATTGCTTAATTTTAATTAGTGGGGTTACCGCCTTGCTTTTTTCGGTAAGCCCTATTATGTTCGGTTATTTCTATAATCTGAACTATAATCAAGCCCATTTAAATTAACTGCAGATAATTGAAGCAAATTCAAAGTTTAATTATTATTTGCCTTAGTAATATTAGTAAAAGAAATTATGGCTATTAAATCAATTTAACATTTATGATTGAGATATCTTTTATAACCTCAAATAGATAAAATAATATCCCACGCTAGAACCACTAACATGGGATATATAATCTGAATGGTAGTAATTAAACAATCAGATTTTTATAATTTGAGAAAATTAAGTTCTAATTAACAACAACTTTTCCTACCATGCCAGCTCCTCTATGGGGTTCGCAGTAGTAATCATAGGTACCTGCTGCAGAGAAGGTCTCTTCCCATGACTCGCCAGGTGCAAAAGCAAGATCAGGATGACTTAATTCGTCATGTCCTTCAAAGACTGCATTGTGAGGTGCCAATTTGTTGTTAACAAACTTGACTGTGTCTCCTGTGGAAATGCTTACTGAGCTGGGCTCAAAAGCAAGCATTCCAGCATCTGTGCCGAGTTTTACCTCAACTGTTTTAGCTTGTACTGTGCTTACTCCAAAGACAAGTACTAGAAGCAGGGCAAAGCTTGCTGTAACTACTGATCGAAGCATTGAAACCATTTGTTTCTTTATTTCTTTAATTATATTACCTTCTAAGTCAACTTTTCAACTTTTGGTAGCCCCGATCGATTAAGAATTTCATTTAATGACTTCGCATAACTATTTCCACCAAAGTCTTCAGGGCTTGTGACTGGTTCATGTGTGAAATGACGTTGCTTAATACTGAGCCTGTCCCAACTGCTAATTTTGATTGGGAGAATTTTCACTAGAGCATCTATTAGCCAGCCCCATAAAGGTATTTGAGGAACCTTTCTCATTCCATTCCATTGCAGTAATGCATTAATTACTTGGTCTATCGATATATAAGCTTGGCCAAGTACTAACCTCAGAATTTTCCCATTACTTGGTTTTAGGGAAACTGGATATTGATTTGATACAAGTTTCCCACATATGAATGCAATGTCTTGAGCATGAATGAAATGAAATCTCGAATAACCTTTAAAAAATCTGGCAAGCCAAAGCCATTTTGAGGCTTCTTGAAGACCTTGAGTTAGATAACTAGCTGGGAATAGTCCAGATTGGTTGTATCTCCCCCCAAATACTAATGTTGGGAAAACAGCTACTATCTTGGGAGCTAAAAAATGTTTTTCAAGTTCTTGTAGGCATTTAGCCTTAGTTTGAATATATTCAGTTCCAAGATACTCTGCCTGGGGTAATTTGTTCAGCTTTTTATCTAAAATACTTGCAGTTGAAAAGTAAATGAATTTTTCCAGATAATCAGGATTTAAATAGGAAAGTAGTTTTTTTACTGCAATTATATTCACTTGTTTTGTTCTTTCTATATCTCCCCAAGCAGTTGCTGTATGAATTACATGCGTCACTTGGGCCAAATCTTCAGAAAAGATTTCTGGTTCTCTTAGGTCACCAATTAATAACTTGATTCTTGGATCATTTGGGTTTATAGCAGTTAACTTTTTGGGCTCTCTTATCCATAGAAGCAAATTAGCGTCAGTGTTTTTTAATAACCAGTTACTGGTGTATTGACCAACACAGCCACTTGCTCCTGTAACGAGTATTCGAGCTTTTCTCAAAGGTTTGATATTAATTCATTTACGTTTTTGCCAGCCTCAAAGAAAACCCTCGCATTTTCTTCTGGAGTTCCTGGAAGAATTCCATGCCCAAGATTTAAGATGTGTTTTCTACCTTTTGCTTTGATCACAGTGTCAACAATTCTATTTTGAATCATTTCGGGAGTTCCAAAAAGTAGACCTGGGTCAACATTGCCTTGAATGCCAATTCCTTCAGGGAGGCGAGAACAACCTTCGGCCATGTCTACTGTCCAATCTAATGAAACTATATCTACACCAGTCGAAGCCATTCTTTCTAAAACTCCTGCACTGCCAGAAATGTATAGGATCATTGGAGTGTCAGGATGTGTTTGCTTTACTAATTCAACAACTTTTCTTTGATATGGGGCTGCAAAGTTGTCATAATCAATAGGGCTTAATTGGCCAGCCCAGGAGTCGAACATCTGAACAACCTGAGCTCCTGAGTCAATTTGAAATCTTAAATATTTTGCAATTGATTCAGCAAAATGATCAAGTAATTTATGTAATAAATCAGGCTGTTGGAAAGCCATTGCTTTTATAACGGCATAATTTTTACTGCTTTTCCCTTCAACTACATATGCCGCAAGCGTCCAAGGGGCGCCAACAAAACCTAATACTGCAGCTTCGTTTCCCACACTTTCTCGAAGTCTTCCTAGTACTTCACCAACGAAAGGAAGACTTTCTTGAGGTTCTAGATTTATTAAATTCTTAATTTGTTCTTTGGTACGAATTGGTTTGTTTATGAGGGGGCCTTTGCTTTCGACAATGTCGAAGTCGATTCCCATCCCTGGTAGTGGAGTCAAGATATCAGAAAAAAGAATTACTCCGTCAGGTTTAAATTCTCTAAATGGCTGCATTGATATCTCATATGAAAGATCTGGGTTCTCTGACCTCTCTCGAAAGCTTGGATGATTATCTCTTAGATCCCTATATACCTTCATATACCTTCCGGCTTGTCTCATCATCCAAACAGGAGGCCTGCTTACTGATTCACCACGAGCAGCACGGAGTAATAATGGAATAGTTTCAGTCATTTTCTATCGGGTTAAGTCAAAAATTTACTGGAGAGGGAACTCTAAATGATCAAGAAAGCTCTTTAGAAAGGATTTTCTTTACACCTTTTTGGACTTTCCTTTGAATTTGAAATCTAAGAGATTTGTATTTAGATTCTTTTAGAGCCTTCATTTTTTTGGTGTTTTAAGACAATGACGCTTAATGGCGGTAATGAAAGCTCAAGAGCATTTTCGTACCCATGAATTTCCCATTTATCAGAAATTTTGCCACCTAGGTTTCCTACGTTAGATCCACCATATTTATCAGAATCGGTGTTAAATATCTCTTTGTAAAATCCTTCCACAGGAACCCCAACTCTATAATCTGAATGAACTTCTGGTGTGAAATTTGCTACAACAATTAGCCATTGGCCTGTTTGACTTTCTCTCCTCATAAAGCTAATAACAGAATTTGAATTGTCTTTGCAATCTATCCACTGAAATCCATATTCGTTGAAATCATCTTTCCATAATGCTGGTTGGGATTTATAAAGTGAATTAAGATCATCAATTAATCTGTTAATCCCTTTATGAGGTTCATGTTCTAAAAGTTCCCACTGAAGATCATCCCATACATTCCATTCTTGTCTTTGTCCAAACTCCATGCCCATAAATATTGTTTTTTTACCTGGATGTGTCCACATATAAGCAAGCAAAGCCCTGGTATTTGCATATTTTTTCCAATCATCTCCTGGCATTTTATGCAAAAGATGACTCTTGCCATGAACAACTTCGTCATGGCTCAGAGAGAGCATGAAATTCTCAGTGTAGTTATAACAAATTGAAAAGGTAACATTATTCTGGTGGAACTGTCTAAACCAAGGATCTATTTCAAAATAATCAAGCATATCGTGCATCCAACCCATGTTCCATTTTAGGTTGAACCCAAGTCCGCCTGCGTCTGTTGGTTTAGTCACCCCACTCCAGGTTGTTGATTCTTCTGCAATAGAGAGAGCTCCTGGAAAATGTTGAAAGAGAACATGATTGGCTTGTTGAAGGAAATTAACTGCTTCATAATTTTCATTGCCTCCATGTTCGTTAGGAATCCACTCCCCCTCTGGTCTCAAATAGTCTCTGTAAAGCATAGAAGCAACTGCGTCTACTCTTATTCCATCTATATGGAACTGCTCGAACCAATAAACAAGATTGGCTACAAGAAAATTCCTGACTTCATTGCGACTGTAATTGAAAATTAATGTCCCCCATTCTTTGTGTTCACCTATTCGGGGATCTGAATGCTCATACAGATGAGACCCATCAAAGAAAGCTAGGCCATGCTGATCTTTAGGAAAATGCCCTGGTACCCAATCAAGAATTACCCCTATTCCTTCCTCATGACACCTGTCAACGAAAAACCGAAATTCATCTGGGTTGCCATATCTACTCGTTGGTGCGTACCAGCCTGTAACTTGATATCCCCATGAACCATCAAATGGATGCTCTGAGATTGGCATCAATTCTATATGCGTAAAACCTCTGGCTTTTACATAAGGTATTAGCTTTTCAGTTAATTCAGGGTATGTAAGCAATCTTGTCTCTGGCTTAAGGTCTGCAGCTGGGACAGGCTCCCTTTTGTGACCATCTTTTTCTATAAAAGGATCGTTTGTAGAAGCATGCATCCAACTTCCTAGGTGCATTTCATATACAGATATTGGTTTGTTTAATTGATCCGTTTTATCTCTTCTAGTCATCCATTCTGCGTCTTTCCAGTTGTATTGATCAAGAGCATTGATTATTGAACTTTGTGCAGGTCTTACTTCATGTTGGAAGCCATAGGGGTCTGCCTTTTGGTAACAGTGTCCCTCCTGAGAACGGACTTCATATTTATACAGATCACCCTTTTTAAGTTCAGGTATAAAAAGTTCCCATATTCCGCCAAGTCTTTTTTGCATGGGATGGTGTCTCCCATCCCATGCATTCATTTCTCCAATGACGGAAACACTAAGTGCGTGAGGTGCCCAGAGGCAAAACATTACACCTTCAAGTCCTTCTATAGCTGTCAGATGAGCTCCCATCCTTCGCCAAATATGGTGATGGTTACCCTCAGCAAAAAGGTGTCTATCAATTTCCCCCATCCATTCATTTCTAAATGCCCATGGATCAAACTGAGTATGATTAATGCCTCCTCTTAAAACGTTTACTTGGTAGTTATTGACTGGGTTCTCATCTAGAAGTGTTTCGAAGATCCAAGGGTGGTTTTGATTCGTTAATGATATTTGTTGTTCATGTAAAAGCAAAGTAACTTGATCTGCTTCTGGCATCCAAACCCTTACTATCCATTTATCTTCAAATGGTTGTGGGCCAAGAACTCCTAGGGGATTATCATTTCGACAATCTGATAGTTTCTTTCCTTCATCTGCCACCCAGTCCATAACAATACTGGTTGACATAACTAAATAGCAGATAGAAAGTCGAGCTTATCTGATTGAAGGTAGTCTTGGGAATCTATCTTTGAAAAAGTGGACTGATTCTTAAATTCGAGTTTATAAGGTCAAGTGAAATAGTTGTTATTAAGGAATAAGGGCTTGGAGCGGCACAGGGCTTGTCAGTTCTACCTGGGTTTATTGCTATCGCTGGCCAGGACGAACCAGAAATAGAAATTCGTAATTTGGACCCCTTGGGGAAGAGTGCACAGAGTGGTTGGAGCTTTATAACCCTTTCTTGGATGATTTTACAACTTTTTCCTCTTACTCTAGTCACTCCTGTGGAAAGTTGATTAACTTCTGAATGGTTCAAATAAATGATTGATAAAGCAATAAATAGGTCAAAACCTTCTGTATCGGAACTTGCTCTAACATTTAGGATAGGTGTGCCTTCAATAAGGCTTTCTAATTCAAATTGATCACTGGTAAATGTTGCTACATCGCCTCTTTGATCGAGTTCAGTTCTAAGTGCTTTCCCTGGAGAATCACTTAAATGTCCACCAATTGATGGTATGGGTCTCCAAGGGTCGTGAACTATATTAAAAAAACCTTTGCCGTTTGGGAAGTTAACAAGCTTTCCATCTTTAGAGTTTGCGCAAGCTAATCCAGAACTTGTAAGAGACCAGGAAGTCAAATCGCTTTGATTTCTTATCTCTTCTCTAGATTCCCATTTTTGACTTGTTATATTCCATAGCTTTTTATAAGGCGTATGTTTATTTAAATTATCTCCTTTTAAGTATCTGTTGAAGAAATCTAATTGAATTTTGTTTGTCTCGTCCCACCATTGAAGATGCGATGCTGGACCAATGCAAAGATATGGCTTCCCTCCCTTTTTTATTGACTTTTGATAAATATCTAATATCCCTCTTAAATGAGGATCCCACCAACCTCCAATTAAAAGCATAGGTTGCTTTATCCAAGTGTCTAATGGTGTATGTACCTCCCATTCTGAAGATAATCTCTCAGAAGCTGTAAGCCATTTGCTTGCTAACCCACATGGGTCATATTTCTTTAAAATTTGAGGCCCGTCTCTTAGGTACTTCCCATTTTCAAGACTTTCCCTAACTTCATACCACCCTTTCCAATCCTTTGATCTGCGAAGCTTCTGCGCTGCCAATTGTAGTCCCCACGAGAGGCCAATTTGCCACCAGAAAGCTCCTCCTTCGCAGCACCAATGAATGTCTTCATGCAATCCAGTCATGGCTGGTGCGAGACATTCTGGAGGAGGACTATCTTGTTCACCTAATAGTTGGGTAAGACCTTGATATGAGAATCCATAGGTACCTAGTAGACCATTGCATTCAGGCAAAGATCTTACCCACGCGTGTGTTTGAGTTGTATCAGACGCCTCTTGTTGAAACCCCAAGAACTCTCCTTCCGAGTCTCCTTGGCCCCGAATGTCCTGGACTATTACAAGATAACCATTGCTTGCCCACCATGATGGATGTGCATATGTCACTGTTGAGGCAATTTGTCTTCCATATGGTTGTCTCATTAGTAGGGCTGGCCAAGGACCTCTGCCTTCTGGTTTCCATAGTCTGGATTTCAGCTTTATTCCATCACTAAGTGTTAATGTTCTATCTAAGTAGTCCAATGATTTGTATATCTCCTTTTTTTATTTTATTTGAGGACAATACATTGCAATTACATAGATGCTAAGAATCTCAGCATCGGTTGGAGTTAAATTCTTGTTTCGACTAATTTCTTCTATTACTTCTTCCGAGCTTGTTTTTACTCCCTGAGAATTATAGGCTTCGAATTTCTTGCATAAATCTTTTGCTTCTTCCGGATTGGCTTTTACATTTTCTAATAGTTTAGATTGTCCATATACAGCTGTAGCAGATGTGATTGAAGAGATTAGAAATAAAGTTGTTAAAAGCCTCATCTTGGACTAGGTTATTTTCTCTGATTAAATTTCAGATTAACTCATTTAGTCAAGTATTCCTTAAGCTTTTTCCTTGGCCTTATTGATCCATTGAATTATCTTCTTAAAACTTGTCTTTGGTGTTTCGGAAGTTCCAAGGATTGTTTCTAATCGAGTTACCTTGGTATGTATCGCTTCAGGATAAGAGTTTGCTAATGCTTTAACTGATGGGATGCCAGAGTGCATTAGTAAGGCTGCTTCATCTTGTTGAAGATCTAAATCACAAATAAAAGTGGCGATGCATCTAAGGCATCGAAAATTTCTAATGCTTCCAAAGCCTTCCCCAACAAGTTCAATTACATCTTTATCTGTAAGAACCTTGATTTTATTCCAGGTATTAATTCCTTTTTCCCTGAGGAGAGTCTCTTCCTTTTTAAAAGATGCCGAGAGCTTATTGAACTCTTTGATATTGTCCAAAACTTAGTTAAGTGATTTTTAGAAGTTCTGTTAATTCTGGTGAATCTTCATTTGTCTCATTAGGAAAGATCTCTGGACTTTGGTCATTTAGTTCCTGTGAGCTGACGATAGCTTCTTTTTCATTTGCCGCATTAGTGATCTCTATATGATTGACTCTGTTTATTTCAGAGACCTTTTCTTTTGGCTGAATAGTTGTTGTATTTGTCAAAGAATCTCTAATTGCTTCTCCAAGAATTATTGGCGTGCTTATACCGGGACTGTGATCCTCTATTTTTCGAATACGAACAGTGATTTCTGCTCCATTACGGCCGCCTCCCTTTAAGTTCTCTGATAACTGCTGAAGTGATGGCTCAATCGCTTCTGATGGAAAATCTGCCTGTACCTGAGCTACAACAAGGTTCCCTCCATTGTCAAATACGACAGGTGTGTACATTGCACCTTCAAACGTTCTTGGGGGTGTGTAACTTTCATTAAAAGCCCAACAACTTCCAGAAAGTAACAATGTGAATATAGCTGTTCCTACTAATCTAAATTTGACTCCCCAATTAAATAAAAAGGCAACTATAGTCATAAATCCGAGGCCTAGTCCTGACCAGGCTAGCCAAATGGTTGCCTCTTGTAAGAGCTGAGAAATTGACATTTACTGGTTAAGAGTTCATTCACTCCTTATAGTTCGTCTGCTCCCTAAAAGACACAAAGATCTATAGGAGTGAAATTTAATCCAAGAAAAATTAAGAGATTGGGACTCATAGGAGCCCTGACATTTCTTGGTGGATATGGCATTTACGTTGCCACTGATAGGTACGTTTCTCAATTCGTTGAAAAGTTAAGACCTCAACTTCAAGATCAATTAGCTAAGAAATTAGGTCACCCGCTTGTCATTGGGCCTTATAAAGGCCTTAGGGCCTGGGGCCTATCACTTGGTCCTTCTAAGGTTCTAAAAGGTTATGAGGATCCTTCAACAGTTTCAGTTTCTAGTTTAAAAGTTCAATTCGCACCAATTGCTAGTTTCTTAAATTGGAGACCAGTTCTAATTTTCAGTCCAAAGCAAGCAAGACTTCATTTAGACCCTAATGTTAACGGTCAATATTGGGTCCTTGGAACAGGAGAAAATAGCGGCTCTAATAATCTTGACCTTAGGATTAGATTGGATAATTCTTCGGAGGTTTTTCTTGACTCTTCTAAAGAAGCAATAAGGGCAAAGGCAAATGCATCTTTTGTTATTCCTCAAAAAAGAATTAGAGGAGCAATATCATTTGTTTTTCCTGATAATGGATCTTTGCATTTAGAAGGGAATGGTTACTGGGATCGTTTGAGATTCCTTGGTAAAATAAGACTCTCAGACTTTAACCTTGACAACCTTCAATCATCTACTTTTAGTAGATATAATTATATTGCTGATGGCCGTGTTAATGCAAACATTCAACTTGGAGTTCAGAAATCAAGATTTATTTGCAAAGGACGACTAGATTTAGACAATTTTTACTTAAGTTCTCTAGATTCATCTAAGTCAACACTTCTTTCAAAAGAGACAGCTATAAATTGTAGAAACAGGTCACTTGAGATTCTGCCTACTCAGTTCAAATATGGGCTGTGGAATGTAGACCTGAAGGGTAAGATGCCTATTAGGAGTAGGTCTTTCTCTAAACTAAATGTGCTTGCATCGGTTTGGATAAATAATAATAGTGATACAGCACTGAATATTGATACGTCTTTACCTCTCCTATTTGAAGAACAAGGTTTATCTTTCGGAGACTTGCTCGCTGAACTTAGCTTGAATGCTTTTCCTTTATCTTCTATGGAACCGATCATTGGTACAGCTATGTCGGGCACTTTTAATGCAGCAGGTTCTCTTACGGGACCATTGACTTCATTGACTAGTAATATTTCTGTGGAATTAAGTAACCCACAGATAGCTGGCTTGATTAGGTTACAGGAAAAATGGACTGGAGATTTTATTGGATCTTCTGATGGAGGTGGTGAATTAACTATGTCTTCTGATGCAGGAGCAGTACCTGGAAAACTTAAAGCTAGCCTCAATAGTAATTGGTCTTTAAGTCGACTACTTATAAATAGACTCGGAGGAAGCGTTGCTGTTGATCAAGTTGATAATGGCTACTCCTGGAAGGCAAATGATTTTCGCTTAGATCGTATAGAGGTTGCTTTGCCTCCTAAACGGAGCTTCGAGCGTGTCTTTGGAAAGTTAATCGGTCAAGGGACACTGTTGACTGACCCTCTCTTAGTTGAAGGTCAAATTTCTTATCGATTCCCAAGAATTCTCGGCGTTAATTTAAGAGAAGCTAAATTAAATGGAACTTATTCTAATAATAACTATTCATTGAGTGGGGTTGTAATCCCACCCGACAAAGGTAAAATATTACTTACGGCAGAAGGTGTCATTGGAGGCCCTATAAAAGCTAATGCTCTTGCTAAGGGTATTAGTCCTAGTTGGTTGGCTGACAGTAGCTTAAAAATATCTGAATTTAATGTGGCGCCTAAGGTTGCTATTGGTACAGCCAAGACACTTGAGGGACTCTCACTTGTCTCTTTAAAAGACTCACTAGATAACCAATTGGGGAATTGGGATCTTTCTCGTGTATTTGTAGAAACTTACAAAAGGCAAAATACTACTAGGAAGATTATTAACCCAACTGAACTAGCAGGATCACTTGATGCAGAAGCTGACTTTAAAGGTTCTAATTTATCGGATCTAAATGTTGAGGTTAAGGCCTCAGGCAGAATATGGATTAAGGGAGATGACATTGATGCTATTGAAATAAAACCTTTCTCAGCTTCGTTTAAGTCTTTCTCATTTAAGGAAAGTGGAGAGTTCTCTGTCTTAAACCTCCCAATCTCTGTGTTGTCGCTATTTTTCTCATCTCCTTCTTCTATTACAGGAATGTTTGGACTGACTGGAAAATATAATTACAGGAAGAAATTACCGGGATTAAGTGCTGAACTTGTTCTAAGCGATGCGAGGCTTGCCGAGAAAGAGATTTTATTAAGAAGAGGCAAAATATTTATATCTAGATCATTACTTGAACTAGATATTTCTCTAAAAGAAGCCACTGCTAAGGAGACTATTGATATTTATGGACAACTACCTTTGAATTTGGGGACACCAATGGACATTAATGTAGAAAGTCATGGTGATGGGCTTTCATTCTTAGATGGTCTTGCTGATGACTTAATTACTTGGAAATCTGGGAACTCGGATCTGAGATTATTTATAAGAGGTAATTTAAACAAACCCATAGCTAATGGATATCTGGTAGTGAGAAATGGTACCTTTCTTTTTAAGGAGAAGTTAGTTGAGAATTTTGAGAGCAAAATAGTTTTTGATTTTGACCGACTTTTTGTTGAACAACTCACAGCGAATGTTGGAAAGGATGGAATTGTTAATTCTTATGGAGGACTCCCTTTCTTTGCTAGTGATTCAATTGAAGACGAGTCTCTTAAGATCAATTTACAAAGGATGTATTTTAAGCAGAGAGCCTCCACTTTTAAAGTCACTTCCGATCTTGATGTAAAAGGAGCCGTAGTTAAACCCTTGATTGGTGGAGTTATGACAATTGAGGACGGAGTAATTTCAACAAAACGTTCGGGCTCTTCTGAAAAAAAATCAGATCAAAATGATAGGTCCTTGTCTAAAAAGAATCTAGATTCATCAGAGGTTTTTCCTGAGCAAGGTTGGGATTATGAAGACCCGTTAATCCTTTTCATTCAGAATAAGAAATCCCCAGCAAGTAAAATACTTGAAACAGGATTACCCAAAAGTCTTTCTTCTATAACGTTTGAAGCTTTTAAGCTTAACTTAGGACCAGATCTCAAACTATCCTCACCACCAATTGCAAACTTTGTAGTTAACGGCAGTCTAATGCTTAATGGACCCTTAAGTGATGATCTTGAGCTAACAGGTGTCCTTCGTCTCGAAAAAGGAAGGGTTAATCTCTTTACAACAACTTTTGATCTTGACAAGAGCCAACCAAATATCGCCTTGTTTGCTCCTTCAATGGGCTTGATCCCTTATTTAGACGTAGCGCTAATGACTCGTGTCCCAGATGTCATACAGGATCCTAGCCTGTTGTCAGAATCTAATGATTTTGTCTTGAATAGTTCTGGGGTCGCCGGTATTGGAGGA
>QCPN01000005.1:0-43533 GCA_003209775.1 Prochlorococcus sp. AG-436-O09 | reverse complement strand
CTTGAGCATCGACCAAATCCGCAATGCTTGAGCTTGAAAAACAATTACCAGTGGGAGAAATAGATTTCTCTGTTCCAAATTTCAAAGGGCAATTAAGTGCAGCGAAACTTTCAATTAACCATTGACTTGCTTCCTCATAAGCTTGGCGTTTTTTTCTTGGAGGTGATTGCCAGGCCAGAGAATAAGTTAGTCCCCCTGCATGAAGGACTGCGCTTCCACCGCTAGGTCTGCGAACGATACTCAGTTTTTTTTCTTTAGCTAGTTCGATCCATTTCTGAGGTAATTTTTTTTGGTGATGTCCAATAGAAAGCCATATTCCCTTCCAATTGTAGAAACGTACTGACAATGAAATTTCATTACGTCTTCTAAGGTTTTCAAGCATCATTGCATCACAAGCCATCTGAACAGGACCACTGAAAGGAGCTGAATTTATAATTTGAGCAGTTTGGACTAGGTTTTGAGACATGTTTCTACCTTGTATTCATTGAGAAGGCCTTTTGGTACTTGACTTAAAAGCTGGGTTTTATGTTGTGATTTATATGAAAGTGCATTAATCCATGACAGGGTCTTGCGAATATCCCCATTTTTGATGATTTAAGTTGAGAATATATAAAGTTATTATGCTTTTCATGGAGACTTCAACCACTATTGATCTTGCTGGCCTTTGTTTAGTGGTAGTTATGCATGCGGGAATTTTAGCCTTGAGATTAGGTATTAGCCTAAGCAGAGCATAAAGAAATTACTTTATTGGCATTTTTCTTTCTTTTACGGTAAAAGCAGGTTAAGACTATCTTTTACCATTTGTGCTACCTCAGGTACTAATTAACGAAGAATCAAATCCATCTGCAACAGGGCGAAACTCGCTTAGGGAGCTTTCTCAGAAGAATATTGCTTCTGTTGATGCGGCTACTAGGGCTTCAGAGTTCCAACTTCAAGAAGAACATAGAGAATTAACTTATACTCTAATATCACTTTTTATAAAGTCAGGATTATTTGTTGTTGCAATAGCAAGTTTACTAAATTTAGGAATTGCTTCACATCAAAGAATCAATCGCAACAATGAAATTACATCCGTTCTTAAGGCAGAAACAGAAAAATTAACAAGATTGCATCTAAGGTTTGATAGTTTGTTCTCGATAGGAGGAAAAGGCCGTTTAATGGAAGAGCAAGATCAGTGGATAGCCCCTAAAAGTAGAAGAATTATCTGGCGTTAAGGATTCTGTTGCAATATCTTTTATCTTGCAGGTATTAGACTATGAACTAATGAGATGTTAACGAATTAGATATGCCTTCATTTCAATCTGCGCCAGGCACTGTCCTTATAACTGGAACGACATCCGGTGTTGGTTTGTATGCAGTGAAAGCTTTGATTGATCTTGGCTGGAAAGTTATTACAGCAAATAGATCGCCTCTAAAAGCTGAAGAAGCAGCAGTGAAATTAGGCCTACCTTTTGGGTCCCCTAACCAACTAGAACATATTTATATTGACCTTTCTGATTTAGACAGTGTTCGTCAGGGAGCAAGGAACCTTTTAGATTCTTTGGAAGGACCTTTAGATGCATTGGTGTGCAATGCAGCAGTTTATAAGCCAAGACTGTCAAACCCCGAGCGATCACCTCAGGGTTATGAATTATCTATGGCAACAAATCATTTTGGTCATTTTCTGTTGATTCAACTTTTATTAGAAAGCCTAAGTAATTCGAAACGACCTGTTTGGCAAGGGAGATCATGGGGGGTTGAATCTTCAAGATTAGTGATGCTCGGAACAGTAACTGCTAATTACAAAGAACTTGGGGGGAAGATTCCTATACCTGCCCCAGCTGATTTAGGTGATTTGTCAGGCTTTAAGCAAGGCTTTACTGATCCAATTTCGATGGCTAGTGGGAAACGCTTTAAGCCTGGAAAAGCCTATAAAGACAGCAAGCTTTGCAATATGATTACTATTCAAGAACTTCATAGAAGATTTAAAGATTCGTCGGTTGTTTTTAGCTCTCTTTATCCTGGCTGTGTTGCAAATACAAAACTTTTTAGAAATACGCCAAAGCTTTTCCAATGGCTTTTCCCTTTATTCCAAAGGTTTATAACAGGTGGTTTCGTAAGTCAATCTTTAGCTGGTAAGAGAGTTGCACAGGTTGTATCCAACCCGGAATTCGGAGCATCTGGAGTTCACTGGAGCTGGGGGAACAGACAAAAGAAAAATGGAGAGCCATTCTCTCAGAAATTATCTGAACGTATTACTGATCCTGTAACGGCTAAAAATGTTTGGGACTTTTCGCTAAAACTTGTTAAAGCGAATTAACTAGCTCAAATAAGATTCAAATTTAATCAAAACCTAACAAGTCGAATATCTCCCTGTCTTTTAGAGGCTCTGCTTCCAAAGGTTCAACATTGTTAATCATTTTTTGTGCAAGTGAAAGGTATTCGTTTTGAACTTCCAGTACCCCATCTTCTTCAGGATCCATTTCAAAAATTGTGCATTTTTTAAGTCTTGAGCGACGAATTGCATCGACATTTTTAAAATGAGCCATTGTCTTTAAACCTGTCCTTTCATTAAATTTCTCTATTTGATCTAATTCAGCCGAACGATTTGCAATTACTCCACCAAGACGAACTTTGTAGTTTTTAGCTTTAGCATTTATTGCTGCAACGATCCGATTCATAGCAAAAATCGAATCAAAATCATTTGCTGTAACTATCAAACAATAATTGGCATGTTGCAAAGGTGCTGCAAAACCACCGCAGACAACATCTCCAAGAACATCAAAAATAACTACATCTGTGTCCTCTAGAAGATGGTGCTCTTTTAAGAGTTTTACAGTCTGTCCGGTCACATACCCTCCACAACCTGTGCCTGCTGGCGGACCACCACTTTCAACACACTGAACGCCATTAAAGCCCTCAAACATAAAGTCTGTTGGACGAAGTTCTTCACTATGAAAATCAACTTCTTCCAGAATATCGATAACTGTAGGCACCATCTTATGAGTTAGCGTAAAGGTGCTGTCGTGCTTTGGGTCACATCCAATTTGCAATACCTTTTTGCCTAATTTCGAAAATGCAGCAGATAGATTGGATGAAGTGGTTGATTTACCAATGCCACCTTTGCCATATACAGCAATAACAAGCGCCCCTTCTTCTATATTTACTTTGGGATCTAGCTTGACTTGAACGCTGCCTTCACCGTCTTGACGATTAGTTAAAGTTGCAGTCATTAATGCCTCGAACTAATTCAAAGAGTTGTTTATACATTTAAGCAGGAATATCATTAGTTAGTAAATGTTTAGCTAATTAGATACAACTAATCTTTAAAAGAGTTTTGATATCTACACATTTGAAAGCTAAAGCGAAAGAATAGGGGTAAATACTCATAACCAAAGGGTTATTTGTTGGCATAATTTACTTCGAAAAATGAGCCTTTGCGTCTAGCAAGGTTTCTCCATCAATTTTCTTACAACCAACTTGAATGGCATATTTTTCAGTATTTCTTCGTACTTTCCCTCTAACAAAGAAAGGGATTTTAGATAATTCTGACTCTCCTTCTGAAGTCCAAAGAAGGCCTTCCTTCGAAGAAGTTTGATTGATTGCATCTTTATTGATTTCTTTTGATGTTTCTTCTGATTGATTTGTATGTCCTCCTAGGTGCCCTAAATGGCTTTGATGTCCATCTTTGAATTCAAAATCATGACGGAACATACCTATTAGGTGCTCTTCCAAACCCATCATTAAAGGGTGAACCCAATCGTCAAAAATTACATTTGCACCTTCCCATCCCATTTGAGGGCTATATCTCGCTGGAACGTCTTGTACATGCATAGGTGTGCTTATTACTGCACATGGGATACCTAGTCTTTTAGCGCTATGCCTTTCCATTTGAGTTCCAAGAACTAGTTCTGGAGCTGAATCTTTCATGGCTTCTTCAACTTCTAAATAGTCGTTTGTAATCAAAGCTTCTAGCCCCAGTTCTTTTGCCGCAGTTCTAACTTTACGAGCCATTTCTCGACTATATGTTCCCATTCCTACTACTTCAAACCCAAGCTCTTCATTGGCAATTCTTGCGGCAGCTATAACGTGGGTTCCATCACCAAAAATGAAAACCCTTTTTCCAGTGAGGTAGTTGGAATCAACTGACTTTGAATACCATGGCAGCTTTGATTGTTCAGCTTTGTTGATTAGGTTTGATACCTCAAGATCTAACAAGGAAAAAAGTTCTTCAAGAAAGTCTTGTGTTGCGTTAACTCCTATAGGCACAGTTGTTGTGAAGGGGGTTTTGAAATTACGTTCAAGCCAGATGCATGTTGACTCTGCAATTTCGGGATATAGGCAAACATTTGCATCTGCTTTTGGGAGTCTAATTAAATCGCTAGGGGCGGCTCCTAATGGCGCAATTACATTTATATCAATGCCATTTTCGCCAAGTATTTTTTGTATTTCTAATACGTCATCTCTGCACCTAAATCCTAGTAAAGATGGACCTAGTAAATTTACTCTTGGTCGTCTACCTTCTTCTTTCCAAGAAGTTTTAGGCTGGCTTGCATTTCCTTCTGCAATGTCTTTCAAGAGACCTCTAACTAATTGGTAAAAAGTTTCAGCAGCGCCCCAGTTTTCTTTCTTGCTATATGCCGGAAGCTCTAGGCTGATTATAGGAAGGTTTAACCCCATCCCTTTGGCTAGAGAACCTGGTTGGTCTTGAATTAATTCAGCTGTACAACTTTCACCAACAAGTAAAGCCTCAGGTTTAAAGCGTTCTACTGCTTCAGAAATATGACCCTTGACTAATTCTGCTGTATCTCCTCCTAAGTCTCTGGCTTGAAAAGTTGTATAGGTAACAGGAGGCCTAGCACCTCTCCTCTCAATCATTGTGAACAGAAGATCTGCGTATGTATCTCCTTGAGGAGCATGCAAAACATAATGAAGTCCTTTCATTGATGTTGCAATCCTCATTGCACCTATATGAGGGGGACCTTCATATGTCCAAAGTGTTAGTTCCATGAGCTTAAATAGCCTCCAGTTCTTTTTTTGTAAGAAGGTTGTGGCGATGCAATGGCCTAGCAAAGAGTTCTGCAAGGTCAGATGCTTGGTCAATTCCATGAATTGGGCTAAACACCATTTCAATAGACCATTTTGTTGAGATGCCTTCTGCTTCTAGGGGGTTAGCAAGTCCCATCCCACATACAACTAGATCGGGATTAGTTTCCCTAACACGATCAAGCTGTTTTTCTACATGTTGACCTTCAATAATTCTAGTATTTTCAGGGAGAAGCTCTAGTTCAGGTCTCATCATCTCTCTATTAAGATATGGAATCCCAACCTCTACAAGTTCCATCCCACATTCATTGCTGAGAAATCGCGCAAGTGGAATTTCCAGTTGTGATTCTGGCAAAAGAAATAGTTTCTTTCCTGATAGTTGCTCGACATATGGTTTCAAGGCCTTTTGGGCTCTCAATATAAGAGGTTCTAATGTCGAAGAGACTAGATCCTTATTAATATTGAAAGCATTGGCAGCAGCTTCTATCCAGAGTTTGCTACCTTCTACTCCAAGGGGAAAAGGAGCTTTAAGTATTTCACAACCTCGGTCCTTAAGTTCTCTGGCAGTATCTGTTAAATAAGGCTGAGCTAATAATACTTTTGTCCCCGGACCAATAGAAGGTAGCTCTGTTGATTGCCTAGGAGGAAAACTATCAATATTTCTTATCCCTAATCTGTTGAAGATTGTTTTCAATCGATCTTCAACAGGATTAGCCAATGTTCCTGCAAGAAGTAACTTGTCTTCTTTGCTTGATGGCATTAATGGAACTAATGCCTTTAATGCTCCATCTTCTCCTTGAGTGAATGTTGTTTCAATGCCACTTCCTGAGTAATTTAAGATGGTTACTTGTCCATTGAATTGAGCGCTTAGTCTTTCTGCTGCTCTTGCAAGGTCGATTTTTATAACTTCGCTTGGGCAAGAACCAACTAGAAAAAGAGTACGAATCTCAGGACGTCTTTTTAAAAGGTTTTTTACTACTCTGTCCAGTTCTTCATGGGCATCGGCTAGTCCAGCAAGATCCCTTTCTTCAAGAATGGCTGTTCCAAATCTTGGCTCAGCGAAAATCATTACACCTGCAGCACTCTGAATAAGATGAGCACAGGTTCTTGATCCCACTACAAGGAAAAAGGCGTCAGGCATCCGGCGATGCAGCCAAACAATAGAAGTAAGACCGCAAAAAACTTCTCTAGGGCCTGTTTCCTTTAGCAGCGTTGTGCCGCTCATATTTTAGATTTCATTTACATATATAAATTCTATCTACTAATAAAAAAATGTAATTAAGATCAATAGAATTTCTGGGATTCAATATATATATTGTTGCTTTTTATTTATTACCTTTGATTTGAGCCTTTGGATTAATTTCTCCAGTATGAAGAATCTTCTGCATCCGCTTTAGAAAGCTTCCAGACATTTCTACTTATCCTTCTTGCTATTAATCCCCCTCGGGTTGTCTTTGAAGAGCCAGGACGAGCACCAAGTAGATATGCTGCTTCGCTAGTACTTAATGGTGCGCCAGATTCAATTGCTAAGGCGACTAGTTCGAGACGTTGACGAAGTGAATGTAGATCACATTTTCCTTCAGTATCTTCAACTAATCTTAATCTTGAGCTCCCATCTCGAGATATTTTTTGCATCATCCCGAGCCCAACCAGACCAAGAGCTTGCTCAGGGTTCAAATCGCCTGGTATGGCATTAGAGTCGATTATTTTTTTTTGGGAAGCAGGCATCTTTTTGACTATATTTCTTTGAAGATATCGGTTTAAATTTAAGCTTGCAAGACTTTTAATTAGCTAAAAAGACAATCTTTCAGGTAGTATCCCCGGAATGAACGCTCTTACTAACTATAAGAATGGTGAGCGACGACTCTCTGGGGGGTCGCTTGTAACAGGTTCTGAGGTTGGTCCTCAGGCAGGTGCAAGCTGCGTTATTACTACTGATTCTGAAAAATCACTCGTCTCTCGTCAGACCAGTCATGTCCAACAAATTGAACTGAGAAGTTACGTTTTTTTAGATTCTTTACAGCCTCAGTTGGCTGCATATATGGGCACAGTGAGCCAAGGTTTTCTTCCTATCCCAGGAGATGCTTGTCTGTGGATGGAAGTTTCTCCAGGAATGGCTGTTCACAGAGTTACTGATATAGCTCTAAAAGCCAGTAATGTTAGACTTGGACAAATGGTTGTAGAAAGAGCTTTTGGCTCTTTGGCGTTATACCACCGTGATCAAAGTACAGTTCTTCATTCTGGCGATGTTGTGCTAGACGCTATCGGCAGTAGCGTAAGTAGACGTACCAAACCCGAAGTTAGTTGGACGGAAGTAATTAGAGCAATTACGCCAGATCATGCTGTTTTAATTAATCGTCAGAATCGAAGAGGGTCAATGATTCAATCTGGTATGAGCATGTTTATTCTTGAAACCGAGCCAGCTGGTTATGTATTAATGGCAGCGAATGAAGCCGAGAAGGCTTCTAATATCACAGTTGTTGACGTAAAGGGCGTTGGTGCTTTTGGGCGATTAACTCTTGCTGGTCGCGAAGGAGATGTTGAAGAGGCAGCAGCAGCAGCAATGAGATCAATTGATCAAATTAATCGTCAATAGAAAATTTCTAATTTTTTAATTGAGGCCTAATTCTTTCAGAAGGTATGGGGCCAATTCTCGTGCCGCCTTTCCTCTGCTTCCTAGCTTTGATAATTGCTCTTGAGTGAGTTCTCCATAAGTACAATTTGCTTCTCTTACCCAGAATAGTGACTCAAATTCTCCTTCAGGATATGCAGGCTTTCTTAAAACTTCTCCCCAACAAGTACCTTCTGCTTCGTAAATGTGATTTCCATTAGGGTCGAATAAAACCATTGCACTCCTGAATCTAGCGCTGCGGTAAGGATTGTCAGCTAGCTGGGTAAGCAGTTTCTTAAGCTTTTGCTCGTTATTTTCCGCATATCTGGCTGAGTAAATTCCAGGAGCCCCGTTAAGTGCATCAACTTCCAGGCCCGAATCATCTGCGATTGTCCATGTGTGGGTTAATTCTGATACTGCCTTGGCTTTAAGAATAGCGTTCTCTACATAAGTTGAGCCAGTCTCTTCAACTGAAAAATTGTCGGGTTGACGCTGAATTTGAATAGGCAAAGGACCTAGCATTGCTTCAATCTCAGCAACTTTTCTAGGATTTCCACTAGCAATAGTTAGTAGTGGTCTGTTCAAAATAAGTAAGCTCGTTCAAGCTCTAATAATGTTGGGATATAGATTACCTGATCAATAAAGGAAAGACAGGGTTGGTTTGAACATTCCATCCCTTGCTAATAACTCGGGCACCTGTCTATTGAAGAAATTAATGAAAAAAATTTGATAAATCAATTAATTGTTGGCCCCTCCTGACAGTTAAGAGTAAAGACTGTTCTATTAGTGATAGCAGTAGTGATAAGTTTAGCTTATCAGTCAGAGCAGGGACTGTGATCGCCTTTTTAATGAAAACCTCTTGACTTAGATCTACATAACAGGCCATTGTCTGGCATGAACATTCCAATCCTTTATTTTTCGTAAGGCATATGGCTACCGAAACTATGGGCATCGCACTCGGCATGATCGAGACACGCGGCCTTGTACCAGCTATTGAAGCTGCTGACGCAATGACTAAGGCTGCTGAAGTACGCCTAATAGGTCGTGAATTTGTTGGTGGTGGTTACGTTACAGTTTTAGTTCGTGGTGAGACAGGTGCAGTTAATGCTGCCGTTCGTGCTGGCGCTGATGCTTGCGAGCGTGTAGGTGACGGACTTGTTGCAGCTCACATCATTGCTCGCCCTCATAGAGAAGTTGAGCCTGCTTTGGGTAACGGCAACTTTCTTGGTCAAAAGGACTGAAGTCTAATGCGCTTTATCTAGAAGAAAGCGTGATTTCATTTCCCAAAATCGATCTAAAGGAGTTATCCCATGAGTAAGAAGTATGACGCTGGGGTTAAGGAGTACAGAGACACCTACTGGACTCCCGACTATGTACCCCTAGACACAGACCTTTTGGCTTGTTTTAAATGCACAGGCCAAGAAGGAGTCCCAAGAGAAGAAGTTGCAGCTGCTGTAGCTGCAGAATCATCTACAGGTACTTGGTCAACTGTTTGGTCTGAATTGTTAACTGACCTTGAGTTTTACAAGGGACGTTGCTACCGAATAGAAGATGTTCCTGGAGACAAGGAATCTTTTTATGCATTTATTGCTTATCCTCTAGACCTTTTCGAAGAAGGTTCTATAACTAATGTTCTGACTTCTTTGGTCGGTAATGTTTTTGGATTCAAAGCTTTACGCCATTTGCGTTTAGAAGATATCCGTTTCCCCATGGCTTTTATTAAGACATGTGGTGGACCTCCTAACGGAATTGTTGTAGAGCGTGATCGTTTGAATAAGTATGGCCGACCTCTTCTCGGTTGTACCATTAAGCCAAAGCTTGGCTTGTCTGGCAAAAACTATGGACGTGTTGTCTATGAATGCTTACGTGGCGGATTAGACCTTACAAAGGATGATGAGAACATAAACTCACAACCCTTTCAGCGTTGGAGAGAGCGCTTTGAGTTTGTTGCTGAAGCTGTAAAGCTTGCTCAGCAAGAGACTGGCGAAGTTAAGGGGCACTATCTAAATTGCACAGCTACTACACCTGAAGAGATGTATGAGCGTGCAGAGTTCGCAAAAGAACTTGATATGCCTATCATCATGCACGATTACATAACTGGTGGCTTTACTGCTAACACAGGATTGGCTAACTGGTGCCGTAAGAATGGCATGTTGCTTCATATTCATAGAGCAATGCATGCGGTTATTGACCGTCATCCTAAGCATGGTATTCATTTCCGTGTCCTAGCTAAGTGCTTACGCCTTTCAGGTGGTGACCAACTTCACACCGGAACTGTTGTAGGTAAGTTAGAAGGTGATCGTCAAACGACCCTTGGATATATAGATAATCTTCGCGAATCTTTCGTTCCAGAAGACCGCACACGCGGTAATTTCTTTGATCAGGACTGGGGTTCTATGCCTGGTGTGTTCGCTGTAGCCTCAGGTGGTATTCATGTATGGCATATGCCAGCATTGTTAGCAATCTTCGGTGACGATTCTTGTCTTCAGTTTGGTGGTGGTACTCATGGACATCCTTGGGGATCTGCCGCTGGTGCAGCTGCTAACCGCGTAGCTCTAGAAGCATGCGTGAAAGCACGTAATGCTGGAAGAGAGATTGAAAAAGAAAGTCGCGACATCCTTATGGAAGCGGCTAAGCAAAGCCCAGAGTTGGCTATTGCTCTAGAAACTTGGAAGGAGATCAAGTTTGAGTTTGATACTGTAGACAAACTTGACGTTCAGTAAGAGCGAATAGAAGGAGACAACTTAGTCTCCTTCCTCTCTTTTTCCCTTAAAACTCTTTGCCGATAAAAATCGGCGTTTATTCATTCACTCACAGGTTCACCATGCCTTTCCAGAGTACAGTTGGTGACTATCAAACAGTTGCCACCCTGGAGACTTTCGGCTTCTTGCCTCCGATGTCCCAGGAAGAAATTTACGATCAAATTGCTTACATCATTGCTCAGGGTTGGAGCCCTGTTATCGAGCATGTTCATCCAAGTGGTTCCATGCAGTCCTATTGGTCTTATTGGAAACTACCTTTCTTCGGAGAGAAGGATCTAAACGTGGTTGTTAATGAGCTTGAAGCTTGCCATCGCGCATATCCTGATCACCATGTTCGAATGGTTGGCTATGACGCTTATACCCAAAGTCAAGGTACAGCTTTCGTAGTTTTTCAAGGTCGCTGATTCTTCAGTTATCAATTTTTAAATAGCCTCGATTCCTCGAGGCTATCTCTTTATTAAAGAGGAGATCTAATCTTCTCTAATTACAAAGTTTTCAAAGGGCGGACATGGCATCACAATCTAGTAGAGAACTTGCACTTGAGCGTCGTAAGGCTCTTAGTACGGGAGGCAAACAGTCCTCTGGACTAAGCTCATCAAGTCCTAATCGCGTTAGATCTGCATCAGATGTAGGCGTTACAAGGACTGATAAATCCTTTATTAAGTCAAGTGAAAACCAGATAAGTGCAGCCCGAAAAGTGCATTCACAAACATCAATTTCTGTGCCATCAACAAACAGTCATTCCAAAATAAGGAATCCTAGGCCAATAAGTAATCCTAGTAGAGAGTTGGTTCTTGCTCGTCGTGAAGCTCTCTCTCGGCGTGGTAAGACAGCAGATAAAAGTCAAGACCGAACAAGAGTTGATGTTGCAAAAAATGCTTCAAAAGAATCCTTGAAAGTAGTTTCAGTTAATACCCAAGTTGAAGCTTGCTGTGAACCTTGTGCAGAAGAAAAAGCACGTCAGTCAGCCTCTGAAAATTCTAATAAATTAGCTCTTAATATTTCTAAATCTTCTACTCGTCGCAACTCTACTCCTAAACGAAGAGCAATAGAAAATCCTAGTAGGGCTCTTGTTCTAGCAAGAAGAGAAGCATTGTCTAAACATGGCAAATCTGCTTCTGTACAGCCAACAACTCCTGCAGCAGTAGCACGTCAAGGTAATCCTGATTTATCCAGTCGTGAAATATCTCAGCGTGTTAGAGAACTTAGAAGTAAAAGTGGCGCTACAGGTAAACAACGTTCTTGTGGAACGAGACCTTGTGGCCCAAATAAGAATGGATCAAAGGAGTCGGCATTAGCTGCAGATGCTCATTGGAAAGTTGGAGTTAGTGAAACTTCTTCTGGACAGATTGTTACTGGTACTCAAGCTAATAGATCTATTAAAACCACTGGTAATGAAGCAAGTACTTGTCGTTCTGTTACTGGTACACAATATCTAGGTGCAGATACAATTAATACTTTCTGTCAGACCCCACCCTCTTCACCATCTCAACCTCCTAAAGTTGGCGTTACAAATACTTCACATGGAAATCAGGTTACCGGAAATGAAGTTGGCCGCTCTGAGAAAGTAACTGGTGATGAGCCTGGGACTTGTAAGAATTTGACAGGTACAGAATATATATCAGCTAATCAATCAACTTCTTATTGCGGAGGAGTCAATCCTTCTCCACTAAAAGTTGGGCAAAGTCTTACTCAAGAGGGGCGAAAGGTAAGTGGCGTTATGGTGGGTCGCTCAGGCAGTGTCACTGGAGATGAAGCTGGTTCAAATAAGAGCCTTACGGGCGATCAATATCTGGGAGCTGATCCTTTACCAGATGGAAGGCCAGCAAGAAAAGTAGGGGTTTTTAATACACTCAATGGCACAGCTGTAACAGGTACGGGAGTAGGAAGGGCTTCTAGCGTCACTGGAGATGAAGCTGGTAGTTGCAAGAATGTCACAGGAGATGAATATGTAGGTTTTCAACAATATGACTCCTTTTGTGGAGGTACGCCTTCGCCAGAAGCTCAAAAGGTTGGATTAAGTTTGACTAATAAAGCTCAGTCAGTGAGTGGAACAATGACAGGCAGATCATCTTTGGTTACAGGGGATGAGCCTGGAACTTGCAAGTCAGTTACTGGAACTCCTTATACAGGACTGGAAGAAGCAGCTCAACTTTGTGAAAGTCGTGCACTTGATGAAATTCAACATAGAACGCCTAGAAGAATTGGCACCCCTGCGGCTCCTATGACAGGACTTCAGCCAGGCGTTGGTGGTGTCATGACTGGAGCAGACAAAGGAGCTTGCGAAACTCTTACTGGAACTCCATATGTTGGAGCAGATCAACTTGTTCAAGCTTGTGGAGCAACTGCTCCTGATGGAAGTAGTGACTATCAAGACTCTGGATCATCAAGTTTTGGTAATAGATTTACAGTTACATCTCCGGCAAAATCTGCTCAATCTGCTCGTGATTCTGTTTCAGGTGTAACAGGTACTAGTTATGAAAAATCTACCAATATAACTGGTCCTTTTGATATGGCTCCTAATAAAGTTACTGGTACAGAGCAATTTAGGTTTGGCAATAAAAAAACTTTAATAGCAACTTATCAAGAGCAATCTAAAGCTGATTTACCTCAATCTAATGAATCATCAGCACGTCCAATATCAAGAATTACTGGTGAAGGCCAGTCTGCCGGTTTAAATATTACCGGAGATGATTGGGCGAGAGGTGAAAGCGTTACAGGTACTGAGGGTGCATCAGCAAGAAGACGTAATCCTTCTAGACCTGGAGGGCAAACTGCAATGCCTGCATTCGATAAGAAAAGAAATGAAGAACTTGCTAAACCAGATCTCTTGATAACTGGTTCAAGTGGAAATACCGGAGAAGGCCAATTGGTTACTTTCTCGGGCGGAGCAAGAGGTTAATTGAGTAATGGCCTATAGACGTTTGGCCAATAATAGAAAGATTTTTTTAGGACCGACTGCACCTAGGAAATATTTCCCCTCTGCCACCGAAAATAAAATTGAGAAAAAGTCTGTTGATCGGCCAATAGGATTAAGTTCTATAAGCTCTCATCCTCTAACTGATTTGGTTGAAAATAAAAAACTTCAGTACTATGAATCTGAGACCAAGGAAAGTTTTGACCGTATTGTCCCTTTACTTAAGAGAATCTCTGCTCTCCAGCATGAGGAAGATTTTGTTGAAAAGTCTCAACTACTTGCAAAAGCGGAATTAGGAATAGAACTTCCTATTCATATTCTTGAAAAAGCTTGGGTGCAACCTTTAGATATGCGAGCTTTGTTTGCGGCATGCGTTTTTAAAGCGCATGAACATTCAAGTGAAAAGTTTTTCCATTCAGACCCTTTAAATGCTTCGTCTGATAGTCAGTCTGCAAAATCATTTCAATCATTTCTTTACGAATGTGGTTTTCACTTATTAGATATAACTCCTTGTGCGGATGGTCGTTTGGCTCATTCTATTGCCTATGCATTAAGAATTCCATTTAGTTCAGTTCGCAGAAGATCTCATGCTGGCGCAATGTTTGATGTTGAAAATACTGTTAATAGATGGATAAAAACTGAGCATAAGCGTTATAGAGAAAATTCTCCAAATTCACCTAATGAGCAAACTTGTTATTTAAAAGTAGTTCTTTATCATTTCAGCTCACTAGATCCTTCTCATCAAGGTTGCGCAGCTCATGGTAGTAATGACAAGCTTGCTGCTGCTTCAGGCTACCAGCGTTTGCTTGATTTCCGAGAATCTATTGAAAATAGCTTTTGTTGTGGAGCTTCTGTTGATCTTTTGCTTATTGGCCTTGATACAGATACTGATTCAATCAGGGTGCATGTACCAGACTCTAAAAATAATGTAAATCTTGAGCATTGGGTTTGTGCCTCTGAGATTTATGAAGAGACAAGGCACCTCTCTTTTGATCAAGCGATGTCTAAAATTTCTGAGAGGATAAATCTAGGTGCTTCTGGTCAAGTTAACCCTGGGATGGTTGAATTTATCCGCAGAATAATAGTGAACAATATCTCTCAAATTGATTATGTCCGTCACTTGCATAATGGTTCGTATCCAGACGCAGGACATGCTGAACGTTTTATAGGAGTAGGAATTGGGTTTAAAGAAGTTCACTTAAGAAATCTTACTTACTTTGCTCATTTAGATACTGTTGAAGAAGGTGCTCCTGACTTAGATGTAGGAATAAAGATTTTTAAGGGTTTAAATGTTGCTAGAGATTTGCCGATACCCATTGTTATTAGATTTGATTATTCAGGTAAAGTTCCTGGTGCAAGACAAAGGGCATTGGCAGATTGTAAGAGAGTAAATAGCGCTATATTTTCACGTTATCGAGAGTTGGTAGATAAAGGCCTCTTGCATACATGTCTTACTATTCGAGATCGAGATAAAAAAGCCCCTGCAGAAGTTGTAGGGTCTTCACTTGATCCTGTCCTTCAGGAGGAACATTGACATGTTGATTTGCAAGGTGGTTAAACCACTTGTTTCCACAAATCGTATACCTGGTTTTGAGCACAAGCATCTTCAGGTAGTTTTAGATGGCAGCTCTAAAAAAGTTGCTGTAGATGCAGTTGGGTGTAAGCCTGATGATTGGGTCATTTGTGTTGGAAGCTCTGCGGCTAGAGAAGCAGCCGGGAGCAAGTCTTATCCAAGTGATTTGACCATAGTTGGAATTATTGATCATTGGGATCCAGAGGCTTCAGCTGGTGTGTCTGGTGGAAAAGGATAATGGAAATCATGCAGGTTATGGGCCGTCTAGTTTGTACTCAACGAGTTGATGGCTTAGGTCATATGCATTTACGCATTCTTCGTAATAATAAAGGTAAGGATCTGGTAGCTGTAGACCCTGTTGGTGCTCGAGAAGGTAACTGGGTCTTTACTGCAAGTGGTTCCGCCGCAAGATTTGCATGCCCAAACCCATCTATTCAAACTGATTTAACTATTGGTGGAATTATTGATTATTGGACTCCAGATGGATAGCCCTGGAGAAACGAACAAAACTCTTTCTAATTTCATTTTCTTATCAAATGACTTCCTCTAATCCTCCACTTCGTCCAAAAGCAAAGACAAAGATACAAAGCGGTGATCCTTCTAAACAAATAGTTGATGTGGTTTCAGAACCTTCAGTATCTAAAAAAGTTGCATCTCCTTCAAAAGCTTCTAAAAGTCCCTCTGGAGTTGGAGGAGGTTCCAAAAAAGGTGTCACGAATTCTTCTAACTTTTCGTCTTCAGAATCAATAAATGGGATTGCTTTAGGAATGATAGAAACACGTGGAATGGTCCCAGCAATAGAAGCAGCTGATGCAATGACCAAAGCAGCAGAGGTTAATTTAGTAGCAAGAGAATATGTAGGAGGTGGTTATGTATCCGTTTTAGTGCGCGGGGAGACTGGTGCTGTGAATGCTTCTGTACGTGCAGGTGCAGATGCCTGTGAGCGAGTTGGGGACGGATTGGTCGCTGCCCATATTATTGCAAGACCTCATTCGGAAGTTGAACCTGTCCTTAAGGTGAGTGGAGCAAAACGTCGTCTTTGATGGAGAGTTGGTACTATTTGCGATACATAGTTAACTTTGCATCACTAAATCTTCCTCCCTAGCAATTTTTAAATATGAATAAATGGAATGAAAGGTCTAGACCTTTAAGACTAGAAAGAAGATTCGAATTCCCAACCTATGAGTTGACTAGGGATTTCTTGGATCGCCTTGGCGAGCTTTCTGAAAAACGTAAGAGATTTCCAGATGTCAGTTTTGGGAAAACTTACGTGAATTTAACTTTGCAACCAGAAAGTGATGAAAAAGATGCCACTTTGTCAGCGGATGACATTAAGTTTGCTTCAGACATAGATGGTTTAACAGATAATTAATAGGCCTTCTCTTTGATTGAGTGGCATATTACTTGCCTTCTGAAATGTCTCTTTTGATGAGAGCCATTAAATATGCTGGCGCCTTATACCTTCCTGGCAGGCACCTGTTAAGTGTTTCTAGGTGGCTCCAACAGACGGTCCGCTCAATCTCTTGGCGAGTTCGCCCTAATTGAAGGAGTCGCCTTAGTGCTTTGCAATAGAGGGGATAGCCAGCCTCTAGTTCGCCAATTGTCAGTTTTGCTGCGGACATATTTTGTCGCAGGTCAAGGCTTAATCTAGACAATCATGTGACCGGCATGCAAATTAAAAGTCAGATATCCATTGATTTCTGACTTTTTAACCAAGCCAAGCGACACAATCAATCTCTACAAGTCCCCCTTTTGGTAGTGCAGAAACCTCAACGCAGGCTCTGGCAGGACTAACTTTATCTTTGAAAATCTCAGAATAAATTTTGTTTACTTTATTGAAGTCATTTAAATTTACTAAAAAAATTGTAGTTCGAACAATATTTGAAGCATCAGCTTCTGCAGCCTTTAGGACTGCTAAAAGATTATTAAGAACTTGATGAGTTTCTTTTTCAACATCCCCATCCCCAACCATCTCTCCAGTAGATGGATTAAGTGCGATCTGCCCAGAGCAATAGAGCCATCCTGCCGCAAGAATCGCTTGGTTGTAAGGGCCAACAGGAGAGGGCGCTTCTCCTGATTCAATTGCTTTTATTGACAAGGAAGTCATAAGGGCAACTATTAAATTACAAATGAATTTATCTCTTCTACTTACTTAATTAGTCCAGTTGTCTTTATGTAAACGTAATTTTGCAAATTCCTTGGAGCTTTTAGAAAGAAAAAATAAATTACTTTTTCTTTCTTCTAGAATCGTACTGGGGAGACTTTGCAAGCCTTTTGACCTTTGTTTAATAACTTTCTTTAATCTTGAGCTTATATTAGGATCATCCGGATAAATTGACTTTGCCCATTTCAAGTTGTCTTCTGTATATTCATGAGCACAGTAAATTTTGGTTTCACTAGGTAAAGCCTTTAATCGATTTAATGAATTAAACATTTGATTGGGAGTTCCTTCGAATAGCCGACCACATCCACCCCCAAATAATGTATCCCCCGAAAAAAGAACAGGGTGCATTCTGCTCATTTTGGAACCTTCTAAATAGTAAGTAACGTGATTTTTTGTATGTCCAGGCACCTCTAAAACTTTTATTTCTTCTTCTAAGAGAACAAAAGAATCATTATCTAATACAGAGATAGTTTGAAATGGGATTCGATCGAGATCGCTTTTAGCAGCAATTACTGAGCAAGATGGCCAGATCTTTAGAAGATCTTCTGTCCCCCCTATATGATCTTGGTGGTGATGGGTTTGTAATACTGAGGTAAGTGTTAGCTCATTTTCTTCCAACCAACTTATAACAGGTTGTGAAATTGCAGGATCCACAACTACAGCTTGATCTCCTTTTACCCAAATCCATATGATGTTGTCTATTAGTACAGGGATAGGATGAATTATGAAATCTTGTTTTTCTAGTTCCATAGCTTTAAAAGTAGCTCGAATAGTTAAAATAAACGTTGATTAACTGACTCATGATTACTGTTGCCTTAGCAAAAGGGGCTTTACTAAAAGACTCTGTTACAAGATTTGCCAAAGCGGGGTTAGATTTTTCAGCAGTGTTGGAACCTTCTAACCGTCTGTTAATGGTTCCTTCGTTATGTGGTCGAGCCAAGGCCCTTCTAGTAAGGAATGGGGATGTACCTGTTTATGTTGCTTATGGGCAGGCTCACTTGGGAATTGTAGGCTTCGATGTCCTTAGCGAGAAGCAAATGCAAGTAGCAAACTTGGTTGACCTTGGTTTTGGGGGTTGCCGTATGTCAGTGGCCGTAAAATCAACAAGTGGCTATAAGAGTGCAGTAGAATTACCTCCTCACTGTCGAGTAGCAAGTAAGTTTACTAATTGTTCAAGACGTTTTTTTGAAGGAATTGATCTTCCAGTTGAATTAGTTCATTTGACAGGCTCAGTTGAACTTGGACCATTAACTGGAATTGCAGAGGCGATTGTTGACCTTGTCGCCACTGGGCGCACACTTCGTGAAAATGGATTGGTTGAGATTGACCAACTTTTCTTTTCAACCGCTCGATTAATTGCTCACCCCCTTTCTTTAAGATTAGACAATGGAAAGCTTCAGCAAATTGTTGATACTATTCAATCTCAGTCTGATAGTTCCTGCTTATAAATAAATGGCATTTCAGGATTTCCAACGAGTCAGACGTCTTGGTCGTTACCTTCAGAAGGACAAAAAACGACTATTAATAATTCTATTCTTACTCCTTCCGCTTTCTTTTGCTGGCGCGATTCAACCTTTGTTAGTTGGGCAAGCTATTAGCGTTTTAAAAGGTGAAGCTGCTTTTTCATGGCTTAGTGCGCTACCTATGCAATCTGCTATTAGGATTCTGATAACCCTTTTGCTAATTTCTGTACTTGTTCGTCTAGCACTCCAGGGATTCCAGTCATATAATATTCAAACAGTTGGTCAAAGCTTAACTGCTCGAATCAGGAAGGATTTATTCTCTCATGCGATTAATCTCTCATTGAGGTATCACGATGCAATGCCTGTAGGTAAATTGCTGACAAGGCTAACAAGTGATGTGGATGCACTGTCAGAAGTCTTTGGAAGTGGAGCCGTTGGAGTACTCGCTGATGTTGTAACTTTAATTGTAATCTCAATTACAATGCTCCTAATTGATTGGAAATTAGGATTATTACTTTTAACTACACAAGTACCGGTAACTCTTTTTATTCTTTGGTTACAGAAGAGGTATAGAAGATCTAATTATCGAGTCCGAGAAGAGCTCTCTGAACTTAATGCTGATTTTCAGGAAAATCTACAAGGCATTGAGGTTGTTCAAATGTTTAGAAGACAAGGTGTCAATGCCAGGCGTTTTAATCAAACTGGTATTGCCTATCGAAATGCCGTAAATAGTATTATTTTCTATGACAGCAGCATATCTGCTTTTATTGAATGGGTCTCTTTGGCTGTAGTTGCATTAGTAATTGCTTTGGGTGGATGGTTGGTTACAGCTGGTTCTATGGGACTAGGGACTTTGACAGCATTTATTCTTTATTCCCAGAGACTTTTTGAGCCTTTGCGACAGTTGGCAGAAAGATTTACTCAAATACAAGGTGGCTTGACTGCAGTTGAAAGAATTGGTGAATTATTAGAAGAAGATATAGAGATATTAGATTTCAAGGGAGATAAGGAAAATATAAGCTTAAAAAGTTCAAAAGAATCTTGTCTTGGTGAAGTAGTTTTTGAAAATGTTAGCTTTCATTATAGACCTGATGATCAGATTATCAGTGATCTTAGTTTTAAGATTTCCCCGGGAGAACATATAGCACTTGTCGGACCCACCGGTTCTGGGAAAACAACATTAATAAGATTATTGTGTAGGTTATACGAGCCTCAAGAAGGACGGATACTTATTGATGGAGTTGATATAAAGGACATACCTTTGTCTGATTTAAGAAAACAAATAGGCGTAGTCTTGCAAGATACTTTTTTGTTTAGTGGAAACGTAGCAGATAATCTTAGATTGGATTCGTCTATTACTGATGAGCGATTGGCTCAAATATGTAACGATTTAGGTTTAGGAACATTATTGAATAGGTTCCCGAATGGTTTGAAAACTACATTACGAGAAAGAGGTAGCAATATTTCTTCTGGAGAGAGGCAGTTGCTATCTGTTGCTCGAGTAGCTATTCGTAGCCCGAAAATCTTGATAATGGATGAAGCAACAGCATTTATGGACCCTTCTACTGAGGCAACCTTGCAACGAGATTTGAATAGGTTACTTGAGAAAAGAACAGCTTTGGTTATTGCTCACCGCCTTGCGACAATAGAATCTTCAGACCGTATTTTGGTAATGAAGAAGGGAAAGCTTATTGAACAAGGAAATCATCAAGACCTTGTTTCTCAAGGGGGATTGTATGCCCAGTTGGCAAAATTGCAGGAACAAGGACTTGCCAAATTTTGATTGGAAGGATACTAATCAATGATTAGAAAAGTAGTGCAAGGGAAAATAAACCTTATGGGTTGGGCGAATCAGCGTCACTCTTCTAATGATTTTGAAGAGATCTATGGAGCAGAAGCCCGTGAATGTCTTTCTAAGTCGGACAAATTTCAGTTTGTTTTTAGTCAGTCTAAACCTCTTGATTTGATTGAACTTGAACAATTGCTGCAATCTGTGGGTTGGAGTAGAAGACCAATGAGGAGAGTGCAAAAAGCCTTAGATAATAGCTTGCTTAAAGTTGGTCTATGGCAACATGATTCAAGATTTCCTCGTTTAGTAGGCTTTGCTAGATGTACAGGCGATGGCATTCTTCATGCAACAGTCTGGGATGTTGCTATTCATCCGGTTTATCAAGGTTCTGGTTTAGGTAAAGAATTGATGGCTTATGTCCTTCAAAGTCTTAAAGAAATGAATATTCAAAGAGTAGTTCTTTTTGCTGATCCAGGAGTTGTAAGCTTTTATAAGAGTCAGGGATGGATTCTTGAACCGAAGGGTTATAGGTGTGCATTTTGGTATGCCAATTAGTTTTAGTTAGTTCTAATTTTCTTGATCTGAATAATATCTTTCTACTAATGCAGTTGGACTCTCCCCTTGCTTCCAGCTGGTTATTAAATTGCTATTCTTGATGGCATTCTTAATTATATTGCTTCTTGAATATCTTCGACCACTTGTTTGCATGTTTGACTCTATCCTCTTCATTTTTGTTTTTTGACTCAGGCGAATGCTTATATCAATGTCTTCCATAATAGGGATTTTTTTATAGCCTCCTATTTGGAAATATAGACTTTTACTGATTAAGAGACCCTGATCTCCATAAGGTCTTTGAAAAATATAGCTTCTAATAAATACAGCTAATTCAAGTAAAAACCAGCTGATACCTTCTTTGTCAATTTTAAAATCAAAGAACCATGCATATGATTTGTTGGAATCCTCTTTGATTATTTGATCTACTTTCCAATCCCAATCAGCATCTAGCCTGGAGTCTGCATGTAAAAATAGGAGCCATTCCCCTAATGCCTTAGTGGCCCCGTTGTGCAATTGATGCCCCCTCCCCTTTGTCTCATTATGAATTACTTTTGCACCTCCTGTTCTTGCAATTAATTCAGTTAGGTCTGAGCTTTGGAAATCACTAATTATTAACTCGAGTTGATGGGGCTTGGAATTAATATCTGCTAATAGAAGAGGAAGCCTTTCCGCTTCGTTTATTGTAGGTATAATAATACTAAGCATTTTATTTAGCTTTACTAGCACCAGAATTCTAAATCTGATAACTTATCGATATCAGATTTCTTGCGTATTAATTCATATTTAACTCCTTCAGTTTTAGCCTTCCTAAGAGTCTCTTTTAAGACCGAGCTTGAACCCCATCTTATGCCTGCAAAAGGCCAAGAAATAACTGGGCAGAGAATATTTTTTGAAAATCCTATTAGCCAGTATCCACCATCTAATGCAGGACCAATTACTATTTCGTTTCTAGTTAAATAACTTATGGCTGAGATAATGTCATTTTTGCATAGGTCTGGAACATCTGTCCCTATAAAAATAATTTCCCTATGATTTTTCGAGTTTAAGCGTCTTTTTCGTTGAGCTAAAACGAGCTGTCGTTTCATTTTTAATCCAAGGCTTCCTTTGCCTTGATATTCGGCTTGGGTTATTCCATGAGAACTTGCCCACCGTGAAATTTTCTTACTCCCAATCCCTTCTACAGCCAGTCGAATTTCAAGGTAGCCTTTCTGCTGAAGACTTTTCGCTACAGCTATTGTGTGCAAAATTAACTTTCTTTGTATTGCAGCAGCTCTAGGTGCACCTATGTCTTGAGAAAGCCGTTTCTTACATCTAGTTGGTGCTGGCCAACGAGTCATTAGGATGAGAAGAGGCTTGCTCATGTATATAGTTTTACTTGATCTTGTTTAGAGATTGGCTTTTTGGAAGTGGACCTGTCGCAAAAACTGTGATTGGTTTTGTGATTATTTAGATACTTTGAGTGTTTTTTGGTTGCATCCTGTATCGCTTTAATAAGCTTCTTTAATAGGTCTTTTTGGCTCGTTTGTTCTCATCCCTTTGGTAGAGAGAGTCTTAAGGACATCCTTCGTGTCAAGAAAAACCTGGTTTTCAGATTTTTCAATGCCTAATTTGATAACCACGTTTAGATTCAGCCTCTAATCAGAAGAATCTGGACTAATGCGTGAAGAGTCTTGGGGAAAAGTTCAGAGTTCGTTAAAGAAGAATTTAAGCAAGCCTTCATATGAAACATGGATACGCCCAACTCAATTCAGTAGCTTCGAAAATGGTGAACTCACTTTAATTGCCCCTAATAGTTTTTCCAGTGCTTGGTTGAGAAATAATTACGCACAAACAATTCAAGAAACAGCTGAAGAGATTTTTGGAGAGCCTGTAACTGTATATGTAAAAGTAAAAGAAACATCAGAGGTTTCTGATGCTTCTTTTACTTCTTCTAGTACGAAAAGTTCCTCAGCTTCTCCTGTAAAGAGATCATCTGATGAATCTTTGAATCCTTCTAAGAAATCAAGCCAATTGTTGAACTTGAGGTATGTTTTCAATAGATTTGTTGTTGGTCCTAATAGTCGTATGGCTCATGCTGCTGCAATGGCTGTGGCAGAAGCCCCAGGACGTGAATTTAATCCTTTGTTTATATGTGGCGGAGTAGGGCTTGGTAAGACCCATTTAATGCAGGCAGTAGGCCATTACCGAATGGAGATTGATCCTGCTGCGAAAGTTTCTTATGTTTCAACAGAAACTTTTACGAATGATTTGATTCTTGCTATTAGGCAAGACCGCATGCAATCTTTTCGAGATAAATACAGAGCTGCAGATTTAATACTTGTAGATGATATTCAGTTCCTTGAAGGTAAGGAGTATACCCAGGAAGAATTCTTTCATACTTTTAATGCTTTGCATGATGCCGGGAGTCAAATTGTTCTTGCTAGTGATCGTCCGCCTAGTCAGATTCCTCGTCTTCAGGAACGGTTGATGTCTAGATTTTCAATGGGATTGATTGCGGATATCCAAGCCCCTGATTTGGAAACAAGAATGGCTATTTTACAGAAGAAGGCTGAGCAAGAACGAGTGGGGCTACCCCGAGATCTAATCCATTTCATCGCAGGACGATTCACTTCGAATATTCGTGAGTTAGAAGGAGCCTTGACTAGAGCTATTGCTTTTGCTTCTATTACCGGGCTTCCTATGACAGTTAAGTCCATAGCTCCAATGCTAGACCCGAACGGCCAAGGGGTTGAGGTTACCCCCAGACAAGTATTGGAGAAGGTTTCAGAGGTTTTTCAGGTGACTTCAGACGAGATGAAGAGTGCAAGTAGACGTAGGCCTGTTAGCCAGGCAAGACAGGTAGGCATGTATCTAATGCGTCAAGGGACTAATCTTAGCTTGCCTCGAATAGGTGATGCTTTTGGGGGGAAAGATCATACGACGGTGATGTATGCTATAGAACAGGTCGAGAAGAAGTTGTCGAGTGATCCTCAGATGGCTAGTCAGGTACAGAAAATTAGAGATTTATTGCAGATAGATTCCCGAAGTAAGCTTTGATTAAGTGTGATGCCCTTATTGACTTTGCCTTGAAAAATTAAGAGGGTTTTGATCAAAACGGTTTTTAATGGGAATTAATGGTCCCTGCATAGGCCCATCAATTTGTGCAGTCTCTTCTAATGCTTTCCTCAATTCTCTTGCAGCAAGTAGAGGCATGTCTCTGGGTACTGAAACTCTGTCTCTCAGATATCTTAGCCCAAGTGCACTTCCTTTGGTTGGAGTGAAATCTTGCTTATGAATCATTTTGCTAAGAGCTGCTCTTAAGGGTTGATCAAATAATTCATCATCTAAAGGGTTAACCTTTTTAATTTGATCACGATGCTTCAAAACTCTCTTTAATGCAATTCTGGAGGGGCGATCAGCTTTGCTTGATTGATAGGTTGTTTCTTTTTCTCCGAGCCCATACCCGATGTCAATTTGATGCGATATTGATTTTTGATTTTTATTGTTATCTGACCAGCACCCTCCCATCTGAGGAGGCAAGTCATGAGCATGAGTATGAAAATCTCCTTGTGTACCTCTATATTCATCTAGTAGTTCAAGTGCTTTAAACCAGTTATCAATATTTGAGAATTCTTTTCTTAACTCAAAACCTTTGTAGTATGACAAAGAAGCATTCATCCTTTCTAAATATGGGATGAAAACGACATCGACACTACCTGGAAATGATTTCCGTGAATTTTCAATGGAAGGATCTAGCCATTGGGAAGTTGTTTTCGATAGCCGGTCATCAACTTCTTGTGCTATTAATTTGAATTGTTCTTCTTTTCTTACGGCCTGTCCTTTACTGAAAGATGGATTGCATAACCAGATGCACCAAGCTTTAAATAACTTTCTCTCTAGATTACGCAAGTCAAGAATCTCTGGATTTTCAAGTGGCATTCCTAAAGTCCCGAAAACTTTTTCAAGGTTTAAAAGAATTTGATCACTCTCCGTTATAAGTTTGTTGTCTAGCTCTATTGCAGGAAAAATACCAGAAGGCACTTTTTGTAAGTACCAAGGTTCTTTTTTTCCATAGCATCTCATCGTTACTTTTTTTACTTCATAAGGGATTCTCTTCCATTCAAGCCATAACCAGACCTTTTGACAGTATGGACACCAAGCATGTTTATCTCTATAAAAGGTTACCCTTATCGAAGAGTTATCTTGACCAAATAGTCTTAATAATGAATATGAGTTGTTCGGACCATTAATGAAGTCTTTATCTTTGTCTGTAAGACTTTCAAGTTCTTCCCAGCTCAGTGCTTCTGTGGCTTCTTTCATGGATTAGTAGGAGAATGATTAAAAGGCTCAGTAGGAGTTTTATTTTGAAGAACCATTCTTTTGATTTAATTGTATTAGGTGCTGGCTCCGGGGGGCTTGCTGCAGCCAAAAGAGCTGCAAGCTATGGAGCTAGAGTCGCCATTATAGAAGGTGATCGTGTAGGAGGTACATGTGTTATTAGGGGTTGTGTTCCTAAAAAATTGTTGGTGTATGGATCTAAGCATGTAGAAAATGTTAGAAATGCTTCAAGGTTTGGAATAGATCTAAATGCGATAAGAATAAATCCAGGGACTTTATTTGAGAATGTTCGAAAGGAAGTTGATCGATTAAATAAATTACATATGGACTTGCTTGAGAAAGCGAATGTCGAACTTATAAGAGGTTGGGGATACATTGCTGATTTAAATTCAGTAGGAGTTAAAACTTCTGACTTAAGATCACCCATCAAACTTGAGGCTAAAAATATTTTGATTGCTGTTGGAGGGCGCCCCCTTAGACCCAATATTCCAGGAGCTTCTTTAGGTTGGGTAAGTGATGATGTCTTTTTGCAAAAAAGTTTTCCTGAAAAGGTTGTAGTAATTGGGGCAGGTTTTATTGCTTGCGAATTTTCATGTATTTTGAATGGCTTAGGGATTGCTGTAACACAACTGGTTAGAGGTAGTAGCTTATTAAAGGGGTTTGATAAAGAGCTTTCCTCGGAATTACAAGAATCCATGATTGCTAGAGGAATAGATATTCAATTTTCTAAACAAATCGTTTCTGTAGAAGGTCAAATTGGAGATCTGATTTTGACTGACAACCAGAGCTGTCACTATAACTGCGGAGCCGTTGTTTTTGCGACTGGAAGAGAGCCATTCCTTCAGGGACTTAATCTTGAATCAATTGGCCTAAAAACTATTCAGAATAGGATCGTAGTAGATACAAGAAATCAGACAAATATCCCTCATATTTTTGCAGTCGGTGATGTTACTGGCAGGGTGAACCTTACACCTGTAGCCATCGAAGAAGGTAGAGTTTTTTCTGATAATCTCTTTAACCAGAAGAATAGATCTGTTGATTATGAATTTATCCCTAAAGCAGTGTTCTCTCAACCTGAGATTGCTTGCGTTGGGCTTTCAGAAGAAGAAGCTTTAGATAAGTATGGTCAGGGCAATATTTCTATCTATAAAGTAAGATTTAGACCTATGTCGAAAATGCTGACTAGCTCAGAAGAAAAATGTCTATTGAAATTAGTTGTTCAAAGTAAATCAGGATTAGTTCTTGGCTGTCACATGATAGGAGATGATTCTGCTGAGATTATTCAGATGGCATCTATTGCTATTAAAATGGGTGCAAAGAAATCAGATTTTGATAAGACAATGGCCTTACACCCAACAATTGCAGAAGAATTTGTTACTATGCAGTGATGATTAATAAAGGGTTAAAATAAATTGAATATGTTAATTAATTGCTATTTAAGTTAATTTGTGCCAGTACCGATATGCCTTAAAAGAAACCAATAGAAGTACAACTGGTAAAATTAAAAATATAGCTATTATACGCAATTCATCTTGAAATGTTGGCATGGTATATGGAATGATCTGATCAGCTAAATATAATACATATAGAAGTAAAAGGATTGCCCCTTCTGAGCGACTGATTATTCCTTTTGTCCAGAAGATTGGCATGCAAGCTAAAACTGAAAGAATCATAATTGGGATGTCTCTTTGAATTAATATCTCCTCAACTGCAAGTCCTTTACTTCCTGAAAAGAAAGCGCAGCTTCCAAGTACTAATAGTTGGTTAAGCAGACTGCTACCTATTACATTTCCAATTGCTAAATCAGTCTTTCCACGTAGAGATGCCACTAAAGAAGTGATCAATTCAGGCATTGAGGTTCCTGCTGATACAATTGTGAGCCCTATCACAGTTTCGCTCCAGCCATATGCACTGGCTAAAGATTGAGCACCACTAATTAATAGGTTAGAGCCCAATCCTAGGATCAATATCCCAGCGATGATTTTTCCGAAAGCTCTTATCCATTTTTTAGAATATGAATTGAACTTTACTTCAGGCTCAGCATCTTGAATTCCTTGCGGTTCTTCTCTTGCAGTTCGAATCTCCCATATTGTATTAATTCCAAGAGCAATTAATAGTGCAAAGCCTGATTGCCAACTAAAGCTTCCAGAGGATGCCATCCCCCAGACTGCTGCAGAAACAGCTAGTAATAAAGGTACATCTCTTCTTACTAGACGACTTTCTACTCTCAAAGGCATAACAAGAGCACTGCTTCCTAAAACAACTAAGACGTTGAAGATATTGCTCCCAACTATATTCCCAACAGCAATTGCATCTGACCCTCGAAGAAAAGAGCCTATACTGACAAATAGTTCTGGCGCACTAGTACCGAGTGATACAACAGTTAGGCCAATTACAAGTTGTGGTATTCCTAAAATAAGAGATAGTGATGCAGCTCCTTGAACAAAGAATTCACCTCCAGCGAAAAGGGTAAAGATTCCGATAATGATTTCTAATAAAGATTGTATTAGCAGTGTTGACATTTGTTGAGAGACAAGAAAAAAATTGCTTTAGTTTGACTAGATAATTAATCCAATTTGATTGAGTGTTCTCTTACATAGTAATTCAGTGTATTTTAAAGGTAATGGTATTTAGTCCATAGCTTAATTTACGTCTGATTCCTTTGCATTTGACCCAAGACCGAATAATCATACGTCAACCTGATGATTGGCATCTTCATCTCAGAGACGGAGATGCTCTGAAAACTTTTGTTGCACCTACTTCGCGAGTGTTTCGACGTGCGATAGTAATGCCCAATCTGCAGCCGCCAATTACCAGCATTCAATCTGCTATTGATTACCGAGAAAGAATCTTGGACGCGGTTCCTGAAGGGGATTTGTTCACTCCTCTCATGACTGCCTATCTTACGGATGACCTTTCTGTAGAAGTTTTAAGAGAGGGCTTCCAAAGAGGCGTTTTCTTTGCTGCAAAACTATATCCTGCAAACTCAACTACTAATTCAGAGGCAGGCGTTACCACTATTGAAAATATTTACTCTGTTGTTGAGACAATGGAAGAGATTGGAATGCCATTGTTAATTCATGGAGAAGTGGTAGACCATTCCATTGATATTTTTGATAGAGAAGCCGTCTTTCTTGAAGCTCATCTTCAGCCTTTACTAAAGAGATTTCCTACTCTCAGAGTGGTTTTAGAACACATCACAACTGAGGAAGCTGTTGAATATGTTCAAAACAGTTCAGCATCATTGGCGGCAACAATAACTCCTCATCATTTGCATATAAATAGAAATGCTCTGTTTGACGGTGGGTTGAGGAGTGATTTCTTTTGCCTCCCAGTTGCAAAAAGAGAGCGTCATCGAATTGCTCTTAGACAGGCTGCTACCAGTGGAGAACCTTGTTTCTTTCTAGGCACTGATTCGGCGCCTCATCTTCGTGAATTTAAGGAAAGTTCATGTGGCTGTGCTGGCATATTCAATGCACCAAATGCTATTGAAAGTTATGCACAAGTTTTTGAAGAGGAAGGGGCTTTAGATCAGCTAGAAGCTTTCTCAAGTGTTTTTGGGCCTAATTTCTACGGATTGCCGATGAATGAAAAAAGAATTTCTTTGGTTAAAAATCCTCATATTATTTCCTCACGATTTGAACTTGTAAAAGCCGATAATCCCTTTGAATATATAGTTCCTTTTCACGCAGGAGAAATTTTGAATTGGTCTTTTGATCCTAACTTTATTTAGGATAAGATTTTAAAAAATGAAAGGGAGCAAAGATTTTTCTAATTGAAGGGAGAATCTTTGACAGGTTTCTTACAGACTTTTTTCAAAATTTGTCAACGTAAGCAAAACGATGTTAGAAAAAGTTGTTAATTCGCATAATTTTGTTTTGAGGGGATCTATGATAGTTGTAGATACCTAGGATAGCTAGGGTCAGTAGGTGCGAGTGTGGTGGAATTGGTAGACACACAGGACTTAAAATCCTGAGACCAGCAATGGTCGTGAGGGTTCAAGTCCCTCCACTCGCATAAGTCATTTAAATTAAGCTTCGAGAGGAAATTGTTTTTTTTGTTTCACGTTGGATAGATTCTCTCTAGAACAACCAAAGGAATTGATAGATAGTTTTTTTGTTCTTGTCATAGAAACATAGTATTGAAACAAATATGAGCTCAAATTAATAGAACCTTTGAATTTAGATTAATTCTTCTGTGAGGCTTTCTCATATTAAGAAATTAGAAATCATAATGAATATCTTTCATTTCAAAGGCGCATGACTTTAATTATTACCATTGGTAGAATTTTGAGATAAGAGAGCTTAGTTTAAGAAAAATCTTTACTTTAAAATCTTTAGCCAATTAGATTAATCTGATATTACAATGAGAGAAATGACGGATTAAGGAGCCATCCTTTTGATAATTAACGAAGTGTTTAATAATTCTTTCTTTGTAATAGGAACGTACTTATTCCTTGGGGGGCTTTATTTGGTGGTTATTCCACTTTTCCTTTACTTTTGGATGAATGCCAGGTGGAATTTCATGGGCAAATATGAGAGGTTGTTTGTATACGGGCTAGTTTTCCTTTTCTTCCCTGGAATGCTCTTGTTCGCCCCTTTCCTCAATCTTCGCATGTATGGCCAAGGAGATAGATGAAGCTTGACTAAGGCAAATGTTATCCAATTAGGCCTGCTCCTTTTTCTGTTAGGAGGATTAGCTTATGGTGTCTTTTTGTTCTATGGCTTTGACTTAACTAAAGCAGGAATTGCTTCTGAATTGGTTTTAGTACTACTTTTGTTGATATGGGTTTTTTCTTACTTTCTTAGAGTTATAACTGGCAAGATGACTTTCATGGAGCAACGTAAACGTTACCGCAGCGAGTATCAACAGATTAGGGATAGAGAGCTACAAGCAAAATTTGATTCAATGTCTAACGAAGATAAGATTCGATTTTTTAAAGAGCTTGAAAAAGATAACAATAAGAATAAAGAAACTAATTAATTAGAGTCTTTATTCGTTCTCAGTTATTCCTTAATGAATTTTAAGCAAGAAATTCTTAGTAGTGATTCGATGCAACCCTCAAAACTAGAAACCTGTTTTGCTCAAATAAAAAAAGAAGAGAAAATTGCATTAATGCCTTTTATAATGGCAGGAGACCCAGATCTTAATACATCAGCTCAAATATTATTAAGACTTCAGGCTGAAGGCGCAGATATTATCGAATTAGGAATCCCATACAGCGATCCACTTGCAGATGGACCGATAATACAGTTAGCGGCTTCTCGTGCACTTTCTTCTGGAACTTCTCCAAAAGCAGTTTTAGAAATGCTGTCCAATTTGAAAGAAAAACTAACCATTCCAGTAGTGCTTTTTACATATAGCAATCCTTTGATTAATTGTGGCATGGAGAACTTTTGTTGTCAGGCTGCTAAGGCAGGAGCCTCTGGTTTAGTTGTTCCAGACTTACCCTTAGAAGAAGCGGAAAAATTATCCTCAATTGCAGCAGAGAGCAAACTTGATTTAATTCTTTTAGTTGCACCTACAACTCCTTTAGAACGTATGAAAAAGATTTGCTTAAGAAGCAAAGGGTTTACTTATCTTGTAAGCGTCACTGGAGTTACTGGTGAACGTTCAAACCTAGAAGATCGTGTTAATTTCCTAGTGCAAAAAATTAAGCAATTTAGTTCTAATCCTGTTGCTGTCGGTTTTGGTATTTCTGATGCTAAACATGTAAGTCAAGTTAGAGAATGGGGAGCAGATGGTGCGATAGTTGGCAGTGCTCTTGTTAAGAGGATTGCTAATGCATCTGATAAGAAGGCAGTAGACGAAGCAGGTTATTTTTGTAGAGAACTTCGTAAAGCAGCTGGTTAGAGATTTATAGAAAAAAATGATAAAGATAAAGTGGTATAGGCAAATAAAAAAGCCTCAGATTTATTCTGAGGCTTAGATTTAAAGGTTTTAGAGATTATGTATTCTTGAAAAATCAAGTTACATATTTATTTTCCTAATCGTCAGAATCTTCTGCGCCAGCAGGAACAAGTCTGATTTGCTTACGACCTAGTTTGATTTCAAATTCATCCCCAGCTTTGAGGTCTAGTAAAGCTGTATATGCTTTACCAATTAATAGATTGCCGTTGCCTTGAACAGTTGCAACATAGCTAAGCTTTCTGCCACCTTTTCCAATACCTGCTACACCAGTTGCACCTAGGCTTACGCCTTTCGCTTCTAGTAGAGCTTCGTAAAAGGCAGTGAAGTTTAGTCTTTCGCCACCATCCTTCTTGTTGGATACATATCCACATGCACGAACAAGATCTGATTTACTGACATCACCAAGTTCTTTGACTTTAGTGAGCAGGTCGCTACCTGTGAGCATAGTTAAGTAATAAATTGATCTACCTAAATAACATAGCAATTAGTATGCCAATTGTGCAATCATTTAATTATAATTTTCATCCAATTAATTAAACTCTGATGGCAATGGAGAGATTTGTTCTTTTCGGTACTTATTGTCAAAATGCTATTGCAAAGCGAACACCTTTTCGTGATGAGCATTTATCTAGGCTTAGTAAACTCAAGGAAGAAGGGATACTCATAACCTTGGGACCTACGAAATGTAATAGATACGTATTTGGAGTTTTTGAAGCTTCAACTATTGAAGATCTAAAGAAACTTTTAGAAGATGACGTTTACTGGAAAGAGCAAATATGGACTTCATTAGATATTTATCCTTGGACCCAGGCTTTCTGAGCTTGTTTCAATATCCAATTTGCAACTAGCTGATCTCCTTTTTTACCTAGAACTTCTTCATAACCATCCATAATTCCTATCCCTTCTCTGGCGATCTTTGCAATTTTCTCTGTTGTATCTACTCCATTTCTTTTTAAGTCTTTCTCCTTTAAGGTTTTATTTCTTCTTATGATATTCCCACCATTTATGTGACATCCGGCGCAATTTTCGATGAAGAGATGTTCCCCTACGTTCTCATTAAGAGCAAAGACTTTGTTTGGACGACTTGCACATGACGCAATGATCAGTGTACTTAAGATGAATATCTTAATGGCATTTAAAAATTGATCCAAACAACTTTTAAATGCATATTTGAAGTTCATTCAATTGACCATAGATGATTTACCTTGGATTAGGTATTACAGTCTTCTTTGAGTTCTTCTAGAAGAAGATCAAGTTGACCAAATGGATCTGAAAAAATTTCTTCACTTTGCTTGATCTGATTGCCTTGTTCCCAGTATTCTTCTGCTGCGCAGAGAACTTTTAAAAGTTGAGCTAATCCTCCAGCAGAATATTCTAATTTGAGCATTTCTATTAATACAGGCATTCTCTCTGAGCTTGCTTTAAGAATCCCTTTAAGATCTTTTTGGGTTTTCTTTTTTTGTTTAAGCCAATCTTTGACTAGAAGAGTAACTTCTTCTTCTATTTCCTTATTCCATTTAGTCATTTTTTTAAAGGGGAAACCATTCGTCAAGTTTTTGACGAGCTCTATTACGTATAGCAGGACTCATATGTTTGTTCCATAGACTTATTACAGCGGTAAGCGCAACAAGATCATCGCTAAATCCTGCGACGGGAATAAAATCTGGCATTAAATCAATAGGCATAATTAAATATGTAAGGGCTGCAATTAAAGAAACTCTTGCTTGAGGGGGTGTTGAAGGGTCTAAAATCATTTCAAAGGCTTCTAATGCTGGCTTAGCAAGAGTTCTCCCAGCTTTTAGTAAAACCCTCTTGAAAATATTCTCATCAATAACTGAACTATCAATTACTTCTGCTTCGAAAATTTCCTGTTCATTGCTTGTTTCTTCTGACATGTTAATAGGTGATTTTTGTTTATTTAAAGTGAGGAACTGGGAATATCTAAGTTCTTACTCATTCTGTAGGCTTGATTCAACCAAGCCACTTTGAATACCTGTTTTTCTAAGTTTTCTTAAGGCTCTTTGCACTACTTGTCGGCAATATTCTCTACTGCAGTTCATATGCTCTGCAACTTTAGCCAGAGTTCTCCATTCATTTGTGCCATCAAGACCAAAACGAAGGCTAACAATTGTTCTTTCTTTAGATGTGAGATTGGCTTTGTTCAGTAAGGACCTTGCGGAATCATTCCTTTCAGCTAATTCTGCAAGTTCCATAGGCGGAACTTCATCGCTTGGTAAAAGATCACCCAGTTCAGAAGGGTCTGATTTTGACTGAATAACTCCTTGAAGGCTGACTGTGATACTTCTCATCTCACACTCAAGTAGTTCTTCAACATCTTCAGCAGAGAGAGTCATCTTTTGAGCCAGCTGAGCTACAGTTGGATGAGTACCATTTTGCTGCATCAATTGAGATTTTGCAGCTCGGAGTTTTGTTAGTTTCTCGTTAATATTTACTGGAATCCTTATAGTCCTGCTCTGAGTTGACAAGGCTCGGTTTAATCCTTGCCTAATCCACCAATATGCATAGGTAGAGAAACGATGACCTCTTTTGGGATCATATTTTTCCACTGCACGAGTTAATCCAATAGTACCTTCTTGAATTAAATCTAGTAGCTCTAGCCCTTTCCCTTGATATTTTTTAGCCAAGTTGACCACTAACCTTAGGTTTGCCGTGATCATTTCATTTTTGGCTTTTTCTCCTACTTTGATAGCTTTTTTTTCAAGATCTGAGTAATTACATTGTTTGTCTTTATCATCATTAGGGTTACATCGCTCTACAAGGGCAACCATAGTCTGAACCTTCCTCCCCATGGTGAGTTCTTCTTCAGGTGTCAGTAGTGGATGTCTTCCTATTTCTCCAAGAAAGTCACTTAAAGAACTCACGATTTCAAACTCCTTTTATTATAAGTAAAATCAAGATAAAAATATTAACTTTCGCGTAATGCAGGCGAGAGTTTTAAATTCATCTTAGGTTCATCATTTAGTCTTTTTTATTCTGAATATTTCTCATTAACTAGCCACTTTTTGGCCCAAGTTATTACGGAAATGACATCTTTTGGCTAGGCTCATAGCTTATTGTTTTTTTACCGATGGTCTTAGGCACCTTCTTTGATAAGCCAGTTTTTCAAAGTGCATTCATTGCATACTTACATTACTTGTGCATATTTCTTTGTTTTGGGGCCCTACTTTTTGAAAGATTACGTTTGAAAATCGATTTAAATAGAGATGATGCTATCGCGATAATCTTGGCAGATATTGTTTATGGCTTGGCAGGTTTAATCATAATAGTTACTGGAATTTTAAGAGTTAGATATTTTGGACAAGGACCAGAGTTCTATACCCAAAACCCATTGTTTTGGTTTAAAATAGGTTCTTACATTGCTATTGGATTACTTTCGCTTTATCCAACCATTACATATATTCTTTGGGCTATACCTATAAGTAAAAACAAGCTACCTTCTCTTACATCAAATTTAGTATCAAGGTTTAGGATGATAATTAATGTAGAACTAATTGGGTTTTTATTGATTCCTTTAATGGCTACTTCTATGTCACGTGGAATAGGCCTACCAGGAGCTTAAGATCTAAAAAGAATTGGGAATCAATGGTTTAAGTTTTTTCTTAGGATCGTCTTTTTTTTAAAACTTCTAATACATCTCTCCAGTCGACATTATGATATTTAAGAGCTACTTGTAAGTGGAAAATTAAATCAGCAGCTTCATTTGAAATGGACTCTGGTTCATTGTCTTTGCAGGCCATTACAAATTCAGCTGATTCCTCTCCGATTTTCTTGAGGATCTTATTGTCTCCTCCTTTTAGAAGACTATTGGTGTAACTTTTAGTCTTTGGGTTTATTGATCTGTCTTTTATTGTTTCGAAGAGTTCACTACAAGAGTCTGCAATTGGAGGGAGAAAGGTTGCCCTCGTTTCCGGAGAATTTTCTGTACTGTCATTGAAGAAACAGCTTCTTGAACCTTTATGGCATGCTATTGAACCAATTTGTTCAATAGAAAGAATTATTGCATCTGAATCACAATCGAATCGAATATCTTTAAGTCGTTGAGTGTGACCGCTTGTTTCGCCTTTGTGCCAGAGCTGTTCTCTTGATCTGCTCCAGTAGTGCACTTCGCCTGTTTGTAAGGTTTTCTTTAATGAATCTTTGTTAGCCCAAGCCATCATTAAAATAGCTCCATCTAACCAATCCTGAGCAATTGCTGGGATCAGACCTTTTTCATTAAAACGAAGTTTTTCTATGAATTCTTGGTTCAGTGGCGTCATATTCTTAATAAAGAAAGAAAACTTTGATTCCGATCATCTTTTTATTGAGTTCCCTCAAGCATGAGTTAGATGTCTAATCAAATTACTAGTTTTAGCTGCAGTAAGCATTTCGAGGGCTACCCATGTTGCCATAGACAATGGAAGCATTCTGGTCATTGTAGCTTTGTGCATGGATACAGTAGAAGCTTTACTTTTTGGTTTAAAGCCAAGTCATTAGATCAGCATGGGTTTGTTGTTGATTTCTCCAGCTTTAAACAGTTAAGACAAAAGTTGAAAGAACAATTTGACCATACCTTTTTAGTTAATCAAGATGATCCTCTTATCCCTCAATGGAGGGAGTTACATGCTCAGAAGGCTTTGGACCTTCGCATAATGGAGAACGTAGGGATGGAATCTACCGCAAAACTTGTTTGGGAATGGGCAAATAACATCTTGTTGATAAGTCACTCTGGAAGGACTTGTTGTTCTCGGGCAAAAGCAAGCGAAAATAATTTCAATTCTGGTTATTTTGAGTCAATTCCTGATTGGTTTAGCTCTATTGAAGACAATCCTTTATAAGATCCTTATTGAAGAGGATGTCTTAATGCAAAGCTCAGAAAATATGGTTAATGAAACCATCTTAAAAAAATTTTTTTCAACTATTGGTTTAAACCTTCTTGCTTTTGCTTTTATTCCCTTTCCGGCTGAAGCTCATCATCCATGGGAATCTCAAATGGGGAATTTTAATTTTCTCCAGGGATTTGCAAGTGGTTTAGCTCATCCGATCCTTGGCTTTGATCATTTACTTTTTCTTATATCTGTTGGTTTGATTGGAGGTGTTTCCCTATTTACAAGAGTTCCACTATTGTTACTTGTTGGTTTATTGGGGACAACATTCTCTCAATTCATACCTATTTTTTCAGGAGCAGAGACTGTTATGGGGGTTAGCGTTGTTTGTGCTTCCTTAGTTGCTTTTGGAAGACTCCCTCTTGTACTTATCCCGATATTTGTTTTTAGCCATGGTTTTGTCTTAGGCAACTCAATGATTGGAGCTGAACCCACACCCTTAATTGCATACTCCTTAGGACTTTTAGTTATCCAGGCCCTCATTGTTTATCTTGGTAGGTTTGCTCTTAAGCGCTTTTGGGAAAACAAGAACGTTATTCTTTTATCTCTTTTTGGTGCTGGGATGACTATCACAGTTAGTTCCATCTTGTAATCGTTATTTTGATTAATCTGGAAGAGCCCAAGGGTTAATTCCGAGTTTGGCGCCTATCTTATGAGCACAAGCAAAACCGCTGAAAGCTACTGCATTCAAACCTTGTCCTGGGAAGCATGAATCGCCTACACAGTAGAGGCCTTCAATCGCTGTACTGTTAAAAGGCATTGGCAGCAGTCCTGGGAGTCTCATTCTAGGTATTGGACCGTAGCTACCATTGTGTCGCCCTAGAAACCTTCGATGACTTTTGGGGGTCCCAATTTCTTTATGAACAATATTATTTTTCAACTCAGGAAAGACTCCCTGGATTTTTGAGATCAGAAGGTTGCCGTCAAGTTCTTTCTTCTTTGCATAGCTCGATGGATCCAACCCTTTCCATTCTGAAAGGGAAGATGGCGTAAATGCATGGACAATGTGGCGATCTTCTGGTGCTAGGGATTTATCCAATAATGTTGGGATAGAAATGAAAGCTACTCCTTGTTCAGTCTCCATTTCTTTCCATTCATTAAGGATTAAATGATGGCAGTGTGATCCCTTTGGAATGCAAGTTTGTTTAACCCCTAGATGAATTGATAAGAAGGATGGAGAGGGTTGATAACGGTTTCTCCATTTGATTTCAGTGCTGGGAGTATTTTCTTCTCCTATTAATGGTTCTTTCACCCCTTCACCTCCAAACGTATCCCAACGAGTAGCATTTGAAACTATTGTTCTTGCATAGAATTCTTTCCCATTTGCTAATTTTACTCCAACGGCTTTTTTGTCCTTCAGAATGATCTTTGTAACCCTTGATCTATAGGCTATCTCCCCACCATTTGTTTTTAGTCCTTTAACTAACTTCTCGGCTATAATTCCAACACCTCCTTTGGGATAGTTGATACCACCAGCATGGCGATCTGAGAAAACCATGCCAGCATTGATCATTGGAGTTTTCTCAGCTGGCATTACAGACCAGCAAAAACATTCGATGTCTATAAAATTAAGAAGTTCCTGATCTTTTATATATCGACGTGCTATATCTCCAACGTTGAAAGGTAACCATCGTGCAAGTCCTAAGCATGCTAAGGGTGCTTTGAAAAAGACCTTGGCTAAGTACATAGGGTCCTCAATGGATAGGAGAGGCATTGAATCAAGACATTTGAAAACTTTCCAACATGTTTCATAGAAAGCTTTAATTCCTAACTCTTCATGAGGGAAGAGAGTAGTTAGGTTTGATATGAATTGATCAAAATTTTTACTTACGACAACTTCTTCACCATTTGGAAGATGGTATGCAAGTTGAACTGGATCTGGAATAGTTTCACATTCCTCTCCTACTTCTGAGAGGGCTCTTGTTAAAAGATTTGTGTAGCCTTTTTCTCCAAATCCAAAGATCATGGAGGCTCCAACATCAAAAGTATAACCTTCTCGATGAAAGCCACCGCTGCTTCCACCTGGAATAGTGTAGCGCTCAAGAACTAATACTTTTGCTCCTTTTGCCGCTAGTTGGGTGGCAGTAACTAACCCTCCAATTCCTGAGCCAATAACTATTGCATCCCACAAATTTTCATTGTTATTTTCAAGAATATCTTTATCTAAGTTCATTGCTTTATAGGATCAATAGGATTAGGAATTGCCATTTCTTTCTTAATAGTTTTAATTTCTTCTAATGCTCTATCACGATAAGCACCATAGCGACAACGTTTGTCACGTATTCGTCGATTCAGGTCAGGTAAAAGAGCAAAATTAGGTGGCATTGGTTGGAAAACATTTTTTTGGCTTGACTTTTTTTCTTGTTTAGGCTCACTTATAAAATTAATTAAGGCACCTATCATTGTTGTTTTCGGAAGTATTATTGGTTCACGGTTCATTGCTAATAAGGCTGCATTTGTTCCAGCGAGCCACCCTCCAGCTACGGCAGCGGCATATCCTTCCGTGCCAGTAATTTGACCTGCAGCAAGAAGTTTTGATCTTGTTCTAAATTGAAGAGTTGGAGCTAAAAGTTTTGGAGACTCAAGAAATGTGTTTCGATGCATTACACCAAAACGTATGAAATCTGCATCCTGCAATCCAGGAATTAATCGAAGAATCCTCTTTTGTTCTCCCCATTTCAAGTTTGTCTGAAACCCAACTAAGTTCCAAAGCCTGCCATCGGTATCTTCTTTTCTAAGTTGGACGATTGCATACGCTCTTTTTGCTTGTCTTAGTTCCTTGTTTTTCAAATCACCCCACCTAGGGTCCCAAAGTCCAATAGGTTTAAGGGGACCGTATCTCATCGTATCTTCGCCTCTTCTTGCTAATTCTTCTATTGGAAGACAACCTTCAAAAAAAGTGGCAGATTCTTTGTCAAAGCCTTTCACTTCTGCTTGCTCAGCATTAAGCAATGCAGCTCTAAAAGCAAGATATTGCTCCTTATTCATTGGACAATTTATGTAATCAGCATCTCCTTTGTCATAACGACTTGCTTTAAACGCTAAAGATAGATCAATACTTTCACCTTCAACGATTGGACTTGCAGCATCGAAGAAATGGCATTCTTCAAGACCTGTAAAAGCTCTAATATCTATCGCAAAGTCGTCACTAGTAAGAGGACCAGATGCTATGACAGCAATTTGATCTTCATGTGGAAGAAACTTGCTTTCCTGTCTTTTAATATTTATTAATGGATGTTTGGATATTGTTTCAGTGATGAATTGGCTGAACTTGCTTCTGTCAACAGCTAGTGCACCCCCAGCTGGTACAGCATATTTATCTGCAGTCTTAATAATAAATGAACCTAACTGTCTTAGCTCTTCTTTGAGTAAGCCAGATGCGCGATCACTGCTATGAGAGCCGAAACTGTTGCTGCATACAAGTTCTGCAAAATTATTTGAATGATGAGCCGGAGACCTCATATGAGGTCTCATTTCGATCAAGCTGACAGGTAACCCTGCGCTGGCAATTTGCCAAGCAGCTTCAGACCCTGCCAGACCTGCGCCAATTACTGATAAATGGGGAGATGGCCTCAAAAAATAAATTTTTAGAAAATATTCAGGTTTTTTAGAGAAAGCTTAGAAAGGGCTTTTGTCATCAAACTGACGATCCCATTGTTCTCTAGCAGGGCCTTGAATGTTGAATACCACCCAGGTAACTGCAGCAAGGATTGGAAGAGTGATAACTATAAGGTTTAGCATGGAGATGAGTTATTTCGTCGTGATTTTACAGTCAAGAGTGGCATATTTGTCATTTTTAAGTGAATTCATTTAATTAAGCGTTGGGATAATGCTTATTTTGATGAATTTTCATTTGTTTATCAATGACCTATTTTGCATATAATCCTTTTTCATATGAAGATTGTCACGTGACAACTTCCTGGTGGACCTTTAAGGTCAAAAGTGTGGGTCGCTAGCTCAGCGGTAGAGCATCCGGCTTTTAACCGGCTGGTCCTGAGTTCGAATCTCAGGCGACCCATTTTTTATAACTTTCAAGAGCATGCAAAATTACCTGGCAAGGGGTGTTGCAATTTACATGCTCTCATTTTTTGTTGGTGAGATTCCCTTTGCTCAGGCAGGTTTTGATCATTTCACCGTGATTGATTCATTAGGAAAGTGGAGAATTGAACAAAAATTTGACGCTAAAACAAAACAAATCTTTTGTAGAGCATTTTTAAAAGGGAATGGAACGTGGTTTGCAGAAAAAGTTCGAATAAATCGGAATAATGAATTTATTGTTCCTGAGGGGGGGGGGGTCACTGAGAGAAATACTTAGCCTGAATGATGTAAGAGAAGTTAGAGGAATGCTTCAAGAATGCCGCAAGGGCCTCCTTTATCTCCCTAGTTAAGTCAGCTTTTTGCTTGGAGATCTGTTTGGGAATAGACATAAAGACTCGCCAGACAGGCAATTTCTTTGCTGCATTGGGAGTGCAGCCCTCTACAAAATAGAAAATGAAGCTTGTTGCTGTTGCGTTTGCTATCTCAGCTAATCTTTCTCTTTACCTTTGGCTTTTGCTGAATAACCCTCTCCCTTGATGGGTTAGTTGGATATACATATCTTTTGGATGTTGATGCTTAACAGTTCAAAATCTAATACTTTGGCCATTTCTAACTGCTTAGTCTTCTAGTAATTTTTCTTTAAGTATTACTAAATGAGATTTCAGAGAGCAACTTTTTAGGTAGATATGTCCCTTTAAGAATCATCCTGAGAAGGGTGAACATAGTTATAGAACAAATGCCTAAGAAATCTTCCACTCTTTCAAAGACAACTCGTCCTTGGCTATTACGTTGGGCTGAGGATGAGAGCGTTTTAACTGTAATACCAAAATCAAAGACCCAACGCCTAGCAAAACAAGCTCAGTTGGCGAATGTTGATGCAGAGAGAGCTGTTAACAGGGCTTTTCAGCAAGAACTTTTAAGAGCAAAAGCGATTAGTGAAGCAATGTTCAAATCTGGAAAGGCAGTAAGGTACAGTCTCGTCAGTTCAGGGAGACAAGCCCTTTTAAGAATTTCAGCAGCTCAGCGAAAACTAAAGAGTTGGTTTAAAGGATGATTTAGTAAATAAATATTGAAAATAATTCCTCTTTACTATATGTATTGCCTTCGTATTTAGTTATAGCCTTAACTATATTAAAAAGGAATTATCCTCAGCTCTACTTCGAATATGCAACTTTACTAGTAACTTGGAGGTTCCAGCCTGCTGAATATCAAACCTTTGCTGCGCAAGCTTTAATGGAATATGTTTATAGCGGAAAGCTTGATAATTCATTTGAGGGATATGAGGAGATTGCTTAGGTGCATATTCCACAAGATGGAACAGGTACAGTTATATGTAGGGCGGAAAGTGCAGCTGTTTTATATAGAGTTTTTAGCCCTTAGGGCAATAAATTCAAGATGAGCTGGGATTATAAGCCTGGTTTATCAACAGAAGATCTTGTTGACTTAATAAGAGAATCGGCATGATTTGCCTATCTTTTGTCTAGCTAAAAATATTATTAATATACTTAAGCTAATTATTTCTCGTTATATTTTAGGCCTATTATTCCTGTTGCCAAGTAAATCATTCTTTTTGTTATCCTTTATTAAAAGTTTAGTTTAATAAAAAAACTTAGAAAGCATTCTATATAAATACAACCTTATCTATTTCTCCTTAGGAGTTTGGCCTGGATTTGAAAAAAAATACATAAAAGTACTTAAGCTTATTTACGACGCTTGGTTCTATTCTTAAGCCTTTGCTTACGTTTGTATTTCTCTACTGGCGTCTCGTGGTGGCGAATACGCTTTAGCTCATTAAATATACCAGCTTTTGAAACCTCTCGTTTAAATCTACGCAGTGCAGATTCAACGCCTTCGTTCTCGCCAACTATTACTTGAGTCAAAAGAAATTTTATTAAAATCCTACATTAACAGGTATAGATCAAATATGACCATCGATTACAGAATTCATAGAAATAGAGGGACTAAAGAAAATTCATAATTTTAAAGCTTTTCCCTTCCAGGCAGCATTTTTTAGCTAATCCAATCTTTTTTGTTCTTTGGGGAACGAAAGGTTGATTTCAACGAGACTTCAAAAAGGATCGTTTGCTCTATTTTGATCTTTGATGTGAAGTTCAGACCTAGCATTGAATTGGTTAAAAAGCTAAGCTAAAAAGAGCTTTTGGTAGTTCTTTTGGGAGTTCTTTTGGGAGTTCAGACTTTTTAAATTAAATAATTTCAAATACTTTTATTTGTTGCTTCAGATGGCTTACAAATTAGATATCAGGTCCTTATGGACTACTCACACTATTTTATTTGGTTCTGATTTCTGGGAGTCTTTATGATCTACAAGACTCCCAAAAAAATTAAATAAACGAAAAGGCCGCCTAAAAGGCGGCCTTTTCCTTGAGCTTACTAGAAAGTGTTACCTAGTTTCCACCTTCTAGTGAAGCTAACTCCTCACAGATTCATAATTACTTGATTATTAATTTTTTGCAAGTCGCTCTTAATAATAAGGCTTAAATTTACTCTTGTTCGTTCAAGCTCTATAGGGATAGTCTTCTAGTATTAATTGAATTCAAGCTTTTGATATGAAGGAAAATTGAAGGAATTATAGAATATTCTCCCTTCCCTAGGAGCTCTCATCGCTTGAGGTTTCCTAATTATTTGAGTGGGGAAAGCACTGCTAATAGATTCAGTGTACAGTCAGAAAATAAATAAGATATGTTTGGTTTTAGTTCAATGAAAAGAAATAAGATTAAGGGGGATGACTACTTTCTTCTCGAGTACTTTGATTTGAGGAGCTTCTTAAAAAGCTAATTAAATTTAGCCACTTTAGGCATAAGGAGTCTATTCAATCGGTTAGTGTAATTGTGTTAAACCAGAGTTTAAAGACTTGGCTTAGCACCAGCTGAAACTCCTTGGCAACTTCTTCCTATTACCATTTATTTGAAGATATTAAAAAAGTAATCTCATGAATTATCAAGATAAAATTATGATTGGATCCTTGCTTTTTTTTGCTTTCTCTGGCCTCTATTATATTTGGCTTTGGCTTGATGGTTTTAGGAAAGAAAGCAATTCAGATGAAATTAAGCAACCATGGGAATAGTTAATTTGTTTCATAAAGCTTTGAATTGATGAATCTATTCCCATTGATCTTAAGTTTTTTTATTGCCATCTCTCCCTCAGCGCAGTTTGATTGTGACGGAGATCAACTTTTAGTAACCATTAGGAATAATCTGAATGGTGACTTTGCTCTTGTAACTGATCTTGAAGAAATAGACGAGGGGGCTTTTGTCGTTCTCGATTGGAATAATTTAAGCCTAATGCTTCCTGTTTCTTTTCAGAAAGGTGAAATTAGCTTTACTGATAAAAAATGGTTGTGGAGTTATCAAGATAATGAAAATGGACTACATGAAGAAACTCCTAGATTTGCTCAAAGGCTTGCAAATGGTTATGTTGTAGAACATGAATGTAAGTTGCCAAATCTGAATTAATGCAGCTGTATTCTTTGCTTTTTTTTAAAGTATTTATGGATCTAATAGGACTT
>QCPN01000004.1:0-47060 GCA_003209775.1 Prochlorococcus sp. AG-436-O09 | reverse complement strand
TTAATAATCATAGATTAGGTGGGACAAAGACTAAACTCGATCCAATTCCGAGATTAATTCTCATTCCTGATGTTGGGTTGATTTCAGTTGGAGAAAATAAACAATCAGCCATTATTACTGCTGATATTGGAGAGGCCTGGGTTGAAACTCTTTTAGCGGCAGAATCTATTGGTGAATTTTTTCCTGTCAATGAATCTGAAACTTTTGATCTTGAATACTGGAGCCTAGAGCAAGCGAAGCTTGCTAAAAAAAGCACCTCTGAATTAAATGGTCATGTGGTGGTGATAACTGGAGGAGGTGGAGTTTTAGGCTCTCAAATTGCTAAGGATTTTTCTAATAAGGGCGCTGAGATTGTTATTCTAGATTTAGATATGGAAGCTGCTAGAAAGGCTGCAAACTTTTCTTCTAAGCATTCTATTTGTATTAAATGTGATGTAACAGATAAATATCAAGTCAATCAAGCATTTCATGAAATAATACTTAGGTTTGGCGGCTTAGATATTTTGGTCTCTAATGCTGGTTATGCATTGCAAGGAGATATGTCTGAAATAGATGAAAAAACTTTTCGTCAAAGTATGGAGATTAATTTATTTTCCCATCAGTATATGGCACAGAAATCTGTTGAGATATTTAGAACTCAGGATAAGTTAGAAGAAGATAAATCTAATTTAATAGGTGGCCAGTTACTTTTTAATATTAGTAAACAAGCACTTAATCCTGGGAAATCCTTTGGAGCTTATGGAATAGCAAAATCTGCTTTATTAGCATTAATGAAACAATATGCAGTCGAAGAAGGCGCTAATCGTATTAGATCCAATGGAGTGAATGCAGATCGAATCAAATCTGGATTACTTACTCCTGAGATGATTAAATCAAGATCGGTTGCAAGAGGTGTTACACAAGATGAATATATGTCGGGTAATTTATTAAACTTAGAAGTTCAACCATCTGATGTATCTAATGCATTTGTATCTTTATCAATGATGAAAAAAACTACTGGTGCTTTAATTACTGTTGATGGTGGGAATGTTGCTGCAATGGTTAGATAAGCTACTAGTAAGTGATTTGAGAGATAACTTTAAAGGGCAATCTCTCCCTTCCTTGTAGTTCTTTTAATTCTATAATTACTGATACACCTGATATAATTTTTTTCATTGATGAAACTATATTATAAATACATTCTAATGTCCCTCCTGTAGCAAGTAGATCATCAACAATTACGAATGATTGATATTTACTGATTAATTCTTTCTGGATAGAAAGTGAGTTTTTACCATACTCTAAATCATATGATTTGGTGATTAATTGACCAGGCAATTTGCCAGGTTTTCTTGCTACTATAACAGGTTTAGATAGTTTTATTCCAATACTAGATGCAAATAAAAAACCTCTAGCATCTACCGCTATTATTGCTTCTGCTTTTCCAAAAATTTCATCAGAGGACATTATATTTATGAGTTCTTTAAAAACATTAGGTTTTTGTAAAACTGGTAAGACATCTCTAAAAAGTATGCCTTTTTTGGGAAAATCAGCGTGAACTTCTATTAAGTCATCTAGTTCAGTTGAGAGCATTTAATTTTATTTAAATATTTTATTAGTTTAACAAGATTCTTTCTCTTTGTTTTTCATATTGAGTATATTTTCTTGATTTATTGTCTTTTGTATTGAAATCTGAGATCTGAATCTGCCTATAAAAGACACCTGCATACCAATAATCATCTGCTGTGGCTGTAATAACAGATGTTTCGGAAGTAATTGATTCCGATGGAATTCAAGGCCTTTCAACTCAAAGTCTGACAACTAATTAAATGGCAAAGTGTGAAGCGTCTGCTGCTGAGCCACCATTCCCTGCAATATAAACCTTTCCACCATTAACAAAAGGACTTGCAAGATTTAGAGGAAATTTGAGTAAATTGGGTATCTTTAAATCTTTCTTCCATCATACTTTTTGCAGTATTTAAGTTCTTAGCTAATGAATTTTTAATTGTATTGGCTATATTAATTTAGAGAAATCCTTTATGAACCTATAATAATCAAAAGGTATTCCAATATCAATAAACTCGTATTCTTGCCAACTAGCATTTAGCATTCTTTTCTCAACTAAGGTTGGTAAAAAATCTCTTTCAAAAGAGAATTTCTCAGGGAATGATCTTAATTCTTCCGTGATAAATGATTTACTTAATAAATAACACCCTGTATTTATAAGATTACCACCTTGTTTTTCAGAAAAGGAAGTAACTCTATTTAATTCGTCAATTAATAATGATCCATAACGATCGTTTTGTTTTATCCTTTTTATAGACATTGTTATACTCTGACTAGAATTATGGAAATCATCATAGAAAGACTTAATATCTATGTTATTCCATGTATCACCATTTAATACAACTATATTATTCAAATCATAGGTAACTGCATCTAACGACCTCTTAATAGCTCCGCCCGTTCCTAAAGAAATAATTTCCTCTACGTATTTGATTGAAGCTCCTTCAAATTCATCTCCAAAATATTCCTTTATTGAATCACTAAGGTAACCAACTGAAAGGATAAATGATTTCATCCCTTTATTGATCCAGAATTTAATTAAATAATGTAAAAAGGGTTTGTTATTTACAACTGCCATTGGTTTAGGAATGCCGCTAACGACTTCTCTGAGCCTTTTTCCAAGCCCTCCACATAGAATAATCACTTCATATGGCTGCTTATTAGTTAAATCCAGAGTTTCACTTTATAAGTATCTTTATTATAATTAATCCATAAATAAATAACTTTGCATGTCCGCTATCAACCAAAGCAATTGAGCCTCTCGCTCAATATCCAAAAGAGCAATAGCAGATTCTAGTCATCAAAAAGGGTTCAGTTTGGCATGTTTTTGATAGAGCCCGAAAAGCTTTTTGTTCTAAATCAACTTAGATGTCATGACGTGCTCCTTCATATTTCAATGAATACCTTTACATTCAAGACTACTTTTCCACAGAAATTAATTATTTTACTTTTCTTTATTATCGAATCTGGCAGCATTGGGAATCATCAAATTAATCTGAATGGAAATATCTAATCCCTTAGTCAGAAAAAACTCTCTCCAATAGTTTTCCGTACATCATTCCTAGGCGCTAAACTAAAAGAACATAAATTGACTCCTTAGAAAACTAAGTCACTTCAGCGCCTCTGGAGAAACAAGGACTCTCTAGAAATAAAAAGGCTAGTACGTAGGTATTGCATATCTACTATTTCTAAACTTAATGTAAATCTGTCAAAACCTCCATCCTGAGCAAAATAGGTGAGACAAATAGAGATTCTTATCTTTGTCATTAGAAATTTTAATCAGTCAACTTCTTTTCTTTTTCCCCTAAGAAGCGAAATCTTTTCCACAGGCTCTCCACAGTTGTCACATTTTTTTTCTTTTCAAGACTGGTGCCTGTGGAGAAGATGAAAGCAATTCAAATAATGCCTCCAAAAAGTCACTTTTTATACAACAATACTTTACCTCTCTTGACATCACCGCCAGCCCAAGAGTCTCGTGTTGAGATCAACTGAGACAAGCTTTATTTTGAAGATTGACGGGAAGCACAAAATATGAGCTACTAGTATTTCGCAAGAGGCAAGAATGCACAACCAGGCTACTGAAATGATGGAAGCACTCAAGAACGAAGAGGCTAAAGATTCAAGCATTGAAGATTCATTGATCAGTTTTTTAGCAGAAGTTCCGCCTTCGATCAAGGAGGCTATGGAAGCCTTCATAGACGATCATCCCAACTGGGACCAATATCGTTTGATTCAAGCTGCCCTGTCAGGCTTTCTTATACAAAATGGTGTCGACTCAAGGTCAATTAATCGTCTTTACTTTCAAAATATGTTTTCCAAAAAAGGTTTTAAGAAAAGTCTTTGAATTTAGAGACAGAGTTCGCTAATATTCTTTTCACAAAAATAAAAAAATTTCTTGCATAAACTCCAACTTGCGCTCAATGCGATCTTATAAGTTCAGTTATAACAAGCCTCTTAGTACGAAATGCAAATGGTTTTGAACAAAAAGAAGAATTCATTATGAACTGTTCCCCATCTCAATGAGCAGTCAATATATGTTGAGAAAACTCAGTAGTGCCATTTATTACCTATCTTTGGACCTCGATTAAGTAAATTGAACGTAGTTTGAAAGGCTTATTAGTTGCCATTAAAAAATAAAAACTCAAAGCCAGTTCCCTGGGAACTGAACATAGAAGATAGCAACTACCAAGAACAACCTTGGAAATTAAAGAAAGGCAAATCCCATATCACTATTGAAAAAGACAAAAGCGATCGAAGTAATTTCCATCTAAAGAAGGATGACGAGAGAATCCTTTCACTCCAAGAAGAGCAAGCACGAATGACATACCATCAATTAATCGAATTCGGATATAAACTACAAAAAAAAAAGAGTCTCAAAGCAAATAGGGTTAAAAGCACTTAAAGGTGTATTAAGAACAGATTGCCTCTCTGTTTTACGCATGCTCTCAGCCCTACTTCCATAGGCGTCGAACATTGATAAGTCCTTAGCATTTTATAACTGCCTTCTTTTAAGAGCATCAAGAGTCTCCCAACGGCCTTCATTGACTCCGAAAGTTATTACTAGTAGCTTGAGCTCTTATCCATGTTTTCGTAGAATCGAATTGCGGCACATATCCATAGGAATAGCTGGAAAACTCTTCTAAGAGAAATTATCTCAGGTACTAGTAGTTGCTTCCATTATAGAGTTGGTATTCAACTTTACTGAATTACTGATAAATAAAGATTGGCAATTAATGTTCTAAAATCAATTAACTTAAAGAATATTAAGCGTCGATTTTTAATATAACTTCAAAATTACGAATTAAGTGGAAGCTTTTATACATATAAATGACTAATATATGACATCATAGAAATAGGAATAATCACAGTTAAGTGTAACTAACTTCAGCCAGTGGCATTTATCACCAATCAACCTAAAGAATGACACTTAGGAAAAGTTTATAGGGATAAGAATTAAAAGCAATTGTATATAAATTGAACTAACAATGGCTATCAAAATTTTAATTGTAATGGCTCCCGTACTGATTGCTTCATTCTCAACAGTCTTCTGGCTATCATATTGGGGAGTACTTAAATGGAACGACGGCGTTCTACCTGGCGCACCATCATTAGAAAATTATCAAGACTGGGAAGACAGTGGGATTGTTCCAGATAATAGGCCTAAGGGAGGGTACCCAGTTTTTACCGTGAGAACTCTCGCAGTAAACGCTTTGGGTATTCCAACGGTCTTTTTCCTTGGTGCAATATTTGCCATGCAATTCATTAGGAGAGGCTTATTCAATGCATAGAAAGTGAGATAGATATAATTTTATGAAAGCAATAGATCAAGTTATCTTTTTTATGATCTCTATTTCATCATTTATGTGGATAGCAATAAATTTAACAGGACATTTATTATATAAATAACAAAGCTAAATTGGAAGGGTATGAACGAGAGCTGTAGAATATATTGCAAACTTATGAGTCAACTATGCTTTTAATTTCTTGGGGATGTATTGATTTAGAAAATATTAAATTTAAATATTGACTTGAGTATTGGAGTAAATAGTATGCAAATTGTCCAAATATTGCTTTCATAAATCAATCAATCAATTAGGGTTATATTCCTAAATTGAATATTAACTTAGCTTTCTATCTTTGTCTATTAAGTACATTTCCTTCTTTGACTTTTCTTTGCTAGTAGTTTGAGTAACTATTAAAATCAAAAATTGACAGGAATTAAGGGTCCCGAAGTTTAGAAATCTTAAATAAAATCAACCATCAAAAAGACTTGAGAGGATTAATCATCATAAGTTAGAGTGATTAGATTCCACCATGTTAGGTTTTAGTCGCTTCAAAAGTGATCTACATAAATTTAAAACCTAAAAGGATAGTTGGTCTATCCCTTGACTACCGAAATGCTTCAGCAGCTTTAAATACTGATGGTGAAAGAATTACTGCTGCACAAGAAGAAAGCTTTACACACAAAAAACATGTTTCAAACTTCCCTGTTGAAGCTTTGAAGGATTGCCTACAAAGCAATAAGCTCACGCTTAATGAGATTGATCATATTGTTTGTGATGAGAAGCCTTTGCTGACACTTAAAAGATTGACAGCGGCATATTTAGGGGCTACACCTCAAAGTAGGAGGTTATTCTTTGCCGTGATCCAGGTTTGGGTAAAAGAAAAGTTATTCCTCAAATCAGAAATTAAAAGTCAGTTAAGTAATATCCAGAAAAAAATGCAGGACACTGCAAAGGAATTATTTCATGTCCCAGATATTCTTTTCTCAGAGCATCATCTCATTAATGCTATTTTAGCTTTTCATACAAGTCCAATTCAAGAAGCTGCAATCATCTGCATGGATGGAGAAAGAGAATGACTAAATATAAATTAAAAGCATTTTCTTTAATCGAGAGATATATAGGGAAAAGCATTAAAGCTATGCCATTACTTGACAGATGGTTGATTTCGGAAATTATACCTCCACTAACATTTAGCGTCTCATCATTTATAGTTCTTTGTCTATCTTTTGGAGAACTCCTATACTTAATTAGAATGGTTATAAATACCAATCTAACTTGGTCAATAGCCATTGAAATATTATTTTTAAAACTCCCTGGATATCTAACTTTAGCTTTGCCTATGGCTACTTTACTTGGATGTCTTCTTGCATTCTCTAAGCTTTATAATAATAGTGAAATAAAAGCTTTAACTAGCTTAGGTATTAGCTGTAGAAGAATACTTTTGCCAGCCATATATATTGGGATCTTAATGTCATTTATTACATTTAGCTTTAGTAATTATATCGCTCCTAATTCAAATCTAAAAGCCAATTCAGTATTCAGAAGAGGCCTAGGACAATCTTCAGATATTTCCTACAAAAAGGATATAATTTACAGTCAGTTTGATAGTGAAAAGAATTTAGAGGCCTTATTTCATGCAGAAGAATATAAAGACAACGTAATGCATAACTTGACATTAGTTGAGTATGGTGATGGTCAACAGAATAGATTAATCTTAGCAAAAGAAGGCGAGTGGGAAGTTGAGCAAGAGCAGTGGCTCTTAAGAGATGGTAGTATATTTTCTCTTAACAAAAGTCAGCCCTCATCAAAAGAAAATTTCTTAAAGTATTCTTATAATCTTGGGTATGGTCCCGTCATGATTGCAAAAATACCAACTAATTCTAATAATATGAACTTAAATCAAGCATATAATGCTTTAAAGTTATATAATCTCTCGGGCAATCTCAAGGAAGAGAATAGGTTAAAGGTAAAAATTCAGGAAAAATTTACGGTTCCCTTATCTTGCTTGGTTTTCTCAATAATAGGAAGCACATTGGCTATAAGAAAAGCAAAAACAAGAGGGAGTGGCCAGTCAATCGCATTTGGAATGAGTATCATTTTGATCCTCATTTACTACACTGTCTCATTCTTATTTAGTGCTCTTGGGGTTTCAGGAACTTTGCATCCTATTATTTCAGCATGGTCACCAGTGCTAATCTTCCTAATTGGTAGTGAGTACTTAATTCGTAAATCCTCTTAGAAAATAAAAGTTTTTAAACAAAAGATTTTAATTGCCAAGTAAGCACTTCTTTGACATTTTTAAAGTAGTTCAAATAAAGTAATGGCATCTATATTCTCTAGAAGAAAGTATCAATGCAAAGATTGCATTTATGCTTATAAACCTTTAAAAGGAGAACCTTCTCAAGGCATTCAACCTGGCACAGCATTTGAAGACCTGCCAAGTAAATGGCTATGGCCTACTTGCAAATCAACCAAAAAGCGATTTAAACCATTGTGAAGTAAAGATATTCATTTCTAACTGAATTATTGATACCAACTCACAAGCCAAACTTGCCTAAGTCCAGACACAATAGGTTTGGTTTTCTAAATAATAGTTTTTCTAACTACTTAATTACTGATCCATGGATTTTCTGGTAAGAAAATGACTTAATATACCTAATCCAAATATAGAAAGAACAGTTATTATAAATAATATTAGGTAATGGCCGCTAAGAGCCTGGACTTCTCCATTTAACAACTCTCTAAGAGTTACGCCATTAAGAGCTTTCAGTGTATGACCACCTGCGACAAAGGGTAAGTCTGAGATTAAAATACTTATTATAAGAGCAGTCATGAATTTCTTCCAAGATACCTTTGTTAGACCTATTGCATAACAAACAAAGTCAAAAAACTGGGTCATTAAAAATCCCGTCATTAAGAAGATATTCTGCTCTAAATATCTCTGACTTATATTTTCAACTCTTTGCATTTGTTTTGTACCTAACAGTCGTTTAACAAAATTTCGACCTAACTTTCTAGATAAGAAAAAGGAGCAAGAGCAAGAAATGAAATCAGCAAAGAAAATCAAAATCATTCCAACTTTAATTCCATAGAAATAACCTGCAATTACAGAGCAATAAGTACCAGGTATAATAGGTATAACAATGCTTACACTTCGCAAAAGAAATATCAGCAAGGCTGCAGTAATAAATTGATTAGTTAAGATACTTTCAGAGTCTCCAAATAAATTATTGATTAAATCCAGATCAAAAAGATTATTAGCAATAACTAAAACGAAAATCAAAAAAGCCACTAATAGATATTTAGTAGTTTTTTTAATATCCAAAGCACATTTCATAAATAAGTTTCAGAAGAGTTTAGTTTGAATCTTTTCTTACGAGTAGTCAACCTAAGGTCAAAGGGATTTGGGAGGTTTAAGATGGTATTAATTTGTTAAAAGGTATCTAAATTCCTAGCATTTGCCCAAGGACATTACTTGAAAGCAATTGGCTGATCTTCGTATATCTCTCAGAATTTTCAATCAAAAGCTTCCAGGAAAGAACTTAATGAGTCAAATTTTTTAAGCAACCTTGGTCAAACAACAATTTATCTTTAAATTGAGAGTAAGGTAGGGGTTCCAATTGGAAGAAACATTTGATTTAATCGTAGTTGGAGGAGGAGCATCAGGTTTCATGTCTGCAATTACAGCAGCTGAAGAAAGAACTTCTTCAATTGCTATTTTAGAAGAAACTGCGAAAACACTTGAGAAAGTGCGCATTAGCGGTGGTGGAAGATGCAATGTTACGAATGCATGCTTGGATATACGTGAGTTGACTACCAATTATCCTAGAGGGGAGAAAGCTTTATTAGGTGCTTTTAGTCGATTCTCTACTGGAGATGCAATCCATTGGTTTGAGGAAAGAGGTTTGGAGTTGAAAGTCGAAGAAGATGGTCGCATTTTTCCTAAGTCCAATTCTTCTAAAGAAGTCATAAAATGTCTACAAAAGGCTTCTATAGCTTTAGGAGTTCAATGTCTAACAGGAGTAAAAGTTAAAGCCATTAAAAAGCTTAGTGATAAGACTTTTCAAATAGAATGTCAAAATAAGAAATTTTTTTTTGCTAAACGAGTTTTAATAGCAACAGGTGGTTCACCAAGTGGTAAAAGAATAGCCAAGAATCTTGGCCATCAATTAATCAATGCAGTGCCATCTTTATTCACTTTTAAGCTTAATGCACAATGGTTAACATCATGTTCTGGTATTTCAGTTGACAGAGTAAATCTAAGATTAATATCTAATGATAACCATTTCGAAGAATTTGGAAGAGTTTTAATTACACATTGGGGATTAAGTGGGCCTGCTGTATTAAAATTATCTTCATTTGCTGCCAGGGATCTAAATTTAGACAAATATAAATCTTCTTTATGTATTAACTGGATAGATAAAGATTACAATGAAGTCAATAAGCTCCTAGAATCTTATAGGTCAAATTATTCAAGTGATAGCATCAAAAAATACTATCCTTTTAAACAATTACCTAGAAGACTGTGGGTTGCTTTTTTAGAAAATTTAGGCATTGATTCTAAATCGAAGTGGTCAAACTTTTCGAATTCGAAGAAAGATTTATTATGTAACTATTTAACTAAAAACAACCAATTAATAATAGGCAAAGGACCTTTTGGCGAAGAGTTCGTAACCGCTGGAGGTATAAGTCTAAAAGAAATTGATTTAAAGTCTATGGAGAGTCTCGTTTGCAAAGGACTTTATTTTGCGGGTGAAGTCTTGAATATTGATGGAGTAACTGGTGGTTTTAATTTTCAACACTGTTGGACAAGCGGATGGATTGCAGGGCGGGCAATTGCTAGTAGCAAAAAATAATTCATCAACAGCAGAATTAACGAATGAAAGACAAATTTATTGAGGTCAAAGATGCACGTATATTAATTACTAATGCAAGAAAGTTTAAAACATTAAGTTTAAAGTATTGTTTTAATTGAACTTAATTGAAGAAAGATTCTAGATGAGCGAACATCTCTATCTTCTTGCCCTTGCATTAATTGACCAAGAAGGCAAAAGGTTCATGCCATTAGGTGGGAAGTCAATTAGCAAGTTTATTGATCCAAGCAGCAACCCAGGGATTGCCGGAGAGGGCCTTGCTTCAGATTTACTCCTTAGGGTTTTTCAGAAAAGTGAATCAGGGAGACTAAGGAGAAGTAATGGGGACCAAAGTCTTCTATTGATTCAGATACCTATGGAATTAATGCAAGAGAGAATCCCAATAATTAAAGCCCAATGGATAAATACAGGAGATAATGAAAAGCTTATGGCTGAGCTTCAGATTGTTTGTAATGGGATTTGGAGCGCAGTCTTCAATCGGGAAGATGGGTTAAATTTTTCAAAAGTAACTTAGAAAAACCTTTTTAGAAAAGCATTTTTCCTTTATTCCTACTGATAGAATAAGCCTCTTTGTGTAAGATTCTTATTTTGACACTAGTAACTGTTGGGGAGAGCGAAGGGATTGAATCAGCGCTTAGACGTTTTAAACGTCAAGTTTCTAAAGCTGGCATTTTTGGAGAATTAAAGCGTCTTCGCCATCATGAGACGCCTGTAGAGAAATACACAAGAAAACTTCAACAAAGAAGAAAAACTCGTAGACGTTAATTCGACTAATTAGTCTGCAATTATCTAGAGTCTTCTTTTACTGGAGTTTGATAATTGAAAAAATTTAAAATCAAAGATCTCCGAAACCAGGTTCGCGAAGGCCACACAAGACCTCAATCTTGGCGAAGGACGCAACTCAACCGAATAAAGAAGCTTCTGGAAGAAAATGAAGAACAAATTATAAAAGCATTAGCAGAGGATCTACAAAAGCCTTCGACAGAAGCCTTCTTTGAAATTCTTGCTTTAAAGCAAGAGCTCCAAATAGCTAATAAACATCTTTTCAACTGGATGCAACCAAGGAAAATAAAAGTTCCATTATGGCTTCAACCAGGATCAGCGAGCGTAATAGCAGAACCTTTAGGTTGCGTTTTAATTATTGGCCCATGGAATTATCCTTTCATGCTGACCTTACAGCCTTTGATATCTGCACTAGCCGCAGGAAACACAGCCATTGTCAAGCCTTCAGAATTTGCTCCTTCCACCTCAGAATTAATAGCCAGACTTATTGAAAAATTCTTCCCCAATGACGTTGTACAAGTTTTTCAGGGAGACTCGAATTTTTCAGCAAGCCTTTTAGAGAATGAATTTGACCATGTTTTTTTTACTGGAGGCAGCGAAATTGGAAAAAAAGTTATGAGGTCCGCATCAAACTATTTAACACCTGTAACTCTTGAACTTGGAGGGAAAAACCCAACTTTAGTTCTTGAAGGAGCAAATATAGATATTACCGCAAAAAGAATTGCATGGGGCAAAAGTCTAAACTCCGGTCAAACTTGTTTAGCACCGAACCATCTTTTAGTACAAGAGGAATTGAATGAGCAATTGATTTCTAAACTTAAGACAAATATAAGTAGTTTCTATGGTACAAATCCAGAAAAATCACCTGACCTAGCAAAATTAAATAATAGGCAATTTGTAAAGGTTGTTAGCTTAATTAAGAATGCCTTTGAGAACAATAAAATTATTTTTGGTGGTTCAATCAATTATTCAGAGCAAAAAGTTTGCCCTACATTGATAAAATTAGAGAGCATTGATGATGCAATAATGTCAGAAGAAATTTTCGGCCCTATAATGCCTATTCTAACTATCAAAAGTCTTAAAGAAGGATTAGATATAATCCAAAAAGAAGCAAAGCCTCTTGCTATTTATATGTTTGGTGGTTGTCTAGAAGATCAGCAAAAAGTGATTAACCTAACAAGTTCTGGTGGGGTTTGCTTCAATGATGTAATCATTCAGGCAGGAATACCTGAACTTCCTTTTGGAGGAGTCGGCCTCAGTGGCATAGGTTCTTATCATGGCAAAGCAGGCTTTGAAGTATTTTCCCATCTAAAGTCTATTTTAAATAGGCCTTTTTGGCTAGATATAAATTTCAGGTATCCACCTTATAAACTAGACATTTCATTTATTAATAAGCTTATAAAGTAACCTACTCATCTTGAAATCGCCTAAGGTCTACAGTAACATCTTAAGAGAAATACAATAGAAAGTTTATAGTGAGCAATGAATAGATATACCTGGCCAATTATTTCCTTAGCGTTATCAGGTCAACTATCTTTATTCGCAGGTGAAGTGATAGTTCAGCCTGGAGAAACACTTTCAACTTTAGCAAATTATTATAACGTCAGCCTAGAATCAATAATTGAATCCAATGGGTTAAATGATCCAAATAATTTAAAAGCAGGCCAAAAGCTAGTAATTCCTAATTTAAGAGCATTAGGCAATGAGCCTTTGCCCATCAAGCATGTCATTCAAAAAGGCGAAACCATTGAATCAATCTCTATATTATATAAAATAAAGAAAGGTGAAATTATCAGATTAAATAATCTTCAAAAGCCATATTTAATCTTCGAGGATCAATCAATCTTAATACCAAATTTTACTAGTCTAGTTAAGAGCAACAATCCTAGATTTCACATAATAGAAGAAGGGGATACTCTTTACCAAATTTCAAAAAAATACAATGTCTCTCTCAGTCATATTACAAAAGTAAATGATATAAAAAACTCAAATAATCTCAAGATAGGTTTAAAACTTTTCCTCGATAAAAATAATTTTAACAAGTCTCTTGAAAAAATTGTTAAGGCCAAGGAGGCAGACTGGAGAGACTATGGTGCTCTTAGATTAAACTGGTCAACTTGGAATAAAATTGAAAATAGTTCAATTGCTTTGGGTTTAAATAGTAAAGGCAAGCCATTATATTTAGCAGTCAATTGTTATTCAAGTAAGCTGAATTGGAAAGCAATAAATGGAAAATGGAATCAATGGTTCGCACCTACAAATAATTTTGAGTTTGATTTATTAGATGACCTCTGTGAAAACACTAATGAGGTTTAAGATAACAAAACTATTAACTTAGTTTTCTAATTTCTGGTGGTTCTATTTGATCAGCCTGTTCTTCTACTATTTGTAATCTAATCTTCTTCCCTCCACAAATTCCCCCTAGGGAAACTCTCATAGTTGCACCACTCAGAGTTTGTAGGGCATTAAGTACATCTCTTAGATAAGGTGTGCTGCTCCCACTTTCTACCCATAATCTTTCATTAATATCTCCCAGCCTCCTCCAAGAAGAATGCAACCTTAGTACAGCCGCTTCAATACTTTTTGCCTGTGTCAAAGCATCTGCAAGATACCCCAAAGCATCAATTCGCTGAGCTTCTTGAGTTGCCTTATCTAAATCCACATCGTCACGTTGTAAAGCACGCAAAGATAATGATGCATCATTTGTTTTCCCTATACATCTTGCTGCAATAGTAACCTCCTTAATGGAATCCACATCTGGCGATTCTTTTAAAATACTGCGTAGATCTTTTTGCAAATTCTCAGGAAGCTTTGATAATTCTTTTGCTAAAGGAGCCACAATTTTTGGTGGGAGAAGATTCTCTTGTGTTCGTTGTCGAATTTCATCTGGTAAAAGAGGGCTAGTAGCTGATGTAAATTCATCAGATAATCTTCTTACTTGCTTACGAGTAATCTCATTACCTTTATTAGCTGCTTCAGCGATCATTTGCTGAACTTCAGGCAAAGACTGAGCAGTTTCGATAAAAGATCTCCTTGAAAAGTTATTTACACTTTTTTCATCAAGAATGCCTTCTACAACAAGCTCATCAGCTGATTCCGCCAATTGAATCAATGAATACCCTCTCGTTTTACTAATTTCCATTTCTCTCAACCATTGTAAAAAGCCAGCACCTCTGCCTTCTCCACCTCGCTTCTCCCTATCTCGAATTGCACGTAATATTCTCCCCCTCCAAATATCGGTATGAAGATCAAATCTTTCACATATCGACCAAGCCTTTTGCAAACGATCTGAGAACTCAAGGGAACTAATATCATCCTGATCAGGATCAGGTAAATCCAACTGAAAAATAGAAAGGTCTGGGCTAGCTAATTTATCCACAGAAAGCGAACTTAAAAATATTACTAATACAAGCAGAAAGGGACGACATTCTGTGACGCTAGAGAGAAAAGTTACTTATCACACGATAACCTTATTGTAGAAATAACGGCTTAAAAAAAATGGCTATTTCAAGAGGAGACATGGTTAGAGTCAAAAGGCCTGAATCCTATTGGTTCAACGAAGTCGGGAAAGTAGCATCCGTTGATACTTCTGGTATCAAATACCCAGTGGTAGTTCGTTTTACCAAGGTTAATTATTCTGCATTCAGTGGAGTAGACGGTGGCAACAACACCAATAATTTTTCTGAAAGTGAACTAGAGGCAGTTTAAATCGATTGCCTGAGCTTCCAGAGGTAGAGACTGTCCGAAGAGGTTTAGAAGACAGGTTGAAGCATTTTTATGTTCAAGATATAGAAGTACTTTCAGAAAGGACTATTTCCAGTATTGGAGGGATAAGTGTTTTCAGTGAAAATATCAAAGGATCAGTTTTGGGCAATTGGACTAGAAGAGGCAAATACTTAATTTGCTATCTTCAATCTCAAAATAGTGACGATCACACTGGATGGTTAGTAGTTCATTTAAGAATGACTGGTCAATTTAAATGGTTAAATTCAAAGCAGCTTGCTTGTAGTCATACACGTGTGCGTTTTTGGAATAGCATTGGAAATGAAATTCGTTTTGTTGATACTCGAAATTTTGGTCAAATGTGGTGGGTTTCTCCTGAACATAAGCCAAGTGAAAAAGTCAATGGATTAATGAGACTTGGACCAGAACCGTTTAGCAATGACTTCAATCCTGTGTACCTTAAAAAATCTCTTAGTACGAGGAAAAGATCAATTAAAGCATCTTTATTAGATCAAACAGTAGTTGCTGGAGCTGGAAATATATATGCTGATGAAAGTCTTTTTGAAGCAGGAATAATACCAACAAAAGAATCAAGAAAGTTAAGTGAGATTGAAATCAATAGGTTATGCAACTCTCTGATAAGGGTGCTGAGAATCAGTATTGGCAAAGGAGGAACTTCATTTAAAGATTTTAGGGATTTGGAGGGCAGTAATGGTAATTATGGTGGTGAAGCTTGGGTTTATGGAAGAGCAAATAAATCATGTAAAAAGTGTGGTACTAAGATTATGAAAAAAAAATTATCAGGACGAGGCACTCACTGGTGCCCTAACTGCCAAAAATAAAGCCCCTCCTAATCTTAAGGAAGGGCTTTAAAATATATATTTTTTAAAAAAGAAAAGTTTTATAAAAATGTTTAACCTGGCATTGAGCTATTTTCTCAGGGGGCTTCCCCCCAAATATCGTCGCCGCTGATGCGTTTCACAACCGAGTTCGGGATGGATCGGAGTGGGTCCACATCGCGATGAACACCAGGAAAACATTTTCATGTTCAAGGAATGAACCTTGAGAACTGCATAGGAAATTATTAAATATCTAAAAAAGTAAAGACAATAAAATTGTTAGATGAAGAAGAAGGTCAAGCCCTCGATCTATTAGTACTCCTCCGCTACACCTGTTACCAGGCTTCCACGTAGAGCCTATCAACGGGTGTTCTTCCCGTGATCTTACTGGCTTATGCCATGGGAATACTCATCTTGAGGTGGGCTTCCCACTTAGATGCTTTCAGCGGTTATCCGCTCCGCACATGGCTACCCAGCGTTTACCGTTGGCACGATAACTGGCACACCAGAGGTGCGTTCCTCCCGGTCCTCTCGTACTAGGGAGAAATCCTCTCAATATTCCTGCGCGTACACCGGATATGGACCGAACTGTCTCACGACGTTCTGAACCCAGCTCGCGTACCGCTTTAATGGGCGAACAGCCCAACCCTTGGGACCGACTTCAGCCCCAGGTTGCGATGAGCCGACATCGAGGTGCCAAACCTCCCCGTCGATGTGAACTCTTGGGGGAGATCAGCCTGTTATCCCTAGAGTAACTTTTATCCGTTGAGCGACGGCCCTTCCACGCAGAACCGTCGGATCACTAAAACCGACTTTCGTCCCTGTTCGACTTGTAGGTCTCACAGTCAAGCTCCCTTCTGCTTTTGCACTCAGCGACTGATTTCCAACCAGCCTGAGGGAACCTTTGTACGCCTCCGTTACCTTTTAGGAGGCGACCGCCCCAGTCAAACTGCCCAGCAGATACTGTCCGCTTCCCGGATAACGGGTAAGCGTTAGAACCCTAGCTCTGAAAGAGTGGTATCTCACCATTGACTCAGTAGCACCCACAAGCACTACTTCATAGTCTCCCACCTATCCTGCGCATTCAGAGCCCGAGACCAATATCAACCTACAGTAAAGCTTCATAGGGTCTTTCTGTCCGGGTGTACGTAGTCCGCATCTTCACAGACAATTCTATTTCGCCGAGCCTCTCTCCGAGACAGCGCCCAAATCGTTACGCCTTTCGTGCGGGTCGGAACTTACCCGACAAGGAATTTCGCTACCTTAGGACCGTTATAGTTACGGCCGCCGTTCACCGGGGCTTCAGTCGCTAGCTTTGCTTGCGCTAACCAGCTTCCTTAACCTTCCGGCACTGGGCAGGCGTCAGCCCCCATACATCGTCTTGCGACTTAGCGGAGACCTGTGTTTTTGGTAAACAGTCGCTTGGGCCTCTTCACTGCGGCCAGCTCTCGCTGGCACCCCTTCTCCCGAAGTTACGGGGCCATTTTGCCGAGTTCCTTAGAGAGAGTTATCTCGCGCCCCTTAGTATTCTCTACCACCCCACCTGTGTCGGTTTCGGGTACAGGCAGTTATGCCTTAACGGGTATAGGGCTTTTCTTGGAAGCATGACATCACCAACTTCGTTGCCGTAGCAACTCGTACTCACGCCTCAGCTCAGAACGTTTTCTCCGTTCCTCAAAGCCTTGAACGCTTGAACCAGTAACCAACATCTGGATTGGCTAGCCTTCTCCGTCCCCCTTCCCAAAACATAACCGGTACAGGAATGTTGACCTGTTATCCATCGACTACGCCTTTCGGCCTCGCCTTAGGTCCAGACTAACCCTCCGCGGACGAGCCTGCCGGAGGAACCCTTAGGGTTTCGGGGCATGGGATTCTCACCCATGTTTTCGCTACTCAAGCCGACATTCTCACTTCAATGCAGTCCACGCCCGCTTACGCTAACGCTTCACCCCACATAGAACGCTCCCCTACCATTTACAAGTAAATCCGCAGCTTCGGTACAACACTTAGCCCCGTTCATTTTCGGCGCAGGATCGCTCGACCAGTGAGCTATTACGCACTCCTTTGAGGATGGCTGCTTCTAAGCAAACCTCCTGGTTGTCTAAGCAATCCCACCTCCTTTATCACTTAGTGTTGATTTTGGGACCTTAGCTGGCGGTCTGGGCTGTTTCCCTTTCGAGTGTGGAGCTTATCCCCCACAGTCTGACTGCCTAGTTACACACAGGGTATTCAGAGTTCATATCGATTTGGTACCGCTTTCGCAGCCCGCACCGAAATGGTGGCTTTACCCCCCTGCTGGAGCACTAGACGCTACGCCTAAACGTATTTCGGGGAGAACCAGCTAGCTCCTGGTTCGATTGGCATTTCACCCCTAACCACAGCTCATCCGCTGATTTTTCAACATCAGTCGGTTCGGACCTCCACTTGGTATCACCCAAGCTTCATCCTGGCCATGGTTAGATCACCAGGGTTCGGGTCTATAAACACTGACAAACGCCCTATTAAGACTCGCTTTCGCTATGGCTCCACCATTCCCGGTTTAACCCGCCAGTGCCTATAAGTCGCCGGCTCATTCTTCAACAGGCACACGGTCACCCGATTAGTCGGGCTCCCATTGCTTGTAAGCTCACGGTTTCATGTTCTATTTCACTCCCCTCCCGGGGTTCTTTTCACCTTTCCCTCGCGGTACTGTTTCGCTATCGGTCACACAGGAGTACTTAGCCTTACGAGGTGGTCCTCGTAGATTCACACGGAATTCCACGTGCTCCGTGCTACTCGGGATACAGCTAGGCCAACTCTCCTTTCGATTACGGGGCTTTCACCCTCTATGGCGCGTCATTCAAACGCTTCTTCTAGGTTCATTGGTCCACATTGCTGTCCCACAACCCCGAAGATCGAAATCATCGGTTTGGGCTGATCCCCGTTCGCTCGCCGCTACTTAGGGAGTCGTTTTTACTTTCCTTTCCTCCAGCTACTAAGATGTTTCAGTTCGCTGGGTTGGCTCGTTCCAGCCTATATATTCAGCTGGTCGTATTAAGGGTTGCCCCATTCGGAAATTCCCGGATCAAAGCGTGCTTCCAGCTCCCCGAGACATATCGCAGGTAACCACGTCCTTCATCGCCTCTGTGTGCCAAGGTATCCACCGTGAGCCCTTTGTAGCTTGACCATTAATCTATTAAACTTAGCTAAAATTAATTAGTCATCACTTATCTCTAAGTGAATTAAGTAATAGAAAATTTGCTCTAACTCAAGAATTGAACATAAAAATCTAATCATTAAAAAATGAAAAAACTTCTATGCATCTATGAGATGCTTTATTTTTCTAGATTTTCCTATGCAGTTGTCAAGGTTCTGCTGAAACAAACTGTATGTCCCTTAGAACATTCAGTGAGCCCAGCGTCTTATCAGCCTAAAATTAATTCAGGAATGATAGGAAGCTAGGTTCCTTCAGTTGAACAACATCTAAATCACATTTAACAAATAACAATCTCCAATTTAAGTTATCAGGTAGTTGATCAGTGGAGGTAAGCGGACTCGAACCGCTGACATCCTGCTTGCAAAGCAGGCGCTCTACCAACTGAGCTATACCCCCAACAACGAATGGGCCATCCTGGACTTGAACCAGGGACCTCACCCTTATCAGGGGTGCGCTCTAACCGCCTGAGCTAATAGCCCAGGAGAAAGTTTGTTGGGTGTGACCTAGACAAGTTTAGGAACTGAAATTACAAGACTAATGATAAGTGATTTCTCAATTTCAAAAGTTAATAATCTGAGGTACCGATCGACCTAAGGTGACAGGATTACGGCCTAAATTTATAAATCAGACATCATAATCAGTTTATGTCTCCCTGTTAGGAGGTGATCCAGCCGCACCTTCCGGTACGGCTACCTTGTTACGACTTCACCCCAGTCATCAGCCCCACCTTCGGCGTCCTCCTCCACAAGGGTTGGAGTAACGACTTCGGGCGTGGCCAACTTCCATGGTGTGACGGGCGGTGTGTACAAGGCCCGGGAACGTATTCACCGCAGTATGCTGACCTGCGATTACTAGCGATTCCTGCTTCACGTAGGCGAGTTGCAGCCTACGATCTGAACTGAGCCACGGTTTATGGGATTTGCTTGCCCTCGCGAGTTTGCTGCCCTTTGTCCGTAGCATTGTAGTACGTGTGTAGCCCAGGATGTAAGGGGCATGATGACTTGACGTCATCCACACCTTCCTCCGGTTTATCACCGGCGGTCTTTCTAGAGTGCCCAACTAAATGCTGGCAACTAAAAACGTGGGTTGCGCTCGTTGCGGGACTTAACCCAACATCTCACGACACGAGCTGACGACAGCCATGCACCACCTGTCACTGCGTTCCCGAAGGCACCCTCAAATTTCTAAGAGGTTCGCAGGATGTCAAATCCTGGTAAGGTTCTTCGCGTTGCATCGAATTAAACCACATACTCCACCGCTTGTGCGGGCCCCCGTCAATTCCTTTGAGTTTCACACTTGCGTGCGTACTCCCCAGGCGGAACACTTAACGCGTTAGCTACGACACCGAGGGGGTCGATTCCCCCGACACCTAGTGTTCATCGTTTACGGCCAGGACTACAGGGGTATCTAATCCCTTTCGCTCCCCTGGCTTTCGTCCATGAGCGTCAGTTATGGTCCAGCAGAGCGCCTTCGCCACTGGTGTTCTTCCCGATATCTACGCATTTCACCGCTACACCGGGAATTCCCTCTGCCCCTACCATACTCAAGCCCTACAGTTTCCACTGCGATGATGGAGTTAAGCTCCACGTTTTTACAGCAGACTTGTAAGGCCGCCTGCGGACGCTTTACGCCCAATAATTCCGGATAACGCTTGCCACTCCCGTATTACCGCGGCTGCTGGCACGGAATTAGCCGTGGCTTATTCCTCAAGTACCGTCATATCTTCTTCCTTGAGAAAAGAGGTTTACAGCCCAGAGGCCTTCATCCCTCACGCGGCGTTGCTCCGTCAGACTTTCGTCCATTGCGGAAAATTCCCCACTGCTGCCTCCCGTAGGAGTCTGGGCCGTGTCTCAGTCCCAGTGTGGCTGATCATCCTCTCAGACCAGCTACTGATCGAAGCCTTGGTGAGCCATTACCTCACCAACAAGCTAATCAGACGCGGGCTCATCCTCAGGCGAAATTCATTTCACCTCTCGGCATATGGGGTATTAGCGGTCGTTTCCAACCGTTATCCCCCTCCTGAGGGCAGATTCCCACGCGTTACTCACCCGTCCGCCACTAACCCGAAGGTTCGTTCGACTTGCATGTGTTAAGCACGCCGCCAGCGTTCATCCTGAGCCAGGATCAAACTCTCCGTTGTAGTCAGGCCCTATTGTAAAAATAAATTCTACTCAGTCTGATTTGCTTCTCCCACAGATAACAGCACTGGCGTACTGATTGTGATTGTTGCCACCTTGTTTTTAATAAGGGTTCCTAAGAGTGCACTTAGTTTTATCTTCGTGACTTTCCCGGATCTCAGATCCGTCGTTGCTCTAACTCTGTAACAGCGAATATCAAATATAGAGCCGTGAAACTCCAATTCAAAATAGTGACAGAATCATGCAACTAATTTCTTTTGACGGGACCTCACACTTCTATCGCATTTACATCCACAGCAGCTAAAAGCACTGTGAACGCGACAAAAGCGTCAGTTCCTAAACTTTTTAGTTGTCCAGGTTCTGCTTCGGCTCTCTAACTTTCATCAAGGAGCCTGGGCTTGTGATCAAAAAGATCACCCTAGAAACCTACATCAGCGAATGGATTCCTCCAGTGTTGATGTAAGGGCTCACTAACAAAGCAATTGAAAATCAAGCACTTTTTCAGAGAGCTATGAAACGAGTAAAACCCGATTCACATCCAGTCCCTGATTTTAGACTACAAAGCCATTTATGCGCAACAGGCAAAAGTAAAAAACTTCCTCTAGTTGATCTTCTTTTTATTAACTAGTATAAAAACAGCTTGCCACAACAAGCCTTTGCGAATTGCATCAAAAAAACATAAATGGCAGAACGATTTAGTCAACAACGTCAAAGAGTACGCCCGAACTCCAATGAAGAAGCTGTCATAAAAAGGGCTCAAGAACATTTCGAGCGTTCTTTGATCAAAATTGATGGCCAATTAGCAGGGAGTGTTGCAGCTCTTGAACATCCTGCAAGCAATGATGCACTCAACTATGGGGAAATTTTCTTAAGGGACAATGTTCCTGTAATGATTTATTTGCTTACTCAGAAACGCTATGACATTGTTAAAAAATTCTTAACTGTATGCCTTGATCTTCAAAGCACTAGCTACCAGACTAGAGGGGTATTCCCAACAAGTTTTGTTGAAGAAAACAATGAACTGATAGCTGATTATGGGCAACGGTCTATAGGAAGAATAACTTCAGCGGATGCAAGCTTATGGTGGCCGATTCTATGCTGGCTCTACGTAAGGAAAAGCAAAGATACCACATTTGGGATTAGTCAAAAAGTTCAAAGAGGGATCCAATTACTTTTGGACCTGGTATTGCACCCTACTTTTGAAGGGACCCCAGTACTTTTCGTACCAGATTGCTCATTCATGATTGACCGCCCTATGGATGTATGGGGCGCACCGTTAGAGGTAGAAGTACTGCTTTATGCATCTCTAAGCAGTTGCATTGAACTAATGGATTTAAGTAGTAAGCACCAAGTAAGTCGTCTCTTAGATCAAAGGCTTGTACTTACACGACAATGGGTTCATGACCTGCGCCAATTTCTTTTAAAGCATTACTGGGTAACAAGTAAAACCATGCAGGTACTTAGAAGACGACCTACTGAACAATATGGTGAAGATCAACATCAAAATGAATTCAACGTCCAACCTCAGATAGTTCCTCCATGGTTGCAAGATTGGCTTGAGAATAGAGGAGGATATCTGATTGGAAATATTCGAACAGGCAGGCCGGATTTCCGCTTTTACAGCCTAGGAAATTCACTCGCATGTATGTTTGGTGTCTTAACAGCTCCTCAGCAAAGAGCTCTTTTTCGCTTAGTGCTTCATAACCGCTCACATTTAATGGCACAAATGCCAATGCGAATCTGTCACCCTCCAATGGAAGTAGATGAATGGCAAAACAAAACTGGATCAGATCCCAAAAACTGGCCTTGGAGCTACCACAATGGAGGGCATTGGCCAAGCATTCTTTGGTTTTTTGGTGCCTCTATTCTTCTTCATGAACAAAGATATCCAAAAGCTGATGTCTTATTGATGGGACAAATGAGATCTCTATTAGAAGAGTGTTATTGGAGTCAATTGAATCAACTACCTAAACAAAAATGGGCGGAGTATTTTGACGGACCTACAGGAACATGGGTAGGACAACAATCTAGAACCTACCAAACATGGACCATTGTCGGTTTCCTTCTAATGCATCACTTTTTAAAAGTGCATCCTCCAGACGTATCAATGATGGACTTACACCTGAAATAGAAGTGTTCAGAAAAGACCTAAAGTTAAAGACTTATCTATAGGAAGACAAGCCCCTATGCCTAAGTAAATTGTAAGAACAGTGCCAAACAAGAAGAAACCCATAGCAATAGGTCTCCTAAAAGGATTAGAGAATTTATTTACATTTTCTATAAAAGGAATCAACATTAAGCCTAAAGGTATAAGTGTTTGCAAAGCAATTCCAAGAAGCTTATTTGGGACTACTCGAAGAATCTGAAAAACTGGATATAAATACCATTCTGGAAGGATTTCCAAGGGAGTTGCAAATGGATTGGCTTTATCGCCAAGGAATGCTGGATCTAATACTGCAAGACCTACAACACATGCAATAGTGCCAAGAATAACAACTGGGAAGATATAGAGAAGATCATTTGGCCATGCAGGCTCACCATAGTAATTATGGCCCATGCCTTTAGAAAGCTTAGCTCTTAACTTAGGATCGGATAAATCAGGTTTTTTAAGAGTCGACATAACAGAGAATTAAAAATTGCAATTTTTTGTTGGAGATATGAATTACAGGGGGCCTGATATTCCTTGCTTCCTAATCATAAGGAAGTGCATGAGCATAAACACTGCGAGAGTCCAAGGAAGAACAAAAGTATGCAAGCTATAAAAGCGAGTAAGTGTTGTCTGACCTACACTTTCGCCACCTCTTAGGAGTTCAACCATGAAGTTACCTACTACTGGAATGGCAGCAGGAACACCTGAAACAATCTTTACAGCCCAATAACCAACTTGATCCCATGGCAAAGAATAACCAGTAACACCAAAAGCAACTGTAATTACAGCCATTACTACACCCGTAACCCAAGTAAGTTCCCTTGGCCTTTTGAAGCCTCCAGTCAAATAAACCCTAAACACATGCAAAATCAACATGAGCACCATCATCGAAGCACTCCATCGATGGACTGATCTAATAAGCCAACCAAAACTGACATCAGTCATCAAGTAACTGACTGAGTTGTAAGCCTCAGTTACCGTGGGCTTGTAATAAAAAGTCATTGCAAAGCCCGTTGCAAATTGAATCAAGAAGCAGACAAGTGTGATGCCTCCAAGACAATAAAAGATGTTTACATGCGGAGGTACGTATTTTGAAGTGACATCATCTGCGATGTCTTGTATTTCAAGCCGTTCCTGGAACCAGTCGTAGACAGGTGAGGAGTTCGCCATTTAATCAGATGACTTAATAATTAATAAAAACAGTCTACTGAATGTGCCCCATGGTTCGTGCAATTAGTTAATCCAATGCTCTCAACTGTAAAAACCTGTTCAAAAACTTTCCGACGATTTATTGCGGGAATAATCAGTTTTGCGCTTATTTTTTTAATAGGGACAGAGCCTATTTTGGCTCTAAATGATGGTCAGCAACTTGTTCTAGAAACTTGGAATATCGTAAACGAAGGATTTTTAAACCCTGACAAATTTAATGAGGTTCAATGGAGACGGCTCAGGCAACAAGCAATAGAAAAACCAATTACAACATCAGATGAAGCATATTCCGCTATTGAGAAAATGCTTTCACCCTTAGGAGATCCCTATACAAGACTTTTACGACCTGATGATTTTGTAGCTTTAAAAGGAAGCAATATAGGTAGCGAAATAAATGGAGTAGGCCTTCAATTGGGAGCAAGGAATGATGATGGTGAGATTGTCGTAATAGCGCCACTTGAAGGTTCACCGGCAGCAGATGCAGAGATAGTTAGTGGTTCAATCCTTTTAAAAGTCGACAATGACTCTCCCAAAAGACTTGGATTGGAGGCAACTGCATCAAAACTCAGAGGTGAAACAGGTTCCAAAGTATTTATCACTATTCAAACACCAGATGAACAAACTAAAGAACTCACTCTAGAGAGAAGAAGTGTGGATTTAAGGCCAGTGCGAACAAGGAGAATAAGAAATGAAAATCACACACTCGGATACCTTCGAATCACACAATTTAGTGAAGGTGTACCAGAAAAAGTTAAAGAAGCATTAAATGAACTTTCTGAAAAAGATGTTGAAGGGATCGTATTGGATTTAAGAAACAACTCTGGAGGACTGGTTAGCTCTGGTCTTGCTGTCGCAGATGCATTCCTAAGTGAAAAGCCAATAGTTGAAACAAAAAACAGAGATGAAATAAATGATCCTATTCCTGCAGACAAAGAAACTCTCTACGATGGTCCATTAGTAACTCTTGTGAATGGTGGAACAGCAAGTGCCAGTGAAATTCTTGCTGGAGCACTACAAGATAATCAAAGATCACTTTTAATAGGTTCACGTACCTTTGGGAAGGGTTTAATTCAATCTCTGACAAACCTTAGTGATGGCAGTGGACTTGCTGTAACTGTAGCCAGTTACCTCACACCATCTGGAAGAGATATCCAGAATCTAGGTATCGAGCCTGACCGTTATCTAGAAATACCTGAACCTCTAAATCCTGGTGGGCCTGAAGATAGATGGCTACAAGATGCAGAGCTTCTTATGGAAGCGAGTTTAGATCTCCAAGATCTTGAAGGAAGTGAAGATCAAGGTATTGCGGACGAAGATTCGAATTACATAGAAGACGAAAACAATATCTAATGGCAATTAGAACTTATTACGATCCTCTCCATCAAGGGATTGCTCTTGATGACAAATTACCTGAAGAAGAGATGGTAATAAGATTAATAGACTCATCACCATTTCAAAGGCTAAGAAGGATCAAACAACTTGGTCCAGCATCACTCACATTCCATGGTGCAGAGTCTAGTAGATTCAGCCATTCTATTGGCGTCTTTCATATTGCACGCAAAGCCTTTAACAAGCTTATAAAAATAAATTCCGAGTTAAAAAAATATCGAGGACTGCTATATGCATCTGCCTTATTGCATGACATTGGGCATGGTCCTTTAAGTCATACAAGTGAGGGAATGTTTGACATCAATCACGAAAAGTGGTCATCAAAAGTAATTAGCGAGCATCCTTTTATTTCAGAAGAACTTGATCATTTAGATGATAATTTAAGCTTAAAAGTTTCTAAGCTTATAGAAGGTAAAAATCCAGAACATACTCTCATTAAGACATTAGTTAGTAGCCAGTTAGATTGTGATCGACTTGATTATCTAATGCGAGATAGCAATAGTATTGGGACTAATTATGGACAAATAGATTTGGAACGGATTCTCTCAGCATTAACACTTGCACCAGATGGAGACCTTGCTATCGACCCAAAAGGATTAATGGCTGTTGAACACTATTTAGTCGTCCGCAATCTTATGTATAGGACCATTTATAATCATAGATTAAATGAAGTCTCAAACTGGCTGCTCGAAAAAATAATTGAAACAGCTAGGCATCTAAGTCCAAAAGAATTGTGGGTTGATAATTGTTTATCTAAGTGGATATGGGAACCAAGGGAAATAGATTTAGATCTATTTCTCGCAAATGATGATATAAGGACTCTCTATCATCTTGCACGATGGAAAGATGAGTCGCCAAAACCATTGAAAATCTTATGTGATAGTTTTCTAAATAGGAAGCTACTTAAAGCAACTAATATAGATTACCTTACAACAGAAGTTCAACTAGAAGCCCTAGTTATTACTAGAAATCTTGCAGAAAAGATTGGCAAAGATCCTTTCTTCTGCTGTGGCCTTCGTCACAACAAATTCATTGGCTACCAACCTTACAAAAGTGGGTTAAGGATATGGGATGGATCTGAAATGCAAGCTATTGAGAAAGCTTCATTATTAATAGATAGATTAATAAGCCCTTCTAAAACAGCCTGGTTAATCTACCCGAAAGAAATACATTTAGATTTAGAGAGAGCGCTATTAAAATTAAGGCAATCTAAAAAATCTAACTAACTCTGATAAGGATCATGAGAATTGACTCTAAAAAAGAAAAGATTATCTTCCCAAAAGATTTCACAAACAATTGGCATGAAATGCTAGATTCAGTTATTAAGAATTACAAGGAGCTATCCGTCTCTTTTAACATTAGAGATTGGCATTTAAATTGCAAAGATATAAGCTATATTCAAAGAGTCTGTGATAGAGAAAAGCTACGCATCGATTATATTGAGTCAGGCAAAATTGAAAGCATTATAAGTGCATCGTCCCTAGGTATCCATACATTAATGAATTCAGTAGATAGCGAATTTAAAGAGAATAAAACTCTGTTAAATTCTGAGCATAGGCCTTCCACTGAGGGGGCTTCATCAAATGTCTTGTTCCATATTGGGACACTAAGATCAGGCGAGGTTTTGGAAGCAATCAAGAATGTTTTAATACTAGGGGACGTTAATCCAGGCGCAAAAGTAATAGCTGGAGGAGATGTAATGATTTGGGGCAGGCTCCTTGGTATTGCCCATGCAGGGAAAAATGGAAATGTTGAAGCCAAAATCACAGCTCTTCAACTGCGGCCAGTTCAATTAAGAATTGCAAGCATGATCGCCAGGGGACCTAAAGAAAAACCAGATGAAGGTTTAGCAGAGGAAGCAAGCATAGAAGAAGATTTAATTGTTATAAAACCCGCAAGAACCTATTAAAAGCAAAAATAGATTTCCAGGCAAATCCTTATGAAAGCTGGAAAAGATAATTAAAACTAAAATTTTGTTTTTTCTAATATTGCTATTACATCAAATGCAATTAAAATTATTAAACTTTGAGGAGGTCCGTGACATTAAATACAAGAGTCATTCTTATCTGCTCAGGCAAGGGTGGGGTTGGCAAAACAACTCTAACTGCCAATCTAGGCATTTCCCTAGCCAGCAAAGGATCACCAACTGCAGTTTTAGACGCTGATTTCGGTCTTCGAAATCTTGATTTACTACTAGGTTTAGAGAATAGAATTGTTTATACAGCACAAGAAGTACTGGAAGAGACTTGTCGTCTTGACCAAGCCTTGGTCAAACATAAACAAGAACCTAACCTTTCCCTATTGCCTGCTGGGAATCCAAGAATGCTTGATTGGCTGAAGCCTGAAGATATGGTGAAAATCGTAGATATGCTTAGCAAACAATTTGAATATGTACTTATTGACTGCCCTGCAGGCGTAGAAGATGGTTTCAGGAATGCAGTCGCAGCCTCAAAAGAAGCAATTATCGTAACTAATCCAGAAGTATCTGCAGTAAGGGACGCTGATAGAGTCATTGGCCTGCTTAATACACATGGAATAAAACCTGTTCAATTAGTTCTCAATAGAGTTCGTCCAAAGATGATGGAAAGCCAGGAGATGTTATCAATAGAAGATGTAACCGACATCCTCGCACTTCCTTTATTAGGGCTAGTCCTAGAAGACGAACAAGTAATCGTAAGTACTAACAGAGGTGAACCTCTTACCCTTGTAGGCAGTCAATCCCCAGCCGCAAGATGCTATTCAAATATTGCTGGACGTCTAAAAGGAGAAGATATCGCACTTATTGATCCTTCCAAAGAGGGAAACGGTCTTAGGGACAAATTTCGTCGGCTGATGCAAACAAAGATTTTCTAACACCATGACACTAAGAGACATCCTAAACAAATTACTAGGCAGAAACCCTGCAAGTGCTTCGAAAGCCAGAGAAAGGCTTCAACTAGTTCTCGCCCATGACAGAACTGATCTAAGTCCAGACCTTTTGGACCAAATGAGAGAAGAAATACTAAATGTGGTAGCTAAATATGTAGAGATTGATCTTGAAGGAGGTGCAGTAAGTCTTGAAACTGAAGATAGGATGACTGCTTTAGTTGCAAATCTACCTATCAAAAGAACGCTTTCTGGTGAAATAAAGATTAAAGAACAGACTACAAAAGAGACTGTTTCATCTGCCATAGCAGAGGCTTCCGAATAGCAACTAACTTGCTCTAACTTGAAATCAAAAGTTAAGTTCAGAAAAGTAGAAGCGAAAATTAAAAAACAAATAAATTTATTGAGCAAAAATCTACAATTGATTGAAAATATAACCTATCCAATTTAAACTTAGTTCTTAAAATGCCGGCTTAGCTCAGCGGTAGAGCAGCGCTTTTGTAAAGCGAAGGTCATCAGTTCAAATCTGTTAGCCGGCATACAATTAGCAAAGGTTATTAACCATTGCAGCTGTTAAAGACTCTCTATTTTCCCTCTCCCAGAAAAGATCCACAATAAAACTAGAAAAACCATTGCATTCAGGCCCTGAAGATCAAACAAATAATTTGTACTAACAACTATTAGAGGGTTTAAGAACCAATAGAAACCTGATTGGAGTATTAAAGTTAGGAGGAAAATCCAAATCATTGTCTTTAAATGGCAAAAGGGGAAACACTTCCTTTCCTCAAGGTCTCCCATCGTCCTTTCCCTTTCCATTTAATCAAAGTACTGGCTAAACCGGATGACAAAGGCCATGGGATTGGTCCGAGCAAGGGTGTTTTTGGAAAAGTTTTCGATATCTCCATTGCAGAAACTAAAGGTTCATAGCCAGATAAATTTGCACTTGTTGTAGCCAAAGGTCCACTCTTCTCTAGAAAATCTATTGCAAGATCACAGGCAGGAATTCTTACACCTATTGAAGATCCAAAAGGGTTTAAAGATGCAACGATAGATCCCATAGCAGGCAAAACCATAGTTAATGCACCTGGCCAATAAACAGATCCTATCTTTGAAGCATCTTCCAAAGCCTCAGGCAAAATGAAATCAAATAACTCTTCCGAAGAAGATGCCATAAGTATGAAGGGTTTAGTTCTTGGCCTGTTTTTTAAATTCCATAGATCATCTGCGTTTTCAGGAATAGTAGCTAACGCTGGCAAAGTATCTGTAGGGAATAACACTGGAGAACCTTCATGTACCAAACGTCTTAACTCTCCTGAATTAAATAGCGGGATTGACATAGTTAATTGTTTATTTTTTTGGATAACGTCCTAGAGCAAAGCGTCGAATACCTTCTAAATCATTTGCAAACTCAATTTCATGAAAATCATTCTTCTTCAAAATGCTCAAAACCCTTTCACTTTGATCACAATTATGTTCAATAATAAGCAATCCCCCTGGACTGAGTCCATTCAGAGAGCCTTTGATGATTTCACGACAACAATCCAAACCATCATCCCCTCCGAAAAGTGCTAAATGAGGCTCATGCTCACGAACAGCCGAATCAAGTTTCTCAAAATTAGACTTAGGAATGTATGGAGGGTTAGCAATAGCTAAATCAAAAGTCCCAAACCAAGTCGTTAAAGGTTCCCACCAATTACCTAAATGCATATAAATTTCCGACTCAGAAACTAACTTTTCGATGTTCTTTGTTGCAAGAGTAAGTGCATTCTCACTGCAATCAACTGCATGTCCGATCCATTTAGGAAAAGATCTTGCTAAGGCAATAGCTAAAGCTCCCGAGCCAGTTCCTAAATCAACCCATCTACCTATCCCTTTTTCACAAGGGTTTACTTTGCTCAAAGCCAAATCGATCATCATCTCAGTTTCTTGCCTAGGGATCAAAACAGAAGGGTTAACTTCTAATTCGAAATCTCTCCAAGGACATCTACCTACTTGGTATTGCAAAGGTATTTTTTGGTCTAAAAATCTCATCCAAATTACTGATAGTTCTTGAAGAGACAAATTAAGTTGATAATTTCTTTCTTGAGAAATTTTCAGAATTTGCAAATCACTCCAAGACAAACCACCTCCAAGGTCTAGTAACCAATCAAGATCTACAGAGTTGCCTCCTTTAGCAAGTTGAAAAGTTCTCCAAGTTAAAATTTCTTTCCCTGAAAAAGAATTTGCCAAAATCATTTCTTAATCAAACCGGACCTTTCTGAAGATCAATAAAAGCTTTTGTAATATGCTCTGGCCCTTTTCGAAGCAACTTCTGTCCAGAAACATCCCTCTTTATTAAAACCAAATCAATTTTAGATAAAGCAGCTGATTTTTGAGAATCTTTTATAAAATTTGTCAGCCATCTCAATCTAGGTCCCTTCCCTTTCGAAACCCAACTTTCAAGCAATAGGTTTTCACCATGAAAAAGAGGTTCTAAATATTTAATTTGCAACTCAACAACTGGTAATTCATATCCTTCATCAGATAAATCTCCATAGGACAAACCAACTGCTGAGAGGGCATTTATTCTTGCCTCTTCTAACAATGACAAATAGGAACCATGCCACATGACTCCTGCGTGGTCTGTGTGTTGAGGCAAAACAATCTTTCTTAGGAGCCAAGGGGCGTGAGAACAGCTATTAGCCATAGGCTCTAGAAAAAATCTTTCTTTTTAAATCTAATAAGCAGCTAGAAATTAAAAATAAATACAAAGGTATAAATAGAGCACTCAATGAAAAATCACACTGATTGCACTAAAAAATGAATGGTTTTGATTTTTGAGATGCGTACTTAACTCTTTGGTCCAAGCTTACCTTTGCCTGAATCTGAGAAAAAGCTTGATTTTTCTCCATCACTGGTGGAGATATATAAACCTACTAAAAAGATCGTTGGGATACCAACGAAAAGCAAGCTGATAATAAAACCGAAATTGGTGGTTTCCATGAACTCAAGAAGCCGCTAGACGAAATAAGTAATTACTGAGACTATAAATGGATAACACCCATCTCCCAGAGAAAGGGCTTGAACAATTAGATGTTGTAACGAGAATCAATTTAAATGCAAACGATATCTCTCAAATAAATCATTTAGGAAGTCCTTTGACTAAAGCATCCTCGATCAATTTTTCAGAGTTAGCAGGCGGCGATTGAGGCCTAGTTAGAACAACTACAGATGACTTAACAATTGATTGGCATGCCAGTCTCCAATTATGAGGGCGATTTTTAAGCTTGATCTTCTCTATTTCAGTAACTGGGGACAATGCTCCCTGGTTTTCGCTCTCTATAGACACAAAGCAAGTAATGCATTGGCCACAACCACCACAATTTCCTATTGATCCTTTAAATCCGTAAAGCTGCATCCCTTCTCTTAGAGCAATTTCTCGTAAATTTTCACCAGTTCGGCACTTTACATCTCTTCCTTCTCTAATAAAACGAACAATTGGCATGGTCTTAAAAGTTACAAATCTTGGCTTCAATTTTGACTGCTAATCTTGCCAAACGTGTCTAAATAACTGCCAAAAGGAACATATCGACTGTTTTTTCTAGCTTCTAAAATTGCTTTTCAAGGTCTCTGGATTATCAACAGTCGTTGCAGGTGTCCACAACCTACCCCGTCTTAGAGAGAAGAACCTCTACGATCATCGGGTCTAGCTGCATCAAAGCAGCTTCGTTATTCGAAACCTTTTACCCATGGGATTGCCCTGGTATCGGGTGCACACAGTCGTAATTAACGACCCCGGCCGACTCTTGGCCGTGCACCTCATGCACACAGCTTTGCTAGCCGGCTGGGCCGGCTCCATGGCCCTATATGAATTGGCCATATTCGATCCTAGTGATCCAGTATTGAATCCTATGTGGCGCCAAGGCATGTATGTCATGCCGTTTATGGCCCGCTTAGGAGTAACAAGCAGTTGGAATGGCTGGGACCTCACAGGAGGTGTTGGCTCATTTGACTTTGATTCATTAGGGTTCTGGGGAAAAGCTCTTCCGTATTCAACTTTTGAAGGCGTAGCAGCAGCCCATATCCTATTCAGTGGTCTAATGATGCTGGCCGCTATTTGGCATTGGACTTACTGGGATCTTGAACTCTGGGAAGATTCTCGTACTGGAGAACCAGCCTTAGACCTTCCTAGAATCTTCGGAATCCACCTTTTACTTGCAGGACTTGCCTGCTTTGGTTTTGGTATTTCACTTTCCTCTGTTGGGATGTGGGTATCTGATCCATATGGACTTTCTGGACATGTCGAGAAAGTTGCCCCAGTCTGGGGGGCCGCTGGTTTCAATCCCTTTAATGAGGGGGGAATAGTTGCAAACCACATAGGCGCAGGTCTGATCGGAATTATTGGTGGAGTATTCCATATCACCAATAGGCCTGGAGAAAGACTTTATAGAAACCTCAGGATGGGAAGTCTTGAGGGGGTTCTAGCAAGTGCATTAGCAGCAGTACTCTTTGTTTCCTTTGTTGTTTCTGGAACCATGTGGTATGGCTCAGCAACAACTCCAATTGAGTTATTTGGACCTACCAGATACCAATGGGACTCAGATTATTTCAAGACTGAAATCAATCGTAGAGTTGAAGCATCTATGAATGATGGTGCAACTAAGGCAGAGGCTTATGCAGCCATCCCTGAGAAGCTAGCTTTCTATGATTATGTAGGAAATAGTCCTGCGAAAGGAGGCCTATTTAGAGCAGGTGCTCTAGTTAATGGAGATGGAGTACCAACTGGTTGGCAAGGGCATGTTTCCTTTACTGACAAAGAAGGCAATGATCTTGAAGTAAGAAGAATGCCTAACTTCTTTGAGAATTTCCCAGTTGTTCTTGAAGACAAGGAAGGCAATGTACGAGCTGACATTCCTTTCAGACGTGCAGAAGCCAAATACTCGTTTGAACAAATGGGTGTTACTGCAACTATCTATGGTGGTGAACTAAGCGGACAAACATTCTCTGACCCAGTTGTAGTTAAGCGTTTGGCTCGTAAAGCTCAACTTGGAGAATCATTCAAGTTTGACCGCGATCGCTACAAGTCTGACGGTGTGTTTAGAAGCGGGCCAAGAGCATGGTTCACGTATGCTCACGCATGCTTTGGATTGCTCTACTTATTTGGCCATTGGTGGCATGCTGCCAGGACTCTGTACCGTGATACCTTTACTGGTGTTGATCCAGACATTGGAGATCAGGTTCAGTTTGGTGTCTTCAAAAAACTTGGAGACGAAACCACTCGTCGCGTCCCTGGACGTGCTTAATCGCAAGGAATCTTTAGCCACTATCTAAAATCCCTATGGAAGCTTTCTCCTACGTCCTAATTCTCACTTTGGCAGTAGTGACATTATTCTTCGCTGTCGCATTTCGCGATCCTCCGAAGTTTGATAAAAAATAAATGCCTCAAAAAAGCCCCACCAAAAAAGTGGGGCTTTTTTATGTCTTTAGAATCAAAAAATTGTGAGCTAAAACGAACCAAAAAAAAAGATTCTTTGATTTAATTAACCTTAGGGCTTCTCATTAGACAAATAGAGGTTTAAAGTTAATTTAAATCTCATCTAATAAGGGCAGCATGCAATGCCCCTCTTGCCAAAACACAGATAGTAGGGTGCTGGAATCTCGATCAGCAGATGCTGGTAAATGTGTCAGAAGACGCAGAGAATGCCTCAACTGTGATTTTCGCTTTACTACCTATGAGCGGGTAGAAACTGTTCCTATTACTGTTATTAAAAGAAATCGTGCAAAAGAAACTTTTTGTAGGAGCAAGCTAATTAACGGCATAACCAGAGCTTGTGAAAAAACCTCTCTAAACAACCAGAAGGTTGAAATGATTGTTGACGAAATTGAGAACCAACTACAACAGCGCAACCAAAAAGAAATTAGCAGCTCAGACTTAGGAGAAATGATTTTGCTTCATTTAAAAGATTTGAATGAAGTTGCATATATACGTTTTGCTTCGGTTTATCGGCAATTTAATGGCATCAATGATTTTGTTGACACTTTAGAAAGTTTTAAACCTTCTGAGAAGTTTGCGACAATTGTCTAATAGCTGAGGTGTAGAGTGGAGAATCAGTTCCTTTAGATTTGCAGGTCTAAAGTACTTAATCTCGCATTGCCTCGTAGGCATACTGCTATACAAACATGTCTGACAACTCCTCTACGCCAGTTCCAGAGTTAGAAATAGAACAAGAGGGCAATAATCCCAAAGATGCAGTCGAGCCTGATCAAAATACTGATTTAATAGCTGAAGAAGCTATTGCAGAAGACGCATTAATTCCAGAGGATGTTCCCACTGCAGATGATTCAGATAGCAGAGTCAAGAAATATGATTTTGATGGGGCTGGTTTTTCTATAGATGAATTTGACTCTCTCTTAGCAAAATATGATTACAACTTTAAACCTGGAGATATTGTAAATGGAACGGTCTTTGCCTTAGAAACAAAAGGGGCAATGATTGATATTGGGGCAAAGACGGCAGCTTTTATGCCCATGCAAGAGGTCTCCATTAATAGAGTAGAAGGCCTTAGTGATGTGCTACAGCCATCCGAGATAAGGCAGTTTTTTATAATGAGTGAAGAGAATGAAGATGGGCAATTATCACTTTCAATCCGAAGAATTGAATACCAACGAGCATGGGAAAGAGTAAGGCAGTTACAAAAAGAAGATGCCACTATCTATTCAGAAGTTTTTGCAACTAATCGAGGAGGAGCTCTAGTAAGAGTAGAAGGCTTGAGAGGGTTTATCCCGGGTTCTCATATCAGTACCAGGAAAGCGAAGGAGGAGCTTGTTGCAGACTTCTTACCTCTAAAGTTTCTAGAAGTAGACGAAGAAAGAAATAGGCTGGTATTAAGCCATAGAAGAGCACTAGTTGAGAGAAAAATGAATCGCTTAGAAGTAGGAGAAGTTGTTGTAGGAGCAGTTCGAGGGATAAAACCATATGGAGCTTTTATAGATATAGGTGGTGTTAGCGGCCTACTCCATATTTCAGAAATCAGCCACGAACATATTGAAACTCCTCACTCTGTTCTGAATGTGAATGATCAAATGAAAGTAATGATTATTGATTTAGATGCTGAAAGAGGTCGAATTTCACTCTCCACAAAAGCATTAGAGCCCGAGCCTGGAGATATGCTAACTGACCCTCAAAAAGTATTCGACAAGGCTGAGGAAATGGCTGCTAAGTATAAAGAAATGCTCCTAGAGCAGGCAGAAGAAGGAGAAGACCCCATAATTTCAATGGAAGTTTAGAACGTTAAACTGCAATGCATCAGCTCCTTATAAAGGGGAACCCTATATGTAGGGTTAGTGGTATTTTATTTGACAAAGATGGTACTTTAATTAATAGTGAAAATAGGCTCTTAGCATTAGCAAGATCTAGGAAAGAGCTAGCAAAAAAAATCTTCCAAAGAGAAGATTGTACTGAAGCAGAAATAACCAGGCTCAACTACCTATTATCAAAAGCCTACGGGTTAAGAAAGAGTTCCATAGACCCAAATGGTGCTATGGCAATAGCTTCAAAGAAGGATAATTTAATTTCAACTGCAACTATATTCTGTCTTCTAGGTAAAAGCTGGTCGAAATCATTAGAAATGGCAAATGAGATTTTTGAAGAAGCTTCACGACAATCACTGAATTCCCAAGTTAACAATATTCGAGAAGAGCTTCTACCTGGGATAGTTAATTTAGTTAAAAAGTCTAAGAAACGAGAACTTAAGCTTGCAATTATTAGTAATGACTCCAGGGCTGGGATTGAAAGTTTTTTAATAAGTACCAAATTGGAAAAACAATTTCCTTTTTCTTGGAGCTCAGAAGATAATCCTCCTAAGCCAAGTCCAATAGCTATAAAGAAGCTATGTAAACTAATGAATTCAAAAATATCAGAGTGCGCTCTTATTGGTGATTCAGATACTGATCTCAAAATGGCAAAAGCTGCTGGGGTAGCAGTTGCTATTGGATACACTGCTGGTTGGGAAAAACCACCTTTGTTGTCTGAGCATCACCATCTAATTAATCATTGGAATGAGTTAAGCTTTAAATGATCTTATACAATAAAGTTATAAGTAATTAAAAGCCTTGAGCAATTTTGTTTTCACTTCCGAGTCAGTAACAGAAGGGCATCCTGACAAGATTTGTGATCAAGTTAGTGATGCAATATTAGATGCACTTTTAGAGCAAGATCCAAACAGCAGAGTGGCTTGTGAAACTGTTGTAAACACAGGGTTATGTCTAATCACTGGAGAAATCACCTCTAAAGCAAAGGTAGATTTCATTAATTTAGTAAGAGAAGTAATTAAAGAGATTGGATACTCCGGTGCTAGAGCAGGTGGGTTTGATGCCAACAGCTGTTCAGTACTTGTAGCATTAGACCAACAATCACCAGATATTGCTCAAGGTGTAGATGAAGCCGATGATAACAGTGACAATCCTTTCGATAAAATAGGTGCTGGGGATCAAGGCATAATGTTTGGCTTCGCATGTAATGAAACTCCCGAGTTAATGCCTCTACCGATCAGTATTGCTCATAGGCTCTCAAGAAGGCTTGCAAAAGTAAGGCATCAAGGAGATCTGGAATACCTTTTACCCGATGGCAAAACCCAAGTAAGTGTTCTTTATGAAAACAATGAGCCCATAGCAATTGATACAATCGTCATTTCTACACAACACACTGAAACAGTTAAAGGAATATCAAACGAAAATGGAATTAGGGGAAAAATCAGTGAAGACCTATGGGATTTTGTTGTAAAGCCAGCTACTGAAGAGCTTTCCATCAGGCCTATAAAAGGAAAAACTCGCTTCTTAGTTAATCCGACTGGAAAATTTGTAGTAGGAGGGCCTCAAGGCGATGCTGGCTTAACGGGAAGGAAAATCATTGTTGACACATATGGAGGATATGCAAGACATGGAGGTGGGGCCTTCTCAGGTAAAGATCCTACAAAAGTAGATCGCTCTGCAGCCTATGCAGCAAGGTTTGTAGCTAAAGCTCTTGTTGCAGCTGGTTTAGCAAATCGTGTAGAAGTCCAACTAAGTTATGCAATTGGAGTCGCGAACCCAGTTTCAATTTTGGTAGAAACGTTTGGGACTGGCAAACTTTCAAATGAAGAGTTTACTGATTTGGTTAAAAAGAATTTTGACCTAAGGCCAGGAGCAATTATTGATCAATTTGGACTTAGAGATCTCCCAAGTAATAGAAAGGGTCGCTTTTATCGAGACGTGGCAGCATATGGTCATTTTGGGAGACCAGATTTGCAACTTCCCTGGGAAAATGTGAACGAAAAAGCAACTGAATTAAGGAAGCTTCATATATAAAAAATCAAATCAATGCAAGAAAGTCCGTTAGTGCTTGGAATAGATCTTGGCACAAGCGGTGTTCGAATAGCTTTGATTAATATGAATTATGAGCTCATATATTATGCATCAAGCGAATATACCATCGGACTACAAAAATGTGATGACTGGAAAAATAGTTGCAGGGAGCTTATAAAAAATATCCCTTCAAAGAAAAAAGAAAGGATTATCGCATGTTCAATTGATGGAACTTCTGGAACGTTAATGGGATGTGATTACAACGGAAAAGCTCTTGGGGATGCCTTGCCATACTTTGATTCATGTATAGCTGAACAAAATGCTATTCAAAAGAAATATAAAAATTTAAACTTAGCCAGTGGTTTTGGTAGAGCATCTAAATTAATCAATAAGTTTGGAGCTGGAATACTTCTCAGACATCAAGCAGATTGGATTAGTGGATGGTTGTTAAATGATTGGACATTTGGAGAAGAAGGGAACAATCTCAAACTCGGGTGGAAGATTTTAGAAGGCACATGGCCTCAAGAAATTCACCAACTAAATTGGCGAAACAAACTCCCCAAAATTCTCCCAAGTGGTAAATCATTTGGGAAGATTGCCTTAAATAGGGCCAAAGAATTAAACCTTCCAAGAGAAACTGAAATTATTTCTGGGACAACTGACTCGAATGCATCTGCTATTGCAACAGGGGCCTCATTATCCGAAGGGGTTACTGTTTTAGGAAGCACTATCGTTATTAAAAGTTTTGTCAAAACTCCAATAAATTGTCCAGGGGTGACAACTCACCGAGTTGGCAATCGCTGGCTATGCGGAGGTGCTTCAAATGCAGGCTGTGCCGTGCTTAAAAGATTCTTTAACGACAAGAATTTAGTTGAACTCAGCAGACAAATTAACCCTGAATCAGATAGTGGCCTCATGTTTCGTCCTCTTGCATTTCAAGGTGAACGATTTCCTATTGATGATCCCTATTTAGAACCAATACTTGAACCTAGGCCAGTTAGTGACTCTTTATTCCTCCATGGCATACTTGAAGGCCTGGCTCGAATCGAAGCTCAGGGGTGGGAGAAATTTAAATCAATGAATGTTGAAATCCCCAAAAAAATTATCACCATTGGTGGAGGGGCTGCGAACCCACAATGGAGAAGAATAAGGGAAAGGTTAATAGGAATCCCAATCAGAAGCTGCTCAAAACAAGCTGCAGAAGGGGTTGCGAGACTTGCATTGGAACCATTCACTCGATAATTTCTTCATCAAGAAACCAATTATTTTAATTGCAGTTTTATCAACCAACAATTTAGAAATCAAAGAAATTGCGTAATAGGAATTAGCGTTGATATAAGATAAAAGATGCTATTTATTTTAATAGCGCTATAAGCCGGGATAGCTCAGTTGGTAGAGCAGGCGACTGAAAATCGCCGTGTCCGCAGTTCAAATCTGCGTCCTGGCACCATTTTTGAACAATGGCCTAAATAGGTAAGCTTGATAGCATTATTTTTTCAACTAATCAGCTCCATAGATTTAATTTTTATTTAAAGCGTTTTCTACCTGAAAAATTTTTCTAATTCCTAGAAAACTAAGCTTGCACATTATATTAAATCGTTTATAAGATTAATCCTGCTCTATAGATTATAAGCAATGCATAAAATCATCTAATAGAATCGATAATCAAATATTTTTTTTAATTCAACGTTTACACAGATATGCTAATGCTATCTTTGAGAGAAGGCTCCTCATCAAAATGCAAGACCACAATAGTTCCTATAATAATGCCGATAGCTTTGCAATGATTTTTGATGAAGCATGGAAGAAGAATAAGTTTAAAACAAACGAGAAATTGACAATAGAAGAAAAGATAGAAAAGATAATTGAAGAGAATAAAGATCATCCATTTGTAAAAAGCTCAAAATCTAAAGCAATAAATGTTGCAAAATTTCGCTTACGCTTATTGCAACTTGAATAATTCAAACATCTTATATGCTCTAAGCAAAGTCATTTCTATTTATATAATTCCAAGTTTAAGAAGATTACTTGCTTAAACTTTTCCCAAGATGACAAAAATTAAATGTCCAAATAAATGTACTTTTGGCTTAATACCTAACTATATCTATTGAAAAATAAGACTCTATATAAGAGAAGGAGGGGAATTTTACAAATTCTTATAACTAGATTAGCAATTTATCAAATACTAGGTGCCTTGTTCCGATTAAAACCCTTGATCGTGGCAAGCGCAAACATGCCAAGCAAAGCAGCTCCAAGCATCAAACCAGCCCCCTGACTTACGCCAGCGCCTACAGCGACAATAATAGAATCACTAATCAATAGACTGATAATTAAAGCTGGCGTAAAGAGACGCCAGCGTGTCCCCCCAATTCCTAATGCATAGCTAAGGAAATCAAAAAGTCCTGTCATCAAAAGTCCCGTCATTAAGAAAAAATTGCCTTCCAATTGATTTTGGTTAAAGCCTTCGATTCTTTTCATTGCTTTCAACCCAACCAAGCGACGAACTGGTTCACGACCAAATTTTCTGGCTATGAAAAAAGCCATTTGGCAAAATATCAGATCTGAGAGAACAATAGTTATATATCCTGTTTTGAAGCCAAGCAAAGAGCCAGCTAAAAGAGAATATACAGAGCTAGGCAATGCAGGGAGAATTACACTCACTCCTCTCAGCATTAGTATTCCAAAAGGGGCCCAAATCCCCATCTCTTCGACAGCATCACGAAGAGGTGCAATTCCATAGGTTTGAATTAGCCATACAGATAAAACAACTACTCCGACGAAGAAAGCAATTGAAAGAAACTTACGAATCTTCTTCATTTCCAAATTCCTTGGGAACTGCTCATATTTAGCACCTAAAGTTAATTAAATAATTTCTAAAAAGACTTTAATCTATAAAAACAACTCTAAGGCTCCAAAGTGAATTAAATGAAGCATCGGAGATAACTTAACCTTTCATTGGGCTTATATTTGAGCAATTAAAAGCTCTTCAAAATAAATACTTGCAATTAGAGGCGATTCACCACTTTGTTTTTTGCCCATTCTTTCTTTACAAAGCATTATTAATGCAAATGAGATTTTCTTTAAGTCCTAGCTGCTTTCTCAAGTAAACCAGGCAAGCCATATTGGGTTTTGAAAAATGAACTGATAGGGGAAACTCCTGTGAATCTTGTCATTAATCAAAGTTATTATAATTTTAATGTCAATTCAAATATAGAAGATAAAAATGTGAATAACTTGAGCAAGAATAGTTTTTAGAAAAATGCTGCTAATTCATTAATCTCTATACCTGAAATTACTTAACGCTAATGCAAATGAATTTAAAACATCAACTAGAACTGAAGCTTTCTGAAATAGAGGTCTCACCTTATATTAGCTATGGGAAAAAGCGAATTGCAGGAAGCCAATTAATGACATATATCATGCACTGTAGGAGTAAATGTATGCCTGGGCAAGCTAATTTATTTTCTATAAATTCAAAAACTAAGCCTAAAGAAATAACAAATGAAAGTATGTTAAGAGTCAATTCCTCATTTAAAAGAGAAAAATATTCCAATGAAAAAGAGTTCTCAGGAGTTAGGTTTACAAATAATTCTAGAGATTTATTTACTTACAAAAGATTTCACTCTCACAATGACGATTCTCTTTTGATCGCCATAAATGCTTCTTATAAGCAAGTGTTTGGAAATTTACGTCCAATGGAAAGTGAATTCTCTACGGAGATAGAAAGAAGGTTAAGAAATGGTGATATTCCTATTAGAGAATTTATTCGAGCAATAAGCAAGTCAGATTTCTATCGACATCATTTTGTCGAAAGGGTCTCTCAGAAAAAATGTCTGGAACTTAACTTCATGCATATATTGGGCCGACCATTAATTAACCCAAAAGAGCTCCAAGACAACATCGAGATAATTAACACAAAAGGTTTTGCAAGACATGTTGATTTCTTAATTGACTCCATAGAGTATGAGGAATTCTTTGGGGAAGACATAGTTCCTTACCTAAGGTTTTGGAATTCACCTTGCGGGGCAACTACATCAAGCTTTATCACTACAGCAAGATATAATAAGGGCAATCCATCTAGTGATAACGTAATTTATTAAGAAGGGCACGTTTTGCATGACCATTAAAAGGCCACTTTCTAATCAAACGCCTAGGAATCAATCATCAACGACTCCATCTGGGAAGAAGGTTCCAATGGCCATGTCAATGATGGTAGATTCAATGGTAAGAATGATTCAGAATGGTAGTGTCAAGCAAAACGCATTAGATTCAGAAGAATAATTCGAACCTCCATATGGAGATTGAGCATTTTGTAAATAAAAGTGTTGGTGAATGGACCTCAATGCGGAGTGGGCACTCACTAGCATTCAAGCAATTCGAAGAAGTAATTAGTGATATCAAAATCAGTCTCCTGAGCAAGCAGGACAAAAAAGTTCAAGATTTCCTAACTCTAGGTGGACATTTAGAAGGCGAAGTTATTTCGCCTTTCGAAATAGAGTGGTCAGGAACTTCCAACTGGGAAGATAATGAAGCAATTAAAGAGCAACTGCAAGGAAATAGCTTGTTAATCCCTATTAAACACTCAAGCAATTCTGGAATCATGCTAAGAAGTAGAGGATATGCAGAAGCAAATCAAGCCATATCCGAATACGAAATAATGCCCGAAAGTACAATTATTCTTAAAACTGTCTACGAACAAACAATTGCTGAAGAACGGATTTGGTTTGTTCATCAAAATGTCAGGTGTCGCTCATCAGTAGTAAAATCAAAAAGAGTTAGTGCAATACTTCAAACATCATTTGCCTCTGAAATTCGAAAAGTAAAAAAACAAATTTCTTGATATGCGTGATCTTAATGCCCAAGAAAAATCTATCTTTATCAACACTATTTGTGGTCAATTTAGCAACAAAAAACAAGCTGATAAAAACCCTAGTTTATACGCTCATATTAATATCTACTTTAGACTTTTACCTTGGTCTTTGCTAAGAGATATTGGAATATATACAGAGCAAAGTTACGACCATTCACCGTGGACACCATATAGGCAATCCGTAAATAAGCTAATAATTAAAGGGAGTGTATTTATAATGGAGAACTACGAAATTAAAGACGCCTATTTGTTTGCAGGTGGAGGCTTTAATAATGAAATACTATCGACAATAAAAAAAGAAGATCTGTTCATAAGAGAAAGCTGTGAGATGAATTTCTATAAGTCAGGTGAAACTTCATATAAAGGCCACTTAAAACAAAAGCATAAACATATTATTGAGAGAAATGGAAGGCAAACTTATCTTGTTAGCAAAGTTCAGCTTGATACCAACAAATTCCTTAGTATAGATGAAGGTTTTGATATTAAGAGCGAGGAGAAAGTATGGGGGTCAGAGCATGGATACTTAGAGTTTCTCAAACTATCTAGTAAATGAGATTATATATCAACAAATTTTGTCAGTATATTCTTTAATTTTAACCTCACAAATTTATTAGAATCAATATTTTCTCTCAAATATGCTTCTATATCAAGATCAAGTTCATTATGTTCAATTGATTCCTCAATACATCTTAAGGATGCATATCGAGAAACCCAATTAGGTGTATGCACCTCATCCAGCCAATCATTCATATGTCTCTTAAAAAATCCAAGGTTCAGCTTATATGAAAGAAAGATTGCTTGAGGTATAAATTTCATATATGGTGGCCAAGATTTGTCTAAGCAAAGCTCAACCAATTCCATACCTAGCTCCTGAATATTTTCCGAAGATAAGTCTATATATCGAAAAAGAATTAGACAAAAATAAATTGCACCATAGTCTTTCTTCAAAATATGCCAAATATTTTTTAAAGGTAAGAGGATCTGATTTGTCGGCATTTTAAGGAGCATATTGAGTGACGAATAACATTTCTTAAAATCTGTATTGAATAGATCATTCAGCAAATATTTTGGTTCAAGAAGAGTTTCTTTGCTTGCATTTAACCTTATTCGAATAGGATTATCTAATATAACAAAATCGATGGCTTCTAAGATATTGAATTCTAAAGTTTGATTTGCAATATCAGTCCAAAGTAAATCTAGAGCCCTTAATCTAAAAAAAGGAGATATTGGTGTTTTGATAACATCTGGCAAAAGGTGAAATGATCCTGAATCAATAATATCCTGCACAGCTGATTGGCGGTCATTTTGATTGTTAGCATCTAAATATTCTCTTAAAAGATGATGATCAATAACTTTTCCTTTAAGAATCTTTATAGCTGCTATTGCAGCTCCTTTAACTGCTGGAGATAGATTTTTTCTAGAGTAAAGTCTTTCTATTTTTGGAAGTTCTGTAAGTGCACTCATCTTAGCTAGGCTTTGAATAAGAACTCGCTGATTATTATTTGGGTTATCTAATAGTGAACCTATCGTATTGTGAAGTTCTAGATTAGTGCACCCAATCTCTTGCAAAGCCCAAGCGCAGTTTTCGACAATGTAAGGATCAGAACTTTTCAAATTCTTTCCTATATGTGGAACTGCCTTCTTAGATTGCATTCGCCCTAAAACTTCAATTGCTTTTCGTTTTGCAAGAAGAACTGAGGTTTCTTTTGAGTCAGATTTAACTAAGTCTATAAGAGCTATTTCACACTCAGAACAATCAAATTTGGCAAGATGAAAAACAGCTTTATAATAATCACTTGACAGCGCTAATTCTTTGATAGGGGTTTTTAAAATTCTTAAGGCATCACTCTTACTTAATGGGGGAAGGTTATCAAAAGTCCCTGCCTTCATCAGATAACAAAATCAAGCCTCTTATAAATATATGTCTAAAATCAAGTTTTGATCATTTCTCACTGCTTCATAGAAAGAATTGCAAGAAGAATCCCAACAAAGCATTTTCACCCAAGAGATAGCTCTTAGTTCAGAAGAAGCTGCAAATCTAGCTGAAGAATTAAAAGAAAAGTTAAAGGAAGAGGGGAAACCAGAGGCAGATATTAATTTAATCAGAAAACTGATCTCTGGATTAGGTGACCAAAGAGGTCTACTAAGAAGAACTTTTTCTGAAGGCCTTGGAATTATTGGAGAAGCAGCTCTGCCTGGGCTTCGAGAAGCCTTGTTAAATAGTCAAAGTGTAACGGTACGAAGAGCAGCTGCGAAAACACTCAAACTTGTGGGAGATCCATCTGCTCTACCAGATCTCTTACATGCTCTCTTAAATGACCAAGACCCAGTCGTGCAAGGCTCTGCAGTAGGTGCAATAGCGATTTTTGGTGAAGATGCTGCTAAAAACTTGATTGAGGTACTTGAAAGTCCCAATAGCTCCGAGATGCAATGTGGATTAGCAAGTTGGGGGCTTTCTTTTATAGGAGCTAAAGGAGCAAAAGTTCTTACAAGAGGTGCGATCTCAAAGAATGAAAAAGTTCGAGCATCCTCAATTGCAGCTCTTGGAGAACAAATTCAACTATTAAGTGATGCAGAAGCTAAAGACATTCTTATTAATGCAATCAATGATCCATCCGATGAAGTGCAATTAGAAGCCATTAAATTAATGGGCTCTCTTGATGACCAACATTGGGATCTAAATCTTTTAGCAAAAAAACTAAAAGCTAAAAACCCTCTTATTAGAAAGCAATCAGCACTTTCTCTAATGAAGTTAAAAGCTATTAACAAAAAAAAAGAGCTAAAAGCTTCACTCTTAAGAGAAAAAGATCCAGAAGTAATTCGAGTTATAAATTTAAGTTTAAATAAGATCGATAAGATAGTTTAAAAGCTAGAAAATTCTAAATCAGTTAAATCTAAAGCCTGAGAAGCACTTTCTCTTAATAGTTCATCTAGGGAGAGATCATTAACTATTGATTTAAGAAAAGAATCTACAGATTTTTCATTAATCTCAGATATAGCTGTAATAGCAGCCTTGGCTTTTAGAACATTTTCATCACGACATAATGCTTTTAAGTATGGGAGAGATTGTTCACCATTCTGTCGCAAGAAGGAAATTATTGTAAGAATAATCTCCGCAGATTCTTCTTTAATTGCAGATTCTATCAATACTTTTATCTCTTCCTTAAAATCATCCAGCGGACCATTAGATGCAATTATTACTAAAACTTTTAAACAACTTACTTTTAAGATCCCATCCTTGCTAGAGAAATATGTCTGAATAATTTTATTAACAATATTTTTACCAAAGAAGCCAAGTCCTTTAACTGATTTCCTTCTAAGTTCAACATTATTACTATCTAAATTTCTAATTAATATTGCGACTGATTCTTTTGGCCAATACTCTTTCATATTTACAAATGCAACTCGATTTATATGTGGATTAGGATGTTCAAGATCACTAAGGATATCCTCTATAGAAGGTATATTTTCCTTCGGTAGCATTGAGAGGAAACTTTTTAAGTGTATTGTCTTAGGCTAAAGCATTGATCAAATAATCAAGCAGACTCTTAAACTCAGCGGCAGCCTGTTGGCCCATATCTCCAGGGACACTTAGTCTATCTCTAATATAAGTTAATGCTTCTATATATGCAGCAGTAGGAAGTTGATGGGCTCTGATCACTTCACGCATACCTGCTATTCCCCATTCATCAAGAGGCCCAGTTCCACCAGTAACTAAGCAATAGTTAATTAATCTCAAGTAATGATTAATATCTCTGGCACATTTATCTTTATTAGACTGATCGTAAGATTGTCTTCCATATACATAATCCAACGATTCAGATGTAAATCTATCTATATGAATAGCAAGTTTCTCTGCTGCTTCTAATCGTGAAGAAGCTCTATCAAAAGAGCCCTTGACAGATTCAATATCACTAAGAGTAGGGAACCTTGCTGATAAATCTGCTGAAGAAATTACAGTCGTAACAGCTGATTTCATTTTTGCTACCTCCAGAAGAAGAAAATTAAGACTTTCATAGAATGATCATCAACTTAAAGCAGTGATAACCCGATCAAAATAAGATGCCGCTTCAGAAGCGATCTCTTTACAATCAGCACCTGAGCCAGAATTAATACCTTCAAACATTTTCCTACCTGTATTTGTCTCAGTCATAATTGCGACTGTTGCTATCTTCATTATTTCTATTGCTCTAATTGCATTTGCCAAAGGCACCCCTAAAGCAAGGTAAGTCTCTTTAAGCCCATTAATACATCTATCATCTAAAACAGATGGGTCTCCAGCCAAGAGTGCATAGCTTACATATCTCAAAATGATTTCTCCATCCCTAAGACAAGCAGCCATTCTTCTTGTTGGATAACAATGTCCACCAGGTT
>QCPN01000003.1:0-58151 GCA_003209775.1 Prochlorococcus sp. AG-436-O09 | reverse complement strand
CGCGTTCTAGAGGTAAAGAACAGTTTGCAACCTCTCCATAAGGAGCAAACAATTGAATAACATCTTCCTGCTCAGCGCGGAAGGGCAAATTGCCAACAAAAATACTCACTTGAAAATTGGACTGAAAATAAAATGTACCTAAAAGGCTAGAAGCCTAAAATTAATGGGTTTTTGTTTAAACCATTAATCTTTCAATTTTAATACCTAATAGCCTCTAAAAGGAAAATGATTATTGATTTGGTGAAATAAGATCATTTCTCCATTTTTCTAACTCCTCTTTAACGCGATTAAAACCTGTTCCACCTTCACTAATTCTCGCAGCTACGACATTTGCAGGAATTAATTTTTCAAATATATCCTGCTCAAAAGCAGAATGAATTTCTTTCCATTCCTTTAAGGTTAAATCCTTGAGAAGGATTTCCTTATTAATGCAAACTCTTACTATGCGTCCAACAATTTGATATGCCTCACGAAAAGGAATGTTTTTTGATACCAAATAATCTGCAACATCAGTAGCGTTTGAAAAATCTGATTCAACAGCATTAGAAAGACTTTTATTAGAAAACTCTAAACCTTCTTCTATAAGAATTGTCATTGCTTTTAAGCAATCTGAAGCTGTTTTTACAGTATCAAAAATAGCTTCTTTATCTTCTTGAAAATCCTTATTGTATGCCATGGGTAAACCTTTGATCATCGTTAACAAACCCTGCAAATGCCCAAAAACTCTGCCTGATTTCCCTCTAACCAACTCCGGTACATCAGGATTCTTTTTTTGTGGCATTAAGCTACTGCCAGTTGAACATCTATCAGTTAAAAGTACAAAAGCAAACTCCTCCGAAGCCCACAAAATAATCTCATCTGCCAAACGACTCAAATGAACCATAATCAGTGATGCTGCTGCGGTAAATTCAACAGCAAAATCCCTGTCACTTACTGCATCTAGGCTATTAGAATAAATGTTGGAAAAACCCAATTGTTTTGCAGTCATCCACCTATCAATTGGCAAAGAAGTGCCCGCCAAAGCAGCTGCACCTAATGGGCAAATATCAACTCTTTTTCGTACATCAGACAACCGACATCGGTCCCTCTCCAGCATCTCTACATAAGCAAGTAAATGATGAGCCAAAGACAAAGGCTGTGCTCTTTGTAGATGCGTATATCCAGGGATTAAAGTCAATAAATTATTTTCCGCTTTTTTAAACAAAGCTAACTGTAATTGCTTTAATTCAATATCTAGATCATCAATACGACGACGAAGCCATAATCTTAAATCAGTTCCAACTTGATCATTTCGACTCCTAGCAGTATGTAATTTCTTCCCAAGTGGGCCTAAAAGAGCTATTAAACGTCTTTCTACAGCAGTATGAATATCCTCATCAAGAAAGTCAGGCTGAAAAATACCTTTAGAAGCTTCTAAACGAATTGCTTCCAATCCGCTCTCAATTTGGGCTGCTGCCTCAGAGGAAATGATTCCTGTTTTTCCAAGCATTTGGACATGAGCAATAGAACCTTCAAGATCTTCCTCTAAAAGAATTAGATCAAATGAAATAGAAGCATTAAATCTTTCAATAAAAGGATTGAGACCTTCTTCAAATCTTTCGCTCCAAGTTTTCGCCAAATCAAAAAACCAAAACTTTACCTAATTAAGCAGTTTGAGCTGTTCTTGTCAGTTATTTGAATCATTTAAATATGGAAGCTTGACTTTGGAATCTACCTTCAAAACTACCATCGAAGCGTCATCCTCTAAAGTATGATTATCACCAACAAATTTATCTAATCGCTTAAACAGATACTCCAAAATATCTTTAGCCTTGACAAATTGCCTAGCAGATTCATCTAACAAAGAAATTAATCGTTGTTCATTAAACCGCTCTCCAGCTATACCAGGAGCTTCTGTTACACCATCTGTGTAATACAAAAGAACATCTCCAGGGTGAAGAACTACTTCTGCACATACATATTCAGAATTAGATTGCAAGCCTATCAATGAGCCAAGGGAATCTAAGCGAGAGATCTCTTTATTTTCTACTCTCCAAAGCAAAGGGGGATTATGAGCTGCATTCGCAAAACGAAGTTTTTTCTGAATTGGATCATAATCAGAATAAAAAAGAGTAAGAAATCGATGAGATTGAGCTAAATCATCAAGAGCAAGTTGATTTAAATCATGCAAAATTCGATCTGGAGGCAATCCACTTAAAACCTCTGCTCTCAGCATTCCTCGCAGCATGGTCATTAACAAGCCTGCAGGGATTCCTTTACCCATAACATCACCAATAACAAACGCCCATCGACCACATTTTTTACTTTTCCCAATTAACTCTGGCCTCGTAGGAATAAAATCATAATAATCTCCTCCAACTTTGAATGCAGGCCTACAACAAGCAGCAAGTTCTATCCCTTCAATCACTGGACAATGGTCAGGTAATAACTGAGATTGGATTTCAGCTCCAATATCTACTTGGCGATCAACACTTTCATGATATCTACTTTCCTGAAGTAATAAATAATTTTCAATTGCAACACCCGTAAGATCTGCAATTAACTGGAGTTCTCTTTGATGAACATCACTTAAGAAAAAAGATCCATTGAAATCAAAGACATACAATCTTCCTCGTTGCCTACCTCGAGAAGAAATGGAAGTCGAAAAAAAGGATGCATTTCCAAAGTAACGATTAATCAATTGATCTAGAGCTTTCAAATCGGCATTATTAGTAGAAAAACCAACACAATTACCTTCCTGAAAATTGGATATTTGAGAAATTAAGTTCTCTAAAGTATCTCTAGGTGCAGCTTGAAGCTGATCTCTGGATATGCGCCCATCTGGATGAAAAGGAATCAATAAAGATCCGCTAACACCTACTAAGCGAGAAGACACAACTGGAATTATCTCTAGAAATCTATCTAAGTTCGTGAAGCTTCTTAAACTAAATCCAATTGAAGAAATTAGTTCTTGACTTAGCCTTTTCTCATTAGAAAGACTCTCTAATAGATCTCTGAATGACTCATAGGAAGCTGGAGAAGGTGAACCACCTTGAACAAAGCTTGGATGGTTGAAGTTTGAAAAGTTATTGTTCACTGCATTCTTTCTGCAGAGATAAAAACCTAACAAATTTTCTAGAAAGAGTCTTCATAAGTCATTTATTTGCCAAAAGAGCTTCAACAAATTCAAAACTGTTAAAAGGTCTTAAGTCTCGAATTCCTTCACCCGCACCTATAAAACGAATCGGGAGTTTTGTTTGAGAAGCAACAGCAAAAGCAACCCCACCCCTCGAAGAACCATCAAGCTTAGTAATGACAACCCCTGTAAGGTCAGCTGACTTAGAAAACCCCATTGCTTGACTTAATCCGTTTTGACCCTGAGTGGCATCAAGAACCAATAAGGACTCAACATTCGCTTCTGGGGCTAACCTAGTAATAATTTTTCGAACTTTTGTGAGTTCATCCATCAAATTATTTTTATTTTGAAGTCGTCCAGCAGTATCAACTAATAATAATTCAACATTTTTAGACTTAGCAGCTCCAATAGCGTCAAATACAATCGAGGCAGGATCAGCATTAGGACTATTATTGGCTATAACAGCAACCCCACTACGATCACCCCATACTTTCACTTGTTCTACTGCTGCCGCACGAAAAGTATCAGCCGCAGCAATTAATGTTGAGAAGCCATTCGATAAAGCCAAATTAGCTAATTTACCCAAAGTGGTAGTTTTTCCAACACCATTAACACCAACAAGTAGCCATATATTTAAGATATTCCGTTGCGGAGCTAATGCATCTCCACCAGTCTCTGCAATAGGCATATCTAAGATTTGACAAAGTTGCTCTTTGAGAAAACGCAGTCCTTCTTTTGAATCCAAAACTTCTTCATTAAGACGGGTTCTCAAAGCATTAATAATTTGATCAGTAGCAGTAACACCAACATCAGATCTAAGAAGCAAAGTTTCTAATTCATCTAATGTCTCAGGAGTAAGGGGATCATCACCAAACTTTTCAAGCAAATCAGTAACCAAGCCCTTCCGAGTCTTCTCTAAACCTTGCTGAAGTCTTGAAAGCCAATTAATTTCATCTAAAGAAATCTTATCTGCTTTTTTCCCTTGAGCCTCTAAAACCTTTGCAGACCATGCAAAAGTATCATCAAATTCTCCCAAGCTAGGTTCTTCTTGTATATCCTGAGAAGACAAGCTTTCTAAACAAGGCTTGCTTTTATCAACTTGTTGTAGCGAATTAGAGGTTTCTTCTAATGAGTTAATGCCTGCATTTTCTGAAGAGGACTCTTCAATAGATTCCAGAGGAAATGTTTTTTCTAGTGAAATTTGACTTTGAGTTTTTTTCTCTTCTTGCTGTTGTTTTAATCTTGCGTAAGCTTCTTTAGCCCAATCTAAGTTTTCTTCATTATCAATTGAAGGTTTCTCAATAATTTGATCATCTGTTTCGTGAGTCATAGCTATTAAAAGAAGGGTCTAGAATTTATTGACTATTTATGAAATAAAATTATCAAGAAGATTTAGTTTGCAACCTTCTTAATACTCCATTAATCATTTTACGTCCCTGATCATCACTATATCGGTTTGCAAGGTTAACAGCTTCATTGCATGTAACTGGAATAGGAGTTTTAAGATTATATATATCTACATAAGCTAATCTTAAAATATCTTGATCAATTCTTGGAAGCCTCTTTAGCCTCCATCCTTCCATAACATTATCTAAAGAAGTATTAATTAGGCTAATTTTCTCAATTACTAGTCTCACTCGATTCATTGCTTCTAAACGAATTTTATCTTGATCTCTTAAAGTTAATAAACTTGTAAGTTCAATAGTATCAGACAAAACATTAACAATATCCTCTGATTTTCTCAAACAATTAATGAGCAATTCTCTAGACTTAGTAATAGAGTCATTGCCAAGGTCTTCGCTATCATTGCTCAGCAACTCTTCTTGAGCTAACTCTATCTGAAGTGCACAATCATCTAACTGTTCTCTCCAATGATTAAAAAGAGTATCTAAACCCATGCTTAGCATCTGATCTAAAGAGATAGTATCAAAATTATGAATTTGATCTTCTGAGATTTGTCCTAAAACTAAAAGGGCAACTTCTCTTGCAAGAGACCTAGATTCCATTAATCAATAAATTAGGATTATTAACTATTATTTGTGAGCGAAGACTGAGAAGAGCGTGCTCTAAACTGCTGAAATAAGCTAGAGAAACTTGCATTAGTTGATGACCTTCGTTCATCTGGATTTACAATTCCTGCAGAAATAATCGTTCTAAATGCATCTTCCACAGAAATATTTAGATCTTTAACTGAAGTCTCAGGTACTAGTGTATACCATCCAGTTGTTGGATTTGGAGCAGTTGGAATAAAAACACTTAAAAGTGGCTGATCTAATTCAGGTTGCAGAGAGGGCCCAACTAAACCTGTGACAAAGCCCACGCTAAATAAGCCTTCACGAGGATATTCAACTAAAACTACCCTTCGAAAACGTGTTGAATTGTCACCGAGAAAAGTCTCTAAAAGTTGTTTTAAAGTTTTATAAACAGATCCAGCCAACGGTATTCGGGACAAAGTGCCCTCTCCAAACTCAAGCAACCATCTACCAACAAAATTTCTTGCCATCAAACCAATCAAAAGAATCCCTAACAAAGGAACAGTTAAGCCTAGGGCAAGATTAATAAGATCTTGAAGAAGTGGATTTAAGGTGATAAATGGATTTAACTGCTTTGGAATAGACGTTAAAAAAGCTAGGACAAAGCGACTAACAATGGTGGACAACCATATAGTCGTAGCAAGTGGAATAACCACCAAAAGACCTGCAATCAGGTCATTTTTAAGATCTTGCTGAAGCCTCGAGGGTAAAGAAAGATCTTGTCTAGGGGCGGACTGGATCAAGATGAATCAAATACCTTTTTTATTATGTTATAAAACTAAGCTAACAATTTAATAGAATTATCAGTTTTATTAATGGAAATAGTAGAAATAAATACCAAAGAGAATTTGTCAAATTGACCAATCATGGACAAAACGCAAGAATTATTAAGCTCTGATTTGAAACAAAAAGCCAGAAGCAAGGGATTTGATCCTGTAGGAATTGCTCGAATCCCAGGAAGCAATCGACTAAAAATGCGAACTGAATCTTTAGAACGATGGCTCAATGCAGGCCATCATGCTGATATGGAATGGATGAAATCACCTGCAAGACTAGAAATAGAAACGCTCCTGAAAGGAGCACAAAGTGTTCTAGTCGTAGGCTTAAATTATTTCACTCTTCCAAAAAGAATAAAATCAAACAATCTTCTTATTGGTAGATATGCATGGGGTAATGATTATCACAAGGTCATAGAAAAACGGTTAAAAGAAATAGGCCATTGGTTAACAGATCAAAGGCCTAACTCACAGTGGAAAGTTTGTGTAGATTCCAAACCCTTACTAGAAAAAGCATGGGCTGAAGAAGCTGGTTTAGGTTGGATTGGTAAAAATAGCAACATAATTAATTCACAAAGAGGTTCCTGGATGGTCCTTGGGAGTTTGATCTCAACCGAAAAATTAATACCAGATAAACCTGCAAGTTCTTTATGCGGAAAATGTCAAAAATGCATTGAATCTTGTCCCACTAAAGCAATTACGGAACCTTTTGTAATTAATTCTCGAAAATGTATTGCATACCATAATATTGAAAATAGAGCGAATGAAATACCCCATGAAATAGAAAAAGTAATGGGAAATTGGATTGCAGGCTGCGATATATGTCAAGAAGTATGCCCATGGAACCAAAAAGAAATTCCAATTAGCAATGATCCAGATACAAAAGCTAAGGATTGGATTGTAAATTTAACAATTGAAAAAGCTATGGAAAATAATGATGAAGACTGGAAACAGATTTTAAAAGGTTCATCATTAAGAAGAATTAAGCCATGGATGTGGCAAAGGAATGTGAACTATATTTTAAAAAATAAAAAGTTAACAACTTTTAAAAAGAAAAAGCAATGAAAAATAATTTTCTCTGCTTATTTTGTGCAATATTAAACATAAGTTTATTTTTGCCTGCAAATCCTTCATATTCATTTGTTCCATCTATTTATGAACCAACCAAGAAAACATTAATAGATACAAGCATTGGAATTGGTCGAACTGCTTCTACGTATATTGAATACGGACACGCAAAAGAAGCAATAAACCTTGCAAAGCTTGCCTTAAGTTTAAACCCAAAAGAAGCTAACTTATGGATTATTCTTTCGAGGGCTCAGTTATATAGCAACCTATTAAGTGATTCTCTTATATCTATTAAAAATGCACAAAAAATTGACTCTAGATCACCAGTTATATGGTTTACAAGAGCCTCTATAGAAATGCAAGTAGGTGATATTGAAGCTGCAATTAAATCTATAAGAAAAAATATAAAACTTGAAAAAAATAATAGCAATTCATATTTTCTTCTGGGAAATGCAAAGTTAATGCAAAAAAAATATTCTAATTCATTAGAAGCATTTAAAAAAGCAACCGATATTAATCCAAAATTTTGGCAAGCTATAAATAATCAGGCACTAGTTTATTATGAATTAGGTTTTAAGCAAAAAGCAATCAAAACATGGAGAGAGGTAATTCTTATAAAATCAGACCCAGAACCAAAGCTTGCGTTAGCGATAGCCTTATATGCGCTGGAGCCTAATAATAACGAAGCAATTAAATTGGCTAAGGAAGCCTTAAGTCAAAATCCAAATTACTTTTTTCAACAATTTCAAAAAGAACAACTATGGGGAGAAAAGCTTCAAACTGCAGGCATAGAGCTTTTCAAAAACCCCAAGTTAAAATCAGTAATAAATACAGCTTCTGCAAATTCAAACTTTTCAAATGAAAAAGATCAATAAAACTGGTAAAAACAAAATAAAGTTTGTACTGTGAAGAATCTTTGGATTTTCAGAACTCCTAATGTGAATGGCTAAAGAACGCCTTCAACCTATTTCACTGCATCAAGAAATGCAGCGCTCATACCTCGAATACGCAATGAGCGTAATCGTAGGAAGAGCTTTACCTGATGCCAGAGATGGACTCAAACCTGTTCAAAGGCGCATTTTATATGCAATGCATGAACTAGGTTTAACTCCAGATAGACCTTATAGGAAATGTGCACGAGTAGTTGGGGACGTCCTAGGCAAATACCATCCACATGGCGATCAAGCTGTATATGACGCATTAGTAAGACTTGTTCAAAGCTTTTCAAGCAGATATCCGGTACTCAATGGACATGGGAATTTTGGCTCTATAGATGATGATCCCCCTGCTGCAATGAGATATACAGAAACACGACTAGCCCCTATTTCTCAAGAAGCACTCCTGAGTGAGATTGATGGAAATACAGTTGATTTCAGTCCAAATTTTGATGGGTCTCAACAAGAACCAGATGTACTGCCAGCACAATTACCATTTCTAATTCTGAATGGGTGCTCAGGAATAGCTGTTGGTATGGCAACCAATATTCCTCCTCATAACATAAATGAAATTATCAATGGCTTAATTGAATTAATTAAAAAACCAGACTTAACCGAAGATAAGTTAATTAATATAATACCAGGACCAGATTTCCCAACAGGAGGGGAAATTCTACTAAGTAGCGGAATTCAAGACACATATTTAAAGGGTAAAGGTAGTATTCCAATGAGGGGAGTAACACATATAGAAGAAATTAATCCAGGAAAAGGAAAACATAAAAAAAAGGGAATTATAATAACGGAACTTCCATATCAAGTTAATAAGGCTGGCTGGATTGAGAAACTTGCTGATCTTGTAAATAATTCTAAAATTGAAGGGATTGCAGATATAAGAGATGAAAGTGATCGAGACGGGATGAGAATAGTTGTAGAGTTAAGAAGAGACGTTGATAATGAGAAAATAAAAAATCTTTTATATCAAAAAACAAGCTTACAAAACAATTTCAGTGCGACATTATTAGCCTTGGTTGATGGACAACCAAAGCAACTATCTTTAAAAGAATTACTAAATATTTTCCTTGAATATAGAGAGTTAACGATAATAAGAAGAACTCGAAATAAACTAGAGAAAACTTTAGGACGATTAGAGATATTGGAAGGTCTATTAAAAGCAATCAAAAATTTAAAAATAGTCATAGCACTTCTAGAAAATGCAAAAGACAGTGCAGAGGCAAAGTTTAAAATAATGGAGAATTTAAAACTGAATGAAAAGCAATCAGAAGGAATACTGGCTATGCCCCTGAGAAAACTTACCAATTTAGAAACACAGGCATTATATAAAGAGTCTGAGGCTTTAATTGAAGAAAAACATAACCTGAATAAATTATTAAATAATAGACAAGAGTTAATGTCAACTATGATTAAAGAGTTGAAAGCTATAAAAAAGAAATTTGGTAACCCAAGAAAAACAAAATTAATTGAAGGTGGAGATGACTTAGTTGCTGAAAGAAATGCTAATTTGAGACCTAATGCAGAACTTCAAAGAAAAAAAGCATATGAAAGCTTACCAAAAGATGGATATTTATTGATTCAAAATGACTCTCAGGTTAAAGTCTTACGCCAAAAAATACTTACTCAGTTAAGCTTATCTGAAAGTTGTTTATTAGGAGATAATCCAAGCCCCGCAAGATTAATCTGGCCAATTGAAAAGCAGCCTAAAATCTTAGCTATAACTAATAATGGAAAGATCGGATTATTAAAATGGGAATTTTCAGGGAATCAACCTGGCTCTTTAGAAAAGTTTTTACCAGCAGGTCTTGAAGGTGAAAGAATTACCAATTTATTGCCTATTTTAACAAACCAAGATCTACATCTTGGTTTGTTAAGTAGTGATGGTAGGTTTAAAAGAATCAAGCTAAGTGAAACAATTGAAATTTCAGGTAGAGCAGCAACAATCTTAAAATTAAAGGAAGGTGTAGAGCTTAAGTCTGCAATGTTGTGTCCAGTTAATGGATATTTATTAATTGTTAGTGATATTGGAAGAATGATAAAAATAAAGTTAATAGATAGTGCAATTCCATTAATGGGAAAACTTGCTCAAGGTTCAATAGCATTAAAATTATTTCCAGGAGAAAGCATAGTAGGAGGAGTAACAATAAATGAACATGAAAAAGAAGATATAGTGCTCATATCTAGAGAAGGAACTGTTGTAAAGCATTCACTGAAAAATATGAGGTTATGTTCAAAAGGAGATCTGGGTTTTATTGCTATGAATCTCAAAAAATCAAAAATCAGTCAAGATAAGGTTATACAGATATTTAAAAGTAATCAATTAGTAGGGATAACAACAAACTTAGGAAAGAATGGAAGAGTTAGCTCAAGTCAATTAGGAAGTTTAAAAGAAAAAGAAGAGCATAAAAAAGCATTTAATCTACGTGAAGATGAATTTTTAGAAAAAGTGACACCATTAATCGAAAAAGATAATTTTTAAAAATTTAAGAAGAGTAATTGGACTCGACCCAATCTAAATATTCATTTGTTATATTTCCAGTAACATATTTACCATTAAAGCATGACATATCTAAATGTTTAACATTAGAGTTTTTTAAAATTGCTCTTTCTAAGTCACTAATTTCTTGATACACTAATTTATCTACAGATAAAATCTCTTCTATTTCATTAATACTTTTATCAAAAGCAATTAACTCCTTTTTAGAAGGCATGTTAATTCCATAAACATGAGGAAATCTAATTGGCGGGGCTGCAGATGTAAAAAAGACTTTATTAGCTCCTGCCAACTTTGCCATCTGAACAATTTCTCGAGAGGTTGTGCCCCGAACAATTGAATCATCCACAATCAAAACATTTTTATCTTTAAATTCACTACTCATTGCGTTTAACTTTTGCCTTACAGATTTTTTTCTCTGCGCTTGACCAGGCATTATAAAAGTTCTACCAACATAGCGATTTTTAAAAAACCCTTCTCTATATTCAACTCCTAATTGTCGAGCAACTTGCATTGCTGAAGGACGAGAAGAATCAGGTATAGGCATTACTACATCTACTTCACCAGAATGAATCTGACTTTTAACTGTATTGGCAAGATAATCTCCCATTCTTAATCTGGCCTCATACACAGAAATTCCATTCATAACAGAATCAGGTCTAGCGAGATATACATACTCAAAAGAACAGGGAAACAAATTATTATTGGCAGAACATTGATGAGAAAAGAACTCCCCTTCATTTGAAATAAAAATTGCTTCTCCTGGTAACACATCTCTAAAGACTTCAAAATCATTATTTTCTAAAACAAGTGATTCACTAGCTACAATCCATTCTTTTTTGCCGTTATCTAAAACTCTTTGACCTAAAACTAAAGGCCGAATTCCATAAGGGTCCCTGAAAGCTAATAAACCAAAACCAGAAATCAAAGCAAGGGCTGCATATGATCCCTCTACTCTTGTATGCAATGATGAAACCGCAGAAAAAATATCTTCTGGAGATAACGAATTTCCTTGAACAATCGACTGTATTTCTGTAGCTAACACATTCAAAAGCATTTCTGTATCACTAGAAGAATTTGTATGCCTTCTATCAATACTAAATAATTGTCTTTCTAACTCTCTAGTATTAGTTAAGTTTCCATTGTGTACCAGAATAATTCCATATGGCGCATTGACATAAAAAGGTTGTACTTCATCTTCTCTATCAGCAGCTCCAGAGGTTGCGTAGCGTACATGACCAATACCAAGATTACCTTTAAGACCTCTCATATCTCTTGTTCTATATGCTTCCTTTACTTGACCTTTAGACTTATGCATATGAAAAACATTGCCTTCCATAGTTGCTATGCCTGTTGAATCTTGACCTCTATGCTGAAGCAAAAGCAAACTATCATAAATTTGCTGATTAATTTGTTGATCTGCAATTATTCCAACTATGCCACACATAATATAAATCCTAATATAAATATGAGTTTAGAAAATGAGTATTAATCATTTTCTAATATACTAGATTGTATTCTATTTTGGATCGCTTGTTCATAAGTACTAGCTATTTGATTAATAGGTAAATTTATTATCTGTTTATCATCTATATTGATTTCTAATCTATCTAAATGATTAACAATTCCAATAGAAGAAATCTCTACAGGTTCTAAAAAATTATTATTTATTTTTTCTACAACGTTCATAAAAGAATCAATCTTATCTGAAGAAACACTAATTATTACTCTAGATCCTCCTTCTCCAAACAAAACCTTATCTAAGCGATTATCACAATCTGGTACAAAACAAGTACATCCGAGACCTGAGCTAATGCAAGACTCTGCAAGAGAAACCAAAACACCTCCATCACTAACATCATGCGCTGAATTTATTAATTTTTCTGAAATTAAATTATTTAATAAAAATTGAACCGATTTTTCAAAATCTAAATCTATTAAAGGTGGTCTTCCTGTATTTACTCCAAAAATATTTGACAAATAAGATGTTGCTGCTAAGGATACATGCTCAGTTTCTGAACATAATGAAAAACCAAGTAAATAAATATGATCACCAGAGTTCTTCCAGCCTTGTGTAACTATGCACTCAATGTCTTCTATTAAGCCTATCATTCCAATAACAGGAGTAGGTTGAATAGGCTGTTTAGTTCCATCAGATAAAGTAGTCTCATTATATAAGGAAACATTTCCACCCGTTACAGGAGTTCCCAAGACTGAACAAGCGTTCGATATGCCTTTACAAGACATTGCCAATTGCCAATAACCTAAATCATCATCTGGAGAAGAAAAATTAAGATTATTTGTGACCGCTAAAGGTGTAGCACCAACACAATTAATATTTCTAGCTGCTTCTGCTACAGATGCTATAGCTCCTCTTTCAGGATCCAAAGCAACCCATCTATTAGGACAATCAACAACAACAGCTATACCTCTTTTTGAGTTAGTGTCATTGCTATTTAATCCTCTTAATCTCAGAACAGCAGCATCTCCTGCTCCTGGAGGAACAAGTGTATTATTTTGAACTTGATAGTCATATTGATTATAAATCCATTTTTTAGATGCAATTGTTGGATCATCTAATAATTTTAATAGTACTTGATTCCAACTAAGTACTAAATTAATTGAATTAATAAATATACCTTCTTCATTAGCAACAGGTAATTTCGTGTCATTCCATTTCCAATGTCTTTGAATTTCTTTGGGTATATCTGTAACTAATGAATGATCATTAATTGGTGTATTTTCTGCTAATGCATCCGCAGGCAAATTCACAACAATATCATTGTTGTGAATAACACGCACAATATTTTCTTTCAAAACCTTTCCTACAACAGCAGCACATAATCCCCATTTTTTAAAAATGTTCATTATTTCATCAACATGAGGTGGTTTAACAACAAAAAGCATCCTCTCTTGTGATTCAGACAATAAGAATTCATATGCGGTCATATTTTCTTCTCGAGCAGGAACTAAATCAAGATTCAATTCAATTCCAACACCACCTTTAGCCGCCATTTCTGAACAACTACAAGTTAGACCTGCTGCTCCCATATCTTGAGCAGCAATTACATGACCAGATTTAAAAGCTTCCAAACAACCTTCAATCAGACCCTTTTCTAAAAAGGGATCACCAACCTGAACAGCTGGCCTATCATCAAGAGAAGCTTTAGTAAGTTCTGCACTAGCAAAACTTGCACCACCCATACCATCTCTTCCTGTTGTACTACCTACATAAACAACTGGGAAATCAATACCATCAGCACCAGAGCAAACAATTTCATCAGTTTCCATTAAACCTAATGCCATTGCATTAACTAAAGGGTTGCCAGAATAACTTGAATCAAAAGAAACTTCACCACCAACAGTTGGTACTCCAACGCAGTTACCATAATGAGCAATACCTGAAACTACGCCCTGAAGTAAACCAACATTTTTATAGTTATCTAGTGGTCCAAATCTTAATGAATTAAGCAAGCCTATAGGTCTTGCACCCATTGTAAAAATATCTCGCAAGATTCCTCCTACACCTGTAGCTGCACCTTGGAAAGGTTCTATCGCAGAAGGATGATTATGACTCTCTATTTTGAAAGCCAACCTTTGACCTTCACCTAAGTCAACAACACCGGCATTTTCACCTGGTCCGACAAGTACATTCTTCCCAGTAGTTGGAAAAGTAGAAAGTAAAGGTTTAGAGTTTCTATAGCAACAGTGCTCAGACCACATAACACCAAACATACCTAATTCAGTTCTATTAGGTGACCTTTTTAATCGATTACAAATTTCAATATAATCCTCCTTTGTTAAACCTTCTTTAGACAAAGCAGATAAAACATCATAGTCAATAGAATAAGACTCTATTAAATTATTAAAATCAATCAATTGCATAGTTAAATCCAAGGATCCTCTTCATTTTCATTATAAAGATTAATATTATTCTTGTCAGAAGAAGACAAGTTTTCATCATCCAACCAACTAAGGTTTCTTCTAAAATTAAAATTATTATCTAGCTCAAAATCATCAGAATTAGAATTTATATTATTATCCAATGGTTCTTCATCTAACCAACCTTCTAATCTCTGATTAGCAATATTAGAAATTTCCAATAGATTATCCTTTATTTTTTTACTCTTTTTTAAAATATCTTGTCTAATGCTACTCTTAATTAAAGGTAATTCATCAATGGTCATTATACTAGTTGAAACACAACCTGGTTCTTGATCAAATAACGTTTTCAAATCAAGTCTCCAGCGACTAGTTCCTGGGATTTTAGGATTAGATCTAGAGACTAAGTAATATAAAATATTTCCTGTTTTAGTTTCAAATATAAGATCTACTATATTTCCTATTTTCTCACCTTTAATATTTAATAAAACTGCATCTATTAATGTTGGGAACCTATTAATTGTTGCTTGGTCAGATTCAGCAGGTAAGCCTTTCACAAGTGCATCTTGATAAGTAATTGCTCTTAGTTGATTCAGCCTCCAAACATTCCTTTTTAAACTTAATTTAGAAGGACACGTAGCCCAGCCCAATAATCGATGAACTGGTGGGTGCATCCAACCAAAAATTCCACTACCATGCTGAAAGCCTTGATTACAACGAACATTATGTTGTAGGAGGTTGCTAAGTAAGTAATGAGTAGGAATAGACAAATTAAGAACGTATTTGAACTGGCATTACTAAATATATAAATTGCTTATCATCATCACTAGGTGTAAAAATAGCAGGTGTCGTTGGAGCATTAAACTTCAATAAAATTATATCTGTATCAATTATTTTTAAACCTTCTAATAAATATCGAGAATTAAAAGCTATTTCAATATCATCAGAATCAAATTTAATAGGAATTGATTCAAAACCACTTCCCAAATCTTGAGCTTCTGCAGTTATATTTAAAACACTTTCTTTTTTATTAGTTGAAATTTTAATTACATTGTTATGCTGTTCAGCTAATACAGAAATTCTATCTAAAGCTAATATAAAATTCTTCCGATCTAATTCTAAAGTATATTGAAATTCATCTGGAATAAGTTGCTTGTAATTAGGATAAGTTCCATCTAAAGTTCTAGTTGTAACTATTTGATCAGAAGAAATAAAAACAACTTGTCCTTGATCATAAAAAAAACTAATTTCAGTATCTGATTTACAAGATGATAAAAATCTTTCTACCTCTCTTAAAGATCTAGAAGGAAGTGTTACTTCGATATTTTCATAAATTTTAGATTCATTATCAGATGAAATTACATCTTGAAGAGATAAAACTGCTAAGCGATGACCATCAGTTGCAGCAGATTTAATTGAATTTTTATTAAAAGATAGATTTACTCCTGTTAGTATTTGCTTTGATTCATCTGTACTACTTGCAAAAAGCGTAGATCTCAAAGAGTTAGCAAAAGAACTTGCATTAATTTTTAAGAAAGATTCATTTTCAACAATAGGTAATTCTGGAAAATCATCAGCAGTCATTGACCTAACTTGATAGGTACCACTTTTACTAGTAATTTGAACATGTTCTTTTGAGGCGTCTGCAATCAAAGTTATAGGGGAATCACTTGATAACTTAGAAATAATTTCACTAAAAAGCTTAGAAGGTAATGTGATAGCTCCACTACTATCAATTGAAGCTATTAGAGATGTTTGAATGCCTAGATTTAAATCAAATCCGGTAAGACTCAATTTGCCTGTACCAGCATCAGCAGTTAACAACACATTTGCAAGAACAGGGTGTGTTGGTCTATTGGCAACAGCTCTACTAACAAGTTGAAGAGCTGTATTCAGTTCAGTTTGAGAGCAAACAAGTTTCATCAACTCAATCTAACGACGAAAGATTAGAAAAGAAATCCTTTCTTGGCAATTTTTTTTAATCAATTGCCTCTTTTCTAATTTAATTCTAATAAAAAATAAAATAATTAATATCGTAGTAGTAGGTCTTGAGGAAACTGTGGAAATTTCTTTTTATTTAGATTTAGAGAGGTGTCTCACTGAAAGCTATTTGTGGAATTCTTTTTTGATTTGTGGTTTTTTTAAGCTCTTTTCACAATTAAATCCATTTTTGTTGAAAAAGGATTCCTTTGAAATTTTGCTTTAGTTCGTTTTCCACAGGTTTTTTTAGCGAATTTTTGCCTACTCCTCAGTCAGAAAATCAATTGGTTTTGTACTTTGTTATTAAAAGCCCATACTTTTAGCAACTATTTCTATGCTTGGTTCAATTCCAGGTTTAAATAGAGCATCATTATTTTTAATTGCACAATCTGGATCTTTGAGTCCATTACCAGTTAAAACACAAACGATAATTGAATTTATTTCAATCTCATCTTTTATTTTTAATAATCCTGCGATAGATGAGGCACTAGCTGGTTCGCAAAAAATACCTTCTTCTTTCCCAAGCATTTTATAAGCTTTTATAATTTCCTCATCACTTACTTGAGTAAACTTTCCACCTGACTCTTTTCGAACAGTAAAGGCTTTTTCTTTATTTACTGGATTGCCTATTCTAATTGCAGTTGCAATTGTTTCTGGATTTTCTATAGTTTTACCTAATACAAGTGGTGCTGACCCTTCAGCTTGAAACCCCATCATTTTTGGCAGACTGTTACTAATGCCAGCCTTGAAATATTCATTAAAGCCCATCCAATAAGCAGTTATATTACCAGCATTGCCCATTGGAATGCATACATAATCTGGAGCTTTTCCAAGTGAATCAATGATTTCAAAAGCAGCTGTTTTTTGTCCCTGTAAACGATAGGGATTGACAGAATTAACCAGAGTTATAGGAAATTGATTAGCTAATTCTTGTACTATTTTTAACGCTTTATCAAAGTTACCTTTTATTGCCAATACTTCAGCTCCATACACTAGGGCTTGTGCAAGTTTTCCTTGTGCAACGTATCCATCAGGTATTAATACGAAACTTCTCATACCCCCTTTCTTGGCATAAGCTGCTGCTGCTGCTGATGTGTTTCCTGTGCTGGCACAAATTACAGCTTCACATCCGCTCTCTTTGGCTTTACTTATTGCCATTGTCATCCCTCTGTCTTTAAATGAACCAGTAGGGTTTAATCCATCATATTTTGCATATACTTTTACATTCTTTCCGATAAGTTCATTTATATATTTTAATTCGAGAAGAGGTGTACCGCCTTCTTGGAGAGTAATTGTCGGAGTTTTTTTTGTAATAGGAAGCCATTTTTCATATGCTTGTATTAATCCAGGCCATTGTTTAAAATAAGACATGTTGGTATTGCTTTTTTGAAATTTATTAAAGAACTTGTTTATTATAGCTTTTATTTAGTCTAACTCTTCAATTTTTCTAATGGTGAATCTGAGAAAAACTTAACGAGTTCATTCATTGACTCTACTTTGTTAATAACTCTTGATAGTTCCATTACATTTATTGCGATAACTTTACTTGGATAGGCTTTTAGAAAAGCTAGTATACTAATTGAATCATTTTTTTCAGCAATTGCTTTTATTGTTGCTGTTTTCAAAGCAAGAACACTAATTGATTCTTTAGGAATTCTATCTGGATAGATTATTTTTGAAACTTTCTTTAAGAACACTGATCCTATTTGACTATAAAGTAATCTACTTGTAAGTTCTATTGGAGCTTTATACTCTTTAGTTAAAATTTCTTTAATTAAGCCTTGATTTTGTTTTTTTAGTATTTTCTTTAAAAAGCCTTCGGATACTCCAGAGTCAGAAAAATCTTCTAGTTCTTTTAACGTAACACTTCTGCTGAAAATATTTATATAAAGATTAATTTTTTCAGCAGAATAGCTGATATTTGGAAAGCATATTAAGATTATTGATAATGCGATAGGTAAGATTAAATTTTTTGATTTCATTTATTGCTCCACTCCTGCTGCTATTTTAATAATTCTTGCAACGCTTTTTTTGGTGAACTTTTGAGCAATTTTTATACTCATTTTTCTTGCATACGGCTCTTGAATTAGTCTTTTGATTTTTTTCAATACTAATTGAGCATTAAAACCTGGCATTTTTTGTAAAATTGCTATTAGTTTTTGAATTGGTTCGATGTCATTTATAAGCCTACTTGGATTATTTACATCTTCTTTAAAAGTTTTTGATCTGAGTTTCATTGGCAATTGCTTGTTTATCGTTTTAATAGCATAAAGATTAAGTAGATCAATTCTTTTTGCAACTGTTTCAATTAGCTCATCTCGAAGAATTCCCCCATTCTCTGAAAACAAAAAATCTAAGACTTGATCTATAAGGCTTTCTATATTTATTTCTGATTGCTTGGAAGCATTTGTTAGTAAATTTTCTAAACGTTCCCATTTAAATATATCACCTTCAAATAGCATTTCTTTAAGACTTTTTCGTAGATTTGGATCAGGGTCCTCCATTAGTCTTCTTGCAAAATATGGATATGCTGCTCCTAGTATTTTAAATTCAGGATCGACACTTAAGGCAATTCCTTCAAGTGTAATTAATGATCTAATTATTAATGCATAGTATGGAGGTAACTTGAAAGGGAATTTATACATAATGCTTGACATATCATCAGTAACGCTTTTGAAATCCATCCTACTGACACCCATATCAACTGCTGTTTCAAATACGCTTTCAAAAGCAGGCACTATAGGTCTTAAATCTACATTTTTGTCTAAAAACCCAAGTGCAACAAAGTCTTCAGATAACTTTTCAAAATTCCTATTAACAAGATGTACAACAGCTTGTATAAGCCCTGTTCTTGATTGATCTGACACTTCACTCATCATTCCAAAGTCTAGATAACAAAGCCTTCCATCTTCTAGAGCTAAAATGTTACCAGGATGAGGGTCAGCATGAAAAAAACCATGCTCAAGCAATTGCTTTAGACTGCAATTCACTCCTATTTCTATCATCTGATTTGGATTTATTCCTAACTCTCTAATTTCTTTGATATTAGTTAATTTGACTCCATCTATCCATTCCATTGTTAGCACTCGTTTGCTAGTGGATGCTCTAAAAATTTTTGGTACTGTAATATTTTTATTTTGTTGATGTAGTCTTGCAAATTTTTCTGCATTATCCGCTTCATTTATGTAATCCATTTCTTCAAATACCCTTCTACCAAGTTCATCAATTAATGCAACTAAATCACTTTTTATATAGCCGATATATTTTTTTAGCCATTGTGCAATATTTCTAACAATATATAAATCTAAGGTTATTTGTTCTCTAAGACCTGGCCTTTGTATTTTTACTGCAACTTTTTCTCCTGTTTTGAGAATTCCTTGGTGAACTTGTCCAAGTGATGCAGCTGATATTGGATTTATTTCGAAAGAGGCAAAAATATCATCATGTGATTTCCCTAAATCTTCTTTAATGCATGCTAAGGCTAAATGACTATCAAAGCCTGGTAGTTGATCTTGGAGTTGAGATAGTTCTTCGAGAACTAACCTTGGAACAACATCAGGTCTTGTTGATAGTGCTTGTCCAGCTTTTATGAACGCTGGGCCTAACTCTACTAGTAATTCAGTAAACTCTTTTGCTCTTTCTCGCGCACGTTTTTCATTTTTTAATACTCCTATTAGTTTTTCCCATCCAACGCCTGTTAAAAATAATGCAATTGGTATGAGTGTTTGCCATAGTCTTTTAATTAACCGGGTTGGATATTTTCTATAAATACTTTTAATTTGATTGGGGTCATATGACTCCAACCCAGCTGCTTCTATAAAATCACCAAGTTCTTCTTTCATTTTAATTGGTGCTTTGTACCCCTTCTAATTCATTAAGGGATTAGCTAGTTTTGATAAGGTTACTTTAAAGACGTGCTTCTAGGTCTACGACTAAACAACATTGCTCTCATTGAAAGCCTAGATCTTAGCTTTGACAAGGGACTTTCTGTTTTTACAGGGGAAACAGGAGCAGGTAAGTCCATTTTTCTACTTGCTATTGATTCCTTGCTTGGAGCTGGTAACAGTTCTTCTTTTTCTAGATTAATGCGTGTTGGGTCAAATTGTTGTTCTATAGAAGGCTGTTTTTTGATTGATCGTAGTGTAAAAATTTGGTTAGAAGAAAATTCTTTTGATACTACAGATTCTGAGCTGTATATTTCACGTGATTGGAAAGTTAAGGGTAATCAATTAACCAATCGAATTAGGTTGAATGGGGAAATTATTAATCGCAAACAATTACTTTCTTTAAGAACGTGTTTGATTGATTTAGTTCAGCAAGGTCAATCCCATCAGTTGCTTTCGCCTACTTATCAATTACAAATGTTGGATTCTTTTGGAGCTTCTTCATTTCAAATTTCTCTCAAACGATTTCAATTAGCTTGGCATACATGGAAAAAGGCTAAATTAAACCTCACAAAAGTTATTTCTGAACATAAAAGTATTGAAACGGAGCTGTTAAATGCCCAAAATTTCTTAGATGATCTTGACTCGTTTCAAATTCAGAATCCTTTAGAAGAACAAGATTTAAAAAAAGAGCAAGACCGCCTTGTTCATGGAGTTAGGATTCAAGAGTTATTAACATCCTTATTTGGGCATTTAAAGGAAAGTGTTAATGATTCGCCTACTGCATCAGATCTTCTTTTAGGTAGTATTCATGAATTAAAATCTCTCATTGCATTAGACGCTTCCTTTTCTTCAGAATTAGATCTGCTATTAGAGTCCCATCAAAAATTGGAAGAATTTCTTTTTGTGTTGAATAAGTATCAAGTTGACTTGTCTAATGAATCTAATGAATTAGAAATAGTACAGAATCGAATTGCAGAAATTAATCGACTTAAGAATCGTTATAAACTTGATTTTGATGGATTAATATTAAAACAAAGGCAATCCATTCATTTTTTAGATTCAATAGCTTCTGAGCATTCTTTAGAAGTTGTTGAAAAGGCAGAAATGGCGGCTAGATTATCCTTAGAAAAGGAAAGCCTTAAGATCACTTCTTTACGCAAACAATATGCTAAAAAACTAGAAGAAGATTTATTAAAATATCTTCATCCTTTAGGTTTGGAGGATATTCGTTTTCAAATAGTCTTTTCTCTTACTGAGCTTAAGGAAACTGGAGCTGATTCAATAAACTTTTTATTTTCAGCAAACCCTGGCCAGCCATTAATGCCTTTATCTGAAACTGCATCTGGAGGAGAGCTTTCACGTTTCTTGCTTGCATTGAAAACAGTTTTTTCTCAAGCCAATGGATTGACGACCTTAGTATTTGATGAAATTGATTCTGGTGTAAGTGGAAGGATTAGTACATCCATTGCCAGATTATTAAAAGAAATATCTGCAAAGAAGCAGGTTTTTTGCATTACTCATCAACCAGTTATTGCTGCTTCTGCAGACTTTCATTTCTCTGTTTCCAAAACAGTTGCTAATGGGGAGACCAATTCTAAAGTCCTTTTATTAGAGGAGTTTCGTGACCGTCAATCAGAATTAGCTAAATTAGCTGGTGGTACTTTTGAGGAAGCGAGTGCTTATGCTGCAAGTTTGTTAGATAATAAAGCAGCATAATATGCAACAAGTTTTATAAGATCATATGATTGACTGTTTCGATTATGAGGCCCTCAGTGGCTAAAGAAAATCAAAAATCTGTACCATCGGAATCTTTTGAAGATGTAATAAGGATTCGTGGTGCGCGTCAACACAATCTAAAGAATGTTGATTTAACTATTCCAAGGAACAAGTTTATTGTTTTCACTGGAGTTAGTGGGAGTGGCAAAAGCTCATTAGCTTTTGACACTATTTTTGCTGAAGGTCAAAGAAGGTATGTAGAAAGTCTCTCTGCTTATGCGCGTCAATTTTTGGGACAGGTAGATAAGCCTGATGTTGATGCAATAGAAGGTCTATCACCTGCTATTTCGATAGATCAAAAATCTACTAGTCATAATCCTCGTTCTACTGTTGGAACCGTAACGGAGATAAAAGATTATTTGCGTTTACTGTTTGGTCGAGCTGGTGAGCCCCATTGCCCTGAATGTGCCCGAAGAATTAGGCCACAAACGATTGATGAGATGGTTGATCAGATACTGACTTTGCCTGAAGGAACACGTTATCAGTTACTTGCATCTGTTGTTCGTGGCAAAAAAGGTACACACGCTAAATTACTTTCCGGATTAGCTTCAGAGGGTTTTGCAAGAGTTAGGATTAATAAAGAGGTTCGAGAATTGTCGGATAATATTGAGCTTGATAAAAATCAATCACATTCTATTGATGTTGTAGTTGATAGATTAATTGCAAGGGATGGTATTCAAGAACGATTAACAGATTCGTTACAGACAGCTCTAAAACGAGGAGATGGATTGGCAATTGTTGAAGCTGTACCAAAGAAAAATGAAGAATTACCGGATGGAGTTGAAAGGGAACGTCTTTTCTCAGAAAATTTTGCTTGCCCAGTTCATGGAGCTGTTATTGAAGAATTGTCGCCTCGATTATTTTCATTTAATAGTCCTTATGGGGCTTGTCCAGATTGTCATGGATTAGGTCATTTAAAGAAATTTACTTGTGACAGAGTAATTCCTGAACCCTCTTTGCCTGTTTATGCTGCAGTAGCTCCTTGGAGTGAAAAAGAAAATTCGTATTATTTTTCTTTATTATTTTCAGTTGGTGAGGCCTATGGCTTTGAAATTAAAACACCTTGGAATGAATTATCAGAGGAACAACAGGATGTGTTGCTTAATGGAAGTAAAAAACCAATTTTAATTCAGTCTGATAGCCGTTATAAACCACAAGATGGGTACAAAAGATCATTTGACGGTATCTTGCCTATTTTAGAAAGACAATTACGTGATGCCAATGGAGAGTCTGTTCGTCAGAAATTAGAGAAGTTTCTTGAATTAGTTCCTTGTTCAACTTGTTCAGGGAAAAGATTGAGACCTGAAGCCTTAGCAGTGAAGGTTGGTCCTTATTCTATAACAGATTTGACTGAGATTAGTGTTGCAGAAACGCTTGAGTGTATAGAAAAATTGATGGGAATCGGAAAGTCTGAACATTCTGAGCCTTTACTTTCTTCGAGACAAATACAAATTGGTGAATTAGTTTTGAAGGAAATTCGTTTGCGCCTTAAGTTTCTTTTGGATGTTGGTCTTGATTATTTAAGTTTAGATAGACCAGCTATGACGTTGTCTGGTGGGGAAGCACAGAGGATCCGCTTGGCTACACAAATAGGAGCTGGATTAACAGGAGTTCTTTATGTTTTAGATGAACCTAGTATAGGATTGCATCAGAGAGATAATGATAGATTACTAGCCACTCTTGAACGACTTCGGGATTTAGGAAATACTCTAATTGTTGTTGAGCATGATGAAGATACAATTCGTGCTGCAGATTATTTAGTAGATATTGGCCCAGGTGCCGGAGTTCATGGTGGCAAAATTATTGCAGAAGGTTCTTTGGAAAATTTGTTATCTAGTAAGGATTCATTAACAGGGGAATATTTAAGTGGTAGATCATCTATCCCTACGCCCACAGAAAGAAGAGAGGGTGTTAATAGAAATCTGCGCTTAATTGGATGTGATCGAAATAATTTAAAGAATCTTTCAGTTACTTTTCCATTGGGTAGACTTGTTGCAGTCACAGGAGTTAGTGGAAGCGGAAAAAGCACTTTGGTTAATGAGTTATTACATCCTGCAATTAATCATCAATTGGGCTTAAAAGTTCCTTTCCCTAAAGGATTGGAAGAAATGAGAGGCATTAAATCAATTGATAAGGTCATTGTTATTGATCAATCTCCTATCGGAAGAACTCCACGTTCAAATCCTGCAACTTATACAGGTGCATTCGATCCGATAAGACAAATTTTTGCAGCATCTGTCGAAGCAAAAGCCAGAGGTTACCAAGTTGGACAATTTAGTTTTAATGTTAAAGGAGGACGTTGTGAAGCATGCAAAGGCCAAGGTGTAAATGTTATCGAGATGAACTTTTTACCAGATGTATATGTTCAATGTGATGTTTGTAAAGGAGCTCGATTTAATCGCGAAACTCTTCAAGTGAAATATAAAGGTCATACAATATCTGACGTTTTAGAAATGACCGTTGAGCAATCTGTAGGTGTTTTTTCTGCAATTCCTCAAGCTGCGGATAGGTTGAGAACTCTTGTTGATGTAGGTTTGGGATATATTAAATTAGGTCAGCCTGCCCCTACTCTATCTGGAGGAGAAGCCCAGAGAGTCAAGCTTGCAACTGAACTTTCGCGAAGGGCAACAGGGAAAACTCTTTATTTGATTGATGAGCCTACTACAGGCTTGAGTTTTCCTGATGTACATAAATTGATGGATGTTTTACAAAGATTGGTTGATAAGGGCAATTCCATCATTGTTATTGAACATAATTTAGATGTTATTCGTTGTTCGGATTGGATTATTGATTTGGGACCTGAAGGAGGAGATCGCGGAGGAGAAATTTTAATTTCTGGAACGCCAGAAGAAGTTGCCCAAGATGCCAATAGCTACACTGGTAGATATTTGAAAAAGGTTTTACTTAAACACGAGAGTAATAATGCCAAAGCAATAATCGATTGATAATTGATGAACTTGCTTTGTACTTCTCTATAATTTTTAAAATGTTCAATTTACTCTTTCTTTAAGATCCATTGACTAGAAAGCTTTTAGGGCCCCCTTTTTAAAACCGTTTTATAAATTTTTAGCCTTTCTTTAGATTTGAATGGCGCAATATAGGTTATGAATTACAAACATTTTAGAATGGATATGAGCTTATATGGGTTTAAAACTCCTTCATTTACATTTACATGGATTAATTCGTTCACATGATCTGGAATTAGGCAGGGATTCAGATACAGGAGGGCAAACTTTATATGTGTTAGAACTTGTTAAAGAGTTAGCTGCTTCAAAAGAAGTTCAACAAGTTGATTTAGTAACTCGTTTAATACAAGATAGAAAAATATCTGCTGAGTATGCTCAGTCGCGAGAACAAATATCCAAAGGTGCTCAAATCCTAAGAATTCCTTTTGGTCCAAAGAGATATCTGCGGAAGGAATTGTTATGGCCTTATTTAGATCAACTTGTTGATGAGTTGGTTACTAGATTAAGGCAACAGAAGGATTTACCTGATTGGATACATGCGCATTATGCGGATGCTGGTTATGTGGGGGCTTTGGTTAGCACTCGCTTAGGGATCCCATTTGTGTTTACTGGGCATTCACTTGGAAGAGAAAAGAAGCGTAGATTACTTAAATCAGGAATGGATCATTTACAGATAGAAAATAATTATTCCATTAGTAGAAGAATTGAAGCAGAAGAGTTGGCTTTATCTAAGTCTAATTTAGTTATAACAAGTACATTGCAAGAATCCAACGAGCAATATGATCGATATAGGAACTTTGTTTCTAATCAAGCTAGAGTAATTCCCCCCGGCGTTGATTTAAAAAGATTTCATCCATCCTCTCAGTCAGATGTTGCTGATGATCAAATAAAAGATTTGTTTGATCCTTTTTTGCGTGACCAGACTTTACCTCCTCTTTTATCAATTTCAAGAGCTGTAAGACGAAAAAATATTCCTGCTTTAGTTGAGGCTTTTGGTAGATCTAATATTTTACGTGAACGTCACAATCTTGTTCTTATGTTAGGAGTAAGAAATGACATGAGATCATTAGATAAACAACAAAAAGATGTGTTTCAGCAGATTTTTGAATTAGTTGATAAATATAATCTTTATGGAAAAATTGCTTATCCGAAATGTCATCGACGAGATCAAATTGCCAATATTTACAGGTGGGCTGCAGACTTGAAGGGATTATTTGTTAACCCTGCCTTGACAGAACCATTTGGATTGACATTACTAGAAGCTGCTGCTTCTGGATTGCCTATGATAGCAACAGATGATGGTGGCCCAAGTGAAATTTTATCTCTGTGTCGAAATGGTTTGCTGGTAGATGCAACTGACTTAGGTATTTTACAAAATACTTTAGAATATGCTGGTTCGAATCAAAGACAGTGGAAGCGTTGGAGTGATAATGGAATTCAAGGTATTAATCAACATTTTAGCTGGAAATCTCATGTAAGAAAATATTTGTCCTTAATGAATAATCAATTTAACTTAACTGAATCTCAATCACTTGCAGAGGTGATTCCGTTGTCAGGGATTAAAGCTAGTTGACGGAATGGTGCTTCTTCATTAACAAAACCCCATTCATTAAAAATGTTTGAATTTTCGTGAGTAATTAACTGTTTGTTTTTTTTTATTTGAAGAATGAAACCTTCATCTGCCATTCTTCTCATTAATTTGGCAGATTCTTCGAATCTAGATGCCATTGCTTCAAGTGATTCGCAATCTTGAGTTAGGCCTGCTTCTTTCCAAGTGAAGTAACTCATTGATTATTTTACGAACTAGAGCGTAGTATGAGTCCCAAAAAGACAAAGAAAATACTTATTAACCAAAAGTGTTGCACAATTTGAATTTCTTTTTTGCCTTGAATTTCAAGGTGGTGATGAATTGGGGCCATAAGAAAAATCCGATACCCTTTATTGATTCGACTGATTTTTTTAGTAATTTTAAATACTCCTACTTGAATAATTACAGAGAGAGATTCGGCTAAAAAGATTCCGCCCATTATTAATAATGACCAAAGTGTATTTGAGAGTATTGCAATGCCACCCAGCATTGCACCCATAGCTAAAGAACCAGTGTCCCCCATAAAGATTTGTGCAGGTTTAGTATTAAAAATTAGAAAACCTAACCATGCTCCTGCCAATGCCATGCAAAAGCTTGCCATTGCATAGTCTGCATTAGTTCCTTTAATAACTAATTCAATTGATAAACCAGTTAAAACAATTGCACCGCAGCCACTAGCTAATCCATCTAGTCCATCGGTCAGATTCGTTGCATTACTTTCAGCAAGTAAAACAATTAAAGCAATTGGCCAAAATAGTGTGCCTAAATTAATTGAATTATTACCTAATAAATTAATGCTCTCAGGTATTAATTCTTGCCAGTATACATATATTAAAAAAATAAAGCTTGCTATGATTTGCAAAATAACCTTTTGATCTGCTTCTAAACCTTTATTTTTGCTTGTTTTAATACTTTTCCAATCATCTAAGAGACCGATAAGCATAAATGAAAAGCCTAATATGCTTATTGCAATTAATTCTTTACTACTACTATTATTTTGATTAATTAAATTTCCAGTAATTATACCTATTGGTACTATGAATATGCCTCCCATACTAGGTGTGCCTGATTTCTTATAATGCTCTTTTGGCCCTTCTTCTCTTATAAATTGACGAAGTTCTAGGCTTTTAATTTTTCCAATTCCCCATTTTGTAGAAATTACTGTAATTAGGAGAGCTGTTAATAAAGGAATAAATAGGGAACTATTATTATTTACTAAGTCTATAAAAAAACTAATTATTAAAATTAAGCTAATTAATTGATAATGTCTAAAGCTAGGATTATCTTTTATATTGATCTTTTTCAATTCCTTCAGTTCAATTTAATCTTCCCATTCTTCTTCTGTCGCTTCCTCATCTGTTTTGAAGTCTTCCTTTTCTCCCATGAGTGCAGAAAGCTCTTCTTCTTCTACTGTGCTAATTTCTTGAAGAGAAGATGATTCGTCTCCAATAAGTCTTCCACTTGTCTCTAGCCAACTGAGGAGGTCTGGTTCTTCCCGTAAGGGTAAAACAGGAGCTGGCTCTTCTTTGCCATATCTAGTAAGTGCTGGATTGATAGTATCGAGGGAACTCATTAATTTTGTTCTTCCTTTATCTAATAAGATAATGCATAATGCGCCTGAATTGCTGTGTTAGGAAATAAGTATTTTTTGTTTGGTTTGACTTGGCTTGCTGCTTTTGGCACCAGTGCTTTTTTTCGTTTTTGGGGCTTTCAACATCCTGATTCTTTTGTTATTAGACCGTTTATAGTTTTGGTGATGCTTTTCGGACCATCGCTTGCTTTGTCTTTTTATTTGGCATTTATTGCTCGCCAAACGCAGATTTAATTTCAAGGAGGTTAATTGAATGGGGGATTCCCGCAAAGTAATTCTTGCTTACTCTGGTGGAGTGGATACTAGTGCTTGTATCCCTTATTTAAAAAATGAATATCAGATCGAAGATGTAATTGCTTTCGCAGCAGATTTAGGCCAGGGTGAAGAATTAGAGTCTATTCGGAAAAAAGCTTTATTAGCAGGAGCATCTGAATCTTTAGTGGAAGATTTAATTGAGCCTTTCATCATAGATTTTGCATTTCCAGCCATTAGGGCAAATGCTCTTTATGAGGGGAGGTACCCTTTATCTACTGCGCTAGCGAGGCCTCTTATTGCTAGCAGGTTGGTGAACATAGCTTTAGAAAGGAATGCGGAGTTTGTTGCTCATGGGTGTACGGGTAAAGGTAATGATCAAGTGCGTTTTGATTTAGCGATAGCATCGTTGGCGCCTCAATTGAAAATACTTTCTCCTGCTAGGAAATGGTCAATGAGCCGAGAGGAATTAATTGTTTATGGTGAGAAATATGGTATTCCCGCACCAGTGAGTAAAAAATCTCCTTATTCTATTGATTTAAACCTTTTAGGACGCAGCATTGAAGCTGGCTCTTTAGAAGATCCTTTTGTAGCTCCTCCTGAAGAAGTGTTTCAACTGATTTCTTCTATTGAAGAATCCCCTAAAGACTCTCAGGAAATAGAAATTTCTTTTGAGCAAGGTTATCCAGTATCTATAGACGGAAAGGCTTTAGACCCTGTTGCTCTTCTTAGAGCAGCTAATTTTTTAGCAGGCAAACATGGATTTGGTCGAATAGATATGATAGAAAATCGAGTTGTAGGAATTAAGAGTAGAGAAATATATGAGTCACCAGGCTTGTTGTTGCTGATTAAATGTCACCAAGAACTTGAAAGTATTACATTAGCTGCAGATGTTTTACGCACCAAGAGTCAACTCGAGAGGCAATGGTCGGATTTGGTATATCAGGGTTTTTGGTTTAGTCCTCTTAAAAATGCCTTAGATTCATTTATTGATACTACTCAAGAAGATGTAAATGGTACGGTAAAAGTAAAGCTTCACAAAGGTAACGCAATTATTACAGGTCGAAAGTCTTCATCTAATAGTTTATATATATCTGATATCTCAACATATGGGGCAGAAGATAAATTTGATCATACTTCTGCAGAAGGATTTATTTATATTTGGGGTCTTGCAAATCGTCTTTGGGCTTTGGTAAATAGTAAAAAGTAAAGCTTTAATTTTCTTACAAGAATATTATTTTTTTACTTCTTTCTTCTCTTCTTCAGTTTCTTTTTTTTCTTCTTTAGCTGGCTTCTTAGTTTCTTCTTTGCTCATTGTTTCTGTATTAGCTTCTTTTTTCTCTTCTTTAGCTGGTTTCTTAGTTTCTTCTTTGCTAACTGCTTCTGTATTAGTTTCTGTAGGTTTTTGTTTCTCATTTGTTTCTACGATTTCTTTTTCTGATGTTTTTGGAGTTCTCTTTGCAGGTAGAGGACCATATTGCTTTACAGTTAAGTATCTAATAACATCTTCACTTAATCTCATGGTTCTTTCAAGAGCTTCTACATGGCTACCTTCACCCGTATGACTTAATTGTACATAGATCCCTTCTTTATGCTTTCCAATTGAATATGCCAGTCTTCGTTTACCTCTCATTTGATTGTCTATTATGACAGCTTTAGCTTTTTCAAGTACCTCGCTATATTTCTTTAAATGATTTTCCACTTCATCCTCCGGAATATCCGGACGGAGGATGTACATTGTTTCATAATAAGTTGGATTAGACATAAGATTGTTCCGACTGGGACTGAAGGCTCAATTAGTTGAGCGACGGAACTACCACTCTATACCTAGAAGGCTCTTTTTTTTTTTTAATTTGTATTTTTGCTGAATTACTGATTCCTGGAAGATCTGGTTCCAGTCCTCGAAGGGGTTGAATACATGCAAAAATGATTGTGCTAAGGGTTATTATGAAAATGATTAGTTCTATAGTTTCTAAAATTTGAAGATTTCCAAGAATCAGAGTAAATAAAATGGTTAGATAATTAGAATTAAATTGATAAGTACAGCTTGCATTGGATTAAATCTTAGGAAGTATGGAATTTGCTGATTTCTAGCTATTCCTAGAAAAAGCAATAAGAATAATAAAAGACTTCCTAGAGGTAGGCTATTTTTAAAAAATATTATTGGTATAGCTGGGAAGATAAGTAATTTACTTATAGGGAACTTATAGTAAAGATTATTTCCATATTGAAGTGCATCTGCCCATGGCACTAAATAAATGAAACTACAAACTAATCTTTACCAGATTATGATCATAAATCTTTATAATGACCCTCGCAATGCTTTTTCGGCTGCCTCTTTCATGATGTCAATTGGAATTTCTTTTATCTTACTCCACAACCTTAAGGACGCTGCTCCTTGTTCAATTAGCATGTCAAGACCATTGATTTGATGGCAATCATACTTTAGTCCTAATTTTAGCCATTCTGTAGGCTTTGGTATATATATTAAGTCATATAAAATTGTACCTTGACTAAGATATTCCCAGTATTCTTTCCCAAGAGGAATAGTCTTAGACTCTTTCTTTTCGGATTTATTTAGCATTCCAACAGGTGTTGTATTGACGATCAAACTTGAAGCTCTAATATATTCTTTTATTGATGAGTCCCCTTCTATTAAGCCTAAATAGTTTGTAGAGTTTGATTTTGTTTTCTCGATAAGGTTCAAAATTTTTTTTAATGAATTCTCATTGCGACTAATAATAGTGATGTGCGAAAGATTTAAGGAATTTAATCCATGAACTACTGCTCTAGCGCTTCCGCCGGATCCTAATACGACTCCATTTTTACCTGCTAGGCTTTCGCATTTTTTTAATGGAGCCAAAAATCCTTGAATATCAGTATTTGTTCCATTCCAGTAGTTATCCTTAGCAGGAATTAATGTATTGACTGCACCAATATTCTTTGCAATAGGTTCGACAGCTTTGCAGTAATTGATAACTTCTTGCTTATGAGGAATTGTTATGTTTAGTCCTTTGCAATTTATTTTTCTTAAGCTTTCCAGCACTAATGCAAGATTTTCTGTTTCGCACGGAATCGCTAAATAGCACCAGTTGAGGTTAAGAGCTGTTAACGCAGCATTGTGAATTATTGGAGACAAAGAATGTTTTATTGGGCACCCGAGAACCCCTACCAGACTGGTTTCTCCATTAATTAATTCTTTTTTTGTGTGTACCATTTTTTTAGGTTAGTTTAGTCTGCTGTTCGGGAACCACACCTCGCTTCTAAGTGCACTCACTGCCGAGGATGAGTCTAATTAATAAAGACATTAATTCAAGGAGAAGTATTCCATGGGGAAGGTTGTAGGGATTGATCTTGGTACAACTAATAGCTGTGTTGCTGTAATGGAAGGAGGGAAACCTACTGTTATTGCTAATGCAGAGGGCTTTCGTACAACTCCTTCAGTAGTTGCGTATACAAAGAATCAAGATCAACTTGTTGGTCAGATTGCTAAGCGTCAAGCTGTCATGAATCCGGAGAATACTTTTTATTCTGCGAAAAGATTTGTCGGTAGGCGAGTGGATGAAGTAAACGAAGAATCTAAAGAAGTTAGTTATGGAGTAGAAAAGTCAGGTTCGAGTGTAAAACTAAAATGCCCAGTTTTAGACAAACAATTTTCTCCAGAAGAGGTCGCGGCTCAGGTTTTACGAAAGCTATCTGAAGATGCTGGTAAATATTTGGGCGAAAGTGTTAGTCAAGCAGTCATTACAGTTCCTGCATATTTCAATGATTCTCAGCGCCAGGCTACAAAAGATGCAGGAAAGATTGCTGGTTTAGAGGTACTAAGGATTATTAATGAGCCAACGGCAGCTGCATTGGCTTATGGTTTAGATAAGCAAAGCAATGAGAGAATATTGGTTTTTGATTTAGGTGGGGGAACCTTTGATGTTTCAGTCTTAGAGGTTGGAGATGGTGTTTTTGAAGTCTTATCAACCTCAGGTGATACTCATCTTGGTGGGGATGACTTTGACAAGGTAATTGTTGATCATCTAGCAGCAACTTTTAAAGCGAATGAAGGTATAGATTTACGTCAGGATAAGCAAGCACTCCAACGTCTTACAGAAGCTGCAGAGAAGGCAAAAATTGAATTGTCTAATGCTACGCAAAGTGAGATTAATTTACCTTTTATTACTGCTACCCCGGAAGGTCCAAAGCATGTAGATTTAACTCTTACGAGAGCAAAATTCGAAGAATTAGCATCTAAGTTAATTGATCGCTGCAGAGTTCCAGTTGAGCAAGCTTTGAAAGATGCGAAATTATCGACAGGTGAGATTGATGAAATTGTCATGGTTGGTGGTTCTACTCGCATGCCAGCTGTCAAAGAATTAGTTAAAAGAGTTACAGGTAAAGATCCAAATCAGACAGTTAATCCTGATGAGGTTGTTGCTGTAGGAGCAGCAATTCAAGGTGGTGTGTTAGCAGGTGAAGTGAAGGACATATTGCTTTTAGATGTCACACCACTTTCATTAGGTGTTGAAACCTTAGGAGGTGTCATGACAAAAATGATTACAAGAAATACAACTGTTCCAACGAAAAAAGCTGAGACGTATTCAACAGCGGTTGATGGTCAGACAAATGTTGAAATTCATGTTCTTCAAGGAGAACGAGAAATGGCCTCTGACAATAAAAGTCTTGGTACTTTTAGGTTAGATGGCATTCCTCCATCTCCTCGAGGTGTTCCTCAAATTGAAGTTACTTTTGATATTGATGCTAATGGAATATTGAGTGTTACTGCTAAAGACAAAGGTAGTGGCAAGGAGCAGAGTATTTCGATTACTGGTGCATCAACTCTTTCAGACAATGAAGTTGAGAAGATGGTTAAAGATGCTGAAACTAATGCAACGGCAGATAAAGAAAAAAGAGACAGGATCGACATTAAAAATCAAGCAGAGACGCTTGTATACCAAACTGAGAAGCAACTGGAAGAGTTAGGAGATAAGGTAGACAATGATGCAAAATCTAAAGTAGAGGATATGCGCGTTAAGTTAAAAGAAGCGACGGAAAAAGATGATTATGAGACTATGAAAAGTTTAGTAGAAGATCTACAGAAAGAATTATACTCTTTAGGTGCTTCTGTTTATCAGCAAGCCAATGCTGCTGCCCAAGCTGCGGATGGATCAGCTCCAGATTCTAATAATTCAAATGAAGGTAATGATGATGTGATAGATGCTGAATTTACAGAAACAAAGTAGTTAAGTTTTGATTTGATTGGCAACCCATTCAGCACAAGCGGGAGCTAAAAGTATTCCGTTTCTATAATGTGCTGTGTTTATAATAAGCCCTGGCTCAATTGTTTTTAATAGTGGAGCAGGTTGGCCTAATGGCTTTGCCCTTATTCCATACCACTGTTTTTTTATTGAGACGTTTTTGATCCATTTTGGTGCAAGTCCATTGAGGCTTTGTAATTTACTTAAGGCACTTCTGCTAGGTTTAATTCCTGGTTCAAGGGTTGCACCAATTAATATTTCATTTTTCTCTAGTGGGATTAAATTAACTCCATTACTTGTTATTACCGCAGGCCAATCTTCCCAGTTGTTTTGATCATTATCATTCAGAGTTAAATGAATGGCTTGGCCAAGGATAGCTTCCATTTGTTGCTCGTGACCTATTTTGCTAAGTAATGATTGACTACCTAAAGCAGAGCAAATAATTACATAGTCTTTTGTAAGAATCTCTCTGCTCTCTAATATAATTTTCCATTCTGCTTGTTTGCCTTGAGAAGACCTAGATAAGGAGATGACTTTTGTATTTATTGTTTTGACTTTTAGCTTATCTAAAGAGATCCTTAGACATTTTAATAATTTGTGTGGATTTATTCGCCCATCATTTTGTGAAATTAGGCCTCCATATTCGTTCCTAGGCCAGCTTCCCTTAATAGTTTGATCTCTCGCAGGATCTAGCAGCCTTAGGCCTAAATTGGCTCTTTCCTTACATAATTTTTTCATTAATTCCAGTTCTTTTTTGTCGCTTGCTAATTGAATTAAGGGCTTTTCTATTCTTATCGACTTGTCAATATAATATAGTTCTTGAATTAATTCGGGCCAGAGCGACATGCTTCGCTGCCTAAGTCTCCAGCTGCGTCCTGTTGATCTTCGAAATATGTTCCCCATAAGAATTCCCAGAGATGCTTTGCTCGCATTTTCATACCCATCACAGTTTTTTTGTTGATTCAGTTCTGGATCAATAATGACGACATTGTGACCTAATTGAGATAATCGATAGGCTGTAGTCATGCCTATAATTCCCGCTCCAACAACAGCAATTTCTTTAAATTCCATGTTTTAAATCCCTCTTAAATGTTGGCAATGCTAGTTTTATTAGTTGTTATAAGTAGATAATGATGTGATATTTAGGATTTGTCTGTGACTTCTGTCATCCTGCAGCTTATATGTCCAGATCGACCTGGCCTTGTTAGTGAATTATCTAGCTGGATATTGAAAAATAGAGGGAATATTCGTCACGCAGATCATCATACTGATGAAGGAGCAAACTTGTTTCTCAGTAGGTTGGAATGGAATCTTGATGGATTTCGAATACCACGTGATGCAATTAATGCTGAAATACAGGACCTAGCAAATTCGTTGGGAGGTAAGGCTCAATTACATTTCTCAGATGTCTTCCCAAAAGTTGCGATTTTCGTAAGTAAACAAAGCCATTGTTTGTTAGATCTACTTGGACGAGTTTCTAATAATGAGTTAAGAATGAATGTACCTTTAATTATCTCCAATCACAATACCTTAAGGGAGCCTTGCAATCAATTTAAAGTAGACTTTAATTGTATTCCTATAGATGCTGAGAGTAAATTAATTTCAGAGAAGATGATTTTAGACTTGCTAGTTAATCATAATATCGATTTAGTAGTATTGGCTAAATATATGCAAATTTTAAGTCCTAATTTTCTTAAAGCATTTCCAAATGTTATCAATATACATCATTCTTTTTTACCAGCATTTAAAGGAGCTAGGCCTTATCATAGAGCATGGAAACGTGGAGTTAAATTAATAGGGGCTACTGCTCATTATGTTACAGATGATCTAGACGATGGTCCAATTATTGATCAAGCGATAGCTCATATTAGCCATCGTGATGAAGTAGAAGATTTGATTAGAAAAGGTAGAGATATCGAACGAATTGCCTTAGCTAGAGCATTAACATTTCATTTGCGAAGGCAAGTGATGGTTTATGAAGGTAGGACTGCTATTTTTGCATGAACCTTGTAACTTGGCTCTCTTCTTTTAGACCCCAAAAGATATTATTAATAGGTTGGATATCTTTTCAATTAGGGTTATTTTTTCTAGCGTCTAGTCCATTTATATCAGTTTTATTTTTTCTAATTGCCTTGTTTGTTAGCAGTTATAAACGTTTGAGATATTTTTTTCAAGATCAATGGAATTATGTTTTTACTCTGATTTCATTACTAATGTTAGTAGGCTCTTTTAATGCCTATTCTGGCTCGCTTGCCTGGATAGGCTTAGCTAATTGGATACCTTTATTTTTTTGTTGTTGGGCATTTCAGCCATATCTTTTGACTGCTCAAGCGAGACAACGTAGTGGTATTTTACTACTTTTAGGTACTTTCCCAGTTGTATTTACTGGGATTGGACAAATGTGGTTTGGATTACATGGGCCGTGGGAAGTCCTTAATGGTTTGATTATTTGGTTTAATGACGCAGATGGTCAGCCAACAGGCAGATTGTCTGGACTCTTTAGTCATGCGAATATTGCCGGCTCTTGGCTGGCTTTAGTTTTTCCATTTTCATTGGCAATATTTTTGCAGACTACGTTGAATTTCTCTAAGAGGAGTATAGCTTTTGTTTGGGTGCTATTTGTTGTCATTGCATTGGTATTGACGAATTCAAGAAATGCTTGGGGAGGATTGTTTTTATCAATACCTTTAGTTTTAGGAGTCGGAACATGGTCATGGTTGATTCCTTTCTTAGCGATGATCTTACTTCCTATTGCTTTAGCAGTTTTTCCGTTTGTTCCAATGGAGATTCAAGCTTTTTCTAGAAAAATTGTTCCAGAAGGGTTGTGGGCACGTTTATCGGATCTCCAATTTGCCGGTCAAAGGCCATTAGAGACAACACGACTTTTTCAATGGAAGGAAGCGATAACTGTTATTTCTTCGAAGCCTTGGTTTGGATATGGAGCTGCGGCTTTCTCTATTCTTTATCCACTGCGACAAGGAATTTGGCATGGCCATACACATAATTTACCGCTTGAATTAGCTGTTGCTCATGGATTACCTGCTGCAGTTTTATTAGTAAGCACTGTTTTATTACTTTTAATTCTCTCTTATAAAAAGTGTTTTGGCATACAGACTGCTCATAGGTCGAATGTCTTTGATAGAGCGTGGTGGGCATCAACTTTTATACTTGTATTTCTCCATGCTTCGGACATACCTATGTTTGATAGCAGGATTAATTTTGTTGGATGGATATTTTTGGCTGGATTGCGTTGCATGATTTTAACTAGTAATTCAAAGCGTTTTTTGATGTTTGATTAGTTGTTCTACTTTTAGTGGTCCATTGAGGTGCATCCAAGGTAAAATACGATCATGCTCCCACTGGTTATGGACTATTTCCTCCCAGTCAGGAAGTTGTGAATTCGTAGAGGAGTAGGCATCTTTTTCTTGAATTATTTTGTACGCTTTTTTCCAGCCTCCTAAAGTATTTTGTGATCCTCTTACTAATTCGATAACTGGAGCTAATCGCCTATCGCTTCGAGAAATAAGAGCTTGAATAATACTCCATCCATAGCTTTCAGGCCTTACTTCTATACCGTGTGGCTTTAATCTTTTTCCAAGTTTTTTTAGTCTTTTCTTGGCTTCAGTTCTTACTCCAAACCATTGAAAAGGTGTATGAGCTTTAGGAACAAATGTGCTTACTCCGAATGAAAGTTTAAGACTAGGGCTTTTTCTTTTTATTTTTAGTAATAGATCCGAAGTTATTTCAATGTCTTCTTCGGTTTCTGTTGGTAAACCAACCATCCCATATAGTTTCAGCCTAGATAGCCCACCTTCATGTGCGTATCTAGCAGCAGAATATATTTCTTCTTCATTTAGCTTTTTGTTGACTAAGTCCCTGATCTTTTGACTACCACTTTCAATAGCAATTGTGATTGATTTACAATTTCGACGAGAAAGTAGACGGGTCATTTTTTTATTTACCGTTGTTGCTCGAACAGAACTGAGGCTTAATCTCATGTCCTCAAAGCTATCTTGATCAAGCCAAGTCAATAATTCATCAAACTCTGGATGTTGTGTTATGGATGCTCCTAGTAAACCAATTCTTTTGGTAACGGCGAATCCTTTTTCTATAGCTGGAATCAGTCCAGCATCAAGAGATGAATTGCGAAAAGGTAGATTTAGGTAACTTGCTAAACAGAAGCGACATAGTTCCGGACAGCTCCGAACTACTTCTACCATATGTATTCCAGGCCACGCTGATTCTGGAGTAATGACTGTGGAGTGACTAAGAGTATTTTGTTTCCATGTCTGCTTAGTAATTTGCTTTGGAATGTCTGAGTCAATAGCTTTAGTTGCTATTAACTCTTTGTTCGAGTTGTACTGAGGCTCATAGAATGCAGGGACATAAATCCCTGCAATTTTAGAAAGTATTTTTAATTTTTCATCACGTGATATTCCTTGAAGTTCATGAAGCTTGTCAATAAATGCTGGCAATAAGTTTTCCCCATCCCCTAATAAGATGACATCTAGAAATGGTGCGAAAGGTTCTGGGTTGGCAGTCAGTACCTGTCCGCCACCAAAGACAATGGGGTCTTTTTCAGATCGTTTATGGCTCCAAATCGGAATCTTATTGTTTTCTAAAAGATCTAGTAGAACTGGACCATCTAATTCCCAACTGAGAGAAATTCCAAATAGATCAATTCTTCTATGAAGTTTATCGTTTTGGTCAGTAAATAATCTTCTAACATCGACATCTGTTCTTTGTGCAAGGGTTGCCCAAATAATTTGAAAGCCCAGACTTGTTATTCCTACTGAATAGGTATTAGGGAAAGCTAAAACCATCCTAAGTGCGTTTGACTTAGGAATACTGGGTTTAAATAGAAGAGTTTCTTGGTTCAGTTTTTTAAGGAGTAGTAGCTAATGATTTAGACCCTGGATCTTTATCTTCTTCCTCATTTTCAAGCTCAATTTGTCTTTCGTATATTGATTTGGCATTAAACAAGCGTGCAATTAAAAAGCTTGCAATACACGCAAACAAAATAGGTTTTAGGATTAATAAATTTTTAGTTGGAGCAAATGCAAGAAACATTGCTGAGATAGGTGTTCGTGTACATGCAGCAACAAATGCACCCATTCCCGCAAGAGTATAGGTCGTAGGGAAATGACCTGTTAGCATTTCTACCCAAGTTCCACAAGCTGAACCTATGCATCCTCCAAGAATGAGCATGGGGAAGAAGAGCCCTCCAGGAGCACCTGACGCTGCTGCTAGTCCTGTGGTAAAGAAAAGAACAACAAAGGTTCCAATGGCCAATCCAATATTGCCATCTCCTAAGACAATTAATTTTTTGAGTTCTCCTACGTGATGAAATTCACTTGGTAAGAATGAAAAAATGCTGCCTAGTATTATTCCACTAATAGTCATACGTAAAACAAGTCTTTGCTTAAACCAATCATTTCCTAGACGTTGCATAAATAAAACATATTGAGAATAAAGTTGAGCTAAAAGACCAACTACTATCCCTAAAAATATTAAATAAGCGAAATCAATCGGCAGTAGATTTATCGTAACTGGAAAATCAATATCCAGATCAAAGCCTTGACCTTGGAGTATGTTTGCCCATGTGTCTGCCCAGAATGTTGTCACTATTACTAGTAACAGAATGACAGGTCTTGATGAATTGAGTAATTCTTCAATGGCATAGATGAATCCTCCAATAGGTGCACTGAATACTGCTGCAATTCCTGCTCCACTCCCTGCTGCCACAATTACACGTCTAAAGGCTACGGGAGCTTTTAACCATTGCGCCATTTTCCATGCAACTGATCCTCCCATTTGGACGGCTGGACCTTCTGGGCCGAGTGGGAATCCACTTCCTATAGCTATAATCCCTGCAACTAATTTACCTATTCCAACGTTCAGTCCCATTGGAACTTCTTTATGACGTAGATAGTTGATGATTTGGGTAACACCCGAACCTCCTGCAGCTGGTGCGAATTTCGAAATTATTGTTGCTGATATTAATCCCCCTATACCACCTAATAGAGGCAAAATAAACCATGCAGGTAGTATTGTTAGTAACTCTAATCTCCAACTATCTAGTGTATGAATTCCTGACTTAAAAAGTACACTAGTTAAAGCAGCGCCTAGCCCTGTCAATATTAACGCTAAAACAACAACAAACCATCGTTGATGTAGTAACTTACGAATACTATGTCCTGAGGTTATTGGGTGCCTTGTGAGGCTTATGTCATTCAAATATCTCATCAAGAAACATTTAGGAATTCTTTTTGAGCTTCATTACTAATAATTTGTCCATTTTTTTCAAAGCCATCTATCTCATTAAAATTTAAATATTTATAGAGTGAATCTGATAAAGGATTAATTTTCTCGAAAGCGATCTTTTGATATTCTTCTATGGTTGGAATTCGACCTAGCAAAGCACACACAGCTGCTAATTCTGCGCTGCCTAAATATACTTGAGCTCCCTTACCTAGACGATTATTGAAGTTCCTTGTACTTGTAGAGAAGACTGTTGCATTATCTTCTACTCGAGCTTGATTCCCCATACAGAGAGAACAGCCAGGCATTTCTAACCTGGAACCAGCGTCTTCAAAAATTTTGTAATAGCCTTCTTTTTTTAGCATTTCTTCATCCATACGAGTTGGAGGACAGACCCAGAGTTTTGCCTGTGCTTTCCCTGAGTTTTCGAGGATCTTCGCTGCTGCTCGATAATGTCCAATATTGGTCATACATGAGCCAATAAATACTTCTTGAATTGGAGTGCCAGCTTCTTTGCTTAGGTGCTTTACGTTGTCCGGGTCATTAGGGCAAGCAATGACTGGTTCTTCTAATTGATCTAGATCAATTTCAATGATTGATGAGTAGTTTGCATCAGAATCTGCTTTTAAGACGTATGGCTTTTGTAACCATTTTTCCATTGCTTGAATACGTCTTCCTAAAGTGCGCGGATCTTTATACCCTCGTGCAATCATATTTTTTAAAAGCGATATATTGCTTTGTAGGTATTCTGCAATTGTTTTTTCTGAGAGTTGAATTGTGCAACCAGCGCATGATCGCTCTGCACTTGCATCAGTTAATTCGAATGCCTGTTCAAGTTTGAGATCTGGCAATCCTTCGATTTCCAAAATTTTTCCATTGAAGATATTGACTTTATTTTCTTTTGAAATAGTTAATAATTTTTTTTCAATGGCTATTAGAGGAATTGCATTTACAACATCTCTTAAAGTAATTCCTTGTTGTAGCGAGCCTTTGAAGCGAACCAATACTGATTCAGGCATGTCTAGTGGCATTGCACCAATAGCAGCGGCAAATGCAACTACACCTGAGCCACCAGGAAATGATATTCCAAGGGGGAACCTTGTATGGCTGTCTCCTCCTGTACCGACTGTATCTGGTAGGAGCATTCTGTTGAGCCAGCTATGAATTATTCCATCACCTGGTCTTAATGCTACCCCTCCTCGCTCTGCAAAGAAATCAGGTAGCGTTTCTTGAGTTTCAATATCTATTGGTTTTGGGTAAGCAGCAGTATGGCAAAAACTTTGCATCACTAAGTCTGCTGAGAAACCTAGGCATGCAAGTTCTTTCATTTCATCTCTAGTCATTGGCCCAGTTGTATCTTGGCTTCCAACAGTTGTCATAACCGGCTCGCAACTTATTCCTGGTTGAATACCATCTAAACCACAAGCTTTTCCGACAATTTTTTGTGCTTGTGTATATCCATGAGATTTAGCCTTTGCCTTTCCTGGGCGAATGAAAATTGTTGAAGGTTTTAAATTTAGCTTTTCTCTAACTTTGTCAGTTAAGGCTCTTCCTATCATTAATGGTATACGTCCGCCTGCTTGGACTTCATCTAAAATTGTAGATGGCTTCAATTCAAAGGTTGATAAAACTGTCTTAGCATTGCTTTCCGTTTCTTTTTTTGTAATTGTTCCTTCATAAGGATGAATTGTAATTATATCGCCAGTTTTGAGCTTGCTCACATCACACTCAATAGGTAAGGATCCTGAATCTTCAGCCGTATTAAAAAATATAGGTGCAATTTTACCTCCGAGAATTACACCTCCAGACCGTTTATTTGGAACATAAGGAATATCCTCACCAATGTGCCAAAGTACAGAGTTAATAGCTGATTTTCGTGAACTGCCTGTACCAACAACATCCCCTACATATGCAATAGGGTATTGCTTTTGCTTTAGGGCCTCGAGTGTTTTCAACCCGTTAGGTTCCCTTGTCTCAAGCATTGCAAGTGCATGAAGTGGAATGTCGGGCCTAGTAGTTGCATGAGTAGCAGGGGAAAGATCATCTGTATTGGTTTCCCCAGAAACTTTGAAAACGGTTAATGTTATTGCGTTTGGTAATTTTGGTTTATTTGTGAACCATTCAGCCTTTGCCCAACTTTCAATAATTTGTTTCGCATAAATATTAGTGTCTGCGAGTTCTATGATGTCATTTAACGCGTCATAGATTAATAATGTATTGCTCAGTCCATTCGCTGCAATAGTTGCGATCTCGTCATTTTGATTTTTTAGTAATTCAATTAGTGCTGCAACATTGTAGCCACCCATCATTGTTCCTAAAAGCCGTGTTGCTTCATTTGGATTCACACAAGGACTCAGGACTTTTTCTTGGGCAATAGCGCTTAGCCAAGTTGCTTTTACATAAGATGCTTGGTCAACTCCTGGAGGGATTCGATTTTTTAGTAAATCTAATAGAAAATTTCTATTGCTTTTTTCAGGAGGTTTTTCGAGTAAGAGCGTTAGCTCATGAGTTTGTTGCTCATTTAAGGGTAAAGGAGGAATACCTTGAGATTCTCTTGCTGCAGCAAGTTCATGATAATTTTTTAGCATTTTTACACTCCAGTATCTTGCATAGACTAGATTTAACTTATTCTGGTTTCATTAATCTAATTTTTAGTGTAGATAGATGCAGAAATCCAAATACCTAATGCATTTATTCTTTATTTCCGTGCCATTTATAGGAATCAGGGAGGATTGATGAGTTTTTCAACAGAATTTGGAGTAACGGATCAAACTGCAGATCTTCATGTTGTAGAAACAAGGCCTTTACTGCCTCCTGTCTCTCTGCACCGAGATCTACCTTTAGATACTTTGTCAGCTGAGATAGTTTCACAAACACGTAGCAGAATAAAATCGATTCTTAATGGAACTGATTCGCGACTACTTGTAATTGTAGGTCCTTGTTCAGTGCATGATGTTGACTCTGCAAAAGATTATGCCAATCGACTTAAACCATTAAGAGAGCGTTTTTCTGGACAACTTGAGATAGTAATGAGAGTATATTTTGAAAAACCGCGAACGACTACAGGCTGGAAAGGATTGATAAATGATCCTCATTTGGATGGTTCTTATGATATTAATACTGGTTTGAGACGTTCCAGGTCTTTACTTTTAGATCTTGCTCATTTAGGAATGCCAACTGCAACTGAGTTATTAGATCCAGTTGTTCCTCAATATATTGCTGATTTAATTAGTTGGACTGCAATTGGTGCAAGGACTACCGAAAGTCAGACGCATAGAGAAATGGCATCTGGATTATCTATGCCAATTGGCTATAAAAATGGAACAGATGGAACTATCAATATTGCTATTAATGCAATGAAAGCAGCCTCTAAACCACATCATTTTCTTGGTATTAATCATGATGGATGTGCTTCTATTATCAGCACCACAGGAAATCCTGATGGCCATCTTGTTTTGAGAGGCGGCAATTCTGGCACTAATTATGACTGTGAATCAGTATCTAAAGTTGTGCAAGAGCTTTCGAATTCTGGATCGATAGACAAAGTCATGATTGATTGTAGTCATGGGAATTCTAATAAGGATTTCCGGAGACAATCTGATGTATTGAGAGAGGTCGCTGATCAAATTAAAAATGGCTCTTCTAGCGTTATGGGAGTAATGCTAGAGAGTCATCTGATTGAAGGAAATCAGAAAATACCGAATGACTTGTCTACTTTGACTTATGGTCAAAGTGTCACTGATGCATGTATAGATATAGGTACTACAGAGAGTCTTTTGGAGGAACTTGCAAGTGTAATTGCTTTAAAGAATTAGTGAAGCAATAGCCATTGCCAACTCAGAGCTACTCCTATTGGAACTGTAATATTGTCTACTCCTAATGGGCTGAGCTGTTCTAGTATTGTTGCTAAAGAGGAAATGATAAGTATATCTACAATTTCGAAATTTAGACCTGTTACATGACTGATGCTCGATAGAATTAATGCTGTTACAAGGTACATCGACAAAGTTCCGATAAGAGATTTTTTTTGACCTAAGATAATCCATTGACTTGAATCAATATTCCGTCCTATTAAACCTGCTAAACCATCTCCAAAAGCCATAACGAGTACCCCTGCAGTTGCTGCAGAAGGGTTGTTTGACCAGAATAAAAAAATTAATGAAGTAATGCTTATTCCATATGCAATAGTTCCAAAACTTTTACGATCTACGTTCTCAATAGATTTTATTAATCTCAGACGATAATTGATGATTAGAGCAGCTGTAATCATGCAAGCTACTATTAACGCTAAATCTTTAGATACATTTAGCCAGTATGCTATTGGTATTATCGGACCAGTTCCTATATGAACAACCTTACGACTTAATTCCTTTTCATCTGGAAAGAATTTACCACATAGCAAACTCGTGGATAGTATGAAGCATAACCATCCAAGAATAACCAGCAGGGAATAGGCGTTAATCAAATTACGCTCTAAGCAGCTTCTTGATGAGCTGTCATTCCTCTAAGTTTTAAAATTGCCTTAGATTCCAGTTGTCTTACTCTTTCCCGAGATACATTAATTTGCCTACCAATCTCTGCGAGTGTTAAGGGCTCTTCACCATCTAGTCCAAACCTTAATCTCATAATTTTCTGTTCTCTTTCATTCAGTTGAGAGAGCCAACCACTTAAATGTTCTTTTTGCATATTTCTGTCCATTCCTTCCATGGGCTCGTCATAATTTGGGTCAGGTATTAGTTCTCCTAAGGTGCTTCGATCTTCTTCACCGCGAGCATGAGAATCTAGAGAGGCACAAGGTGCACTTTGTGCCATTAGGTCTTCTAGATCTTTAGGTTCCATTCCTAATTCATCAGCAAGCTCTACTCTGCTTGGCTGTCTTCCTAAACGATGAGATAATTCACGAGAAATGCGACGCATTTTCGAAAGTTTTTCGCTTATATGGATTGGAAGTCTAATAGTACGAGCACTATTGTCTATTGCTCTAGTCATGCCTTGTCTGATCCACCAGTAAGCATATGTGGAGAATTTGTAACCCATGGCAGGGTCAAATTTATCAACGGCTCTTTCTAAACCAATAGCTCCTTCTTGCACTAGATCAAGAAGCTCCAATCCTTGATTTTGATACTTTTTAGCGACACTGACGACAAGGCGTAGATTAGCTGCCATCATTCGATCTCTTGCCCGCTTACCCATTCTCATTTGATGACGCTCTCGTGGAGTGACTTTCTCTTTTGGAATGTCTAATAAGCCCTTCATTTTTTGTACATGATGGGCAAGCTCTATTTCTTCTGCGGGAGTCAGCAAAGGGACCCTTCCTATACTGCTCAGGTAAAAACCTATCGAGTCTGTTCCAATCCGACCTGATGGCCTACCCCTTGTAGAAGAGCCACTATTGGAATTTTTTTGCCTTTGTCCTTTCGGAGTTTTTGGCAATACTAGTTTTTCTGATGGTGATACAGAATCACCTTTTACAGATTCCAGAGGGATCCCCATCACCCTGGCCTCCTATATTTATATTTAGAATGAACTTAGCACTCTTATGGAAAATAACTGTGAATTAAATAAAATGTTTTGTTTAGATTAAGTCAAAAGTGTTTTATAAGTCACTTCTTTAGGTATTAAGACTTATGTTTTTGCTTTTTGAACAGGTGGATTGAATTGCTTCATTAATCGGTTTAATTCATTAATTCTACTTGTGCGCATCTTTTTTCTCTTTTAGTGATTTTTTGAATAAACTCTCCATTACTTTCCATTTTCCAAGCATCAACATTGTCTTGAAAGTAAACTTCTAAAATATTTTCAAGTTGTATTTTTAATGCCTCTTCTTCGATAGGGGTCACTGCTTCAACTCTTCGATCTAGATTTCTTCTCATCCAATCTGCACTTCCAAGAAAAACCTGTGGATCATTATTATTATAAAACCAGAAAATTCTTGAATGCTCTAGATACCTACCAATGATACTAACCACTTGAATATTTTCACTGAGACCTTCTTTCCCAGGATATAAGCAACACATGCCTCGAACAATAAGTTTGATTTGTACCCCAGCTTGTGATGCCTCATAAAGTAGATTAATAAGAGTTGGATCTACTAATGAATTCATTTTTGCTTTAATTAGTGATTTCTTACCATTTTTGGCATTGGTTATTTCGTTATGTATGAGTTTTTCCATTCCTTCTCTAAGAGTTACAGGAGCAACTAATAATTTGCGGAAGCTTTGCTGTTTTGAGAAGCCTGTTAAGTAATTAAACAGTTCTACTAGATCTTCCCCTAGTTCTGGTTGCACAGACAATAGTCCAAGGTCTGTGTATTGTGTTGATGTTTTTGAGTTGTAATTCCCTGTCCCAATATGAAAGTAACTACGTAATCTTTCTTTCTCTTTACGTATTACTAATGCAATTTTTGTATGGGTCTTCAGCCCTATGACCCCATAAACAACATGCACCCCTGATTTCTCCAGTTGTTTTGCCCATTGGATATTATTATCCTCATCAAATCGAGCCTTCAGCTCTACAAGTGCCATTACTTGTTTTCCATTGTGTGCTGCTCGGATTAATGCGCTGATAATCGGAGAGTTTCTAGAGACTCTATAAAGAGTCATCTTGATTCCCATTACTAATGGATCATCTGCAGATTGATTAATAAATTCTTCAATTGAGCTTGAAAAAAGATTATATGGATGATGAAGTAATATATCTTGTCTTCTGATGATTGAGAATATACTTTTGAATTTTTCTTTTTTGATTGATTCATCTTCTAATAAGCTGGATTGACTACTTTGGAGCGATATATGAGTCGTTCCCGTTTGTTGAGGGTAAAATAGTCGCTGATTTTCAATATTCATTAATTCAAAAAGTTCATCAAGGCCTAGAATTCCGTCAATGTAATAAAGATCATCCTCTTTGACCCCCATTCCACTCATTAGTAAGTCAAGGATTATTGTTGAGATGTTTCTACATACTTCTAATCTGACTATCTCTCCGCCCATTCTTCTTTTTCTTAACCCTTGCTCTAGAGCGATCATTAAGTCATCAGCTTCAAGATCACGAAGTTCTAGATCGGCATCTCTTGTCACTCGAAAGAAAGAATATTCGTCAATTTTCATTCCTGGGAATAATATTTGAAGATTGTTTGCGACTATTTCCTCAATTGGTATTGCCTTATAGGTAAATGGCGGACTTTGTTCTCCTAAATCATTTGGAATAGAAATAAATCTGGCCATTGTTTTTTGTGGCACTTTGATTCTTGAAAACAGTTGCTTGCCTGTATCAGGATCTCGAATTAATGCTGCAATATTTAAACTAAGGTTGCTAACGAATGGGAAGGGGTGAGCTGGGTCGACTGCTAATGGAGTAAGTACCGGAAAAATAGCTGTTTTGAAGTAGTTATCTGCCCATGTTCTTTCCTTAGTTGATAACTTTTGGTAACTTGTTAAAAAGATGCTTTCTTCTTCGAGGTTTTTTTGCAAGTGATGGATATAGTGATTTTGTTGTTTTTGTAAAGATGGCAGAAGCTTTTCTCTGATTTTTATAAGTTGTTGCTTAGCAGTTCTATTATCTTCACTCTTCTTTGTGATCTTTGCTTCAACTTGTGACTTTAATGAAGCTACTCTTACCATAAAGAATTCATCTAAATTATTACTAAAAATTGCTGTGAATTTTGCTTGTTCTAATAGTGGAGTCCTTGAATCAGTTGCTTTTTCTAGAACACGATTATTAAAATCAATCCAGCTTAACTCTCTATTGATATAGTTTTTAACTTGTTGGCTTTTCTTAGACATTAGACATTAATTTAACAAGTAGTTTTTTGAGGGGATTTTTAATTTATAGCTTACTAGCAATTAGAAGGGTTTCGATTTACCCCTAGATTATTACTTGAAATCAAAGTAATCACAATTGCAAGTAAAGCAGTTGTTCCAAAGAAAGGACTTTTATTTCCTAAAAAATCATACGAAAATCCCGACAGTGCAGCACCTATAAATGTACCCAAACTTTGTAATCCCTGAAGGCTCCCTAATATAGCTCCTTGATTGTTAGTATTCAATCGCTTAGAAACTAGTGCTCTTAAACAAGGAGTTACTAGTCCAGTACCTAGAGCAAGTATTGCTACTGCACTAAACACTGTAGGGATTGCATTATCCATATTAGCGCTTGGTAAAAGTAAGCACCCAACTATTACAAAGCCTATTCCAGCCAAAGTTAATTTTAATTCCCCAAAACGATTAACTAGTGGACCAATTAAACCTCCTTGAATAATCATTGCTACTACACCTACAACTACAAAGGTTAAACTTGCTAGTTCTGGACTCCAATCAAATGCTTGTTTGAGATAAAGGACTAGTATCGCAGTAAAGCCATTGAAAGCCATAAAAAATAAGAAGAACGCGAAACATAATGGTCTTAAAGAACGATTTTGAAAAACTATTCTTAATTGCGTAATTGGGTTTAATTCTCTTTTCTTAGGTAATTTACTTCGTTTTGATATTGGATGTGTTTCGGGTAAGAACCAAGTTACTAGAATTAGATTTAAAATCGCAAAACCTGTTGCAACCCAGACAGGTAAGGTAAGACTGAGTTTAGCTAATGAGGTTCCTAAGCCAGGTCCTAGCAAGAAGCCTAATCCAAAAGCAACTCCTATTAGTCCAAATGTTTTTGCACGATTCTCAGGAGTAGATATATCTGCCAATATTGCTGTAGCAGTTGCCGCTGTACCTCCACTTATCCCATCAATTACCCGTGCTAAAAATAAAAAGACTAGAGGAACACCGATAAAGGCACTAGGAAGAATAGATTGCCAGTTTATGCTAATTGTTAGTGCAAATAGTGAGAGGCCTATTACTGAACCAATTACACAAATTATAATTACTGGCTTTCTCCCAAATCGATCACTCAGTGCTCCAATTAGTGGTGCAACTGTAAATTGTGATATCGCGTATGTTCCTGCCAATAGGCCAAGAGTGCTACCACTATTTGTAAATCGCTCTAAGAGAAATGGCAGCAAAGGGAAAACAATCGTCTCACCTAGGCGATCATTTAATAATGTAATAAAAGCACTTAATAATGTTGAACCCTTTGATCTTTGTTGAACGAAATCATGCATAATGCTTGGATGATCTTAGAAAATTTGTGAATTGAGTCAGCTAGAACTTGATCAATTTGATTCTAGTGTTCAGCTCAGGTTAATTAAGAGAGAAGATAACTCTGATCTTAGAGACGTCTATGTTGACTCTATTGAATCTCAAGCTCCTTCCTTTTATAATAGTAGTCAGATAGAAGCGTGGGCAGCATTAGCCAATTTTCCTAGTTTCTTTGAAAGACCATTTGACGAGGGAAGAGGTTGGGCCTTGCTCAAAAATAATAAGATAGAAGCATTTGCTTTACGATATCCATTGGACCGTTTGGCATTACTTTATTGTCGTGGTCGCTCGAGTAGAAAAGGTTTTGCAAATATGCTTTTAGAACGTATTGAGTTTGATTGTGCTGAGGAAGGTATTAAACTATTATCTACTGAAGCAAGCTTGCTAAGCTATTCCTTATTGATAAGACGTGGTTGGGTAGAAAAATCCATAGAAAAAATAGAAATAGCAGGTATTAGTTTTGACCGTTACCGTATGTTTAAAAGGCTGTAACTCTAATTTTTAATTGGGAGCCCTTCTCTCACGTATTTTTGAAAAGCATTATGAAGTGAAATTATTCTTAGGAAGTAAATGATTCAATCTTTTATTTATTAAATGATATTTAAAATTAAGATGACAATATTTTTGTGTGCCTGAATATATTTATGAAATTAAATTTAAAAAGTGTCTATTATCAATGTAGTTCCTTAGCATATTCTTTCTGGATTATGCTTTGACTTCTTTCCCTACCAAGTTAAGCTAAGTAGCTTTTAAAAATTTTCGGCTTGCCGATGTATTCTTTATGAACGATGATCATCTAGGAGTTGTTTATTTAGTAGGGGCCGGTCCTGGAGACCCAGATTTATTAACTGTAAAGGGGCATAAGCTTATTAGTCAATGTGATGTTCTTGTTTATGATGCCTTAGTACCTAATGAAATTCTGGAATTAGTAAATGACGAATGCAGGTGTATCTTTGTTGGTAAAAGACGTGGACATCATTCAACTCCACAATTGAAAACGAATGCTCTTCTTTTAGAACTAGTTCAGGAATATAAAATTGTTGTCCGCTTGAAAGGTGGAGATCCTTTTGTTTTTGGCCGAGGTGGAGAAGAAGCAGCTTATTTAAAGAAGAATGGTGTTCCGGTACAAGTTGTTCCTGGTATTACCTCTGGCATTGCAGCTCCCGCTTACTTTGGAATTCCGCTTACTCATCGCCTAGCAGGTAGCTCCGTGACTTTTGTTACTGGACATGAGGGCATTGATAAGCGTCGCCCAGGGGTAAATTGGGAAGCTTTAGTCCAAGCAAGGAATACGTTAGTTATTTATATGGGAATACATAATCTTTCTTATATTGTTCATCAGCTTTTATCATCTGGTCGTTCATCTGACACCCCAGCTGCTGTTATTCAGCAGGCAACAGTTATAGGCCAACGTTGCTTAAAAACTTCACTAGGGAAATTAGTGCAAGTTGTTGACACCTATAAATTTGTTTCACCATCAATAATAATAATTGGTGAAACAGTAGATTTTCAAATTGAAGAATGTGCTCCACCGCCAGCTGCTATAACAATGCCGATTGACTGTTAACTGTCACTATTTAGCAATGATTTCCATAGTAATTCAACTTCCTTATATGTTTTTAGAAAGTTTGTATTGACTTTTGCTAGTGAGTGACAACTTAAACTATTAATTAATACCCAATTATCTCCAGACCTTGGCTCTGGCCTGATCTCTGCTTCACAAAATGAGCCAGTATCAATTCCTCTTTGTCTCATTACACCAGGAAGACAACCACTTTCTAAACGAGGTGTTAACCATATATTCTTTCTTTTGACCAGTAGGTTTGAGGTTGCTCCACAAGATATTTCATTGTTCGTGCTTAATAATAATGCTTCATCAAAACCGTGAATCTGTGCTTCGTGACGGGCTTGTATAGCTTGAATGTAGCTGAATGTCTTATGTTGGCTTACTAAACTATTTGCATTACGTTTCTCATGGCTACTTATTAGTGCTGTTAGTGTCTGAAAGCAAGGTTCATACTCATTTAATTCTAGCCAGAACGTATGAATGGACTCAGTTGGTAAATTGATTCCTCTATATGTGTTGTACCCTCTGCTCCAATTAAGACGGAGAGATCCATTACCTTTAGGTAAAGAGATACGTTGGATTGCTTCGTTTATTAAGGGCACTAAAAATTCCTTTTGAGGTGGCAATGCCATGCCTAAGGATTTGGCACTTTGTCTCCATCGATTGAGATGTGCATCTAGTAATTGAGGTGTGTTTTGATAAATTAAAATAGTTTCAAATATTCCATCACCTAGTGTGACTCCTCGATCATTGATTGATAGCTTGACTTCATTGTTGCTAATCCAGGAACCATTTATCCAATTGATTTTTTGAAGTGATTTTGCTTTCATTTTAATGCGTCTAAGAGAGGCATTAACTTCCAATATAACTCTTCAGCTTCATTAGTTGGATTAGAATCTGCAACAATTCCACAGCCTGCATGTATTCGTAGCTTTGAGTGCTCTATCAATAGAGATCTAATTAAAATATTGCTATCAAATTCTCCATTCCAATCAAGATGTAAGAAAGAGCCAGAATACGGCCCTCTTGCAATTGGTTCTAATTCGTATAAACGTTTACAAGCTCTGATTTTAGGAGCTCCAGTAATTGAACCTCCTGGCCAACAAGCTTCAATCAGATCTACCCAGGTAGCTTTAGTTTTTAGTACCCCTTTAATTACAGAGGTTAAATGATGCACCTTGGCATAAGTTTCTAATCCAACTAATTGAGTAACCTCTATGCTCCCAGGTTGGCATATTTTCCCAAGGTCATTTCTTAGTAAATCTACAATCATAATATTTTCAGCTCTGTCTTTAGTGCTGCTTATAAGTTCAGCCGCAAGTGCAGAATCTTTCTCTGGATTCTTATGGCGAGGTCTAGTGCCTTTAATAGGTCTAGTTTCTATTCTCTTATTAGGTGACATTTTTAAAAAGCGTTCGGGCGATGTAGAGATTACAGCTTCTCCTTTTGCCTCTCCATTGGCTACCAACATTCCAGCAAATGGTGCAGGGCAAACTGTTCTAAGCTTTTGAAATAGATCAATTGCTAAAAGGTCTGAAGCTTTTTCTGTAGTACAACATGTCGAAAGATTAGCTTGAAAAATATCTCCTTTCGCAATGTATTCCTTTATTGTGGAAATGGAATGTGCATATTGTGTGGTACTGGTTACCCATTTCCATTTATCTTTCTTTATTCCTGGAAATTTATTTGTTTTGTCCAGTGATGTGTTAGATCTTGTTTTGGATAATTTTAGCTCTTTTAGTATTGTGGAAAAGTCTTCAAATCTCTTGCTAGGAGTTCCTTCTAGCCAAAGCTTATGTTTGTGTAAATCGAATCTTATAATGGGATCATGTCTTGCCATCCACATCGTCGCCATTGAATCCTTTTTCCAAGATGCTTGTGGTTCGACCCATGCTCCGGCTTCATAGTTAAGCCAACCACACCAGTGCCCGGATTCAATTGTTCTTAATAATTCAAAAGGGTTAGATGCATCAGGATCGTTTGGGAGACCACGACTTGTCATTTGTTCTATTGGATCAGCAGCTAAGATTGCCCACCTTCCATTTTCACTTCCATCACTGTCTAACCAAATCAGACCAGGCTCGCCGAATAGCTCTATTAATCTCTTTGCAACATCAAGTGGGTTGACCCATTCAAAAAGTTCTCGTAATAGCTTGCTCATTAGTTCTTTAGATTATTCGTATAGCCTGCCTTGCGGATTGCTTCATCGCGGATACGACAACTATCACATACCCCACATGCTTGTTTGTTCCCATTATAACAACTCCATGTGAGGTTAATTGGTACTTCTAACCTTATGGCTTCTTTCACTATTTTGACTTTGCTCCATTGAATTAGAGGTGCCCATAATTGAATTCCATTCCCTTCTCTACCAGCTTTATTTGCAAGATTTGCTAGTTTCTGAAATTCTTCTAGGTAATCAGGTCTACAATCCGGATAGCCTGAGTAATCCATAGCATTGATGCCAAGTACTAGTTGATTAGCTTGCTTTGCTTCTGCAAGACTAAGCCCAATTGCAATAAAAACCGTGTTTCTGCCTGGGACATATGTATTAGGTATGACGCCTGCAATGACACCTTTGCTATGCACGGATTGCTCCAAATCTGTTAGTGAGGATCCTCCCCATTTTGATAGGTTGATATTAATTATGTGATGCTCACTTAGATTAAAGTGACTTGCTATTGCTTTTGCAGCTTGCAATTCACGTTTGTGTCTCTGCCCATAATCAAATGATAGTCCAATCACTTTTTGACCTTTTTCTATTGCAAGACCAACTGCCGTTGCTGAATCCAGACCTCCTGATAGGAGTGCAATAGTTGTATGAGATTGAGTAGAGGACATTTATTAAGCTCTTCAACAAGTTTTAATAACAGATCACTATAGTTAATATTCTTTGTTTTTTAAAGTATCCCTAACCATTTGTGGGTTTGTAAACTGAGTCTCCATTCTGGATGTCCTTTTATATATTCAATGCTTAGATGTCTTCCTTCTATACTTTCCCATCCTGGTTGAAGAAACAAATATGGTTGTATGGCTTCCCCTCCTGTGTGGGAACAAGCTTTTCTTTCTTGAATGGCTTCTTTTGCAATATTCTCTGCAAAGATTAAATCTTCTTTTTTATGTATGACTACTTTTATTTCATCACACTTCTGCAGTACTGATGCTTGTGGTGGAGCATGGCGCTTTGGTGAAAGTGTGATCCAGCTAATTGTTCCAGAAATATCATCGACTCCACTTGTCTCTAGATGGATAGGAAGATTTTTGTGATTTTGATTCATTGTTGATGTATTAATCGCATTACATAGCGACGTTAAGTTGTGATGTAATGGCTCTCCTCCAGTAATGACGATTATTGAAGCACCCTTTGATTGTGCTTCTGTGGCTTTTTGGGCAATATTGAAGATGCTTTCTTTTTGATGGCCTTTCATCGGCCATGATTCTTTAGTATCACACCAAGGACAACCTACTTTGCATCCACCAAGTCTGATGAAAAAAGCACTAATACCAAAATGTAAACCTTCAGCTTGTAGAGAATGAAATGTCTCAACAATTGGAAGGGTAGAGTTCATGTTTCTTGACTTAGACCTTTTAAAATATTATTTGAATTGTTGAATGCCTCCTGTGGCGTTGCAGGTAAACGCAAGTGAGCTGCCTTAATTAGGCCTGCAAATAATGGATGAGGTTTTCCAGGTCTAGATAAAAATTCTGGGTGGTATTGACATGCGGTGAAAAATGGATGTGTTTTCAATTCAATTAGTTCAACTAATCGACCATCTGGTGAGGTCCCACTAATAGTGTATCCAGATTCTAGGAAGAGATTTCTATACGAGTTGTTAAATTCATAACGATGTCGATGACGTTCATAAACCACTTCTTCACCATAGAGCTTCTGTCCCATAGTGTTTGGTATCAGTCTGCATGGGTATACGCCTAGCCTCATTGTTCCTCCTAGGTCCATTACATCTTGTTGCTCTGGCAGTAAATGAATTACAGGGTGACTTGTCTGTGTGTTTAATTCGGAGCTTGTTGCATCAACAAGGCCAGCTACATTTCTTGCCCATTCAATGACGGCACATTGCATTCCTAGGCATAGGCCGAGGAATGGAATTCTTTGTTCCCTCGCCCATTTGATTGCAGCAATTTTTCCATTCACTCCTCTATTACCAAAACCTCCTGGTACTACTATTGCGTCTATTCCCTTCAATAGAGTTTCTGGTCCGTCTGATTCAATTTGTTCAGCAGATACCCATTGTATGTCTAGAGATGTATTGCTTGCTATACAGGCATGTCTTAAAGCTTCGACTACAGATAAGTAGGCATCATTTAATTGTATATATTTCCCTACTAGAGCAACTTTAACGGATGGTCCCGGATTTCTTAATTGATGAACTAATGTTTTCCATTCATCTAGATCACATTCATGATCAGTTAAGTCTAGTATGCGTAGAATTTCGCGACAGAGGCCTTCTTCTTTTAAGGAGAGAGGGACTGAATAAATACTGTCAGCATCTAAAGCTGGAATTACTGCATTATTATTTACACCACAAAATCCACTGATTTTACTTTTTAATTCAGCATTAATGGCTCTATCACTTCTACAAACTAATACATCTGGTTGAATGCCAATGGAACGTAATTCTTTGACAGAATGTTGTGTTGGCTTAGTTTTGATTTCACCTGATGTATTGATGAATGGTAAAAGAGTTACATGAATATATGCAATATCAGTTTGTTCGACATCACTTTTAAATTCACGAATTGCTTCTAGAAATGGGAGCGATTCAATGTCTCCAACAGTTCCACCAATTTCGGTGATTACAATATCAGCATGACTATTTGCAGCAACACGTTTTATGCGCTCTCGAATTTCTTTTGTGATATGAGGAATGACTTGTACGGTTCTCCCTTCATAATCTCCGCGCCTTTCTCTGTTAATTACTGATTGATAGATAGAACCTGTTGTGACACTGTTAAGACGTGACATTGCTGTATCTGTAAAACGTTCGTAATGGCCTAGGTCTAAATCAGTCTCGGCACCATCTTCAGTCACAAAGACTTCACCATGTTGAAAAGGACTCATTGTTCCAGGGTCAACATTCAAATATGGATCTAATTTTAAAATTGATACGCTGTACCCTCTTGACTTAAGTAATCGTCCAAGACTCGCAGCAACAATCCCTTTACCGATACTGGATACAACCCCTCCGGTGACGAAAACAAATTTAGCCATTTAGTTTCTTTGTATGCTTTAAGTTAACCCGATCTTGATCAAGGCCAACAAAATTAAATAGTTTTTCGAGAAATGTTATTGATTATTTTAGATTTTGAGAGAGCCTTTAATTATTCATCCTCAGCAACAGGCAGAGTACTTGTTATATTTAGCTCTTCTAATTGTGCTGTAGATACTTTTGCAGGAGCTTTGGTCATCAAGCATCTTGCTTGCTGTGTTTTTGGGAATGCAATTGTATCTCTAATAGATTCTTCGCCAGCTAATAGCATTACAATTCTATCTAGGCCAAATGCAATTCCTCCGTGGGGAGGAGCGCCCATTTCAAGAGCTTCTAGAAGGAATCCAAATTGTTCCTTTGCTTCATTAGCGGGAAGTCCAATAGTTTCCAAAACTTTCATCTGTAGCTCTGGTTGATGAATGCGTAATGATCCGCCACCAAGTTCTAGACCATTTAATATTAAGTCGTATGCTTGCGCACGAGCTTCGGGTAGTCTTGATCTCCATTCACTTTTTTCTTCTCCAAGGTCGGCACTATTTGGAGCGCAGAAAGGGTGATGAAGAGCTTCAAGGCGATTTTCGTCAATATTTGGTTCAAACATGGGGAAATCAATTACCCATAGAAAATCCCATTTGTCTTTTTTCTTCTCCAATGGGATTAGATTCAATTCTTTTGCAAGGTATTGACGCACTTTATCAAGGGTTTTATTGACTGTTGGTGTATCCCCTGCAGCAAAAAGCAGTAGATCGCCTTCACTTGCGTTGGTCTTTTCGAGTAGTTCTACTCTTTTTGCTTCATTGAGGTTATCTTTTATTGCACCAATAGAATCAATATTTTGATTTTCACGGACTCTGATGAAAGCCAGTCCTTTGGCACCAGCTGTTTCAGCCTCACTAAACACATCTCCGCCTGGCTTGATTCTTACATTACTTATTGATGTATTGCCCCCTTTAACATTTATACATTTTACAGATCCGCCTGAGGCGATTGCTTCGGAGAAGACTTTGAAGCCAATTCCCTGAAGAATTTCATTTAAATTAGTTAGTTCCATTCCATATCTAGTGTCGGGCCTATCAGTGCCAAAACGTTCCATTGCTTCGTGCCATGTCAACTTTGGAAAGGGAAGTTGAAGGTTGATACCTTTAACTTCTTTCCATATGCTGGCGATTAAATTCTCATTGATAGCAAGAATTTCGTCTTGGGTTATGAAGCTCATTTCTAAATCAAGTTGCGTAAATTCTGGTTGCCTATCGGCTCGCAAATCTTCGTCTCGAAAACATTTGGCTATTTGGTAATAACGTTCTATTCCACCAACCATTAATAATTGTTTGAAGAGTTGGGGTGATTGAGGTAATGCAAACCAATCTCCTTCACATACCCTAGAAGGAACTAGATAATCCCTTGCTCCTTCAGGAGTGGAACGATTCAAAATCGGTGTTTCTACTTCTAGAAATTCTTTGCTTTCTAGAAAATTCCGTACTGTTTTAATTACTCTATGACGTAAATGAAGGTTACTCTTCATTCGTTCTCGTCTTAGGTCTAAATAACGATGACGGAGTCTGAGCTCTTCTTTAACTTGTTCTTCGTTGTGGATTGATACATTGAAGGGCAAGGTGCCTTGCACTTCATTAAGAACTTTTAAATCATTTGCTAAGACTTCTATTTCACCAGTTTTAAGTTTTTCATTGATTGATTCAGGTGGGCGAGATCTTACTGTTCCAGTAATTTGCAAAACAGTTTCATTTCGAAGACTCTCCGCAATGGTAAATAAGCGTGATCCTTGATCTGGATCGACTGTAATTTGAATTGATCCAGTGCGATCTCTGAGATCGATGAAGATCACACCACCATGATCTCGACATCGATCCACCCATCCACAGAGTTGGACGTTGGAGTTAATGTGCTCTGTGCGCAGTTCTCCACAGTAGTTGCTGCGCATGGTTAGGATTCGTGTATATAGAATGAGTTTCCCACAATGAATGTATAGAGGTTCGTAAAGATCGTCTTTATGTCAGGAAACTCTGCGATAAAAGGGTTTTCTTACTACTGTCGCAGGATGCAATTTTTCTCGAACTTTAACCCATAGTTTTGTACCTTCTTTTGCTGCTCCTATTGGGAGGTAAGCAAGAGCAATACCTTGATTTAGAGTTGGTGACCAGCTTCCACTGGTAATTTGACCAATAAATTTATCATGCAACATTATTGGATAACCTTTTCTAGGGATTGCTTTTTCGTCAAGCTTTATCGCTACTAGCTTTTGGTGGATACCTTTTTGATTTTGCAAGATTAAAGCATTTTTTCCAATGAAATCTCCTGGTTCTTCTAAATGAACTAGCCATCCTAACCCTGCTTCAAAG
>QCPN01000002.1:0-100778 GCA_003209775.1 Prochlorococcus sp. AG-436-O09 | reverse complement strand
GTTGGAAGCTTTTGGCGAGCAGCACCTGGGGCCAGTTTGCTAGTTGTAGGGCTTGATCTCCTTTAAGGGCACCTAAACGATGCAGTAAGAGTGTCGACTGAATTGACGCACCTAAATCATTGATCCTTGTCGCTTCAGACGAAAGCCCACTTTTCAATTGAGACTGTTGGAGCAGGAGCCAGACGTCAGTCTGCTTCTCACAAATCCTCAGGTGGAGTATCTACCGTCATAAGGCGCCTCTGAGTTCGATATAGACATCATTACTGTATTTTGAACTCAACGCAATCAGCCTTAATGCCCATTGCATTTTGCTTCTAAAAGGTCGAGAATAAATGTTTGTTTTTTAATTGCTCCTAAAAAGATATTCACTTAAGGACAGGGGCCGGCAAACAACTAAACAAATATATAAACTTCACAAGCAGTCCTATACTTCTTTTATCCTAAGAAGAAACTGAATCTTAGAATCAGAACAGGCAAGCTATTAGACTAAGGAAATCCTCATATTCTGCTGGCAGCAGATATCTTCTAATTAAGCAATTGGAAGATTAGTAACATTGTCACATGAGTCTAGAGCAATCCAATAAATCCAATCATGTAAAGATTGTCCCATCTGTCTTGGACGATGCAAAAGTCTTAATAATTAGGCTGCCATGTAATCCAATATTTCCTATTGGTCCAATCTATTTAGCTGATCATCTGCACAAATGCTTCCCACAATTACCTATAAAGATCCTTGATCTTGCAGCACTGCCTGTGATTGATGTGGAAAGAGTTTTGATATCTCATATCAAGATTTTCCAGCCTTCATTGTTGGTTTTTTCCTGGAGGGATATCCAAATATATGCTCCAGTTGATGGCCGCGGAGGCAACCCACTGCAACATTCTTTTGAAGCTTTTTATGCAAAAAACCCATTAAGGAAACTACGAGGAGCATTTGGTGGCATTCGATTAATGAAAAGTCATTACGGTGAACTATGGAGAAATCAACGTTTAATTAAAAAAGGGCTGAAACAAGCAAAAATTTATAATAAAGATGCTCAGGTCTTAATTGGAGGAGGAGCAGTCAGTGTTTTTTACGAACAACTTGGGAGGTCTCTGCCAAAAGGAACAATAATTTCAATCGGAGAAGGGGAACCGTTGTTAGAGAAATTACTGTTAGGTCACTCTATAGATCAAGAAAGGTGTTTTGTAGTTGGTCAAGACCCTAGAAGCGGACTAATACATGAGCAACCTACAAGCTCCATTAAAACGGCATGCGATTACCAATATATTGCTTCAATCTGGCCACAATTCCATTGGTATCTTGAAGGAGGGGATTTCTATATCGGAGTTCAAACAAAGCGTGGGTGCCCGCATAATTGTTGTTATTGCGTTTACACAGTTGTTGAAGGTAAGAAAGTTAGGGTCAATCCTGTAGAAGAAGTCATTAAAGAAATTAGGCAGTTATACCAACTAGGTGTCCGCAATATCTGGTTCACAGATGCTCAATTCATTCCAGCACGACGTTATATAGAAGATGCCAAAGAACTTCTCAGAGCAATTCATAGAGAGGGAATGCTTAACATGCACTGGGCTGCATATATTCGAGCAGATAATCTCGATGCAGAATTAGCATCATTAATGGTCCAAACAGGAATGAGCTATTTTGAGATAGGTATCACCTCAGGTTCCCAAGAATTAGTAAGGAAAATGAGGATGGGATATAACTTAAGAACAGTTTTGGAAAATTGTCAGTTGCTTGCAGATGCAGGCTTTCAAGACAATGTCTCTGTAAATTACTCATTCAATGTTATCGATGAAAGACCAGATACTATTCGTCAAACTATTGCTTATCATCGGAAATTAGAAAAGATCTTTGGCGCAGACAAAGTTGAACCAGCTATTTTCTTCATAGGGCTTCAACCACATACCCATTTAGAGCAATACGGATTTGATCAAGGTCTAATAAAACAGGGATATAACCCAATGAGTATGATGCCATGGACAGCTCGAAAACTTCTTTGGAACCCTGAGCCAATGGGGCAAACATTTGGGAGAATTTGCTTAGAAGCATTTGACTCTTGTCCCAATGACTTTGGACGTACTGTAATGGACTTACTAGAAAGAGACTATGGAGCAGCATCTTTAGATGAAGCTTTACGTTCTCCATTAAAAGGACGACCTGCTATGGCTAAAGCTTTCCAATAATTAACAAGAATCACACTTAAGCCAAGGATTCCTATAAGGCTACCAATAGGGTTGGGAGATAAGTTTCCTGGACCTATAAGAATAGTAGGTATCTCTGAAGATATATCTAGAAAAAGGAAATTAACAAGGAACCAGCTCCCAACTAAGCCTCCATGTATACCTATACAACCAATTAATGAGCCATGATCAATAATTCGTCTTAACGCAAGCACGAGTCCTAAAAGAAATAAACCAAAAAAAAGTAGACACAATTCCAAGAAATCCAAATTGGCTTTTTCAAGAGCCCCTACATGCGCAAAGCTAAAAATTATGGCCTGCAAAAAAGTACTCTTACGAAATCCAAAGAAGCAATTCAATTCATTCCATAACCATCCACGAAAAATTAATTCTTCTGCAACTCCAACACCAATACCTAGACAAATTCCATTCATTATAGTTGCCAAACTAAATTCCCCTCTCCACTCAACCCATTGACCCAGGAAGAGTGGGATCAATACAAAGAAAACTAAACACGCGGCCAAAAAGCAAGTTTTAAAGAAAATTTGTGCTGCAGCGTTACTTGAAAATCTATTCAAGCCTAAAGAAATGAAAGGGTTCTCTTGTCTCCATCTATACTTTGCCCAACTAGGTAGAGCTACTAGAAATAAAATAAAAGTAAAAACAGTGCCTAATAATGAAAGGCTGTGCAAAGCAATTTCATAAGGAAGTAAAAGTAAAGGTTGGACAATTAACCAACCCAATAAATACAAGATTGGAATAAAAGAAACTGTGGGAACCCAACTACATCGCTGGAGAAGCCATTTCTTCCACAAAACTACAATCAATGTCTTCAGCTTTCTTTTTCAATAGTACTTGTAAGGCCTTTACTTCTAAGAGATTCAGAATAAAATTCAGCAGGTTCAATATCGCAAGTAATCACTAGTCCTATCCCAGTATTATGTGTTTCCAGCATGATTGAGATAGCATCTTGATCACTTAATTGAGGAACTACCTGACGTAAGGTTTTGACGACATAATCCATTGAATTCACAGGATCATTATGTAGCAAGACTTTATACCGAGGAGATATCTTCCTCTCACGTTGAGTTTGCTTGTCAAGAACTGCAGCGCCATCAGTCATTCGACTTGAATTCTCCACCATATTTAAAATGGCTAATTAACCAAACCTTAGTTATTTAAAACTTTATAGCAAAATCAAAAACTAATGATCCTTTGCATAGCTTCTTCTACATTTTCCCTACTATTGAAAGCAGAAAGACGGAAATAACCCTCCCCTGACGTTCCAAAACCACTCCCGGGCGTACCAACTACATTTGCCTTTTGGAGTAAGAAATCAAAGAATTGCCAAGAACTTTGTCCCTTTGGAGCTTCTATCCAAACATATGGAGCATGTTCTCCCCCAAACACTGTGTAACCTGCTGCTGATAATTCTTTCCTAATAATGCTTGCATTTTCCATATAAAAACTTACAAGTTTTTCTGTCTGCATTTGACCTGACAAGGAATAAACAGCTTCTGCACCTCGTTGAACGATATAACTAACTCCATTAAATTTAGTGCTTTGGCGACGATTCCAAAGAGTCCATAAATCAATTTCAGTCCCGTTTGACGTCGAGCCTTGCAGTGATTTAGGAATAACTGTGTATGCGCAACGAGTTCCTGTAAAGCCAGCTTTTTTAGAGAAAGAACGAAATTCAATTGCACAATTTCTTGAGCCATCTATTTCAAATATGGAATGAGGTAATAATGGATCTTGGATAAAAGCTTCATAAGCTGCATCAAATAAAATCAATGCATTATTTTGGTTCGCATAATTGACCCACTTTGCTAGATGCGCCTTACTTGCGACAGCTCCTGTTGGATTATTAGGAAAGCACAAGTAAATTAGATCAACTGGTTTCAAAGGAAGCTCTGCTTCAAAACCATTTTCTGAATTTAAAGGTATATAAGATAATCCTTCATATTGTCCTGCTTGATCTGCATCCCCAGTTCTACCAGACATCACATTACTATCTACATAAACTGGATATACCGGATCAGTTACCGCAATTTGATTATCTTCCCCCAGGATGTCAAGAATATTACTGCTATCACACTTTGAACCATCGGAAACAAAAATCTCATCAGCGGAAATTTGGCAGCCTCTAGCCTGAAAGTCATTTTTAGCAATTGCCTCTCTAAGCCATGGGTAACCTTGTTCAGGACCATACCCACGGAATCCTGAACTGTTTCCCATCTCATCAACAGCATCTTTCATTGCTTGGCAGCAAGCTTGGGGCAAAGGCTCCGTAACATCCCCAATACCTAAACGAATCAAACTTGCTTGAGGGTTGGCCTCAGAAAAAGCATTTACCCTTCTCGAAATCTCCGGAAAAAGGTAACCGGCTTTAAGCTTGAGATAATTTCTGTTGATCTGAACCACGAAAAGAATCTATTTAATCCATGTATATACTGCCTGGGAAAGGTACCTATTTGAGCAAAAACTGCATACGATATAAAAAGAAAAATGTTTCTTACTGTGTCGGGTGAAATAAACTGTAGTGCAGAACTAAGCAATTTCTGCAAGCCGATCAACTTTCACCAATTGGTGGATATTGATATTCACAAGCCTGCCCAATATATGGGACACGAGCTTGGAAGAAAGCCGTTTGATTGGAACTCAAAACAAGTACGTTGGGTTCTGAGTTATCCTGAACTATATGAAGTTGGGGCAAGTAATCTTGGCCACATCATTTTATATTCAATTCTCAACACTATCCCCGATCAACTATGCGATAGAGCCTATCTTCCTGGAGCCGATTTAGCAAAACGTCTTAGAGAACAATCGATAGGATTATTTGGAGTTGAGTCTAGACGTGAATTAAAGAATTTCGATCTCGTAGGCTTCAGTCTTAGCTATGAATTAGGGGCAACAAATATTCTAGAAATGCTGGATCTAGCACAAATAGATATTTACGCAAAAAATCGGGCCGATTTATCTCTTGATGATCCACAATCTGTACCTTTGATCTTTGCAGGCGGACCAACTGCAACTAGCAATCCTGAACCATATGTAGATTTCTTTGATTTCATTGCACTAGGAGATGGGGAAGAGTTACTTCCAGAAATAGGTCTCATCATTTCTAAAGCAAAAAAATTAAACCTTACAAGATCTCAGACACTCATGAGTCTTGCTGAGATCCCTGGAGTATATATTCCATCTTTCTACAAAACATCAAAAGATTTCTTATCCGTAAAAGCCTCCACCTCACTTGCTCCAACAAGGGTTATTAGACGTGTAGCCACTCCAATGCCTTATTATTCAATGGGGTTAGTACCCAATGTTGAGACCATCCATGATCGACTAACAATTGAGATTAGAAGAGGTTGTACTAGAGGGTGCCGTTTTTGTCAACCAGGCATGCTTACTCGACCAGCTAGAGATGTCCCTCCAGATGAAATTGTAGATGCAGTTGAAACTGGCATGAAAAAAACAGGTTATAGTGATTTCTCTCTACTCTCGTTAAGTTGTAGTGACTACCTATCACTACCAGAGGTTGGGGTAAGGCTTCGCAATAAATTAAATGAAAAGAACATAACCTTACAATTACCTAGTCAAAGGATCGATAGATTTGACGATGATATAGCCCACATTCTTGGTGGAAGCCGTAAAGCAGGGTTGACCTTTGCACCAGAAGCAGGGAGTCAGCGTCTCCGAGACATAGTCAACAAAGGTCTTACAAATGCTGACCTGCTTCGTGGAATACGCAAAGCAATGGAAAATAAATTCACCAAAGTGAAGCTATACTTCATGATTGGTCTTCCTGGAGAAGAATATGAAGATATCCGAGCCATTGCAAAGACCTGCAAATGGCTGCAAGAGAAGTGCAAAGATCTAGGTAGATTAAAATTAAATCTCACAATAAGTAATTTCACTCCCAAGCCTCATACGCCATTCCAATGGCACAGTGTCTCAACAAAAGAGTTATCACGAAGGCAACAAATTCTCAAAGAGGAATTCTTTACTCTAAAAATTAAGAATATAAAAATTAATTTTACTGATGTCAGAATTTCTGCCATAGAGGACTTCTTGGGCCGAGGTGATCGTCGCTTAGCTCCGGTAATTGAAGCTGCATGGCGAAGTGGAGCTGGAATGGATGCCTGGTTTGAATCTCAAGATCGGGCATATAATGCATGGAGTAAAGCAATTGCAAGTGCTGGTCTAAGTAGCCAACTTAGGGAATTAGAAATAGGCAATTGGGGTTCCGCTCAAACTTTAGGGAAGAATGATTTAATAAACTTCTGCCGCAAGCCACTCCCTTGGGATCATATTGATACAGGCATCGATAAAACATGGCTCATGAAGGATTTAGAGAAAGCCCTGAATGCAACCATAGTGCCTGATTGTTCATTTGATCAATGCAGTGGGTGTGGTGTCTGCGGACCAGAGTTAGGTCACAATCAAATTATTCCAGCCACATCAATACCTGCAAGAGAAGAACCCAAACTTCCTCACTCAGAAAAAAAATGTCGGATACGATTGCAATTCAGCAAAACGATGCCTATGCATTTGATTAGTCACCTAGATTTAATTCGTCTACTAGAGAGAGCCTTAAGAAGAAGCGAGTTACCCGTCAGTTATTCAGGAGGCTTCCATCCCCTCCCACGTTTACAAATTGCGCTTGCTCTACCTCTGGGTATAGAAGGTCTTGGCGAATGGATGGACATTGATTTCTTTGAAGAGATAAACCCAGTCACCATGAAAGAAACGCTTCAACAGTACTTACCTAAAGGAATACTTCTCTTACAAAGCATTAGTATCCCTATTCAAAAAGCCAAGCTTTCCCAAGAACTTGTTCAAGCAAATTGGCATTTTCAACTACAAGGGGAAAACGGTTTGAAGATTGATTTTGAAAAATGGGAATATGCAATAAAAAAAATCGTTAATTCAAAGGAGTTGATCTGGATAGACACCGATAAAAAAGGACGTTCGCGAAAAAGGGACCTGAAACCCGAGTTAAAGAAGCTGCATGTAACTAAGAACAAAATCAAAAATAACCACTTAACTCACGAAGAAACAATATCTATCGAACTTCAGTCATTAATTTCACCCATAGGTCAAAGTATTAAACCAATGCATATTAAGCATTTACTGACAAAGTCGTTAGGCCATTCCATAACGATTAAAGATATAAAAAGAAGTAAGCTTATTTTGAAAAAGTGCTAAAATTAAATTGGGTTAGAAGATGGCTCAGCAGAGCGCATTTAACCTAAGTTATTTTGGAAGAGACTCACTCTCGATACTCGCAAATTCCTGGGACTAATTGTCCAGGATCATCAGCAATCAAACTTCAAGAAGCTCTAATTTAATGCTTTGCATTATTCCTTCCAAAACTTAGCATTTAACTTTTATCTAACTCATAGCAGTAACACTGCCAATTGATTTAAAACCGAGCTAAAGAGCTCACACTTTCTTATATGCCCAAAAAAATTATCATCGCAGAGCAAGAGCGAATAGCAGCCTTGCTTTCCGATGGCCGAGTAGACAAATTGATCGTTGCTCAGGGTCGTTACCAAATAGGAGATATTTATCTTGGAACAATCGAGAACGTTCTTCCTGGGATAGATGCTGCCTTTGTAAACATTGGTGCAAGTGAAAAAAATGGCTTTATTCATGTAACAGATTTAGGTCCTTTAAAAATCAAACAAATTGCTGCAAGTATTACTGAATTACTAAGGCCAAGCCAAAAAGTCCTAGTCCAAGTAATGAAAGAGCCTACAGGTAATAAAGGTCCACGTTTAACAGGAAAAGTTTCTTTGCCTGGACGATATCTTTTACTTCAGCCAAATGGTCAAGGGGTAAACATTTCACGGAAAATCAATACTGAAAGCGAACGAAATCGACTTAAGGCACTTGGAGTATTAATAAAACCACCGGGAACAGGGCTTTTAATTCGCTATGAAGCTGAAACTATATCTGAAGAATTAATTATTGAAGACCTGGAAAATCTTCTCAAAAAATGGGAGTTAATACAACAAGCGGCTGAACGAGCAAATCCCCCAACTCTTCTAAATAGAGATGAAGACTTTATAAATAGAGTTTTGCGCGACCATGCAAACGCTGATCTGTCAGAAGTAATTGTTGAAACAAGCGAAGCAAGTGAAAGAGCCAGTAAATTTCTTGAACAAAATGATACAAAAGTAACTGTCGAAGATCTCAAAGAAGGTCAAAGTTTAATAGGTCATTATAAAGTTGACGTGGCAATTTTAAATGCTCTTAAACCTAGAGTAGATCTACCATCCGGAGGTTATATCATTATTGAGCCTACAGAGGCACTAACAGTAATTGATGTAAACTCAGGCTCTTTTACTCGCTCGGCCAATGCCCGTGAAACAGTACTTTGGACAAATTGCGAAGCCGGTATTGAGATAGCAAGACAACTAAAGCTCAGAAATATAGGAGGAGTAATAATCATAGATTTTATTGATATGGAATCACGTAGGGATCAATTACAACTTTTAGAATATTTCACAGCTGCTTTAAATGACGATTCATCAAGGCCTCAAATCTCACAACTGACTGAACTAGGGTTGGTCGAAATGACTAGAAAAAGGCAGGGTCAAAACATTTATGAATTATTCAGTAAAGAATGTAATAGCTGCAATGGTTTAGGTCATATCGCAAACATCCCTTGCAAAGAGCAAATCAAGCCATCAGCATTAAATGCTGGACTTATTACAAGTGAGCCTCAAGATTTAGTTAATACAACATTGAATACCAATAACAAGATTAAATTAAATGAGTCTGTACTTGAAAGTAATGAAATCAATTCTAAAGGCAATATAAGCAAGTCAAATGAAAAAGAAAGCTATTCAGAGAAAACATCTATCAGAAAAGAACCGGAGCATATTACAGTTGAAATGAATGATGATGAGGAATTAGTTTTCAGTAATTTAGGTTTAAGCCCTGCTTTAATTTTGGATAATCTGCCTAACAATAATAATATTTTACTTGAGGTAGTTAAGCCTAATAAAGATCATATTAAAAAAACAGATCTTACTATTAATGACACAGAGAGTATAAATCAAAAGAGATCACAAGAATTAAATCAAGGAGGCAATGGTTCAACTACGTTTATAGAAAAAAAAGGTCATATTCAGCTCACCCATGAAGAGGAAGACAGCCCCTCTTTAGAAAAAAGACAAGGAGATAGTCCCAAAATAAATCCAGAAAACATCTCAAGAGATGAACCTAATAATATAAAAGAGACAACAAAGTCAGAGCAGGAAGCTGAAGACCCTAGAAGGCGACGAAGACGCTCCTCTAATGAGACAGACAACAAAAATATAACAACAGAGGGGGAGAAAGAGGCAAAAAAAACTAAATCTTCCGAGCAGGAGGAGGAAGTTGAGGATCCTAGAAGGCGAAGGAGAAGATCCTCAGCAACAAGTTAAACCATTGTTAAGTAAAGATATAGCTGGTATAGATGAAGTCGGCAAGGGAGCTCTATTTGGTCCAGTCTTCGCTGGAGCTGTGATTTTAAATAAACAGAGTGAAAGTCTTCTAATTAAAGCCGGACTAAAAGACAGCAAGAAATTATCTGCAAAAAAAAGAGCCGCGTTAGTACCTTTAATCAAAGAAATCGCAATCAGCTGGGCTCTTGGGCAAGCTTCCGCTCGAGAAATAGATGAGTTTGGCATCCGAAAAGCTACAGAAAAAGCAATGCTTAGAGCTGTTCATCGCTTAAAGCCACAACCTTTGCTTCTTCTAATTGATGGCTGTCTCCCATTACGACTTTGGAAAGGGAAACAAAAGACATTAATTAAGGGAGAAGATAAATCAGCAGCAATTGCAGCAGCAAGCGTATTAGCCAAGGTGAATAGAGATGCACTTATCAAACAACTTGCCAATCAGCATCCATTGTATGGCCTAGAAACAAATTCGGGATATGGAACAATTCTCCATCGCAACGCATTAATCCAAAAAGGGCCAACAGAACTTCATAGAAAAAGTTTTCTCTCAAAAATTAAATAATTTACACCTCAACTTTCTATACACCATGCTGAAAAATCTCGGACCAATTGTTGGCCAACTCGTGCCTTAATACCCAACAAAATGCCATTTAGAATTGAATGACCAGTTGATTCTAATAATTTAGGAGGTATCAGTTTTAGTAAAGGTGGTTGACTCACAGTTACCCCTAAAAAAGCTTCGCCAACTAATCCTTGTTCAGTTGCAATCAAAGTCGCATCAAGCATTAGTTCAAAATCATCAACCAATCCAAGTCCATCAAGCTCACTATCAGTTGCATGCATTTGAAGTTTATTCCCTTCACTATTGGCCACAGCAATTGAGACTACTGGTTTTACTTCTAATTGGAAGACCTTAAAACTTGTTACGGTGTATCGAAAATTACCTTGACTTAAAGCAACAAGCTTTTTTGGGTCAAGCATTGCACCTACAACTCTTTCCTGTTGTAAGAGATAATCAGGAAGTCGCTCTATTTTACTTTTGACAGGTAGATTAATTTCCTGTCGAGCATTAAAAGCCAGAGACATAATTGGCAACTGACGCGACACAATCCTATCGACACTTGCACTCTTTTTTAAATAATGCCAACTCAAGTGGCCTATCTCGGACCAAAAGGGACATACGCTGAACAGGCAGCTTGTACTTTAGCAACGCTAGAAAAGCTTTCTCAGCCAGTGTTTATACCATATTCTGGGTTGAGATCTGTAGTTGAACATCTTGCCAATAAAGATTGTGAAGCTGCTGTAGTACCTATAGAAAATTCTGTCGAAGGGGGTGTCACAACAACATTAGATTCATTGTGGACTTATCCAGACTTATTTATTCAAAGAGCCCTAGTCCTTCCAATTCGTCATGCTTTAATCAGTAGTGGTTCGATGTGCGAAATTTCAGAAGTCTTGTCGCATCCTCAGGCTCTTGCGCAATGCTCTGAATGGCTAAGAAGCAATCTTCCAAATGCCCTCCAGTTGCCTACAAACTCCACTGCTGAGGCAGTAAGAATGGTCATAGGGAGTAAGTTCCGTGCTGCCATAGCCTCTAAGGAGTCAGAAGAACTAAGTGGAGTAAAGAATATTTCATATCCTATTAACGATGTGCCTGGAAATTGCACGAGGTTTGTTCTGCTCAAGAGGCAAAAACCAATAGAAAGTGAAATGGCTGACCTTGCAAGCTTTGCATTTTCTCTACATTCCAATACTCCTGGTGCATTATTAAATGCTTTGGAATGCATCGCCAATCTAGGTCTAAACATGAATCGAATCGAATCAAGGCCTTCAAAAAGAGAATTAGGTGAATATATTTTCTTTGTAGATATTGATTTAACTAATAAAGTTATAGATATTGAACAAAAGCTCAGTCCATTATTAAAGCCCTATTGTGAGAATATTAGTTATTTTGGTTCTTATAAAAATATCCAAGCGAGTCTTTTATAAATTTAACCTCGCGAGCGAAATACGCCAAACCTCATGAGCCCACTACCAAATGCCAATCTCATTAAAATAATAGTAGGAATTTCTCTAATGCCATGTAGAAAAGATTTTGGACCCAATTCTATAAAAACATCTAATCTTCGAAAGCCTTCCATTATCGAATCATTCCAAGAAGGTTTTGTAAACTTACTCCAATCATCAGATTCTACTTTCCCACCACAAAAACTACTATTTAATAAATTATCAGAGAAGCTTTCGATACTTGCAAATTCAGGGTGAGACCATTGATCTAAAAGCTGTTTCATAATTAACTTATCAACCAATCCTAGTGATGACTTTTTATCATTGCATCTATTCCAATCAGCAACTGCAAGAACACCTCCTGGTCTTAATACCCGAAGCATTTCATCAGCGTAACGTTGTTTATCTAAAATATGAGCCCCTGCTTCAACACTCCAAACTCCATCAAAACTTCCATCTTGAAATTTAAGATTAAGAGCATCCATAACTTGAAATTGACAAGAAAGATCTTTTGGAGTTAGTTGCGAAGCTCTTTTAACCTGCTCTGAACTAATAGTGACGCCTACAACATCAAAGTCATAATCTCTAGCTAAAATTCTAGAGCTCCCACCTATGCCACAACCAATATCAATAATTCGAGAGCCCTTAGGCAACTTATCTAAACCACTCCAATCAACTAAGTGATGAACAAAATCTATTTTTGCCTGCTTAAAATCTTTACTGTTAGAAAATTGAGAGTAATAACCAAGATGTATATGCTCGCCCCATAATTTCTCTAGAAGCTTATCATTAGTCCATGCATCATAAGAAGAAGAGACTGTAAGAGAGGATCTATATTTTCTAGGATTAAATGACCATATAATTATTATTAACAATGAAAGAATTAAGCTCCATAAAAAAAAATTAATCAGCATCATTAATTCTTTGGGTCAGCATTAGACAGTGTTTCTTTTAGTGCTGTTCTTGCAGCAAGCTGTTTTCGAGTCTGATCAAGCATGTCATATTCACGCTGAAGTCTTGTCTTCGTATCGAGCATCTCTAATAGACTTTGTTGCTCATCTGCCACAGAGCCTCCTAAATGTGAAGCAATCCAGAAAGATAGTTCTCTTGGAATTTCAGGCAGTCCTTCAGGCAAACTTCGCTCAGAATCAGTTAATTTACCTGTTAAAGAAACAACATCTTTCAAAGCAAGCAAAACAGAACTAGATAAAGCGTTCAACTCATCTTGATCATCCACGGGATTATCATCAATCCATGTAACCATTGCGCTATAAAAGGGAGCTTCTCGAATAATCTCTAAAATCCGAAAACGTTGTTGACCAACAGTAACTATATTGCTTCTTCCATCTTCTGACGTCTGATGCTTGACTATTTGGGCACAACATCCTACATCTGCAATTTGCTTAGTAGCTGGATTAGACCTAACGATTCCAAAGCGACTATCTGCCTCTAGAACCGTTTGAAGCATTATTCTGTACCTTGATTCAAAAATATGAAGTGGCAGAACCTCCTGTGGAAATAAAACCACTTCAGGGAGAGGAAAAAGAGGTAACTCCCTGACTGAAATATCGGTCACGGGAATATTCCCAAACATATATAGATACTACTGAAATATTCTTGCCATTGAGGTACTCACATCATCAAAGCTTAACCTCAATATCAACTCCACTTGGAAGATCAAGCTTCATTAGTGCATCAATTGTTTTGGCTGATGGGCTATAAATGTCAATAATTCTTCTATGAGTGCGTGTCTCAAAATGCTCTCTGGAATCCTTGTCAACATGAGGTGACCTTAGGACACAATATATCTTCCTTTTAGTAGGAAGAGGTATTGGACCAATAGCTGTTGCTGCAGTATTGTCAGCTGTTTCAATGATTTTTTCACATGAAAGATCTAACATTCGCCTATCAAATGCTTTAAGGCGTATTCGTATCTTCTGCTGAGCTATAGCCGTTGACATAGGTTTAAGACGATAATTTTCCCTGACTTGGGGATGTGAAAATTAATTTTCAAGATTCAAAAAGGGCTATCTAAGAACGAAAGCCCTTTTGATTAATTTAACCTATAGCAAGATCGATAATCAGAAATCGTTAAGTATTTATTTAAGGATCTTAGAAACAACTCCTGCTCCAATCGTCCTTCCGCCCTCTCTAATGGCAAATCTCATTCCTTGCTCAATTGCTACTGGGCAAATCAACTCACCCGTCATTTTTATATTGTCTCCTGGCATAACCATTTCAACATTACTTCCGTCCTCTGCAGTAAATGCAGTAATTTGACCAGTTACATCAGTTGTGCGGATATAAAACTGTGGCCTATATCCAGCAAAGAAAGGTGTATGCCTTCCGCCTTCTTCTTTTTTGAGTACATAAACCTGCCCCTCAAACTGTGTATGAGGAGTAATAGAACCTTTCTTTACTAAAACCATGCCACGCTCAATGTCTTCTTTCTGAATTCCGCGAAGCAAAAGTCCGACATTGTCACCTGCCATACCTTCATCAAGAAGTTTCCGGAACATCTCAACACCAGTAACTGTTGTTAATCGGGTATCTCTAATTCCAACAATTTCAACCTCTTCACCAACTGTCACCTTGCCTCTCTCAATTCTTCCAGTTGCTACTGTTCCTCTACCTGTAATAGAGAAGACATCTTCAACAGCCATCAAGAAAGGTTTATCCACTTCTCTTTCTGGCTCAGGGATAGATTCGTCTACAGCTTTCATAAGCTCTTCGACCTTTCCTTCCCATTCAGCTTCTCCTTCTAATGCTTTTAAGCCAGAAACCTGAACTATTGGCACATCATTAAAGCCATACCCTTCTAAGAGTTCACCGATTTCCATCTCCACAAGCTCAATGATCTCAGGATCATCAACCATGTCACATTTATTGAGCGCAACAACCAGTGCAGGAACACCAACTTGTTTTGCCAAAAGAATGTGCTCCTTTGTTTGGGCCATTGGGCCATCAGTTGCAGCACATACCAAGATTGCGCCATCCATTTGAGCTGCACCTGTGATCATATTTTTCACATAATCAGCATGTCCTGGGCAATCAACATGAGCGTAGTGCCTGCCTTCAGTCTCATATTCAACATGAGCTGTATTAATCGTGATACCGCGCTCTCTTTCTTCAGGCGCTCCATCGATATCACCATAGTCTTGGGCTGTAGCCTGCCCTTTCTTAGCTAACACATTGGTGATAGCTGCAGTAAGGGTAGTTTTGCCATGGTCAACATGCCCAATTGTCCCAATGTTGACGTGAGGCTTGTTTCTTTCGAACTTCTCTCTGGCCATTTGTTTAAAGAATCAGTTTAATAATAGAGGATTGATGATGAAGATATCAGGAATTGCCCTGATTCTTAGAGATAATTGCTTCAGCAACATTACGAGGGACTTCCTCGTACTGGCTAAACTCCATTGAAAATATACCTCGACCTTGAGTCATAGATCGAAGTTGAGTGGCGTAACCGAACATTTCAGCTAAAGGAACTTTGGACTGAACTTTCGAAATTCCATCATCAATGGATTGTCCTTCAACTTGTCCTCTTCTCGAGGATAGATCGCCAATAATAGAACCTAAGAAATCTTCTGGCACCTCAACTTCTACTTTCATCATTGGTTCAAGAAGTACTGGATTACATTTTTTCACTCCATCTTTAAATGCCATTGATCCAGCAATTTTAAATGCCATTTCAGATGAATCAACATCATGGAAAGACCCATCTACCATAGTTACTTTGACATCAATCAATGGATAACCAGCTAAGACACCAGACTCACATGTTTCTTTCATCCCATTTGAAGCAGGGCCAATAAACTCTTTAGGTACTGAACCACCAACAATTTTATTTATAAATACAAAACCTGATTCCGGCTCTCCTGGCTCCATTTCAATAACAACATGACCATACTGCCCTTTACCTCCTGTCTGTCGAGCATATTTCCCTTCACCTTTTGAGCTTGATCTAATCGTTTCTCTATAAGAAACCTGAGGGGCTCCAATATTTGCCTCAACCTTAAACTCTCTCAGCATTCTATCTACAAGTATTTCAAGATGGAGTTCACCCATTCCTGCAATAACAGTTTGATTAGTTTCTTGATCAGTTCTTACTCGGAATGTTGGGTCCTCTTCAGCTAATGAGACTAAGGCCTTGGAAAGCTTTTCCATATCACCTTTGGTCTTTGGCTCAACAGCTACTGATATAACAGGTTCTGGTACAAAAAGGGTCTCGAGAACAATTGGCTCATCAGTTGAGCACAAAGTGTCACCTGTAGTTGTATTTTTCAGGCCAAGTACTGCTCCTAAGTCCCCAGCTCGCAATTGATCAACTTCCTCGCGATCATCTGCTTTCAAGACAACTAAACGTGAGATTCTCTCTTTGCTGTCTTTCGTTGAATTAAGAACATAACTTCCTTTTTCAAGGACACCTGAATACATCCTCACAAAAGTCAACTTCCCATAAGGGTCAGCCATAACTTTAAAAGCTAATGCACTAAATGGAGCATCATCTTCTGAAGGTCTTACATCCTCCTTTCCACTAGGCAATAGCCCTTGAATAGGAGGAACATCTATTGGAGCTGGTAAATAATCAATTACTGCATCAAGAACCAATTGAACCCCTTTATTTTTAAAAGCAGATCCACAGAGCATTGGGACAAGGCCATGCTTGAGCACTCCTTCTCGAATACCTTTTTTTAATTGCTCTATTGATAATTCTCCAGTTTCAAGAAAAGTCTCAATTAATTCCTCATCAGTTTCAGCAACAGTCTCCATTAGTTTAGCGCGCCATTCAGCTGCCTCTTTTGCCATATCAGATGGTATCTCAGTTTCTTCTATATCAGTACCCAGATCATTCTTGTAGATATAGGCCTTGTTCCCAACCAAATCAATAATTCCACTTAAATTGCCTTCTGACCCAATAGGAAGCTGTATCGGCGCAGCATTTGCTTTCAGTCTATCCTTAATTTGACCATACACTTTTAAGAAATCTGCACCAGTCCGATCCATCTTATTAACGAAAACCATCCTGGGAACCGAATATCGATCAGCTTGTCTCCATACAGTCTCAGACTGGGGTTGTACTCCTCCAACAGCACAAAAAACAGCAATTACACCGTCTAAAACCCTCATAGACCTTTCAACCTCAATAGTGAAGTCAACGTGTCCAGGAGTATCAATAATGTTAACCCTGTGATCTTGCCAACTTGTTGATATTGCAGCAGCAGTAATTGTTATTCCTCTCTCTCTCTCTTGTGCCATCCAATCAGTCACCGCGGCGCCATCATGGACTTCACCAATCTTATGGACCACTCCAGAATAGAAAAGGATTCTTTCAGTAGTAGTGGTTTTTCCAGCGTCAATATGCGCTGCAATACCAATATTCCGTACACGATCAAGGGGGAAGGCTCGAGCCACAGGTATCTCTCCAGTTGCAGGGGTAAAAGGCGGATGTGACTCTACAGGGCAATAGGTAAAAAGTGAAACTTTTTCACCTTTAAATCAACAAATTCAATAACGATAATGAGCAAATGCTTTATTTGCCTCGGCCATTTTATGCGTCTCTTCTCGTTTACGAACTGCACTGCCAGCTTCATTTGCAGCATCCATTAACTCTCCTGCAAGCTTATGAGCCATACTTCGTCCATTTCTTGATCGAGAAAAATTTACAAGCCACCTAAGAGCCATCGCTGTTCCCCTCTCCTGTCGGACTTCCATAGGTACTTGATACGTAGCACCTCCAACCCGCCTTGCTCTTACTTCGACAAGAGGAGTTGCATTCTTTATGGCTGTTTCAAAAAGTTCAATAGGATCTCCACCGGTTCTTTCATTAATTAATCCAAAAGCCTGAGATAAAATTCTTTGAGCGGTTGATTTTTTTCCATGCTTCATCAGCCTTGCAACCATCATTGTCGCAAGACGATTATTAAACTGAGGATCAGGTAAAACTGGCCTTTTTACTGCTGCGTTTCGTCTAGACATAAGATTAATTAATGATTTTTAGAGATTAAATTCAGATTTTTTATGATTTAGGGGTTTTAGCACCATATTTAGAGCGGGACTGACGTCGGTCTTTAACTCCAGCAGTATCAAGAGTCCCACGAATTATGTGATAACGAACTCCTGGGAGGTCCTTAACTCGTCCACCGCGAAGTAATACAACAGAGTGTTCCTGAAGATTATGTCCTATACCAGGTATATAAGCAGTCACTTCAAACCCTGAAGTCAGTCGTACACGAGCAACTTTGCGCAATGCCGAATTAGGTTTTTTAGGTGTAGAAGTATAAACCCTTGTACAAACACCCCTTCTTTCAGGGCATGACTGCAATGCTGGCGACTTGGTTTTGCGAGTAAGTCGACTGCGCTCGGTTCTAATTAGCTGTTGAATAGTTGGCATCGAAGATTTGCTAGGTCAGTAAAGTTTGGGCCCGAATCCATAATTTCTTATACTACTAGTTAAAGTGCATGAAAAGAGATTTTCCTCTGAAAGCATTTATCTGAAAACGAAGGTATTAAATAACAAAGACCTGAAACAATTGATTTATCACCTCTTCGCGTTTTAAATCTATTAATAAAGCTCTCTAGAATCATTTGATAGCTATTGTGCTCTTTTCTCTTTACTAAGGCGAATCTAAAAGCTTGCTTGTATTCATGCCTAACGAACCACATATTTCTACCTCTCCTTACTGTGATAGCAGTTCGCCAAAAGCATTAGTAGGCGAAAAGGATGCTTGCGGTGTTGGTTTCTTAGCTCAAATAGAAGGTAAAGCAAGTTATTGGATTTTAGAACAAGCCCTTAGAGGTCTTGAGTGCATGGAACACAGAGGCGGTTGTGGGGGCGATAGCGATTCAGGTGATGGAGCCGGTCTTTTATGTGAAATCCCTTGGAATTTTTTTAAGAAAGTTTGGCCTGAAATCAATAGCTCACATAAGTCAAATGGCATTGGAATGGTCTTCATGCCTAATGATATAAATCAACGCAAGAAAGCTAAAGAAATCTTTGAAGATGAAGCTAAAAAGCTTTCTTTACTTTCAAAAGGATGGCGAAAAGTCCCCGTTGAGCTTGATGTACTCGGTCCATTAGCTCGATCAACGGCCCCATTTATTGAACAATGGCTTATAGAAAGTAAGCAACAAGAAGAGAATCTTGAAAATGTATTATTTAGATTAAGGAAAAGAATTCAAAATCGTTTCAGCAACTCACTGGAAAATATTGAAGGTGATCCATATATCGCATCCTTAAGTACACGAACTATTGTTTATAAAGGGATGGTCAGATCCCATGTCTTAGCAGCATTCTATCAGGATCTAAAAGATGAACATTTTGCAATTTCGTTTGCCATCTACCATCGAAGATTCAGTACAAATACTTTACCGCGCTGGCCTCTTTCTCAACCAATGCGTTTGCTTGGACATAATGGAGAAATAAATACTCTCCTTGGTAATTTAAACTGGGCGAAGGCAACAGAAGTTCATCTAAAAGAAATTTGGGGAGAATCTTCAAAAGATATAGAGCCTGTTGTAAATGCGTCATTTAGTGACTCAGCAAATCTAGATGCAACGCTTGAACTACTAGTTCGAAGTGGAAGACCTATTACTGACAGTTTGCTCACATTAGTTCCAGAGGCTTTTAGAGATCAACCTGAACTTGAGAAGCAGCCAGAAATCAATTCATTTTACGAATATTCAGCATGTACCCAAGAAGCATGGGACGGACCCGCTCTGCTTGTTTTTTCAGACGGTTGTTTTATAGGGGCAACTCTCGATCGCAATGGCTTACGACCTGCACGTTATTGCGTGACAAAAGACAATCTTGTGATTATGGGCTCTGAAACAGGAGTTGTAGAAATAGATGAAAACAATATTCTTGAAAAAGGAAGATTGGGACCTGGTCAAATGTTGGCCGTTGATCTCATAAAAAAAAGACTTTTGAAAAATTGGGAGGTCAAGAAAGAAGCAGCCACTCGACATCCCTATCAAGATTGGCTTACAAAAAATTGTTTAACTCTGAACGAGCAACCTTGGCAAAATGAAAGCAGCTTTAGTGATTTAGATCTGCTTAAAACTCAAACAGCATTTGGCTTCTCAGCAGAAGATCTGGACATAATTATTAACGACATGGCGAGTGGGGCTAAAGAGCCTACTTACTGCATGGGAGACGATATTCCACTTGCAATACTTTCCAATAAACCTCATCTTTTATACGACTATTTCAAACAAAGATTCGCTCAAGTAACCAACCCTCCTATTGACCCATTACGAGAAAAGCTTGTTATGAGCATAGAAATGAATTTAGGGAAAAGAGGATCTCCTTTAGCTCCGAAAGACAATTCATTTTCACTAATTAATCTTCATTCACCAATTCTCAATGAGAATGATTTGAACCAACTAGGCAATAAAGATCTCGTCGTTAAAACGATTTCAACTCTGATAGAAATATCTGAAGGGTTCCAAGGATTCGAGCAAAGTCTCCAGAACATCTGTCTTGAGGCAGCGTCAGCAGTCAAGAGTGGGAGTAAAATACTAATACTTTCTGATCGAGGGATCAGTCAAAACAAAACATATATACCCCCATTGCTAGCTGTAGGTGCAGTACATCACTATTTGCTAGAACATAAACTCAGACTTGATGCATCGATTGTTGTAGATACTGCGCAATGTTGGAGTACTCATCATGTTGCATGTCTCATTGGATATGGAGCAAGTGCAATTTGCCCGTGGCTGACATGGGAAACAACACGTCACTGGTGGCATTCACCTAAAACACAAAAGTTACTTGAAAGTAACAAGCTTAAAGATTTCACAATCCATAAAGCTCAAGCAAACTTAAAAAAAGCCTTGGAAGATGGCTTGCGGAAAATACTCTCAAAAATTGGAATTTCTCTTTTAGCTAGTTATCATGGTGCTCAAATATTCGAAGCAGTAGGTATTGGATCTGATATTATCAACCTTGCTTTCAAAGGAACCACCAGCAGAATAGCTGGGTTAACTCTTAAAGAGCTAGCCAATGAAACCTTAGCCTTTCATTCAAAGGCGTATCCAGAATTAGATCGCAAAAAACTTGAGTTTTTTGGTTTTGTTCAATATCGTAGCGGCGGTGAGTTTCATTTAAACAATCCTGCTATGTCTAAGGCTTTACATGCAGCAGTTAAAGCAGGTCCAAATTATGATCATTTTTCAACTTATCAAACACTTCTTGAATCAAGACCAGCAACTGCATTGCGTGATTTATTGACATTTCAAAAGGTGCCAAATCCTATACATATAGATCAAGTTGAAAGTGTTGAAAGTATTTGTAGACGGTTTTGTACTGGTGGTATGAGTTTAGGTGCCCTTTCCAGAGAAGCCCATGAAGTCCTCGCAATAGCAATGAATAGAATTGGGGGGAAAAGTAATAGCGGTGAAGGTGGAGAAGACCCACAAAGGTTCAAAACTCTTACTGATGTCGACGAAGAGAATCTATCAGCTACTTTGCCTAAGTTAAAAGGGCTGAGAAATGGAGATACCGCCTGTTCAGCAATTAAACAAATAGCTTCAGGGAGGTTTGGAGTTACACCTGAGTATTTGAGAAGTGGTAAACAATTAGAAATAAAAGTAGCCCAAGGTGCTAAACCAGGTGAAGGTGGTCAATTGCCTGGGGCAAAAGTAGATACTTATATTGCAAAGCTTAGAAATAGTAAGCCTGGCGTTGCACTAATTTCACCTCCACCTCACCACGACATTTACTCCATAGAAGATTTAGCTCAATTAATCCACGATCTACACCAAATCCATCCACAAGCAAAAGTTAGTGTCAAGCTAGTAGCAGAAATAGGCATAGGAACAATTGCCGCAGGTGTAGCAAAGGCAAACGCCGATGTAATACAAATTTCTGGACACGATGGTGGGACTGGAGCTTCTCCTCTTAGCTCTATTAAACATGCTGGGTTGCCATGGGAATTAGGTTTAACTGAAGTCCATAGGTCTTTACTAGAGAATGGACTCAGAGACAGAGTGTTGCTGAGGGCAGATGGAGGATTGAAAACTGGATGGGATGTTGTTATTGCCGCACTACTCGGCGCAGAAGAATATGGCTTTGGGTCAATCGCAATGATTGCAGAAGGTTGCATCATGGCGCGCATATGTCATACAAATAAATGTCCCGTAGGTGTTGCTACGCAACAAGAAGCATTAAGGAAACGCTTCCCAGGCATCCCTGAACATGTCGTGAATTTCTTCTTATTTGTCGCAGAGGAAGTAAGACAAATAATGAGCACATTAGGTTTTTCTCGTTTAGAAGATCTAATTGGCAGGACTGACATACTTCAATCTCGAAATCTCAATCTTGCAAAAACAAAAAAACTGGATTTATCCTCGCTTCTAGAACCAATTAAAGATTCTAAGGATCGATCATGGCTTCTCCATAAAGAAACCCCGCATAGCAATGGTCCAGTATTAGAAAATCAACTCTTAGAAGACGCAGAAATTGTTAATGCGATACACAATCATGGGAAAGTTTCTCGCCATATCTCAATAGCTAATACCGATCGAAGCGTATGTGCCCGCATATCTGGAGAGATAGCTCAACTCCATGGAAACAAAGGTTTTCAAGGATTTATTGAAATAACCTTTTCTGGAGCATCAGGACAAAGTTTTGGAGCCTTTTTACTTCAAGGCATGCATATTCGGCTAATTGGAGAAGCTAATGATTATGTAGGAAAAGGAATCAATGGAGGGATAATTGCCATAATCCCGCCAAGGAATGATAAGCATGCCTCAGATCAAGTAATTTTAGGCAATACTTGCTTATATGGAGGCACTGGGGGGCAGCTATTTGCAGTTGGGAAAGCTGGTGAACGCTTTGCAGTGAGAAATAGCGGAGTAGAGGCAGTTATAGAAGGTGCTGGGGATCATTGCTGTGAATACATGACTGGTGGGATAGTTGTTGTAATTGGACCTACCGGTAGAAATGTTGGCGCTGGTATGACTGGTGGAATAACTTTCTTGTTAGATGAAGATGAGCAAGTATCTAAAAGAGTTAACAAGGAAATTGTTGAGATTCATCCATTATCCAATAAGAAGCAAGAAGATATATTAAAGCCCTTAATTCATGAGCATTGGTTGCAAACCAAGAGTTTTAAGGCGGAAGGTATCTTGAAGGATTGGGAGACTTTAAAAAAACTATTCAAAGTTTTGGTTCCCCCCAGTGAAAAAGAAAAAGTTGATTTATGAAACACCAAAATTTCTTAACATGATCAATGTCCATTTTTATTAAAACTGAGCGGTTCAAGAAAGAAACTCTAGCTTTAATGCCGAAAAAACGTAGTCAATATATCAAAGAACACTTAGCCTGGGTATCAAAACTAAAAGAGACTGGTGAAAATATTGCCTCTGGTTATCTAGTAAATGAGTTTAGTGAGGCTGGAGGTGGAGGCTTTCTGGTAGTAGAAGCGAATAATTTTGAAGAAGCAAAGTTGCTTATTATCAACGATCCAATGATTAAAAATCAATTAGTAACTTGGGAAATTCACCAATGGATTCCTGTTGTAGGTCAACTATTAAATCAACGAGGATAATCCTTTATAAGTCTACGAACTTCCCCTGCATGATAGCTACTACGTGTCAAAGGAGAGCTCACTACTTGCAAAAAGCCAAAGCGCATCTCTCCTTCTTGTCGGTATTCATCAAACTGAGAAGGCGTTACAAATCTATCAACGGGTAAATGCTTGGGGCCAGGAGAGAGGTACTGGCCTATGGTTACGATGTCTACATTATGATCATTCAAGTCTGAAAGGACTTGTATCACCTCTTCGTCGGTTTCACCAAGACCAACCATTAATCCGGACTTTACATATATTTTTGAAGCTTCTTCTCTAACACGAAGTAATAATTCTAAGGAGCGTTTATATATCCCCTGAGGTCTAGCTCTCCTATAAAGTCTTGGAACGGTTTCTATATTGTGATTTAAAACATCAGGGCAAGCTTGAAGAACTTTGCTCAAGGCATCCCAATTGCCGCAAAAGTCAGGTATCAACAATTCAATAGTTGTTCCAGGGGAACTTGCCCTTACAGCATTAATACAGCTTACAAATTGACTTGCTCCACCATCTTCTAAATCGTCACGATTTACAGAAGTAATCACAACATGGTTTAAGCCAAGCCTTCTCACAGCTTCACCAAGACGTTCTGGCTCAGAAGGATCAAGACTTCTGATACTTTTATCAAAGTCAATATCACAATATGGGCATGCTCTAGTGCAGCCAGGTCCCATTATTAAAAAAGTTGCTGTTCCTCCTGCAAAACATTCTCCGATATTTGGACAGCTAGCCTCTTGGCAAACAGTATTTAAATTTAAATCTGACAATAAATCAGCAACTCGTCCAACACGTTCGTGCTGTGGGGCCTTAACCCTTAACCAATTTGGTTTTGGAGTGCTCATTGTCCTAATAAAACAAATTTCTCAAAAATTAATAGCTCACTAAACCATTCAGGAGAGTTTGAAAGCCTAGATCAACAAGGGAAAGATTGGGGTCATCTTTTTCAGGAACACAGTCCTGTAACTTTCCAATCAAGCTAATAACCACGAGGGGTTACTACATATCCATCCTGGTAAAAACTTGTACTATTGCCTACAAGTATCAACGTAAGCATGTCAACTTGATCGACAGGAAAGTCCCCGAGACAATGAACTTGAACTTTTTCATCTTTTCTACCAAGTTGACGTGCAAAGACAACAGGAGTAGATGAATTTCTAGTTTCAAGGATCACGTCAAAAGCTTTTCTTAGTTGCCAATTTCGGTTATTGGATCTCGGATTATAAAATGCAATCACAAAATCTGACATAGATGCAGCTTTAATTCGCTTTTCAATTTTTAACCAAGAGGTTAAACAATCGCTCAAACTAATTGCACAAAAATCATGCATCAATGGAGCACCGATTCTTGCTGCTGCCATTTGAAGAGAACTAATGCCTGGATGAACTTTAAAATCTGGTCTATCTGACTTTGGTTTTCTCAACCAAAGTTCCAAAAGCAATCCCGCCATTCCATAAATTCCACTTTCTCCTGAAGAAATGAGTGATACTCGAACACCTTCTGTGGCTAATTTCAAGGCATCACTGCATCTTTGACGCTCCTCAGTAAGAGAACTATCAAGACGAACCTGATCAAATCTCCTGAATGGCTCCAATAAATCCAAATATCTCTTATAGCCAACCCATACTGAACTTCTCGCAAGTGCAAAACGAGCATCATGAGTTAAGAAACTTGGTTCACCTGGTCCACTCCCAACCAAATGAATCTCACCTCTAGCTGGCGCAAAAGGTTCACTAGACTCAGCTATTGCAAGGGTGACTGCTCCTCTTTCATTATTTTGCGCCTTATAAATATGTTTCTCATATTTAAGTTTGCCTTTTTCTCCTGAAGCTAAAATCGCCGCAGCCTCAGCAACTGATGAAGTTCCTACTTCAGCTTTCACTCTTGCAGAAGGATTGGGTACAGAAATAGCTAAGAGTTCTTTAGCATTGTAAAAGCGGATAGATAAAGATTCATCGCGTAGAAAATCTCTGATAGCAAACTCATTCTCCTTGATATCAATAGTTGCTAAGCCTGCAAGAGCTTCTTTAGCTAAACCGGCATCTTTTAAAGATTCTTTTATAGCTCTTTTTAAAAGGTTGGAGCTTGTATTTCTTTCACAGCCGATCCCCAACCACAAGGTCGCTGGGTGCCAACAACACTTACCAAATACATTTGAGCAAATATGAAATAAAGGAGAGTTATTAGAAAGCGTTTCATTTTCTGGGAACTCACAAGTTTTAGCTGCACCTTGAGAACGATTCCATAATTCCGAACCAGTAGTTTGGTTTACCATTATTCGACTTCCCTTACTTAACCGAATCATTAGATCATTCCAGTGAGCTGTCTCACCAGTGCGCCTCCAACCCCATGCCTCTCCAAAACTATCAATTGAAAGTATCTTTTCAGTTCTAGAGAATCCTGTAAAAATAGCTTTTCCGCCTATATCTTGAGCTAATTGGACAGCAAATTCTTCAGCACCTCCTTTGTGTCCGCCTAAAACTGGAACGATATTTTCGGCTCTCCCATCAATTACTAAAACTGACGGATCCTTATCTTTTCCTTTTAATAATGGAGCAATTATTCGAATTACTGCTCCAATTGCACCAACAACCAAGAAAGTTGTTCCAGAGCCCCAAAACCTATGGAAGATCTCATAGGGGTTTTCGACCAAAACTTCTTCCAAAGTCAAGTCAAGCTCAGAAGCTGCACCTGGAGTTAATACAATCAAATTTGCATGACCGCGTGACTTCAGCCTCTTCAATAGGTGGTATGAAGAAGGTGAAAATCCAAGAGCAATTCTGTCGGGAGGTTTCAATGAGGGAAAAATCTGCCTAGTTTGTAAAGAATTTGAGTAGCTCTCGTTGATATAAAAATTGGTTTTTATTCCAAACTTGATTCTAGTAATTCCATTTCTCCTGACAATCTTCTATGGGAAAACCCAGTAATAGGCTCTTTTTGACTTAATTGCGAAGAATCCTCTGAAAGATTTTTATTCCAAAAAAAAGAAAAAACCTGGGTAGAACATTTGTTACTTGAATAGGTAGTAACTGGCTCACGGATCTATGATTTCTAAATTAGATCCTTTAAATAGGGATCCTTTTATCAATATTGAATCTAGAGGCAACTCTATTTTCTTTATTAAAAACACGGTGGCCTGCCACCTAGACCTATTCCTCGGGGAAGAATCTCGATGACCATAAGCCCACCAAAACGTGGGGATAAAGCAAAAGGGGAAGCACCCACCCCTTATGACCAGCCTGTCGATAGGGATCATCAACCTATTGATTATGAAAAACTCAACAAACCTGGGTTCTGGTCTTCCAAGCTTTCAAAAGGTCCCAAAACCACAACATGGATTTGGAATCTCCACGCTGATGCTCATGATTTTGACACTCATCTAGGTGACCTAGAAGAGACAAGTAGAAAGATTTTTTCTGCTCACTTTGGACACTTAGCAGTCGTCTTTATTTGGATGAGTGCTGCTTTCTTTCATGGAGCACGGTTCTCTAATTACACCGGCTGGTTAGCCGACCCTGCAAACGTAAAGCCTGGGGCACAGGTTGTTTGGCCAGTAGTAGGCCAGGAAATTCTTAATGCTGATTTAGGCGGCAACTATCAAGGGCTGCAAATCACCTCTGGGGTTTTTCAGATGTGGAGAGCATGGGGAATTACCAGCGAGGTTCAGCTAATGGCTTTAGCCATTGGTGGTGTGATCATGGCCGCTTTAATGCTTCATGGCGGCATTTACCACTACCACAAGGCTGCTCCCAAGCTTGAGTGGTTTCAAAAGATTGAACCTATGCTTCAACACCATCAGATTGCTCTGATTGGTTTGGGTTCTATTGCATGGGCTGGTCACCTAATTCATATAGGTGCTCCTGTTGCCGCAATGCTTGATGCCATTGATGCAGGCAACCCTCTTGTAGTTGATGGAGTAACTATTGCCTCAGCGGCAGATGTTACGAATCTTGCTCCTAGGCTTTGTGACCCTTCTGTAGCCAGCCAGATTTTTCCAAGTCTTGCAGGTAGAACAGTAGAAAATTTCTTCACCTTAAACTGGTGGGCCTTTAGCGATATTTTGACCAACAAAGGTGGGCTCAACCCTGTTACAGGAAGCCTATGGATGACTGACATTTCCCACCATCATCTTGCATTTGGCGTTTTTGCCATCTTTGGTGGTCATATGTGGAGAAATAATGTTCATGGTGTTGGTCACAGCATGAAGGAGATAATGGATGTACATAAAGGAGACCCGATCCTCTTTCCTGCTCCAAAAGGACATGAAGGGATATTTGAATTTCTAAGTAATAGTTGGCACGGGCAATTAGCTATCAACCTTGCGATGGTTGGTTCAGCAAGCATTGTGATCGCTCATCACATGTATGCTCTACCTCCCTATCCATATTTGTCCTCTGATTACCCAACTGTCCTTGGTCTATTCACCCACCATATGTGGATTGGCGGGCTAATGATATGTGGAGCAGCTGCTCATGCTGGTATTGCGATGATTCGTGATTACGATCCAGCTGTTCATGTTGATAACGTTCTTGATCGAATTCTTAAAGCGCGAGATGCAATTATTAGCCACTTAAATTGGGTTTGCATGTGGCTTGGTTTCCATAGTTTTGGCCTTTACATTCATAACGATGTAATGCGTGGACTTGGAAGACCTCAGGATATGTTTAGTGATACAGCAATTCAACTACAACCATTCTTAGCTCAATGGGTTCAGAACCTTTGGAAAGGTTCAATAGGGACTTCTCAGCTAGCTGGTACAACCCAAGCACTACCTGGTGGAGTCAGTGAAGCTTTCTCCATGCCACTAGGGACAGCGGATCTCATGATCCATCATGTTCATGCTTTCACTATTCATGTAACGCTCCTTATCCTTCTTAAGGGTGTTCTTTACGCAAGAAGTTCACGTCTAATTCCTGATAAAGCTCAACTTGGCTTTAGGTTCCCTTGTGATGGACCTGGTCGTGGTGGTACTTGCCAAGTTTCTTCTTGGGACCATGTTTTCTTGGGTCTCTTCTGGATGTATAACTCCCTGTCTGTTGTCATTTTCTACTTCTCTTGGAAAATGCAAAGTGATGTATGGGGACTAACAGGTGGAAACTTTGCTCAAAGCTCTATAACCATCAATGGCTGGCTTCGTGACTTCCTATGGGCTCAATCATCCCAGGTTCTAACTGGTTATGGACAAGGTACTGCTGCTTATAGTTTGTTGTTCCTTGGAGCTCATTTCATTTGGGCCTTCAGCTTAATGTTCCTATTCACTGGTCGTGGCTACTGGCAGGAACTATTTGAATCCATAATATGGGCACACAATAAGCTAAAAATCTCTCCTACTATTCAACCTAGGGCGCTTTCAATCACCCAAGGCCGTGCAGTAGGTGTAACTCACTTCCTCCTAGGCGGCATTGTGACCACCTGGGCATTCTTCCACGCCCGCCTTATTGGGCTCGGCTAACCTTTCCTGACCTTATCCACAATGGCAACGAAATTTCCTTCGTTTAACCAGGGTCTGGCACAGGACCCTACAACCCGCCGTATTTGGTACGGCATAGCCACGGCTCACGATTTTGAGAGTCATGATGGCATGACCGAAGAAGCTCTTTATCAAAAGATCTTCGCAACACATTTTGGTCATCTTGCAATCATTGGTCTTTGGGTTGCTGGGAACCTGTTCCATATCGCCTGGCAAGGCAACTTCGAACAATTTGTAAATGACCCACTTCATGTTCGTCCAATTGCTCATGCAATTTGGGATCCTCACTTTGGCCAAGGCTTAACTGATGCCTTGACCCAAGCAGGAGCAAGTGGGCCTGTAAATATTGCATATTCTGGTCTTTACCACTGGTGGTACACGATTGGAATGCGTACAAATGAACAGCTATTCCAGGGTGCGATATTCATTAACATCCTTGTTTGCTGGCTTCTATTTGCCGGTTGGTTGCATCTTCAACCAAAATTCAGACCATCTTTAGCTTGGTTTAAAAACGCAGAAGCTCAACTAAACCATCACTTAGCTGTTTTATTTGGCTTTAGCAGTATTGCTTGGAACGCTCATCTTGTTCATGTAGCAATTCCTGAGTCTCGTGGTCAGCATGTTGGTTGGGACAACTGGCTTACAGTTGCACCTCACCCTGCAGGATTGGCTCCATTCTTTTCATTGAATTGGGGAGCATACGCTCAAAACCCTGATTCTGTTGATCATGTTTTTGGTACAGCTCAGGGAGCAGGGACTGCAATGTATACCTTTATGGGTGGCCTACACCCTGGTACTGAGTCCCTTTGGTTAACAGATATCGCCCATCATCACTTGGCTATTGGTGTGATGTTTGTTATTGCAGGCCATATGTATAGAAATACATTTGGTATAGGACATACTCTTAAAGAAATCACTGAGTTCCATAACACAGATCATCCAAATGATCCCCATACCACTGCAAAAGATGGTCGTCACTTCGGTGTAAATCACAATGGAATCTATGAGACAGTTAATAACTCACTGCACTTCCAACTTGGGCTAGCACTTGCTTGTTTAGGTGTTGCTTGTAGCTTGGTAGCTCATCATATGGGTGCATTGCCTTCCTATGCCTACATAGCAAGGGATTACACAACTCAAGCAGCCCTTTATACACACCACCAATACATAGCAGTATTGCTAATGACTGGGGCCTTCTCACATGGAGCTATATTCTTCATTCGTGACTATGACCCAGAACTTAATAAAGGTAATGTTCTAGCAAATGTTTTAGAGACAAAAGAAGCTCTAATTAGCCATTTGAGCTGGGTAACTATGCTTCTAGGATTCCATACACTAGGAATCTACGTTCACAATGATGTAGTAGTTGCATTTGGAACTCCTGAAAAGCAGATACTTGTAGAGCCAGTTTTTGCTCAAGCTCTTCAGGCATTTAGTGGAAAAATGATGTATGGCATAGATGCCCTACTGGCTAACGCAAATAGTTCAGCAAGCTTGGCAGCCAACAGCATGCCTGGTAACCACTATTGGATGGAAATGATCAATGCACCAAACGCAACGACTAACTTCGTTCCAATTGGTCCCGCAGATTTCTTAGTACACCATGGAATTGCTCTAGGTCTACACACAACAGCTTTGATACTTATCAAAGGTGCTTTAGACGCAAGAGGTACCAAGCTGATACCTGATAAGAAAGATTTTGGATATTCTTTCCCCTGTGATGGACCTGGACGTGGAGGCACATGTGACTCTTCCCCTTGGGATGCTACTTACATGGCACTATTCTGGGCAGTTAATACAATTGCTTGGGTTCAGTTCTACTGGCATTGGAAACACCTGGCCATCTGGCAAGGCAACCTTGCTCAGTTCAATGAATCAGGAACATACCTAATGGGTTGGTTCAGAGATTACCTATGGCTAAATAGCGCACAGCTAATCAATGGATACAATCCATTTGGAGTAAATGCATTGTCTGCTTGGGCTTGGATGTTCCTCTTTGGGCACTTAATCTGGGCAACAGGCTTCATGTTCCTTATCTCATGGAGAGGCTACTGGCAAGAACTTATTGAAACGCTTGTATGGGCGCATCAAAGAACGCCAATTGCTAATCTGATTGGATGGAGAGACAAGCCAGTTGCTCTTTCGATTGTTCAGGCACGACTAGTAGGTGTAACTCACTTTGTTGTTGGGACAGCAGTCACATATGCAGCCTTTGTAATAGGTTCGACTGCTGGAAAATTCGGATAAAGGCTGCTGAACTCTGCTAAAGAGTTTAAAAGGAAAGGAAAACCCCGTCAGCTATCAAACTGACGGGGTTTTTTATTTAAGACTCCATTGACTTAATTCTGATGAAAACGAGGGTAAAAGAAAAGTATCCCTAGCGAGATTTTTCCCTTGAGTAAAAACTATTAAAAGCATTCTGTTCCCTTTAGGAGTTTCAAAGTACGCTGCATCATGTCTTACTTCACTCATTAATCCTGCTTTGCTCCACAAATTACTACCAGTTGGCAATCCTTCTCCGAGAAAACCATCAACTTGATTATCAGGATTCTCCTTTCGCTTTAGTAGATCTAAGGAGCGATTAAGAATCCTTTTTAAATTCTGAGTTGCTTTTGGCATTAAAAAAGAACCATTGATTAACTCATGCATCAACTTTGCAGTTGCAATTGTAGTTAATGAATTGCGATTCTGACCTCTATCACCATAAAAGTCGCTATCGCGACCAAAAGGACCATCACCCCAAGTTTTTTGACAGCAATTAATGGATCGAAATTCCTGCCAATTAAAACTAGAAAGCCAAGCATTAACAAAATTTCTCTTTTTTTTCCAAACTTCCCATCTTTGCCCTTTTAAGGATGGTCCACTGTTTGTCGCTGTTAAAAGATCAACAATATAACTAGTTGCATCATTGCTCGAATTAGTAATCATTTCCGTCATGGCTCTTCGAAGCTCGCTTGATTCAATTAACAAATCTCGATATAACCAATTTTCAATTGCACATGCATAGAATAATTTAACTACACTAGCTGGATATATTGGCTTCTCTTCCAACCAACCTGCACCTCTTACTGAACTCAATGAATCTCCATCCTCAGCTGTATAACAAACCCACGTAATTGAAACATTCTTATGAAGGTTTGGTCGGCATTCATTCTCAAACTGGTCAATTAATTGTCGCAAGAAAGATCCCATCGAAGGATCGTAAATGTAAAAACTCATTGCATACTTCTGTAATCAATGTCTGTAATCAAAATAGCTTGGGATCAAAAAACTCTTACATCTGGAAGCTTATGGTTACTAAACAAAAATATTAATGGATACGAAAATGTGCAGAATGATCTACTTGCTACAGAAGCTATTTCAGGAAGAAAGTTTGAAATACTCACTCAACCTAAACCTGGATATTCTCCCTTACCTAAAGGAAAAATTAAGGTTCGTCTTCTTGAGGATGGATATATTTGCTATTTCAAATTACAAGATCTTATTGGTCATATTGAAAGAACTCAGAATTGGAACCCCATATTACTCACAAAAACTCAAATCATCGAAAAACTACCTCAAGTTCTTAGTTGGGTAAGAAAAGCTTCAAAAGTACCTAACTATTATCTATGGGGAGGAACAGAAGGTCCAAATTTTGATTGTTCTGGGCTAATTCAAGCTGCATTTTCTTCAGAAAAAATTTGGTTACCTCGAGATGCTTATCAGCAAGAGCAGTTTTGTACCAGAATTGAGTTCAATTCTAAAACATTAACGGAAATTTGCTTAGGCGACTTACTATTTTTTGGAGAAAAGGAAAGATGTACTCATGTTGGTCTTTACAAAGGTGCAGGAGCCTATTGGCATAGTTCAGGCTCGGAGGATGGTAGGAATGGTATTGGAATTGATTACCTAAATTCTAATAACAATGAAATTTCATCTAATTATTTCTCTAAGCTAAGAGGTGCTGGTAGGGTTGAACATTGTTATAATGGTCAGTCTTTTCAAAAATTATGATAAGACTATCTATCATTTAACAATCCCATAAGCATAGAATTTAGTCTTATTTTCTACAAAAAGATACTAATAAGTTACGTAAAAAGTAGACCAAAGAGAACTAAATTTAAATTAATCAAATCCAGATTTTAAAATAGCTTTAGCAAGCTATTCATTGTGTTCTTCTTAAATATATTTTTTACCATCAAATTATGAACTTTAAACTTAGATGAGTTATTACAATCCTAAATAACTTGAAAATTAGTTTTTGTCTGTTAATGATCAACACTTTGGGAAAGGCTATTTAAGAAAGACTTCTAATAAATATTTGCTCTACCACTTGTATTAACGTTCACAAAACTATTTTTTTTGGGCTTCAAAGATAATTGAGAGCCTCTCCATTACAGAAAAGACTAGATCAAGTTGTATCTAGAGTATTCGCGAAGCATTCAGAGGATAACGAATTGCTTTTGCTTTCTTCTTTATAAGGGCCTTAGGACATGCTCTAAATCGAGATATTGCTTGAGCTGACTTAATTACCACCCGACTATCAAAATCCCTTAGTCCTAATCTAAGGATTGGTAAGACAGACAAGTCACCCCATTTTTCTGCAGTATTAACAGCAATTAATCTGTCTTCCGGCCCAGATGCAATCAAATTTTTCAATTTTTTCCGTAAAAGAAATTTCTCTTTCTCAGTTTTAGGAAATAAGAAATGAACTGATTCAATTCCACTAGTCACCTTCTGCTTACCTCCTGGGACAATCACCAAGGAAGAAGGTTGCACTATCAGATTCTCTGAAGTTTTAGTATTGATAAGGGTTTTCGGTTTTCTCCCAAGCCCTAGAAGAGTTAATGCTAGGAAAAATGCTGCTCCTGCTGCGACAAGCTGATTCATAAAAGGAGAGTAATGAATGTGTCATTGGTCCGTATTGGATTGAACTTTTATGTCACCAATGAGCTCTTTGCGTACTATTACACGTTAACTCTATAAGATAATCGTGGATACTTTTTGTACATCCAATGTCTAGTGATTTTGCCGCGACCTGGCTTCCGGCTGTCTTTGTCCCTTTGATTGGACTTGTAACACCAGCAGTTTTCATAGTTCTTGTTGGTCGCTACATCACAGCAACCGACTGAAACACATTGTTTGTTTCTCCTAAGTCAACAAAGTTTTTTATACGCCCATGACTGAATTCCAAGACCCTTTTCTAAAGTCATCTGAACCTGTCAAATTAAACGAAAAGTATATTGACAGTTCAGTTCGCCCTGGCGACATAGGGATTGTCGATCAGTGGGCTGTGAACCCAGTTTCGGACCCCTGCGTTGGAGACTTAGAAACACCAGTTAATTCTGGTTATTTTACAAAAGCATTTATTAATAACCTCCCATTTTATAGAGCTGGGCTTTCACCTAATTTTCGTGGGCTGGAAGTAGGAGCTGCTTTTGGCTACCTGCTTTATGGACCATATGCAATGACAGGTCCTTTAAGAACTACTGAATTTGCTCTTACAGCTGGTTTATTAGGGACAATTGGAGCGGTTCATATACTTACAGCCCTTCTAGTTTTATATAATGCCCCTGGCAAGGCTCCTAATGTTCAACCTGCCGATGCAATAGTTGCTAACCCACCAGCTGATTTGTTTACCCGAGAAGGGTGGGCAGACTTTACAAGTGGCTTCTGGTTAGGAGGATGTGGCGGTGCTGTTTTTGCATGGTTACTATGTGGAACCCTTCATCTAGATACAATTATGCCGATTGTTAAAAATGTTTGGGCAGCAGGCTAATTCAATACTGAACAACATCTAATAATAAAACCCTAGTAGATGGACTCTCTCCCACTGCTAGGGTTTTATTATTAGAAATGCCTAATCACCCTCTTATTCAATACACAAAGATATTTAATAGATCAAGGCAAGATTAAATCCATTAGCTAAATCAAATAATTAGGCAATAAAAAAAGCCCGCTAAAGGCGGACTTTTTTATGAGATCTTGAGCAAGTGTTTCCTAGTTTCCACTGCTCGGAGAATCTCTGCTCCTCACGTAAAAATTATCTCATATGATTTTCAAATTGCTGGAAGGCTTAGATAACAAGGAAAACTGTCACATGTGACAGTTGATTGTCCATAAATAATCAGAGCCTAAACGCAAAGAAAACTTATCTAAGCGAAGGGACCAGCAAAAAGCAAGAGGATCCTTTTTTAATCCCTAAAAACATAAACTGGTGATCTAAAAATTCTGGAAGACATACAAAGGAGATTATCCGCCCTTTCTGGAGCGTTGAGATGAAGACAAGTGATTCCTCTCCCAAACGGTGAAGCCGGCCAAGCAGAAAGTTAACCAAGTATACCCAACCGCCGCGCCAGCGAGGATGTCACTTGGCCAGTGGGCTCTGGAATAGAGAGTACTAGACCAGACAAGAGAAACCCAAAGACTAGAGAATACAAATAAAGGCCAACGCAGTCGAGGATAGTGCGCAGCTATCATAGTGCAACTCATGAAATAAAAGACCACTGATCCAGCGGCATGGCCGCTGGGAAAACTGCGACCTGTTAAGGAAAGAAGTGACCCTCCAGGACGTGGACGATCAAACCATGGCTTTAAGATTTGATCGACTATTACCAAAATGCCACCGGTTCCAAATACTAAACATATCAAGTCTTGCCAAAAGCGCTTCAAGGCAAAGAAGAACAACACCGCAAGCACCAAAACCCCTGTGACATGGACCCCGCTCAGTTTATAAATAACTAGTAGGAAAGATCCCAAGCCAGAAGGAATATGCTGAATAAAGCCGTCTAGGAGCTTATGGTCCAGTGAATTGACAGAATTAATTACCAAACTTGGAGCCGCCCAAACCAATAGAAGCAATAGCAATACAACAAAGGTGATACGGGGCAATCCGAGAACCTTAAACCACTCAAGAAGCAAGCTAGTCATGGAGATAAAGGGATCTATTGCATCTGATGGGAGAAAGTACGATTCAATCTGTGCAAGGTCGCCAGACTCATCTGAAATTAGCCAATCATCTAAGTTTAAACGGAGAGGGAGGGATTCGAACCCTCGACAAGAGTTGCCTCCTGTAACTCCTTAGCAGGGAGCCGCTTTCAACCACTCAGCCACCTCTCCAGTAGCTTCATTACCTTATCAAGACAACATCAATATCCCAAGAAATTTCCCTGATTCTTCAGGAATATCAAATGACCACTCTAGGAAGACGGTACTTAAAACTACATAGAATCTCCCAAGGGATAGAGCCACAAGCTTGACTCCATTCGTAGGGAGTTATGGAAGAACCCTTGTCCTCACCTAGCAAAGTAACAATATCTCCTATTCGAATATCATTGTTTTCAGTAATATCTATGACCAATTGATCCATGGTAATTGAACCAACTTGAGGATAGAAATAACCATTAATTAAAACAGAAATTTTTCCAGACAAAGCGCGATTTATTCCATCTGCATAGCCAATTCCTACAACAGCAAGACGAGATGGTCGTTTTGTAATGAAATCATGCCCATAGCTCACCCCAGTATGAGAAGGGACATCGCGAATCAATGTAATTCTGGCCCTTACAGCTAAAGCAGGCTTCAAAGAACAAGTATCAACACAATGCTCAAAAGGGTTGTAGCCATACAAAGCTAAACCCACCCTGACCATATCGAAATGCAGGGCCTTATCTCTAAAGGTACCTGCCGAATTGGCCAGGTGCCTACAAAGATTTTGACGTGCAGGTTTGAAATTAGATAATAATGAATTAAACCTTTTTTTCTGAAGAGAGGTAATTATTTCCGGCTGACCATGCCTCTCACCATCAGCCAATGCAAGGTGGCTATAGATTCCTACCAGCTCAATGTTCTCAAGATTATCAATTAAATTGATAAGACTTTTCAGAGAACTTATATCACACCCTAATCTAGTCATTCCAGTATCAACTTTAATATGAATATTGAATTTCTTCTCATATGATTCAGCAATTTTTTGGCATAAAAGTGCTTCTCTCGAACTACTTATAGTAGGTATCAGGTCCCAGTTGATGCAGGCATCTAAATCTTTCAAATTGACTAAATTTCCAAGTATCAATATTGGGCAAGAAATACCAAGTTTTCTTAAATCTAGAGCTTCCTGCAATGTTGCTACTCCTAAATTTGCCGCACCTCCTTCCAAAGCTGCTTGAGCAACTGTTCCAGCTCCATGGCCATAACCATCAGCTTTGACAACCGCCATTAAGAGACAGTTTTCTTCAAGAAGACTTTTAACAACTTGAGTATTGTCGCGAATCGCACTCGGGAAAACTTCTACCCAAGCTCTTTGCCGAGGATCAATACTCTCTAAAGAAAAGGATTTGTACTTCACGAGGCAAGCAGCATTCATCTAATGCAAGTAGAATTATATTAATTAAGTTGCTGGCATGAGCCAGGTTCTAGTACTAAATGCATCCTATGAGCCCTTGAATATCACCACATGGCGTAGAGCCACAGTGTTGATGCTTAAAGGTAAAGCAGAGAGCTTGGAAGAGAATTCCAATCATGAAATTAGAAATAATGTAAAACTTCCCACTGTTATTCGACTGAGATATTTTATTAAAGTTCCATATCGAGAATTAGCCTTAAACAGAAAGAACCTCCTTCAACGTGATAATCACTCCTGCCAATACTGTGCTTATTCGGGTGATCAATTATCAATCGATCATGTAATACCTCGAAGCCGTGGGGGAGAAGATATTTGGGAGAATGTTGCGACAGCATGCATCTCCTGCAATATCAGAAAAGGTAATCGCACACCTAAAGAAGCAAATATGCCTTTAAAAAATAAACCGCATAAGCCATTTAATACACTTAGTTTTGAAGCTACTAAGCTAATAGCCTCGGGTCTTCATAAAGAGTGGAGTAAATACGTCATTGGATGGGGTTAATCAAGTTTTTATTCCTCTGATTGGTTACCCAATTCTTCAATTTGCAATCTTTGTTCTTCTGCTATACAAGCTCCAATTAATTCCTCCAACTGTCCTTCTATAACACTTTCTAAAGGGAAGTTAACTCCTAATCGATGGTCAGTAGTGCGATTATCTTTATAATTATATGTGCGAATCTTTTCACTTCTATCACCTGTTCCAACTTGCGCTAATCGAGCAGAACGTTCTTTTGCATTCGCTTGAGCAATTTCTCGTTCTAATAATTTAGCTCTTAAAATTTCGATAGCCCTCTCTCTATTTTGCAACTGAGATCGTTCTTGAGTGCAAAAAACTCTTATTCCAGTTGGCTTATGCAGCAAATCAACAGCGGTTTCAACTTTATTAACATTCTGACCACCTGCACCTCCTGATCTTGCTGTACTAATTTCTAAATCAGTCGGATCCAGTTTCACTTCAACAGGATCTGCCTCAGGCATCACGGCAACCGTAGCAGTAGAAGTATGCACTCTGCCTTGAGATTCTGTTGCAGGAACACGTTGCACTCTATGTACGCCAGCTTCAAATTTCAGTTGACTAAATACTGCTTCCCCTTTTACAGAAATAATTAGTTCACGGAAACCGCCTAAATCCGCTTCAGTAGAACTAATTGGCTTCACTGACCAACCAACTTTCAACCCATATCTTTCATACATTCTCGCCAAGTCACCTGCCCAAATACACGCTTCATCTCCTCCAGCACCAGCTCGAATCTCCAACATTACACTTCTTTCATCCCTTGAATCCTTTGGCAAGAGCGCAATAGTTAAACGCTCAAGGAGAACCTTCTCAAGATCCTCTAATCGCTTTAATTCTTCCTGAGCCAACAACTCCATTTCTTTATCTGACTTACTTTCTCTTAATAACTCTTTTGCTTCTATTAACTCTGCATCTATAGATTTAAGTTGTTGATAATCTAAAACTAAAGGTTCTAGTCGAGACCTCTCCCTTGCAATAGTCTCAAGGCGTTTAGGGTCTGAGGCAACATCTGGGTCAGCCAACTGCAATTCCAAGTTTTTAAAACTTGCGCTAGCGGTTTCTAATCTTGCTTTCAGGGTTGAAGTGTCCATCGCCACATCCTCAACTCCTTTTAATTTGAGAAATAACTAAGACTCCTCAGATGTGGAATCTTTAGCCGTTTTTTTAGAAGATTGCTTTGTTTCCTTTACCGATTCTTCATCAGGGCTAGACATCCCATATTTGCGCATAAAGCGATCAACTCTACCTTCCGTATCAAGGATTTTTTGGGTACCAGTAAAGAAAGGATGGTTACCACTCCAAACATCAACATGAATCTCTGGCTGAGTTGAGCCAGTAGTCATAACAACCTCACCATTGCAAATGACTTTTGCGTCCGGATACCATTTAGGATGAATATCTTTTTTAGGCATTTTGAAAACTGAATAAATTAATTAAGAGTTAAAGGAGACTAACGTTTAGAGAACTGTGGAGCTTTTCTAGCTTTCTTTAAACCATACTTTCGTCTTTCTTTAGCTCTAGGATCTCTACTTAAATGACCCTCCGTTTTTAAAGGTTTCCGATTATCCATTGACAATTCACATAAGGCTCTAGCAGCACCTTGTTTAATTGCATCCGACTGACCAGTTAATCCACCACCGTAAACATTAACTAGCACATCATATGCGTCACCTAAACCAAGAGTAAGTAAAGGGGCTTTCACAGCTGAAATATATGCAGGATTAAAATTCAAATAATGATCGCCTGGGCGACCATTAATTGTTATTTTACCCGAACCTGGAACTAAACGAACGCGGGCAACGGATGTTTTCCTACGGCCAGTCCCCAAGTAAACAACTTGATTTTTATTAGAGCTATTCATTTAACTAATGCGTTGGAATTAATACTAAGAACCTTAGGGTTCTGCGCTCGATGAGGGTGTTCAGATCCCTTGTAAACTTTCAATTTGCGAAACAACTGCCTTCCAAGTGCATTATGAGGAAGCATTCCTTTAATAGCTTTCTCAACAATCCTTTCAGGTATTCGCTCTTGAAGAGCATTAAAAGTTTCAACTTTCATACCTCCTGGACGTCCAGAATGTCTCCGGTAAAGCTTCTGAGTACCTTTTCTGCCAGTAACTTGAATTTTCTCAGCATTAACAATAACAACGAAATCCCCAGTATCTAAATGTGGAGTGAAGTAAGGCTTGTTTTTACCTCGAAGAACAGCAGCAACCTCTGTAGCCAGTCTCCCAAGTGTCTGGTTCTCAGCATCAACCAGATACCACTGGCGATTTATCGAGTCGATGGATGGATTAATAGTCTTGTTCATCTATCCGGCATGCCGGTTTTTAGTGATAGCCCTGGATTTAACAGAGCAGGAAGTCGATGAGACTCAGAGCAAAATCTGATCTATATCTCAAAGATCCATTTTACACTTTCATAGATGATTTTTAAAGAATTCAAGAAATTAATCTTGCAAATTCATTAATCAGCATTAAGAAGGTGGATCGTTTGTCAACAAAGAAAAGCCAGGAAAGCTATCAAAAACGATATTATCTCTAAACACAGGCTCTTTATAACCTGCTCTAAGAAAGCAAAGACCTTTCGCAGGGGCAGCCTCTTTTACTTCCGATCTCAATTTATCTTTCCATCTTTTTTCAAAATCTTTAATAGAAAGCTTCCCTTCTCCTACCAAAACTAGTTGCCCGACTAATAACCTAACCATTCCATATAAAAAACCACTCGCTTGAATTTCAAAAACCAATAGATCGCCCTTCCTGGAAAGTCTCACCTCTTGAATGGTTGTAAAAGAATTATTCCTATTACTACCACTTCTTTGAAATGCAGAAAAATCAAAATATCCAATTAATCCTGATGCAGCCTCAAGCATCAAGTTTTCATCAAGAGCGTATTGATATCTATGCCAGCTCCAAGGCTCTAGAAAGAGATTTGGTGTACAACCGTTATAAATTGTGTAACGGTATCTTCTAAATTGTGCTGAATAACAAGCATGCCAATCAGATTTTTGTTCTGAAGAGTCTCTAACTCTTATTGATGAGGGTAATCTTCCATTCAAAGCTGAAGGCCACCTATTAACTGGAACTTGTCCAACAGAATCAAAATGAGCAACTTGTCCTGCAGCATGGACGCCTGAGTCAGTCCTGCCTGCTGCAACAAGTTTTATTGGATAAAAAGGCTCCAAAGAAAAAATGGTTTTTTCTATAGTCTCCTGAACACTCCAAGCTGTCTTCTGTCTTTGCCAACCACAAAAATCAGTTCCTTGATACTGTATAGATAAGGCAATTCTTTTAACTAAGGGTTTTTGAATTATTTCCTCTACTGGTCTAATTGCCATTGCAACTAAACAGCATATCTAGCTGATTAAACAAGTTCAATAATTGCCATCTGTGCATTATCTCCACGTCTAGGGACAGTCCTAACTATTCGTGTATACCCTCCATTTCTCTCTCCGTAGCGTTCTTGAGCCTTCTCAAAAAGAGAATGGACCAATTTTTTATCATATATATATCCAATAGCTCTCCTTCGAGAAGCAAGGCTTCCTTCCTTAGCTAAACCAATCATTCTTTCTACTTCATCTCTAAGGGCTTTTGCTCTTGCTTTTGTAGTTGTGACTCTACCCTCGCGAATTAACTGAGTAGTTAAACCTCGCAATAAAGCTTTCCTTTGATCAGCTGGTTTGCCAAGTTGAGGGACTCGAAGTTGGTGCCGCATGTTATTACTCCTGAAACTAGTGAAAAATTAAACTCATGCAGATGTTCTGCTTTGAGGGATTGAAATGCCAATGCGCTCTAAAGCTTCAATAACTTCATCGGCTGATTTGGATCCAAAGTTTTTAATCTCCAATAGATCCTCATAACTAAAGCCCATCAAATCAGACACTGAATTAACTTGAGCTCTCTTAAGACAATTATATGCTCTAACTGATAGATTCAACTCTTCTAGAGGAATCTGTGCTTCAGCAGCTGGCTCGGGCTCTGGAGGGATCTCCTCAACCATAGTAACTGTTGCCAAAGGCTGAAAAAGCTCTATCAATTGATTAGCAGCTTCTGAGACAGCATCATCAGGTGTGATTGAACCGTCAGTTACTATCTCCATACGCAACCTTTCACGAGTTGAGCCGCCCTCAGAGACAGCTGTTTCATCGATAGTAAAGTTAACCTTTTTAACAGGCATAAAAACAGCATCTATCTGAAGAAGGTCAATAGCGCTGGTTTCTTCATTCCTTCTATCTACAGGTCTATAACCAATACCTCTTTCAACATGAAGCTCTAATTCAAGGTTATGTCCTGCATTAACAGTTGCGATAGGACGATCAGCATCAACAATTTGAACTTGAGAAGAAAATTGAAGATCACGAGCCGTGACTTCAGCAGGGCCTGTTGCAACAAGACGACCAATTTCCAGTTCTTGACTACGGCTATTCACTGTTAGCTCTTTGCAATTCAGCAAAATATCTAAAACATCTTCCCGAACTCCAGGTACAGTTGCATACTCATGATTAACTCCAGAGATGCGCACTGCTGTAACCGCACTGCCTTCGAGCCCTCCCATGAGAACCCTTCGCAGAGAATTACCTAATGTTGTTGCTTGACCTCTTTCTAGAGGACCTATTAGGAATATTCCTGTTTGAGAACGATCATCAGCAACTTGATGTTCGATCCGATCAATCTGGTATTGCAACACGGGCTAAATCAATAAGAAAGAGTTAAAGAAGATCACACTAAGCGAAAAGGATTAAACGCGTCTGCGTTTAGCCCTTCTACAACCATTATGTGGGAGGGGAGTCACATCTCTAATTAATGTGATTTCCAGACCAGCCACTTGCAATGCACGAATGGCTGTTTCGCGTCCAGAGCCTGGGCCTCTAACGAGAACCTCTATCTGACGCATACCTTGGTCAAGTGCTCGCCTTGCTGCGGCCTCGGCCGCAGTTTGGGCTGCAAAGGGTGTTCCTTTTCTAGCTCCTTTAAAGCCACTTGCACCAGCTGATGACCAAGAGATGACCTCTCCATTAGTATCAGTTATAGAGACAATTGTGTTATTAAAGGTGCTTTGAATGTGCACAACCCCATTAGGAACATTGCGCTTAGATTTCTTTGAACCTGTTTTCTTTGCTGGTGTGGCCATTAGGCTGGGCCTTTTTGGTAGTAAATGGATTAAAGCCTTTAAGCAAGGCAGAGATGATTAAGTATTATTTTTTCCTACCTGCAACGGTTTTACGTGAACCTCTTCTTGTACGTGCATTTGTTCTAGTTCGCTGACCTCTAACTGGAAGGCTCAGCCTATGACGGCGACCACGAACACACCCAATGTCCTGAAGACGTTTAAGGGCCATGCCTTCCTGGCGACGCAAATCACCTTCAAGAGTAAAGGATTCCGTTGCAGCCCTGAGTTTCTGAACGTCACTATCATTTAAATCCTTGACTCGAATATCAGGGTTAACCCCAGCTTCAGCAAGGATATTTTGAGATCGTGTTAATCCAATCCCATAGATATAGGTGAGGGCAATCTCCACCCGTTTTTCACGGGGGATATCAATGCCAGCGATTCTTGCCACTTAAACTTTCAACAAAAGGGTAAGTAAAGTCCACTCATAGAGTGGGATGTTAATCAAATTAAAGATGAAAACTGGCATAGCAGTCTTGAGTCTTTAGGTTTGATCAGTACCAAGATAGGTATTCAGCCTTGGCGCTGCTTGTGCTTCTGAGTAGCGGTACAAATGACCATTACCCTGCCATGGCGACGAATCACCCGACATTTTTCACACATCTTTTTGACTGAGGCTCGCACCTTCATAGGGTGTGGGTCTCCTTATTTGCAAACTCCAACTGTACTACACTGTTTCAATTAATGCTGCTTTAATCTGACTATTAACATCTTCAACATTCCCAGAACCGTTAACAGACTTAAGTATCCCTAATTTTTTATAGTGGTTTACCAACGGAGAAGTTATATCTCTATATATCTTAAGCCGGTTTCTAATGACTAATTCCGTGTCATCTTTCCTACCCCTAGAAAGCATCCTTTTAATCAAAATATCATCATCAATATCTAGAAGCAAAACAGCCAAAATAGGTTGATCCAATTTGTCCAATAAGTTTTGCAATAAGCCTGCTTGAGCTAGATTTCTAGGGAAGCCATCTAATAGCCAGCCTTTTTTATTACAAGACAGTCTTTTCTCAACAATAGATAAAACAATTTCATCACTAACCAATTCACCTTTATTCATTATTGATTCAGCTTCTTTGCCCAAATCAGAATGTGCACTTACTTCTTCACGTAATAAATCACCTGTAGATAAATGCAATAAAGATTGTTCCTTACAAATGAGATTTGCCTGAGTACCTTTCCCAGCGCCAGGGGGACCCAAAAATAATAAACGATTCTTCATGAGATTTAGGGATCAAAATTTTCTACTGGTTTTCACTGACGTACAAGTCCTTCATACCTCTGTGAAATCACATAAGTCTGCACTTGTTTTGCAGTGTCAATTGCAACACCCACAAGAATAAGCAGAGAAGTTGCGCCTAAACCCTGAAAAGTTTGCACATTGGTAGCTCTCTCAACAGCTGCAGGAACTATCGCAACAGATCCTAAAAACAAACCTCCAAGTAGTGTCAGTCTATTCTGCACACCAGACAGATATTTGGAAGTAGAACTACCAGGACGAACTCCGGGTATGGCAACTCCACCTCTTTTTAAATTTGCTGAAATGTCCACTGGGTTAATTGTTAATGATGCATAAAAATATGAAAAGCCAAGTATTAATGCAAAAAAGGTAATTGCATAAGGCCAAGGATTGGCTGCACCAGGATTTAAAGCACCAGATGCTTTTAATAAAAAAGGTCCAACTTTTGTGTCTTTTGCAAAATTCGCAATTGTTATAGGAAGGAAGATTAAGGCAGATGCAAAAATAATAGGCATTACCCCACCAGCATTAAGCTTCAAAGGTAAATAGCTTTGCCGAGTAGGCAAGATAGCTGTTCCACCTATTTGTCTTTTAGCACTAACAATTGGCAATTTTCTAGCGCCTTCTTGAACAAAAATGATCCCCACAATGGTTATCAAGAAAACAATTAGAAGAACAATAATTCCAAAAACATCGCTTCTATCTCCAGTCTGAGCCTTTTCAATGGTAGAGCTTAATGCTTTAGGAAGAGTCGCAACAATATTCAAGAAAATAACTAGTGAAGCTCCTTGGCCAATACCTTTTTCAGTAATAATTTCACTGAGCCACATAACAATAATTGACCCAGTAACCAATGCAATAGATGTTTGCATCAGGAACTGAGCATCAGTACCCATTGTGTTATCTGCATATGGCAGAAGTATCGTTGCAAATACTAAACTTTGCATAAAGCCCCATCCAAGAGCCACATAACGCGTGATCTGTGCAATTTTCCTTCGTCCCGCTTCACCTTCATTCTTCTGCAAGTCTTCTAACTGAGGTAAAGCAGCGGTTAATAGCTGAATAATTATCGATGCATTAATAAAAGGAAGTATCCCAAGTGCAAAAATCCCAAGAGTTGATATTCCCCCGCCAGTAAAAATGTCTAGGAATCCTATCAGCTGACCACCTTGTTGAATAAATGTCTGAAATTTCTCCGCATCAATACCTGGGACAGGAATATATATACCTAACCTGACAAATAACAGCATCCCTAAAGTTACTAAAACCCTTCCTCTAAGTTCTTTGTTGAGGAACAACTGGGTTATTACTTCTGATGCACTTGGGTTTCGGCCTCGGGTAACAAGCATGAACTGAAATGAAGAATTTCAAGCAAATAGGTGAGATTTATTAAAGGGACTTAAGAGGTGGTCAAATTCAATCAAATACCTCACAGGTTCCACCTGCTGCTTCTATTTTACTTTTAGCAGATGCAGTAAATAGCGCAGCCTGGACAGTCAATTTAACTTTCAAATTGCCATTGCCAAGCACTTTTAAAGGATACTTAGGACTAGTAACAATTCCTGCTTTGACAAGAGAATCTAAGTTAACAGTTGTTCCTTCCTTGACATCATTTAGCGATGAAATATTGATTATGGTGAAAGATTTCTGATTAATCAAGGGGAAATGTTTCAACTTCGGTACTCGTCTATATAAAGGCATTTGTCCTCCTTCAAAACCAGGTCTAGTTGGTCTACCAGAACGTGATTTCTGACCTCTCATACCAAAACCGCAGCTAGCGCCCTGTCCTGCAGCAATACCCCTTCCTTTACGAAGCTTTTTTTTCCTAGATCCGGTATTTGATTTTAAAGAATGAAGTCTAATAGTCATGGTAATTTCAAGAGTAAATCTGCTCGAGGGAAATACCTCGTTCTTTAGCAGTGGTCTTGTGAGTTCTTAATAGAGACAAAGCTACCATTGCAGCACGTGCATTATTTAAAGGTGTTTTACTTCCAAGCCTTTTTGCTAAAACATTTTTAATCCCTGCAAGTTCTAAAACAGTACGAATAGATCCTCCAGCGATTACACCTGTACCAGGAGCTGCAGGACGAATTAGAACGCTTGCCGCTCCATCTCTTCCATTTGAAAGAGTAGGAATTGAACTATTAGGAGTTAAGGGGACTTTTACTAGGTTCTTCTTTCCATCAGCAACACCTTTACGAACTGCACCAATCACATCTCCTGCTTTACCAACTCCAACTCCAACTTGGCCTTTCTCATTGCCAACGACAACTATTGCACGAAAACTCATTTTCTTTCCTCCCTTAACTGTTTTTGAGACTCTTCTAATCTGAATCACTCTTTCTTGCCACTCAGAATCCCTATCCTGATTTCTTCTATCAGACCGCCTCCCACGACGATCACCTCCACGGTTATTCCCTCGACGTTGTTCTTGCTTGCCCTCGGAAGCCGAAGGAGCTGGAGATGATGAATTCTCTTTTGATTTGGTGGCTGTCATTTTAAAACAATAATCAGAATGTAAGGCCTGCTTTACGGGCTGCCTCAGCTAGAGCCTTCACTCTGCCGTGATAAAGGCTTCCACCTCTATCAAATACAACTTGGTTAATGCCCTTTTCAAGAGCACGTTTTGCAAGAAGTTCACCTACAGCAGAAGAAGCTGCACAGGTGCTGGCATTAACTTTACTATTTGAGAGAACCTCCTTTTCAACAGTTGATGCTGAGCAAAGAGTGTTTTGGGCGATATCATCAATAACTTGGGCGTAAATATGGTTGTTTGAGCGAAATACTGCTAAGCGAGGTCTTTGATCGGTACCGCTCAAATAGCGGCGAAGTCGTTTGTGTCGCTTCTGGGTTTTTTGTTTACGTGAGAGAGTTGCCATAATTAAAAAAATAAGTAAATGAAAAAGTTTTTATTTCTTACCAGACTTACCTGCTTTTCTAACAATATGCTCACCAGCATATTTTATTCCTTTTCCTTTATAAGGTTCAGGTGGTCGTATAGCACGAATCTTTGCTGCCTCATTACCGACAAGCTCCTTATCGATTCCAGAAATAAATACATTTGTATTACTCTCAACTTTAAAAGTAATTCCTTCAGGAGGAACAACCTCCACCGGATGACTATAGCCAGCGCTAACTACAAGTTTCTTGCCTTTAACCTGAGCTCTAGAACCTACTCCTACTATTTCCAATTGTCTTGAATAACCATTGCTAACTCCTTCAATCATGTTGGCGACTAATGTTCTAGACAAACCATGTCGCTCCCTGCACCTTCTCTTATCGCTATCTGCAGAAACTGTGATTAATCCATCAGAATGAGAAAGACTTACTCCTTCAGGAAGAGTTCTACTAAGCTCACCTTTAGGACCCTTTACAGTAATAGATAGTCCATCAAGGGTGATATCCACCTTCTCCGGAACTGTTATAGGTTTTTTGCCAATACGGGACATAATAAAAGCTCCTAATTAATACACGTAACAGAGAACTTCGCCGCCAACACCCTGTTTTCGGGCATCACGGTCACTCATAACACCTTTAGATGTCGAAATAATCGCTACTCCAAGACCACCTAGAACCTTTGGAAGGCCGCGATTATTTTTGTAAATTCTCAATCCTGGCTTACTAACTCGTTTCATGGAACGAATTGTTGGGTGGCGGTGTTTACCGCTGTATTTCAATTCTAGAATCAGTTGAGTGTGGACGCCTTCTCCCTCCTCACTAATGTGAGAAATAAAACCCTCATTTTGAAGGACTTTAGCAATACTTCTTGACATCCTAGAAGCAGGGACACGAGTCTTCTCATGTCGCTTTTCACTCGCATTTCTAATTCGAGTGAGCATGTCTGAAATTGGATCGTGATTAGCCATAGTTTCAGTTACTCCGGAAAGGCATTCCCATCTCCTTAAGAAGAGCTCGGCCCTCCTCATCGGTTCTGGCACTAGTGACAATCGTTATATCCATTCCTCGTATAGCGTCAACTTTGTCAAATGAGATTTCAGGAAAAATAAGCTGTTCTTTAACCCCTACAGTGAAATTACCGCGACCGTCAAAGCTCTTAGGACTAACTCCACGAAAATCCCTGATTCTTGGCAAAGCAAGATTGATTAATCTTTCCAAAAAAGCGTACATTCTTTCTCCGCGCAGGGTTACCGCACAACCAATTGGCATCCCCTCTCGGATCTTGAATCCAGCAATTGCCTTTTTAGCTCTTGTCACAAGAGCTTTCTGACCTGTAATTGTTGACACTTCTGAGAGAGAAGCTTCTAATGCTTTGGAATTTTGAGCAGCTTCTCCTAGACCCCTATTAACATTGATCTTTAGAACCTTAGGGACTTGATGAATATTAGAAAATCCTAAATCTTTCAATAATTTAGGTCTAATAGTCTCTCGATAACGATTTTTGAGTGACATGGTTGATTTAGAGGTTGATTCTGGTCTTTGTCAGAATTGAAATAGGAAAAAAGAAAAAATGATGAAGCAGAGAAAAAGGAATTAATGAATTAATCAATTAATTCACCAGTTTTCTTAAGCCGTCGTTTTTTAGAACCATCCTTATCAATAAAAACCTCAATGCGACTTGCAACCTTTTTCTGAGTTGAATAAAACATCACATTAGATGCATGCAAAGAAGCCTCTTCAGTAACAATTCGGCCTGATTCACCTTCTTGAGTAGGTTTCATATGACGAGTACGAAGATTGACACCTTGAACAATTACGCGATTTTCAATTGGCATGGTCCTCAAAACTTCCCCTGTTTTACCTTTCTCTTTCCCATTGATGACTTGAACCGTATCACCTTTACGAATTCTCATCTTGATTGGAGAAGAATGCTTTTTAGTCTGCTTAGCGTCTAACACTTAAATCACCTCCGGGGCTAAAGATACAATTTTCGTGAAGTTTCGTTCACGCAGTTCGCGAGCAACAGGTCCAAAAACCCTTGTTCCTCTTGGATTTTTGTCTTCATTTATCAAAACAGCTGCATTATCATCGAATCGAATTGAATTACCTGTATCCCTCCTCAAAGTTGCTTTTGTTCTAACTACTACTGCCTTTACAACATCTGATTTTTTCACGCCCATATTTGGGACAGCATCCTTAACTGCAGCAACGATTACATCACCTACATGAGCATATCTACGGTTAGAACCTAGGACACGAATGCATTGCAGACGTTTTGCGCCACTATTGTCTGCAACAGTTAGGAAAGTCTCTTGCTGAATCATTTGCCAACCTCCTGCTTCTCTTGATTAGTTGTTCTCAAAACTTCTGAAACCGACCATCTTTTTGTTGCGCTCAAAGGCCTTGTTTCAGTAATACGGACTCTGTCTCCCACTTTGCAATTGTTTGCCTCATCGTGAGCCTTATATCGAGTTGTTCTACTAACTGTCTTCTGATAGATAGAATGTGGAAAACGGTTCTCAACCGCTACTACCACTGTCTTATCCATCTTGTCACTAACAACAGTGCCTAACCTTTCCTTGAGAGCCATGATTTTAAAAATTTTCGATTTTAAGTTTTTGAGCGACTACGCTCGCCCTGAGCAGTTAAAAGCTGTGCAAGCTGAACACGAGCACTCTTGAAACGATGGGTTTCACTTAGCTGCCTAGTTGCTAATTGAAAGCGAAGATCAAATAATTCACGACGGGTAAGATCGATCTTTTCTTTAATCTCGATGTCAGACAATTTGCCAACATCTAACTTTTCTAATTCAGCCATAATTTAAGACTCCGAAGTAGTGACAGATGCAGTCTCAGCCTGAGGAGCTGATTCAGCCTCATCCAAAGAATTGGCTGATGATTTTGGAGGGGCCTTACCAACTTGAGTCGGCTTTTGACCTTCCTCTAATCCAATAAACTTTGTTTTTATTGGGAGTTTGTACTGAGCTAAGCGCATTGCTTCCTTAGCAATTTCCTCAGTAATATCTTCGCCACCCATCTCAAAAAGTACTCGGCCTGGTTTAACAACAGCAACCCAAAACTCAGGGTTACCTTTACCTGAACCCATTCGAGTCTCAGCAGGTCTCATTGTAACTGGCTTGTCAGGGAAAATACGAATCCAGATCTGGCCGCCACGCTTAACGTAACGAGTCATAGCCCTTCGGCTTGCTTCAATCTGTCTTGACGTAATCCATCCACATTCTTGAGCTTGTAAAGCAAACTCACCAAAAGCAATTTTATTGCCTTTAGTTGCGACACCTCTCATGCGGCCGCGTTGCTGCTTACGAAATTTAGTGCGTTTTGGACTAAGCATAATTTATACCTCCTTATTTGCTTTCATTTGATCTGTCCTCAAATTGTTGAGGCCTTCGATTACCTTTTCGTCGAGGGCTAGCCCCAACAGGTAACGGTTGATCTTCTTTGGATAAGACTTCGCCTTTGAAAACCCATACCTTAATTCCCAAAACTCCATAAGTAGTATTGGCAGTTTTATTTGCATAATCAATCTCTGCTCTCAAAGTATGTAATGGCACACGTCCCTCTCTGGTCCATTCAGAACGAGCAATCTCTGCTCCATTTAAACGACCTCCTACTTGGATTTTTAAACCAAGAACGCCTGCTCTTTGAGCTCTCTGTACTGCCATACGAATTGTTCTACGAAATGCAACTCTTTTTTCAAGCTGCTGAGCAATGTATTCGGCTAAAAGATGAGCATCTGCATCAACTCTTTCAATTTCAACTACATTGATGCGAACCTGTCTGCTTCGATCACCAATTGTTTTTTGAATACCCGACCTCAGTTCTTCTATGCCACTACCTTGACGACCAACTATAACTCCGGGTCGAGCGGTTTTAAGTTCTACCTCTAGTTGATCAGCTTTACGAGCTATCAAAACATCACTTATACCCGCAGCTCCATACTTCTTCTGAATAAACATCCTAATTTTGTCATCTTCCTGTAGAAGCAAAGGATAGGTTTTGCTAGATGCATACCAACGAGAACGATGCTCTTGAGTGATTCCAAGCCGTAAGCCATTTGGATGAATTTTATGTCCCATCAGTCAGAAGCCTCCGTGCTCGATGATTCAGTTGAAGGAGCCACAGCAATACTGATGTGGCAAGTTTGTTTTTTAATTGCAAAGGCCCTACCTTGAGCTCTTGGCCGATAGCGTTTCATAGACGGTCCCATATCAGCCGAAGCAATTTTAATAACTAATGAAGATGGATCTAATCCAAGATTGTTCTCAGCATTAGCAACAGCTGACCTTAGTACTTTTGTTATTGGCCCTGTTGAACGATAAGGCATGAACTCAAGCATAATCAAAGCATCTCGATAGGTTCTGCCTCGAATTTGATCTAAAACTCGGCGAACCTTGGAAGCTGAACCGCGAATATATCGTCCATGAGCCTGAGCAAGTGGTGAATCAGTCATTTAACGACCTCCTTTTTTGTCTTTCATATGGCCTCTATATGTTCTTGTAGGAGCAAACTCTCCTAACTTGTGACCAACCATTTGCTCAGTAATAAAAACCGGAACATGAGATTTGCCATTGTGAACAGCAATAGTGTGACCAATCATCATTGGAAGAATTGTTGATGCCCTTGACCAAGTTTTAATGACTGATTTGTCATCATTACTATTTTGTTTTTCAACCTTTTGGAGAAGGCTGTCGGCAATAAAAGGGCCTTTTTTAAGTGAACGTCCCATGGAGAATTAAGAGAAATACATGACGATGAAGAACATCAAGAATCACGCCCCCCTCGGCTCCGCTTGGAGACTCGACGACGTTTCCTAAGAACAAACCTATTGCTAGGTTTATTACGCTTACGGGTTTTAAAACCTAAAGCTGGCTTACCCCAAGGCGTAACAGGACCAGCACGGCCAACTGGTGCCCTGCCCTCTCCACCACCATGAGGATGATCGCAAGGGTTCATAACACTCCCTCGGACTTGCGGCCTTCTACCTAGCCATCTTTTCCTACCTGCTTTACCTAGACTAGTATTACGAATCTCTGAATTACCAACTTCTCCAAGAGTTGCATAGCACTCGCACCTCACAAGTCTAACTTCAGTCGAAGGTAATTTTAACGCTACATACTCGCCTTCTTTAGCCATAACCTGAGCACTAGCACCAGCCGATCGAACCATTTGTCCACCTCGACCTGGATAAAGTTCAACACAATGAACACTAGAACCTAAAGGGATAGACGATAACGGCATTGCATTTCCAGTTTCAAAAGGAACGCTTGAGCCTGAAATCACTTCCTGACCAACACGGATCCCAGCAGGAGCCAAAATATACCTCTTTTCACCATCTTTATAAAACAGCAATGCTAAACGAGCATTACGATGAGGATCATAGTGAATGGCTGCGATTTTAGCAGGGACATCATGCTTATTCCGCCGAAAATCGACAAGCCTGTATTGCCTTTTATGACCGCCACCACGATGTCGACAAGTAATCACACCGCGATTATTTCTTCCCTTGAGACGGTGCTTTGAAACCACCAAAGATCTCTCAGGTTTACGGCCAGTAACTTCACTAAAATCAGTTACTACTCTTGCGCGAGTACCAGGGGTATAAGGACGGAAAGTACGAATTGCCATTTTTAATCTTCAGAATCAGGGAACAATTGAATTGAATTGCCTTCAGCTAATCTGACAATAGCCTTCTTTACTTGGGCTCTTTTACCAGAGAAGCGACCTACTCGCCTGCTTCGCCTAGGGGGATTCATAGTACTAATACCAATGACTTTTACATCAAACAGTTGTTCAACTGCAGCCTTGATCTCAGGTTTTTTCGCACGGTGATCAACCTCAAAGGTGTACTGATTAAGATCAAGTCCTCTAGTAGCTTTTTCTGTAATCAAAGGACGTCGAATGACATCTGCAAGGCGCTCTTTAAACATCTCAGTCATTACCATATACCTCCTGGATTTTGCCTAAAGCGTCTTCGCCAATAATTAACGAATTTGCATTCAGCAAATCAAAGACATTTAAATGATCTGCTCCAATTAACTTGACCTTCTTTAAATTTCTTACAGATTTTCTAATCGTCTCTGATGGTTCAGAAAGAATAATCAATACTTTGGAGTTTGCAGCAATACCTAAACGAGCCAAGAAATCTTGGATCTCCCTAGTTTTAGGGACCTTAATATTGCTACCAAAATCCTTTACAGCAATTACATCTTCCACCCTTGCCATTAGAGCAGTCCTTAAGGCCAAACGTCTCTCTTTCCTATTCATGCCAATATTATATTGCCTTGGTTTTGGACCGAAAATAATACCTCCACCTGGGCGCAATGGTGTTCGAATAGAACCTTGTCTAGCTCTCCCAGTACCCTTTTGCTTATAGGGCTTACGACCGCCACCTCGTACTTCTGCTCTGGTCAAAGTACTTGCTGTACCCTGACGAGCATGTGCCTGCTGACGTATTACAGCTCTATGCATTAGATCGACAGCAGTGCTTTCCTTCGCAACCTTCAAATCAAGAGTTGCTTTTCCAGCTTCTTTACCCTGCCAATCGAGAACAGAACAATTAGCCATTACTTATCTCCTCCTATAGCGGTCGAACCGACACGATTAGCAGGTCGGATATTCAGTAAAGATCCTGGTTTGCCAGGTAAAGAACCCTTAATAACTAAAAGGTTGTGATCACTGTCGACTTTCATAATCTGTAAACCTCTAGTTGTAATTTTTTTACCTCCATAACGTCCTGCCATTCTTTTGCCTGGGTAAACCCTCCCTGGAGTAGTACCTGCACCAGTAGAACCCGGTTCGCGATGATTTTTAGAGCCATGACTCATTGGACCTCGAGTAAAACCATGCCTCTTTTGATAACCGGCAAAGCCTCTCCCCATAGTTATTCCACTAACATCAACTTTCTGACCAGTCTGAAAATTCGCAACTGTAATATGAGCACCTAATTCATACTGTTCCAAGTCATCTACTCGATATTCGCGCATATAACGAAGAAACTCTTCACCTGACTTGGAAAGGTGACCTTGAGAAGGCTTATTAACCAACTTTTCTCGAACATCACCAAAAGCAATCTGAATTGCTGAATAACCATCAGTTGCTGAACTTTTAATTTGTGTAATGCGGCAAGGTCCAGCCTGCACTAATGTAACAGGAACAGACCTTCCGTCATCGTCAAAGAATTGGGACATGCCCAGCTTCTTTCCTAAAATTCCAATTGACATAAACCCAATGGAGCCAGCTTGTGAAATCAATCCGAATCAAATAAGAACGGTAATTGATGTTTTTTGACTGATTTATTAAAAGACCCTGGAAATAACCAAAAAATCAAACCTAAATGCTAGGAATTGAAAATAATTCTTCGGAATAGGGCTAGCAAAAATCAGATGGTTGAGACTTATTCGAATCAATAAATAATTCGATTAGTTTCTCTATAGAACAAAGCTAAAAGCCTTGCTATATAAACCAAGAGATCCAACGCAATCGCTGGAACTGCTTTGTCTTCTGGAGGCCCGGCTAGCGTACGGGCACAGATAAACATTGCAATTTAATAGAATACACTAACGACCCCCTAAAAAAATTCCTCATTTTGCTGCCACACTCTTATAAATAAAGTGATTTAATTCAGAGATGCCTCTTTTATTATCTGGTCAAAAATTTCGTAATGATCTTGAATCTGCAGGTTGTCTTGCAATTACTACTCCTTTGGAAGGTGGATCCGAAACCAGGTTATTAAGACGTCTCAGAGCGGCGGGCTATAGAACTCAAATCTCATCAGTTAGAGGCTTAGGCGACCCATCCGTATTTCTTTTTAACCTACATGGGGTCAGGCCACCGCACCTAGGTCATCAGAATGTAGGAAGAAATGGTGCCTTAGGCGAAGTACAACAAGTGATGCCCCAAGCTAATGAATTACTTGCAGAAGACAAACCATTAGTTCTTTGGTTGCTGGAAGGACAAGTCCTTTCACATTCAGAGTTACTTTCTCTATGTGATGTATGTGAGAAAGAAAACAGGATCAAAATAGTTATCGAAATGGGAGGATCACGAGTACTTGAATGGCAACCAATGCGAATTTTTCTCAACTAAAAGACTTTATAAACTCCATTGTCCCAAAATCATTTTTCCAACAAATCTGCTTTAGAAAGTGGAATATGGGTCAAGCTAATTTGTGGTGCTAGCAATGAAGACCTACCTTCTATTACAGATTTATGTGCTGTTTATGGGGCCGCCGGTGTACATTGCGTCGACGTAGCTGCTGACATTGCAGTAGTTGCAGCTGCACGAGAAGGACTTAATTGGGTTGAAAGCAAATTAGGGAAAAAGCCTTGGCTAATGGTTTCAGTAAGCGATGGCAAAGATAGTCATTTTAGGAAGGCTTCTTTTGAACCAAAATTCTGTCCAAAAGAATGTTCGCAGCCTTGTTTAAAAGTTTGTCCTGCAAATGCTATAACTGAAACGCAAGGAGTAATTGAAGATCTTTGTTATGGATGCGGGCGATGCTTACCAGCATGTCCACTAGAACTAATAACAGAAGAAAATAATCTTTTAGAGATTAAAGATTTCGGAGCTTTGGTTTCCAAAATTAAACCTGATGCCGTTGAAATACATACCGCTCCTGGACGTATCAAGGAATTTGAACGTTCTTTACAAGCAATTTTGCAATCAAAAGTTGAATTAGAAAGAGTCGCTGTTAGTTGTGGACTAGAGGGACATGGGATTACCCAAAACGAACTCTCAAAAGAACTATGGTCTCGCTATGAATGTTTACGGCGATACAAGCAGAAAGCAATTTGGCAACTGGACGGTCGACCAATGAGTGGAGATTTAGGAAGTGGAACCGCAAGAGCTGCGATATTGCTATTAGAAAAAATACAGGCCATAGCTCCACCTGGTCCCCTTCAACTAGCAGGCGGGACTAATAAAAAGACTATTCACCACATAAAAAGCAATCACTGCTTAGCAGGAATCGCATTTGGAGGAGTTGCCAGAAAATTAATACAGCCTTTCTTAATAGACGCAAAAAAACAAAACAAAAAACTCATTGAATGCCCAGAAGCATTGAATCAAGCAATCAATCTGGCCCAAGGACTGATTAATCCCTGGTTGAGAAAGAGATCTGGCCGAAACTTTTAACTTACAAAAAGCCCAAAACTTATCTTAAAATTCATCCCGACTCATATCAATCAAAAACCATGTCGTGATGAGATGAACTTGGTTAGTCCACAATGTGCAATTATTTTGTATAAATGAAGAGTCCCTTTTAGGGATCATCTCTCAATGGGGCGTCGCCAAGCGGTAAGGCACCGGGTTTTGGTCTCGGCATTCCTAGGTTCGAATCCTAGCGCCCCAGTTCTTGAATCATCTTGTGTCAAAACAACCTATTTTAGTTTTTGACTTTGATGGAGTCATTGTCGATGGATTAATTGAATACTGGAATAGTTCTAGAAAAGCCTGTTTACAATTGGTTGGGGATGAAAAGTTTGAAGAACAATTACCCCTAAGAGCACCAGATGCTTTTCGAAAAGTACGACCTTGGGTCAAAAATGGATGGGAGATGGTTCTTCTAGCAGCGGAGTTACTGAGAACAGATAGTCCCATCAAAAATCCAGCACAATTTTCTAATGAATATCAAAACAACTGCCATAAGGCACTGAAATTCTGGGGTTGGCATCCAGAACAATTACAAATTGCACTAGATAATGTTCGCAAACAGGCAATTCACGCAAACAAAGAAAAATGGTTAGAAAGCCATCATCCATTTTCAGGAGTGGTTAAAAGAATTCAACAACTAAACAATGAGAAAATTAAATGGGCTGTCTTAACTACAAAAAGCACTGAATTCACTTCACAACTTCTAAGTTATTACAAGCTTTCTCCAACGCTCCTATATGGTTACGAGAGAGGGAGCAAACCAGAAGTTTTACTGCAAATTTCCAAAGAATATTTAATCCAGGGATTCATAGAAGATCGGAGAGCAACTCTAGAGACAGTATTAAATACACCTAGCATTAGCTGGATACCCTGCTATTTAGCCACTTGGGGATACCTCAAAGATAGTGATGATCAAGATCTACCCATAGGAATTCAATTACTAAAACCAAAAGATTTTATGTACCCAGTCGCAGATTGGCCTTGACTCGCTAGGGTACGTGTGTACTAATAGAAGAAGAAATGCTCAACCTTGGTCCAGATTTCTAATCCGCTAAGCCTTGCAAAAACTTTCTCTTAAAACTCACACAAATAATCAAAATGCCAACTGAAATTAAGCCAGGTCAATCTTTAGCTTCAAGTAATCGAGCAAGTGATACTCAATCAGGGGAAAGAGATAAAGCCTTAAATCTTGTTTTAGGTCAAATAGAAAGGAATTTTGGCAAAGGTTCAATCATGAGACTGGGGGACGCCTCCAAAATGCGCGTAGAGACCATCTCAACAGGGGCTCTCACCCTAGATCTTGCCTTAGGTGGCGGATATCCTAAAGGAAGAGTTGTAGAAGTATATGGGCCCGAAAGTTCAGGGAAAACAACTCTCACGTTACACGCAATAGCAGAAGTCCAAAAACGTGGCGGTGTCGCAGCTTTTGTCGATGCAGAGCATGCTCTGGATCCAGTTTACGCCGCTTCCTTAGGAGTTGACATTGAGAATCTTCTCGTCTCGCAACCAGATACAGGGGAAATGGCTCTAGAGATTGTCGACCAGTTAATTCGATCCACAGCAGTGGATCTAGTGGTTGTTGACTCCGTAGCCGCACTGACTCCCAGATCAGAGATTGAAGGAGAGATGGGAGATCATGCAGTAGGTAGCCAAGCAAGATTAATGAGTCAGGCAATGCGGAAAATAACTGGTAATATTGGTAAATCTGGATGCACAGTAATCTTCCTCAATCAGTTGCGTCTCAAAATAGGAGTCACATATGGTAATCCCGAAACAACTACCGGTGGGAATGCTCTTAAGTTTTATGCCTCCGTTCGCCTCGACATCCGAAGAATTCAAACATTAAAAAGAGGTACAGAGGAATATGGAATACGTGCCAAAGTAAAAGTTGCAAAAAACAAAGTCGCTCCTCCATTTCGAATTGCTGAATTTGATATCCTTTTCGGGAAAGGTATCAGCACGTTAGGATGTCTACTTGACATGGCTGAAGAAACAAATATTGTCACTCGCAAAGGTGCTTGGTATAGCTATGAAGGAGACAATATAGGTCAAGGTCGTGACAATACAATTACTTGGCTAGAGGAAAATTCTGATGCCAAAGAGGTAATAGAGAAATTAGTTCGGCAGAAGTTAACTGAGGGTTCTGAAGTTACGGCTAACTCTATGCGACCTCTTGCAGCTGCCGCTCGTACAGGAAATACAACACCTGTTATGAACAAAGTTTCTAGCGCTGCCTAATTAATGTAAATCTGCAGGGATCCACCATCCCGCAGCAGGTCCTATAAAACGTACAACTACCCATATCAAAACTAACCCTCCTATCCCAAACCAACCGGCTTTAATGCTTATATCAAAAAACTGATCTCTTTGTTTCTGTGTCACAGGTAACCATGCAAAAATACGAGGAGAATCATCAACTCTCTTCTTTGCTTTAATCTTTGTTTTTCGTGGTAATAGGCCCTCTTGGGCCCTGCGGCGAGCTTCACCCATATTTTATTTGTAGGATGACATTAGTCTAAAGAAGAAAAAGAAAACCGCTTAATAAGGTAAAAGGCGATCTAAAGGAATCCATGGTTGAAGGACATCCAATACATTTTTTCCCCATGCTCGTGCACGCAAGCGGCCATCCAAAATAGCAATTCTTCCGTGATTCTTTCTAACAGGTAAAACCAGCCTTGGTAAAAGGCGAAGAAGGTCTGGTAGCAACAAATCTCTAAACCAATCAAAGCCTTTCTTCTTGAATACCTCAACTCTCGCAGCAGTTAAAGGTGACTCCAAGGTACTAATTGGCAACAATCCAATGATCAGTTGCTCAGGGGCCGGTAGTTGGTCATGAGAGGCCAGCCACCATTTAGAAGTACAACAAATAATTCCATTAGCATCCGGTGCAGTGGAGCAAAAAATAACTCTTTTCCCAAATTCAGCAGCAAGCTCAGATGTTAATTTCCTAAGCAATTGATCATCATCTAAAAGAATTACTGTCAAACCTTGTCTACCTAAAACAAGACGTCGAGATTGATCTAATAAATGCTCAGCGAAACACTCTGTATTAGGCAAAGGCTGCCTATAAGGTAAAAATAGTCTTATAGGCTCTTCATGAATAGGACTACCTAATTTCACTCTCACATTAATAATTTCATGAAAAGATGTAAATTCATTTTCAGAGGTGGTACTCAATGTAATAAAGGGATTATCGACAAAGAGTTGACGAAGAGTCTGCAATGGTTCTAATGGCTGTAAATGCCATGTCCAATCAAGAAGTTTATAGTCCAGTTGGGCCCAGCTAGCCCACTCTCCAGTTGTTGCATTCAATACCTGAGACCATGGTTTAGGAGGTTGAGTCAATAAGCCTAATAAATCTCTTAAAGCAAGTATGTTAGTCAAATCCAGTTTCACCAATGCATTAGATCTAATTGCCAACGAAAACAGTCTCTGAGTTAACCCCTCATACAAATCTACTAATACTGACGATGCCAAAGGATATGCTCGACTCAAACAATCCCAGTCAGAAGAGGAAACTTGAATAGACATTGCTTCTCTTAATCGTCTAGTTAACAGCTCTGCTTCTGTAAAAATAAATTGCTTAGAAGAAAGAGAGATTTGGTTATATGCATTTAAAAATTCCTCATAATTAAGAACCCAAACTTTTTCATCAGTAGGCGGTTCCAATCCATCCCAAACGGCAAGATGAAACCCTTCATTTCTTAACCTCGGAATTTCTACTTGAAATAACCTCTGTTTCTGCGATGGTGTAACGACTAGAACAGCACCACAACTGTTTAAACATAAAGGGATCAGTACACCTAACCAATAGTCATTGGGGTTAGCTCCTTCAAGCTGAAAAATGGATTTATCTCTTCGTCGCAAGCTTCTTGCAACCAACCGACTTAATGTTAAATTATGCGGCCAAAGCAAAGAGTTCTTCTTTAAAAGCTTCTTCATATAATTATGCGCATATACCTCAATCATTGAATCAAATTATTTAACTAATAAAATTTCTACCCTATATTGACCATAAGACAAAAGTGAAAAGGGAGGCATTCAAAGATTAATGGAAATTGACCGTATTGGAATTGTTGGACTTGGTCTCATTGGAGGTTCAATAGGTTTAACATTACAAAAGAAAGGTTACGAAGTCTATGGCCTTGTCAATAAAAGCAAGACTGCAGAAAGAGCTAAAGAAAGAGGCCTTGCTCAAGTTATAAGTACAAATTCTAATATCCTCTCAAATTGCTCAATGGTGATATTAGCATTGCCATTAGAACAACTCATCAATCCAACTTCAGATCTGGTGAATGCATTACCTAAAAATGCCGTAATTACAGATGTTGGTTCTGTAAAGAAACCTGTATTAGAAATATGGCAAAAATTACATCCTCGTTTTGTAGGTAGTCATCCAATGGCAGGAACGATTCAGACTGGTGTAGAAGCTGGACAAACACATTTATTCAAAAATCGGCCATGGGTAGCAACTCCTGAAGAAACAACTGATGCAGACGCACTATATGCAGTACATCAACTAGCTATTACTCTTGAAGGGCAATGGATTACCACAGATCCTCAAACACATGATCAAGCAGTCGCCTTGATATCTCATTTACCTGTGTTTATAAGTACTGCATTACTTCAAACAGTTACCAAAGAGCCCAACAAATCCTTGCTAATGCTTGCAAAGGCAATTGCATCAAGTGGATTCCAAGATACAACACGTGTAGGGGGTGGCAACCCTGAACTTGGAGTAGCTATGGCATCAAATAATACATCTGCTCTATTAAATGCAATTACATCTTACCGTTCGTCACTAGATAAGTTAGAAGAAATGATTCATGCCAAAGAATGGGATCACCTGAGAAATGAGTTATCAGAAAGTCAACTTAGTCGGCCAGATTTTTTATAAAAAATCATTTCATTAAAGTGAGTTCTCTACCATCTTCAGACATTAATTGCCTACAAGCCATAAGAGCAGATTGACTAACTCCAGCTGTACCCTCACCAGGATAAATAGAATCTCCACATAACCAAAGACCTTTCATCGGTGTTCTACTTGGCAATCCAAAAGGACCAAATGTTGTGGGTGTCTGTGCTAAACCTCCAACAATACCTTGTGGTCTTCCCGTCCACCTTGCAAAGCTTCTAGGTGTAGCTAATTCTTTATGAAGCCACTGTTTAGGCTCAATAGCAAATTGGGCATTTAATACTGTAAGAATTTTTTCCAAGATCAAGTCTTTGCGCTGTTGATACTCCGAGCGACTATAAGCAGACCAAGAAGTTACATCTGTAAAAAGACTTGCAATGACTGTTGCTTGGCCAAAAGGAGCACGTCCATCTCCCTCAAAACTAATAGAAATAAAGATTGAGCCAAGCTCTTCTAGCAAAAGTTGGAAATGTCCTGCGCAGTATGATGGAAGATGACGACGATTAATCGCACCATAAAAAACAATAGCTCCTGTTGGTTGAGATAATGTTTCTAGCCTATCTCGATAACTCTTAGGTAGCCCACTATTAGTATGGGGAATTAACTCCAAAAGGGATTGTGGAGGTAACGTAAAGACCACATTTTTAGCTTGAAATTTTAAAGGTAATTTTTTGTGAGTGTTAACCTCTAACTGCCACGTATTGGTATTTTTTGACAAACCTACAACCTTATGACCTAAAAGGAGTTTTCCTCCATCTCTTAAAAAGCAGAACAGTAATTGATCACTCAGTTTCTGCATAGACCCTTTTAGGTGCCACAAGCCAAGTGGAGCCTGTGCCATTTGAAGTACAGTTGCGCCATATAAAGCGGCAGTTTTATTACTTGACTCTTGAGAGTAAAGTTTTAATTGACAATCCAAGAACTTTCTTAAGTGTTGATCGTGATTACATGAGCAAAGCCAAAGCAAATCAGCAATAGATGATCTAGTGAATACTCCTGTCAAGAAATTCATCGATCTACTAGAGTTCAAAAATTGCTTGAGATCCCAAAGATTTTGAATCGGTAAGATAGGGTCACTACCCGCAAAAGACCAATTACTACGATGTAATTGATTACATAGCATCCAAAAAAGCTCACTTCCAGGAAAATGTTTTTTTCTTTCTTCTTCCCATTTCAAGGCATCATGCCAAAGGTGTATTGGCTCCTGCCCTTCTCCAAGGTGAACTATGCATGCGGGGTCTAACAATTCAGCCTCAGGCTTGGAGCAATGAAGATGTCTAAATATCCGGTCATGAATACCCCCCTTCTCGAAACCTGCGACTTGAGTAGCTCCTACATCGAAAACATAAGGACCGCGAGTAAATGTTCCAGCACAACCCCCTGTTTGAGCATGAGCTTCCAGCAATATGACTTCATTCCCTTCATAAGCAAGCAAGGCCGCAGCTGTTAAACCAGCTACACCTCCTCCAACTACAATTACTGATTTCTCTGTCATATAAATCAGAGTATTCAATTTTCAAAGAAAACAACATGGATTTAGATCTTCAAGAACAAATCACAGGAGTCAATGGTCCTTTGTCTGGGGAAAAAATTGTAGAAGTTAATTCAATTAACGGAGGGTGTATACATCTTGCCTGGAAAATAAAATTAGCAACAGGGCAACAGTTTTTTGCCAAGACCTCTTCAAGAGAGCATTTCCCAATGCTTGAATATGAAGCAAGTGGGCTTACCGCTCTAAATAAACAAATCGATCACGATTATCTAATAATTCCAAAACCGATAGCTCTTCAACAATTAGAAACAAATGGAATATTAATTTTGCCTTGGATTGAATTTGTTCAAGGTGATGAAAAAAAACTGGGGAAAGGTCTTGCAATGCTTCATCAACAGTCGTCAAAACATCATCAAGAGAATTTTGGATGGGGAGCAGATGGGTTTATTGGATCGAACCCACAAATTATGGGATGGAACAAAAGCTGGGGACAATGTTTTGTAGAACTACGGTTAACTCCTCAAATAGAAATGGCAAAAAAATGGAATCTAAGTTTTGATCAAGCAAAATTCAGAAGTAATCTCATTAAATATTTAGAAAAACATAATCCAATCCCTTCTCTCGTCCATGGAGATTTGTGGAATGGGAATGCTGCTATGCATAAGAATGGTAAAGGAATAATTTTTGATCCTGCCACTTGGTGGGCCGATAGGGAAGTAGATATCGCAATGACTAAATTATTTGGTGGTTTTTCTCAAAACTTTTACGAGTCTTACGAAAGCACTTGGGAGCTCCCAGCAGGTCACGAAGAAAGAGTAGCAATATACAATCTTTACCACATATTAAATCACGCAAACTTATTTGGAGGAAGCTACAAAAACAGAGCTATTACAAGTATAAAAGAAACCAACAGTCTGCTAGAGAAATACTAATTTTATTCAATCTATGTATTCCTTCCTTATATTTTGAACTTTCTCTAGGACAGCATTGCGTTTCTCACTTGTCGTCAGATTTTGCCAGCTCCACTGACCAACAACAACAATCCCCAAAAGTTCTAATAAGCCCGGCAAAATTGGGAAGAAATTGACCGTATCAACAACAACTTTAATAACAATTTGGGCAACAATTACAACTGCAATAATTCCTGCAGCCTTACCATATTTACCCATTTGAGACCAATCGACTTTACCAAGCATTTCATTTGCTTGGCTCATAAAGTCACTAGCACGTTCTGAGATAGTCGGCCCAGCGGGGGCTGACTCATTGTTCGAGTCTTGATTTGACTCAGGACTGGCTTCACTCATTACCAATTGCTTACAATTGAATGTTGAGTTGAGTGTATCTAAATAATCTTTTGAGTGCCAACATTAATTTAGAGATAATGCCGAACCCTGATAGAGAGAGGACCGAACAAGTACTAGCAAGTCAAGAGCCTGAGCAAATTCAATTGGATCACAATCAGAAAGAATTATTCGTTACAATTCTTTGTTGCAATTAGCAAAGAACACAAAGCGATGATCATCGGCAAATGGAAAAAGTTTGCAAATAAAGCTTATATTCTTCAAAAGAATTCAATTTGGAATACAAAAAAACTAAATTACTAAAAGTAGTGTTCAAATCACGTCCTACTTTTTTGACTTGGGCAAGTTTTAGAAAGAGTTTATTCATTTCTCAATAGGTTTTCTCTGCAATATGAAGAACAATAGGCTATAGAAGATTGGCAAGAGTGAAAGAAATGAAAAAAATAGGATTAAACTATCTCAGTAAATCCTTAATATGAATAGAATTCTGAGCAAGAAGCACCTTTTTCAAGTAGTGATAAAGGCTGAATTATCTCAAATATTTTCCTATAATCAAACAAAGCTATTTCCGCCAATACTCATTAAGAAAAGGGTATTTGAAGGTCCAAGGACATGCATCCCAAAGATAAAAATTTTTCCACTTTAAGCTCAGATGAACTAGAGAGATATTCAAGGCATATGTGCTTACCTGAAATAGGAGAAAGTGGTCAAAAGAAACTTAAGTCAAGTTCCGTTCTTTGTGTTGGTTGCGGTGGCCTAGGCTCTCCTTTACTTATGTATCTTGCAGCCGCTGGAATAGGCAATATTGGTATCGTGGACTCAGATCTAGTGGAGAAATCCAATCTTCAAAGACAAGTTATACATGGAACTGACTGGCTTAAAAGACCAAAAGTAGAGTCTGCTAAGGCCAGAATATTAGCCATAAACCCTCATTCAAACGTAGAAACATTTAATATGATGCTAACTAACGAAAATGCCTTAGGAATCATCAGACCATTTGACCTAATTTGTGACTGTACAGATAATTTTCAGAGCAAGTTTCTCATTAATGATGCAAGTGTAATACTAAAAAAACCAAATATTTACGCTGCAGTTTCAAAATTTGAAGGCCATTCAACAATTTTTAATCTAAATAAAAATAGTCCAAACCTTAGGGACCTAATACCTGAGCCACCACCACAAAATCTATTGCCATCATGCTCTGATGCCGGTGTAATAGGAATTTTGCCAGGACTAATCGGTCTAATTCAAGCTACAGAAGTGATAAAGATTATTACCAAGATAGGGCAACCATTAGATGGAAGGCTATTGGTCTTTGATGGCCTTAAGATGAGATTCAAAGAGTTAAAGCTAGAAAAAGATATAGATCAAGATCCCATAAAGGAATTAACTAATTACAAGAAAACTGATTCAAATAAGAGGATTGGCACCTCATCAATAGAGCACATTACTGTTAAAGAGCTAAGGAAATTACTTAATAAAGAATATTCAGAGCTTATACTGATAGATGTAAGAACACAATTAGAGGCAAAAATAGAGTCTATTGAGAAATCAATATTGATTCCACTAAAGAATATTGAAAATGGTCAAGATATCGAGAAAATTAAACGACTTTCATCCAATAAACAACTATACATCCACTGCAAATCAGGTTCCAGATCTACAAAAGCAATAGAAATATTGCAAAAACATGGTATTGATGCAATCAATGTTATAGGAGGAATTGATGAATGGAAAAAAATTTTGCGTAATGGACAATAATCAATAGTCAACTCCACGCTTTAATTCAACGCCTTTCTCAGCATAATGTTTATGACAAACCATTTCTGAATGTACACTGGCCAGATCAAAGTAAGATGGGTAATTTTTACATCGACCAGTAATTATTACTTCTGTTTCCGAAGGTTTTCTAAGCAAGGTTTCAACAATAGGTTCTACTGGAAGCAGTTCCAAGTCAACAGTTGGATTTAATTCATCAAGAATAACTGTCTTATATAGCCCACTAGAAATTGCAGCTCGAGCAATTTCCCAAGCACGCTCTGCTTCCACATAATCAATGGGTTGTTGCTGGCCACGCCAGACAATTGCATCTCGTCCTGAGCGAAGATGATCAACTAAGTGAGGGTAACTCTCACGCAGTGCTGCGATAGCAGCATCTTCTGTATACCCATTTCCTCCTTTTAACCATTGAAGGATTAAGACACGATGGCTTTTATCTTGACTAATACCTTTACCTATAGCCTGCAAGGCTTTGCCCAAAGCACTTGTAGATTTACCTTTTCCTTCACCAGTATATATTTCGATGCCGCCAGGAGAACCTATTGAGAAGGTGTCAGAACTCTTGCCATCAGGTAGGCGATGGGCTCTCATCTCAGAATGTAATTCTGCAACTTTTATCAGCTCACGCGGGGCAGCACGGCCAGTAACTATCACTTCCATACCTTCAGGGCGCGAAACAATTGCCTTAACCACATCATCTAAAGGAAGCAGGCCTAAATCTAAAACTGGATTTAATTCATCAAGAACTACTACGGAATAGAGAGCACTAGCAATAGCACCTTTTGCAATGTCCCATCCTCGCTTAGCTTCACTTAGATCAAATTTATTTGATTCATCTGCGGTAAAAAAATCAGCTCTCCCAGTCCTAACTTGGTCAATTAAATGAGGAAACCCTTGTTGCAAAGCTTCGATCGCAGCATCTTCGTCATATGAGCGCCCAGGTCCTTTAAGGAATCTAAGTAATAAAACTCTCGTTCGACGTTTTTCACAAATTCCCAAACCTATCGTTCTTAAGACAACACCAAGTGCAGCCTGACTCTTTCCCTTGCCTTCGCCATCATAAACATGTAGTTGTCCATAGACACGTTCTTTACTATCAGAAGCAGTCACTATTCCAATAGATTTTCTATCGTATTTCGCTGAAGTCTTTAAATTTTGATTTAACTCCATTAAAAAATAGTTCCTAGAAAGAGCTTACATAGTTCAATCAATAAGACAGCCTTTAGGAAAAGGCCTAAAACATGATGCTAAAGCTACAAGAACAACTTGCAACATCAGACCGCAAGCAACTTGATCATATAAGAGATTTTATTAAAAGCCTCAAAAGAGTTTGTGTTGCTTTTTCAGGAGGTGTTGATAGCTCTCTTGTAGCAGCAATAGCAGAAGAGCAATTAGGCACTTGTGCAATTGCAGTTACAGGTGTTTCAGCTTCACTTGCACCATATCTGCTTGAAGAAGCTCGTTTACAAGCAAATTGGATTGGCATAGAACATAGAGAATGTCAGACCAATGAACTTAAAGATCCCCATTATTCAGAAAATCCAATAGATAGATGCTTCGCTTGTAAAAAAGAGCTTCACAAGCACCTAATGCTTATTGCAAAAAACTTCTCAGGAGCAATAGTTCTTGATGGAGTCAATGTGGATGATTTAAGTGACTATCGACCAGGAATAGAAGCAGCTCAGATAGCGGGCGTGAGATCTCCATTAGCAGAACTAAAAGTCAACAAAGACTCTATTCGTGCCATTTCGAAGGCTCTAGGCTTCCCATGGTGGGACAAACCTTCGCAACCTTGTCTTGCCTCAAGATTCGCCTATGGAGATCCCATTAGTTCCGAACGACTCAAGCAAGTAGCTAAAGCCGAGAAATGGTTGATAGATAAGGGATTCTCAAGAGTTAGAGTTAGGTTACAAGGAGTTGCAGGAAGGATTGAAGTGCCAGCTGACCAAATCAGTGATTTAATAATTAGCTCCAGGCGCAAGGAACTTGTAGATTTTTTCTTATCAAATGGATTTTCCTCAATCAGTGTTGACCTCGAAGGATTAGTAAGTGGAAAACTAAACAGAGACAACAAATTAATGTGAAATTAAAGAAAGACAATCATGGCTCTCTTGATAGATCTTTGATTGAAACCGGCGTCTCTCGTTGAAAACTCTTTAAAGAGTATGTTTTAGCAGCAAACTCTCTGAATAATGACTTACAAGCTTTTTCAGGCATAGTTTGTTGTCCGCAGGTAAAAACATCTATTGCTGCATATCTGCTCTCAGGCCAAGTATGTATCGAAATATGAGACTCAGCCAACAGGGCCAAACCAGTCACTCCTTGGGGCTCAAATCTATGCGTAATCATATTAAGAAGCGTTGCACCTGCAACTTTGGATGCAGAAGTGAGACTTGTTCTAATAAATGCCTCATCATTCAATTTCGACTGATCGCATTCATATAATTCAAGAATGCAATGCTTCCCTATCATTTCATCAAGACTTTCATATTCTGAAGCAGGCACATTTTCTAAATAACAATTTTCCCATCCGGGATTTGGGTGCAAACAAGAAAGAGTTTCCTTCATCTCAAGCTAATCAACGATGGTTACATTAACCGACTTCAAGAATTCCATCTTGCTGCCGTTCTAATTCAAGGATTTGGGAGTTCCTTCTCCAATCTCCTTCGAATGCATCCAAATGCGTTGCACTGATTAAACATTGATGGTCATCACCAACTGCTTCAAGAAGTAAGAATTGCCTCATCGGATCAAGCTCAGCAAATACATCATCAAGAAGTAACAAAGGAGGTTCCCTAAATGTCGCTCCAACTAATTCTAACTCAGCTAATTTCAAAGACAAAACAAGAGTTCTTTGTTGGCCAGCAGATCCAAATTTCCTTGCTGGAGAACCATTAAGTAGAAAAGAAACTTCATCTCGATGAGGTCCAACTTTGCAAGACCCTAATCGTTCTTCATCATTGCGTTGACCCGCGAGCTGTTCTTCAATTGCTAATCGCCATGAAAGTTCCGTTTCTTCACTTTCCAAAGCACTCCCAGGAAGATAGTTTAGTTCTAAGTCTTCGTTCCCTTTACTCAGCCGTTTCTGCCATTTTGCGGCTAGAGGCTGCAAATGCTTTAGCGCTCTATTTCGCCGACGATGAATGCGGGTGCTTACTAATGCCATTTGAACATCAAAGGCATCTAAAAGAACATCCTGATTTGCCTGCACAGAGTCTTTCCAGTAACGCCACAGCTGATTTCTCTGACGTAACAACCGATTAAATCGAGTAATTAAATCTCCATAGACTGGTTCAAGTTGCTGAACAACTCGATCCAACCAACTCCTACGCAATAATGGTTCGCCCCTAACAAGATTTAAGTCAAGTGCACTAAAACCTACACATCTAACAGAACCAAGTAAATCCAGATGACGTGATAGTTGCTTACCATTCTTCAAAACTTTTCTCCCTCCTACCTTTCTAAATTCCAATGAAAGGTTTTCATCATTACTGGTCTTCGCTCGAACAATTGCACTGTCATTGTTCCAATGAATCAAATCTTGGTCACTACTTGAACGATGAGATCTAAGACTGCCTAACAATTCAACAGATTCTAAAAGGTTTGATTTTCCAACACCATTAGGGCCTATCACTAGAAGGCGTTTTTCCATGAATTGCAGTTTAAGACGTTTGAAACTGCGGAAAAAATGCAAGTCTATTTCCTGAAGGCTGATCTTAGTTATGGCACCTTTAGCTAAGCTAGCTCTATTGAGACATTATGAGGTCTCATATTGCGGCTTTAGGCCGTTTGGTGGGCATGTAGCTCAGTTGGATAGAGCATCAGATTCCGGTTCTGAGAGTCGGGGGTTCGAGTCCCTCCATGCTCGTGAAGGAAAGTAATATTTATCGAATTCGAAAGGCCATTGTTCTTATCCCATCTGGATCAATAATGAAGCCCTCATTTTCTATCACCTTCAAGGCAATAGGCGGTGCAGCAACTGAGACACTACATCCAGGAAGTTTGTTTTTAATAATTGCAAGGGCATGATGAATTAATACACCTAAAAACTCCCTTTGATAATCTCCTGGGGAGGCGGCAAGGTCCCATAAATTTGCATTTAAACCCTGATCAGTAGTAATACGAACGAAAGCTGATAGTTTCTTTGTTTTCTCTTCCAAAATAGACAGATTACAAAAACTGTTTTTCAATGCAATCGCTAGTTTCTTAGAAGGATAAATCTCAGAATTACATCTTGAAAGCAACCTATTTAATTCTTCTGGTGAAGGAGTTTTATTGACTTCAAGAAGGAAACCAGAAGGTAACTTCGAAAATCTAGAATTCTTAAACGGGAACAAATCTCAACCTGTATTACGCATACCTGCTGCAATTCCATTAATTGTCAACAATGCCCCTCTCAATAACTCACTTCTACTATAAGTACGTCCAGCATCTCCTTCACTGCGTAAAGTTTCACTCATAGGAGGCTGACGATTTTGATCACGTAGCCGACGAAGCAAGGCTACCTGAAGAAAACCCAAAGGGATAATTGTGCGATTACGCAAATCAACAGATAGCTGCAAAGCAGGGTCTGCACTTAAAAGTTTTGATTTACCAGTTATTTCCAAAATTAATTTCCTGGTTAATTTATACTCGCAAGAAATAATCTCAAAAATACTATTAAAAGCTTCTCTATTTTCAATGCTTCCAAGACTAGTCATATAATGATGAGCCACCTCAAGGTCGACTTTAGAAAGAGTCATTTCCACTTTAGAAATCAACATACGGAAGAAAGGCCACCGCTGATTAAGCATTCTCAACAAATCCAGCTGACTTAAGTCTGAACTAAGTTCTTTTTGTAAAGCAGTGCCAACACCAAACCAACTAGGTAGCAGGAAACGACTCTGTGTCCAACCAAAAACCCAAGGTATAGCTCTTAAACTAGAAAGGTCTTTTGCACCTGTCTTTCTTCGTGCAGGGCGACTGGATATTTGTAGCTTGCTGATTTCTTCAATAGGAGTGACTTCTTGGAAGAATGCTACCAAGTCAGGATTATCATGAACTAACGCCCGATAATGTTGTCGAGAACTTGCTGCCAATCGAGTCATCAACTCATTCCAACTGGGAGTAGCATCTAATTGATTAGTAACCAAACTATTCTGGAGAACGGCAGTTGTGACAGTTTCAAGATTATAAAGAGCAAGTTCAGGGAGACTATATTTTGATGCAAGAACTTCCCCTTGCTCGGTGATTTTAATACGACCTTTTAATGTTCCACTGGGTTGAGCCAGTATTGCCTGGTATGCAGGTCCTCCCCCTCTCCCTACAGATCCACCACGTCCATGAAATAATCGCAAAGCAATCCCATGACTACTCGCAAGGTTCTGAAGTGCAATTTGTGCTTGATGAATCTCCCAATTACTTGATAAAAAACCAGAATCTTTATTGCTATCAGAATAACCAAGCATTAACTCTTGTAATGGCTGTTGTTTTTCACCCACTCTCGGCAACAGCTTTAGATACATTGTTGATTTAAATAACTCCTCCATAACTGATGGAGCACGTTGAAGATCTTCAACTGTCTCAAAAAGGGGGATTACCAACAAGTCTGAAAACTCTGAAGATAAATCAACTAAGCCAGCTTCTTTTGACAGAAGAAGAACTTCGAGTAAATCCGAGACGGAGTGACTCATTGAAATAACATATGAACGACAAATGCGACTACTAAACTCTTTCTGCAAGCGATGAAGCATTCTAAATACAGAGAAAGTTTCTTCCGTGCTTTCTGACCAACTTACAGCAGGTGGAATTAATGGTCTCAATGTTTTCAATTCATCTATCAACCATTTCACCTTTTCCTCTTCTGTCATATCCAAATAATTTTTATCTAGATTGAGATATCTTGTTAATTCATCTATAGCATCACTGTGACGTGTACTTTCTTGTCGTATATCAAGACTTGCCAGTGAAAAACCAAAAATATGTACCTGTGTCAAAAGAGTATCAAGGTGCTCACAGCTCAAATTTGTTGCTACCAAGCTGCTGCGAAGAAGCTCTAAATCATTTCTAAATTCATCTATAGAGCAATAATGCAACCCCTCTAATGAATTAAAAGAGGTTCTTGAATTATTAGGTTGCTCTAGTAACGTCTGCCAACCTACTTCAGAAAGGTCTTGATTACGTTTTTGCGTAAACTTCAAGCGTTCCAAAACATAACTTAATTTCAAGCGATATGGTTCCAACCTATGTCTTGCAGCCCTTGCTTCATATACATCTGGGAAACGAACTCGATCCATTTCTAAAGATTCAAGAAGTTGAGCACTTACCTGACTCCATTGCATAGAAATACTTAACTGATCTCTCAATTCTTGAACAGAGTTGACATAAAGTTCCAGCATCAATTTTCTTTGATAACAAGCTGTTCGCCATGTAATCTCTGGGGTTACTGAAGGATTACCATCTCTATCCGAGCCAACCCAAGAACCAAAGGAACAAAAAGCCTCCTGAGGTACTTCTACATCTGGATAGCTATATGAAAGGGCTGAGCAAATTCGACGACGCAATTGAGGCATCGCATGAAAAAGAACTCGTTGGAAGTAATGAAGAGCATAATCAACTTCATCTAAAACGGTAGGTTTAAACTGATGCAATTCATCGGTCCTCCACCACAACCTAATTTCTTCTTCTAATTGCAATCTTAGATTGTCTCTTTCCGATAATGGAATTACTACATCAGACTGCAACTGTTGAAGAAGAGTGGCGACCCTAGTTTGTTTATGACGCACTGTGTGCCGGACTATCTCAGTAGGGTGAGCTGTAAAGACTAGTCGGACATCCATTTCCCTCAATAACTCTTCCAACTGTCCTGGAGGTACATTGAGTCGACGTAAACGATCAAAAAGCCCACTAAAAGTTGCTGGGGCTGACTGACTAGCAAGTGGCGGTGCAAATGGATCAATAGAATTTGTAGAATCTTTGATTTTTCCCTGACCAATACTTGATAAATAACTATCTTCTTCAATTCGTTGTTCAAGAATGTTAACTAACTGGAAGTATAAAGAGAATGCCCTTGCTGCAGAAATAGCTTCCGCTAAATCCATTTCCTCAATCAACAAAACAATTTCATTAATTTGATTACTATGTTGTTCTTGAATCGCCTTCGAATTACTTAATTTCTTTAATACAAGAAGCCGTTCTGCCTGATCATCTGGACATTCACTACGAACAACCGTTTCCCACAAGTCTTCAACTAATTCCAACCGATCTTGTAATAACCGTGCAGAAACATGCTCAGAGAACAAAGGGCTTATATAACTATCCCCAGAGTCTGAACTAGATGATTTATTCATAGAAAGCTTTTCAGACTCAGTCATCAGCATCCCTCTTTGCTTAATGCAACATCTTCTTCAATTTTCATTGCTTTAATCGAATCACTAAGCAGCATTGGAACAGAGGTCCCTGCCTTAAAAGATTTCAACCATTTCATTGACTGATTACCATTATCTAATACTTCTTGAATAGCTGTGAGAACTTTGAGAATATCTAAATCAATTGCCAAAGGCCTCACATCCTCTAAAAGTTCAGAAATCCAATCTTTACAAGAAATCATTCGCCCATCCATCCAATGATGCAACGTTGCATCCAAACTGTCCTTAGCTACAGCAACTTCATTCATATCACATAATTCAGCAAGCTCTATATGACTGAATTTACTCATCTTAAGTGGATCTAGTTTTCTGGGATTTTTCATAAGACTCATAACTCTTAATTCAAGCAAAGCAGTAATAGCTAAAAGCAAATCGCAATCTGTAACCAAATCACAAATTCTCAATTCAAGTCTATTTAATTGATAAGGCCTTTTCTTACCATTAGGACGAACAGCAGTCCAAAAATGACGTTCATTACACATATGTCCCTCTCTTAACTGCTTTTCAATCCAATTAACATAATGAGCATGGTTTTGAAACAAAGGAACTTTTTTAGGAGTTTTAGGAAACTGGATCCATCGTTGAGAGTGAAACCCAGTAGGGGAACCATCTAAAAACGGAGAACTTGCACTTAATGCTAAAAAAAGAGCAGCCTCACATCTCACTAACCTAAGGGCAGAGAAAATAAGTGACAAATCATCAATACCTAAATTTATATGAATGCTTGATGTAACTACTGTTGTTCCATAGTTCAATTCAATAAATTCATGATATGGGTTAGATAAATCTGATCGTTGAAATTCCCCACTATCTCCTAAGCTCATGGTGCTTCCAGGTAAAATAGTTAAGTTACGCTGATCTAACCAATCTCTTAGTCGCTTTCTAGGTTCTAAAAGTAGTTCTTTTAATTTTTTATATTGCTTTTCAGGCTGGGTAATATATTCAAGGTTTCGCTGATCTGGTTCCTTTACAAAATCTGAAAACTCATTAGCAACAGATGCAGATACACCTACATGCTGTCCTGTATTAAGACCTGTAAAAAGTTCTACTTCAAATCCTTTAAGTAAAAATTCTTTCATAAATCAAAGGGAGGAATCAAGACATGCCAAAGCGGTAAGCATGCCTTTGGCTTTATTTACAGTTTCTTGAAATTCATTCTCGGCAATTGAATCAGCTACGACACCTGCTCCAGACTGAACTTCCACTTTACACAGTCCATCTGAATAGGCCGAAACAAGCATAGTCCGAATAGTAATAGCTGTATTTAATGCCCCATTAATATCCATCGAGCCATATATACCTGAATAGGGTCCTCTCACATGATTCTCCAACTCATGAATCAATTGCATTGCTCTAATCTTGGGAGCACCCGAAACTGTACCCGCAGGAAATGCTGCCATTAATAAATCCCAAACATCTATGTCATCGTTCAAGAATCCCTCCACTTCACTAACTATGTGCATTACATGTGAATATTTTTCAATAAGCATAAGATCTTTCACTAAGACTGTCCCTGGTCTACATACACGTCCTAAATCATTCCTTCCTAAGTCCACCAACATTACATGTTCAGCGATTTCTTTTGGATCTGAAAGTAAGTCTTGCTCCAGGTTTGTATCTTCCTGATCCGTGCCCCCTCTAGGTCTTGTTCCTGCAATTGGACGCAGACTAGCCCTAATTCCATTCTTAGAAGGTTTGGCCTGAACCATCACTTCAGGGCTTGAACCAATAAGTTGCCAATCACCAAAATCATAAAAAGCCATGAAAGGAGAAGGATTTACTATTCTCAAACTCCTATACAAATCTAAAGGGGAGTGATGAACTGTAGCGTTAAACTTCTGACTCAAAACAAGTTGAAAAACGTCTCCCTTTGCAATGTAATCTTTGGCTTTTTCAACGGCATTTTTAAAGTTAATTGAACTCCAGTTACTTTTCACTGACTTTGGTATAGCCCCTGTTGGATTCCAATCCAAAGGTTTAACTGGAGGCAATGGTTCTGCCATCTGAGATTTAAATTTACTTATTCCAGAATGAGCTTGATCAAATGCATCAGAAGGAGATTGATCAATAGTTAAATCACCATATGAAACTGCTGTAATCAATCTTTTTACTTGATCAAAGATTAAGACTTTATCCATAAACATCCATATGCCATCTGGTAATTGATCTGAATTTCTTGCACAAACAGGAACTTTAGGCTCAATCCATTGAATCAATTCATATCCCCACATCCCGTAAAGTTGACCTAAAGATGGAATCCCAGGAATTAATTCAGATTTATACGGCAATAAAAACTCTCTAAGTAACTGAAAAGGATTTCCATCAAATTCTTCAATATGACGATTTCGCCAGGTACGTGTTGTTTTTTCCCCTCTCACTGTTACTACCCACAAAGGATCACTAGCCACAACACTCCACCTGCCTAATCTATCCCCGCCTTCTACTGATTCCAACAAGACCCCAGGAGAAGAGCATTGACCAACCTTTAACCAAGTGGATAAAGGAGTTTCAAGGTCAGCAGGCCAACTGCTTATAAGAGGTATAAAATTTAGGCCTCTAGAAGCTGCTTCTAAAAACGAATCACGGTCAGATATTGGCATTCATCTATCATTGCAGCCTTCTATGGCAAAAAGATACCCTAGATTTTTTTAAGTGTTTTAAATCAGGAATCGAAAGTGTTTTTACCAGTGAACTTGATACTTGCAGGATTTGGATTTTGGCCAATCCTACGAGAATTATGATTTATAATTGACCTTCCTTCATTTACTTTCTCAGGAAAGACTCCATCTTTTGGATGAAGAAACTCAGTATCTCCGCCTGGGAAAATCCTATAAATTTTATAATCCTCAATCCTGGGCTTAAATCCTCTCAATTGAGTTCCTAAAGCTAAGCATTGCTCTTTTCTTGCAAAATACATAATATTCTGGCCCTCATTCATTACTGCTGCCCCACCAGTGGGAAGTTCAAAGGCCTGGGACTTTTTACTAGTCCAAGTAATTGCATATTTTTCTTCTGTTTCAGCAGAGTTAAGAAGACCTCCGGTACTGCCGATATTTTGAGGGAGACTACCCTTAAGAGCTTCAGTCATTGCTGTTCCTAAGAATCTGCATTCAACTACAAGTTGAAAGTAGCACTAACGTTTGTACCTTTTATCACTTTCTCTATAGAACCTTCACACGAGTCAACATTAATCAAAGGAATTAAACCGCTTCTGCTGTTGGAAAAAAGATTGTAATCCCTCTATCGCGTCTTCTAGCAACCCTTCCACCAAGACTTTCCAACAATCGTTGAGTAGCAGCTTGAGTCAATTGCAAACTTCCTGTATTGGGATCCCAACTCAAAACAGTCCCAAAATCAGAATTTTTATCAGTAAGGTTTTGATAAGAATCTTTTGAATAAAATGCAGACCTTGTGATTTTTAACTTTAATCTTTGCCCTGCTGGTCTCAATTCCAAGTTCAAAGACCCACCAGGCTTAATACCCCTTGTATTTCTATCAATCAACCCACCAAGCATCAATTCAAGCTTCTCAGAATCACTAAGAACGGGAGGCAAATCTGGCGTAAGATCTAAGTTTAATTTAATTCCGCGTCGTTCAAGTTGCACCTTCCACACTGGTGAAAGCATCTCAAGAATCCTAGCAAGATCAGTTTTTGCTAAATATGACTTCGAACATTGATTTCTTTCAAGTTCTACAGCATTAAATATCAAACCAAATCGATCAATTTGTTCAGTACATTCTGCATCAATTTCTTTAAGTCTAGAAATAGCTAAATCCGGTAAATCTCTTCTTCTCAAAAGTGATCGAATAAGCGTTCTAATAGTAGCTAAAGGAGTTCTAATTTCATGAGTAAGAGCTTCCAATAAGGAGATCTCGCTAGTAGCTTTTGGCTCTATATCTTCTTCTAGGTTATTATCAGAATCTTCTTTATAAGTTTGAATATTTACACTGGGGGCCATTTCTGCCAATCTTGCAGCGATAAGTGGCCAGAAAATCTTGCCAATGTCATCATTGCTCCTAAGTTGTCCTAAATCCGCTAAAGAATCACGAATCTCTCTAGCTTTTTCTGGATTCTCAAGATTTAATCTCTTATCCAATATTTTTAACACATCGGTCAAAGTTTCAGGATCACTCCTCATGAGCAAATTGCGTTCTCCTGGATTACCTTGCAAAGCAAGCGCAATCTGAACATCTTGAGTGATAATTATTAGTAATGGGTCGTAACCATCGTCTTCTCTTAAAGGTAATCTTCTAAATCTACTAATACTTTCAATATTTTGGTTGTTAATTGATCTAACAGAGGTGGGTAATAATAAGCCTGTTTTAGAAGTATTAATAAGTGGTAATTCCTCAGGCACCCAAACCCATCCATCTAGTTTCTCAAGCAATCTAGATTCATAAAGGGCTGGTAAAGGTGAAGCCAGCCATAAACCTTTTTTAAAATCCATAGGCAATAAAATCTGATCTTGAAGAGTATCCAATGCGGCCCACCACAATCTCCTGGCAATCTGCTCATCGACTCGTCCAAGTGGCACTCCATCAGCCATTCGTTTATGAATAGATCTAATTGAAACTTGATTAATCACTAACTTCTAGTAAATAATTGTGTTCTACGAGAAACAGATAAGCAAAGACCTAAAGCAACAAAAGCTACAATCAAAGCCGTTCTTCCATAACTCATAAATGGTAAAGGAATTCCAGTTATAGGTCCAAGACCAATCGTCATAAAAGTATTTACAACAACCTGGAAAATAATCATTGTTGCTATTCCTATAACAACTAAAGATTCAAATTTTGTTCGTGCTTCTCTTGCAATTTTTATAAGACGGATAATTATCAAAAAGAAAGCCAATGAAACAAATAAGGTACCCAAAAAACCTAATTCTTCTCCTAACGCACTAAAAATAAAGTCTGTATGTTGTTCCGGAATAAACTTTAATTTTGTTAATTGACCTTGCAATAAACCAGTACCCCACAGACCCCCTGAACCGATACCTATTGTGCTTTGAATGAGATGATAACCTCCACCAAGAGGATCCTTAGCAGGATCAAGAAATAAAATCAATCTTTCTCTTTGATAATCCTTAAGAAAATGAGTCCAAAGCCAAGGTGAAATAAATGCAATGCCACCCAAACTTGCCATAATTAAAGAAGAGCTTAAGTATTTTCGAGGCAATGAACGATATGCCAAAAAACCCATAAAAGGAATCCAGAAAATTAAACCCGGCCGAAAAACTCCAACTAAAATAGAAGTACAAATTCCAGATAAGAAAAGTAACACCCATTCCAAAGGCATTCCCGACCAGTACAGCATTACCAATAAAACTGCTCCAAAGACCAAAGAAGTTCCTAGATCCGGTTGGCTGAAAACTAAGATCCAAGGAATCAAAATTACACCAAATGGCCTCCATAAACAAATTGGTGAATGGAACTTCTGATGATCAAGAATTGATGCAAGAGTAATGATGACAATAATTTTAGCAATCTCCGATGGTTGAATATTAAAACCACCAATATTTAACCAACGTTGGGCCCCTAGGGCAGAAGTACCAATAAATTTGACAGCAAAAAGACTTAAAACTGTTATTAAGTACAACGGCATCAAAAACTGGCGAAGTCTTTCAATATCGATTTTAGAAATGCAATATGCAAGAATCATTCCCACTACTGCAGTAGTTAAATGATTCAGCCAATTCGTATAAAAAGTCTGACGCTGAGTACTCGCAATTAATACACTGGAAAGGGTAACAAGTATTAAAGGGAAGAACCATATTATCAATTCACTATCTTTAACAGAGTTCTTTTTAGATACTACTTTTGAAAAACTATTATGTTTAGTAATTGATGAAAATAAATTTAAAGTCATTCTGATTTATTTCATGAAATATTCTGAACTACTTCTCTAACAAGTTGCCTAAATGCTTTTGCAGTTATTGAATTAGGGTATTGAAGAACAGTTGGCAAGTATTCTTTATGATCCTTGTCATCCTGAATTTCTAAAGGTAATTTAGCTAAAAGTGGTACAGAGTTTTCTGTTGAAAGAGTCTGACCTCCACCTGTACCAAACAATGAATATTCTCTATCAGGTTGGTCAGGTGGTATAAACACAGACATATTTTCTACAACACCTAAAATTGGTACATTCATTTGTTTAAACATAGCTAAACCTCTCCGGGCATCTTGTAGTGAAACTTTCTGAGGTGTGGTAACTATCAAAACACCACTCATAGGGACTGCTTGAGCAAGAGAAAGCTGAGCATCACCTGTACCAGGGGGCAAATCAACTACAAGGAAGTCTCTCCCACCCCAATCAGCTTGATAAAGAAATTGCCTAATAATGCCATTCAACATTGGTCCTCGCCAAATCACAGGTTGATTGTCATCAATTAATAAACCCATTGAAACCATTGCAATTCCACAAGTCTCAATTGGAATAATTTTTTGATCAGAACCACTGCCTATCACTTCTGGAGCTGTATCAGAAACTCCAAGCATGATTGGAATATTAGGCCCATATATATCTGCATCAAGCAAGCCAACTTTGTAACCATTTTGAGACAAGGCACAAGCAAGATTTAAGGCAACAGTACTTTTGCCTACTCCACCTTTCCCACTGCTAACAGCAACAATATGCTTAACATCTGGTATTGCCTGTAAAGAAGGTTGGGTTTGACCATGCCCACCATGTCCAATTTCCCCATTATTAGAAGTCGTATTACTTAGCTCAATCTGAACAGAATCAATTTCTTCGAAAGACTCGAGAATATCTTTAATTTCTTTAGCTATTCGATCTCTTTGAGCTTGCGCATAACTTGGGAGATTTAACCTGACAATAACCTTCGGGGAACGAACAATTAGCTGATCTATCCAACCAAGTTCCAATATTGAGCGATCACTGCCTGAATCTTTTAAGCAAGACAGAGAATCCAAGGCTTCCTTATCAGTCAACATAATTTCAAAGCATCGTTTCACTAACTTTAATGAGGGTATTCCAATGACCTAGCCTCATAGAGAAATAAAAATAAAGCTGTGCCATCTTTACACTTGCCCCATCCTCCCTCAGATTCTCGAAAAAGAGCTAAGGCTTTCTTAATAGAGCTGCAAGATACGATTTGTGCAGGGCTAGAAAACATTGATGGTGAAGGTAAATTTCTAGAAGAAAGTTGGGAGAGACCTGAGGGTGGAGGTGGACGTTCCAGAGTAATGAAAGAAGGCAAAGTGTTTGAGCAAGGAGGTGTCAACTTTTCAGAAGTTCATGGTGAAGAATTACCTCCTTCAATAATCAAGCAGCGTCCTGAAGCCAAGGGGCATAAATGGTTTGCCACTGGTACTTCAATGGTTCTTCACCCAAGGAATCCTTATATACCAACAGTTCATTTAAATTATCGATACTTTGAAGCAGGCCCTGTATGGTGGTTTGGTGGAGGGGCTGATCTTACTCCCTACTATCCATACTTAAGCGACACGCGTCATTTTCATAAAGTTCTTAAGGAAGCATGCGATTCTATAAATCCTAAAGTTCACAAAGTATTCAAGCCTTGGTGTGATGAATATTTTTTCTTAAAGCATCGCAATGAAAGTAGAGGTGTAGGAGGAATATTTTTCGATTATCAAGATGGATCTGGAAACCTCTACAAAGGACAAAATCCGAATGGAGCTGCTTCAATTAGTTCAAAAACCCTTGGGGAGAAAAAACTATCCTGGGAAGAACTATTCTCACTCGCTAAAGCTTGCGGAAACGCATTTTTACCATCATATATTCCAATTATTGAAAAGCGTCAAAACAAAGTTTTCTCTGAACGTGAAAGAAATTTTCAGCTTTACAGACGTGGAAGATACGTTGAATTTAATTTAGTTTGGGATCGAGGAACTATTTTTGGTCTTCAAACAAACGGAAGAACAGAATCAATACTTATGTCTTTACCTCCACTTGTCAGATGGGAGTACGGATTTAAAGCCGCTATTAACTCTAGAGAGGAACTACTTACAGATATCTTCACGAAACCACAAGATTGGTTTTCAGATGAAAGTCTTGAAGAAAAATGTCGTCCTTTTGAAGCAATAGATTAACAACTACATCTAACAATTTTAAAGCCAACAAATTTAATCAAATAGATCATCGAAAAATTCTTTCTCATATTGGAGAAGAAGTTAAGGAAGCATCGCTGGCCAACTTTAGTCTTTTTGAAAGCTCAGCATCTATCGCAATCAATTCGTCTCTATGGGCCCGTATTCTTAAAACGGTTTCTGCATCATTAAATGAGCTAATTAGTCTGATCTCAAGAGACTCTTGCCTAGAAGATCTAGTGCGATAAAACACACCCGCAAAAGGTCCTAAACCAGCCAAAATTAATGGCCACCAACTCAAACCTGGATAAAGCTGGAAAACAACTAATCCCAAGCAAGCCCCTCCTAAACCACACAACACAGAAAGAAAAATAGCAAGAGCTGGGCTTGAGGAGACAGTTCCATTAAATTTTAGAATTCTCCTATCAGCATCTCCTCCTTCCCCTCTCCAACCCCGCTCTTCCAACCAAGCACTCAAGCCTTCAAGGACAGGAAGAGGTGGCAAAGGCGAAGAAATATTAACAACAGTTGTTCGATCTTTACTTGCTGCTCGAAGAAAAAATGCCAATCCAATAGTTAATAAAATAGTTAAAGTAAATGTCGAAATATATGATGATTGCATCCCTAAATGATCAAAAGGTCTGAATTAAATTTACCTGAAGATCTTACTTTCCTACCAATCAAGACATATATTGGGAAAAGACAACAAGTTATCAAAAATAATACAGGGAAGGTGCAAGCAACTAAATTTAAAAAGCTATTGACGAAAGTATAGAAAAACTTTCTTATTAAATAGTCTAAGGTCAATTGTCTGTATCAACCTATGACCAATTTCGCCCAAAAACCAGTAAGTTTTAAAGTCTTTAGGAAAGACCTTGATGAAGAAAGCACCAAAAAGTTTGGTAAGAAAGTGGCATTAGCTATTGATTCTGAAGCAATGGGGCTCATCCATGGTCGAGATAGGCTTTGTTTAATACAAATTTGCGATGATGAAGATAATGTTGCTTGTATCAAAATTGATCAAGGTCAGACAAAAGCACCAAAGTTAAAGTCCCTAATGGAGAACAAATCAATTGAAAAAGTTTTTCATTATGCAAGGTTTGATGTCGCTGCATTAGCTAGCAATCTAAATATAGAAGTGTCACCAATTTTCTGTACTAAGATTGCTAGCAAAATGGGTAGGACCTATTCACCTAGACATGGACTAAAGGAGGTTATTTCAGAGCTTGTAGGAGTAGAGCTCGACAAACAAGCACAAAGTAGTGATTGGGGTCTAGTAGAGGAGCTTTCTGAAAAACAGCTGGAGTATGCAGCTAATGATGTTCGATTTCTTCTTGCAGCAAAGACAAAGCTTAAAAATATGCTAATCAGAGAGAAAAGATGGGATATAACAAAACGATGTTTTGAATGTCTTCCAGTAATTTGTGAACTAGACAGAATGAGATTTCACAATATTTTTGAACATTAATCAATTGCTTCTCAAGCAATTAATCCTCTACCATAAAATTTTCTTCTTCGGCAAGAGCTTCTAACAAAGAGTCTAATTGATGAGTATTTCCTTTTTCGTCAGACGAAGACTTTTCACGTGCTTCTACTAATAACATTTCCGCTATTGCCTTACGAGAAGAAATGTCTCTCGCACCTTTTTTGGCAGCTTCAACATCTATTTTCTTTTTTGCAGCAGCAATACTAATGGTTAAAAACGATGCTAATTCCGCACAGATTTTTAAGTAATCATGTTCCTTAATACTTGACATAAATCAAAAATAAACTTAAGCGTCTATTTTATTGGATAAAGTCTCAAATCTTTAATTATTTACTATGAAGAAACTCAAAAATCCTCTGAGCTAAAGCTTCGCTACCTCCAGAGTTACCCATCCGCCTTTTTCCTATAAAGGATAAGCGCTCCCGCAAATGGGAATCTTGAAGCAATAACTGAACTGTTTTAGCCATTTCAAAGGAATTTTGACAAGGAATTACACTTCCGCCTAACAATCGACTCTGTCTGATTGCAAATCCATTTTTAAATTGCGGTCCTTTACCAGGCAATGAGACACAAGGAACTCCAAGCCCTACTAATTGCTCTGTAGCAGTTCCAGCATTAGCAATACCAACCTCAACAAATCTAGACCACTGCTCAAATTTCCCAACACCAAGAACAAGTCGCAAATCATTCTTCTCAAAAAAAGTATATGTATCCATCTCAATTAATGGAGAGAGAGTTTTCTTATAACCTTTGTCCTTTAAAGAATCTTCTAGCAGCCTTATGGAAGGTTCTGAACCAATCGCTACAAAGATGATCAATGGGGTATTACTTTCAATTTGTTCAATAGCATTAAGCAATCTTTTGAAATTTGCCATAGCCTCAGGCATTCGACTTCCACAAAGCAACATCAAACGTCTAAAACTTTTCAAATTAATAGGACACACAACCGGAAGAAATCCATCCATCATCGGATTCCCTGGAGCTATAACTCTTACATTCTTTTTTCTTAAACCTCTAGCCGTTAATTTGTCTCGTACTGCAACTATCTTGCATCTAGATGCTTTCATCAAGCTCCATTCCCAAGGCTCCCATTCAGTACCTTTAAATGAATGATAAAAATCACTCAAGAATGTGGGTTTAAAGGTATTCCATGTGTAATCACTTTTTGGAGTGCCAATAAATGCATATTTTCCGCCACTACTCCACGCAAAAAAAAGCGGAAGCAAATCACCTACAGCAACAATAAAACTTCCATCTTTTGCAGCACTTCTCACAGACGACCAGTTTTTAAAATTCACCCATAGAAAGCCTGCAAACATATCTTGAATGAAACCACTTATGCTTTGATTACTAAAGCCGCCACTAGGCAATCTCAGGGAAGTACCAGATTTAAACAACCATCGCTCTTCAATTGCATTCGAAAAAGTTCTGCCCTCTCCTACTAAAGAAATTACTTCCAACTTTAAGTCCGGTTTTAATCTGTGCAAAGCTTGCAATATTCTTAAAGCAATCAAATCTTCACCATGACCATTCGAAAGCACTAAAACATTTTTATTCTTTGGACTGATACGATCCAAAGGGGGAATTTCTTTGACTCTCTCGGCGGCATGGCCAAGCGGTAAGGCAGAGGATTGCAAATCCTTTATCCCCAGTTCGAATCTGGGTGCCGCCTTCTTACCTTTCTTAAGACCAAACCCTGTGATCATTTTCAGGGACTTAATTATGAGGTCTCTTTTCCTTACTCTTTTTTCCATTATTAGTAGTAGGACATTGAGTCGTTTATCGACCTCAAATTCATTATCGCAAGAATGTGCAAACAATCCAAATAAGGAAACTCCTCGTGGAAAAGGATAATTAATTTCAACTACTTAAGAATTTCATTGACTCCAACAAATTTGAATCCTTCAAAACAAGCAATCATAAGAGATATCCATTATGAATAGAGAGTTAGAGTTATAGAAAGGATAGTCATAAACTTATCTAAAAAACTTTGATAAAAAAACAAAAAAAGAGCGCCCTCAACGAGCAGCGCCCTGTTGGACATATATGTGAGGAGTGTCCAAACTCACTATATATCAATAAAACGATATGTAAAAATTTTCCTTAAAACAACAGAGAACAGAATCGTTCTACAAACTTTGCTTTAACAAAGTCATTTGCATTTGATATAGGTAAAGTTTTACTCAAGGAAAAAAGCAAAGGTTTCTTCTGAAACTTTGCAATATTAGAAATACATTTCACACAAAATACTAAAAACAAGCAATGCTTCTAAGTAACGGGTTACCTCTAGGTCAAACAAGGCTTCTGAATTGTTAAGATGTTTAGCATTATTTTAAAGAGCCTTATATAGTCTTAAAAAAGAAATTAGTAAATTTCATGGCGCCAAAAGTACAACCTCAAGATTTGACCTTCTCTCTTTTTGGAGTAGTTCAAGTTTCTGCCGTTATCATAGCCTCACTTGGTGCTCTCATTGGCTTTGAAAAGGTCTTTTTCCCCTTCTCAGGTTGATTTTGAACTGATTTAATTAGTCCAAGAATATCAAGTATTTAAGTAAATAATATTTTATTTCTTAGTAATCATTATCAGCGACACATTTACCAATACAAGATAATCCATTTAATTTAGTTCTTTTACAATGAAGGCAAGGTATTAGTTTGTCATTTGAATCATTATTGTCATCATTTAATTTAATTTCCTCAGAGACTGGAAACTCTCTGCTGAGCATATTTGTATCCCCCACTTTTCAGATTAATCAGTTATTAATACTGAAGAAGTAGTGCCTGATGGAGGCAAATCAACAATTTTTATAGGTGGTGTGCTCTCCTTCTTAACTTCAGGTGGGGGGCTGTTTTTCGCATGTTCTTCTTTTGCACAAGCCTCCAAGGCCTCTCTTAATAATGAATCAAATGTTGCTCCTGGTAATCGGTGACGAGCAACTTCAAGAAATGTTCTAGGCAAAGATTCCGTAGCCGCATCTTTTAGAGCAGGATTATTACTTCTGTGCTCTTGCTCACCTTCTATAGCTCTAATAAATCGCAAGGTCACCTCATGCTTAGTAGAGGCTTTGATCAACGTATCATTATCTTTATTAATTGTATCGCCTTCTAAATCCGTAATCCTTCTTTCTAAACTGGTTAAAACCTCTTCTGCTTCTTTTGCAATATGAGCCAATTGTCCATCTGAAAGATTTGGTAAATCAGCAACATATACCTTTCCATGATCTCTGAGTGTAAGGAACGTTGGCCTAGGGCCTTGCCTGCTATCTAGTAAAGAACCATTTCCCATTGGTCTTTTAGGAGGCACTGGGCCTGCAGAACTTCTTCTACGAGTTACTCTTGGTTGATTTTCAGGTGACATTGAAGAATTCAAAATCTAACTTCACAGCTTCCGAAATAATATTCGGTTTGCAACATGAGGATTTTAGTATCTACGATCATTAACTTTAGGTCAAGTAGAACTCTTTATTTGGCTAGGAAAATAAGTTATCCAGGATCCAAGTTTCCTATCAAACAGGTAGTCCAAGAACCCTTGACTCAAAATCTGCAGTTCGATCTTCAATCTGGCCAATATTCCAAGCATTACAAGAATTTGCATGGCAAATCTCCAAGACCTTTTGAGAGTCTTCTGAAGCGACAATGATGCAAAAACCAATACCAAGATTAAAAGTATTCCATAAATCAATTTCCGGAATATCCCCTTCAAAACTTAGCCACCTGTAAATAGAAGGTTTTTCCCAAGAACTTGTATTGATATAAGCCCTTAAACCTTGGGGCAAGCACCTTGGTAAATTCTCAGGCAAACCTCCACCAGTGATGTGTGCCATGCCTTTCAGAGGTGTTTTTTCTTGAAGCAAAGTTTGAACTAAGTCGACATATAACTTTGTTGGCTTGAGTAAATAATCAATCAGAGGCTTTCTATCACTACCAAAGCAAGTGTCCTTATTGACTTTCTTCAATGCCATCACTTTTCGAATCAAACTAAAACCGTTGCTATGCATTCCACTACTTTCTAGTCCAATAATCTGATCTCCAGGTTTAATTTTCTTGCCATCGATAATGCTTTTTTCATCAACTACTGCGACACAAAATCCTGCTAAATCATATTGACCTTCAGCATAAAAGCCTGGCATCTCAGCAGTTTCTCCTCCCAATAAGGAGCATTTTGACTGCTTACAACCATCCGCAATCCCTTCAATTACTTCAGATAAAGCGTCTGGACCTAATTTCCCTGTAGCAATGTAATCAAGGAAGAAAAGTGGCTCTGCACCACTTGTAATTACATCATTAACACACATTGCCACTAAGTCTATTCCTACTCCATAGTGCGATTTATAATCCTGAGCTAATTCAAGTTTTGTCCCTACTCCATCAGTACCCGAAACCAAAACTGGATTTCTTAATCCCTCTGGTAAACGCATAAATCCACCGAAACCACCTATACCACCAATTACCTCAGGGCGAGAGGTTGATTCCACAGATGATTTAATTCGATTAACGAAGGCCCTGCCTGCCTCAACATTGACTCCTGAAGACTTGTAATCCATGGTTTTAATAAATTATGCTTTTGGTTACATCTCTGATATTGATTTGTAATCAAAGATTCAGCCAGTATCCAATAAATACTATTTTTCAATCAAAACAGCCTATCAGGGAAAAACTTCAAATGCTTAGTATTAATCCATTGTGAACTTAACTATCCTAAAAACAAAGTCCGATTTAGAAAATTGGCGCAATCAAAGTAAAAAGCAACCCATTCATTTTGTCCCTACAATGGGATGCCTTCACCAAGGCCACAAAGCTCTGATAAAAGCAGCCAAATTTTCTTCAAAAGAACAACCCGCAAGAGTATTAGTTAGCATTTTTGTAAATCCCTTACAATTTGCAAAAGGAGAAGACTTTTCAACATATCCAAGAAATTTAGAGCAAGATTGCAAAACTGCTATGAATGCTGGAGCCAGCGCAATTTGGGCCCCTGAGTTCGAAACGCTTTTCCCTAAGGGGGAAAAGCATTATTTCACAATTAAAGCTCCTTCTTCACTAAAAGAATGTTTATGTGGGGCACATAGAAAAAACCATTTTGATGGTGTAGCTACTATTGTACTCAGGTTATTAAACTTCGTTCGTCCCAAGCAACTTTATTTAGGCGAGAAAGACTGGCAGCAATTAGTCATTTTAAGACAATTAGTTAAAGAGTTAGGACTACAAGTTGAAGTTCGATCAATTCCTACTGTAAGAGATAAAGATGGTCTGGCGTATAGCTCAAGGAATAAATATTTAACGGCTGAAGAAAGGGCAAAAGCCTTAATTCTTCCCAAGTTACTACTCCAAGAATCTATTCAGTTTCAATCAAATAAAGACATTGATTTAAATAAATTAGGCTCAATATTGCAAAAAAATGATTTAGATGTTGAATATTTAGAAACAGTAGATTATAAAAGTCTCACTCCAGTTAATTATTATAAAAGCAAGTTTTGCTTGCTTGCTGCAGCTGTCCACTGTGGGAACACACGTCTTATCGACCACATCTTTCTAATGAATCGAAACCCAATAGTAGCTATTGATGGTCCCGCTGGAGCAGGTAAAAGCACTGTAACAAAAGGTTTTGCAAAAAGACTGGGACTAATTTACTTAGACACAGGAGCAATGTACCGAGCTGTGACCTGGTTCATTCAAAAAGAAAATATAAATCCAGATAATGAAAAAGAACTAGTGAAGGCTCTCAGCAATCTGAATGTTGATATTAATTTGGCAGATTCGGGAATTCAACATGTCATGCTAAATGATCAAGAAATAAGTAACGAAATTCGCCATCCAAAAGTAACCGCTGCCGTTTCAAAAATTGCTTCAAAGGCAGCTGTGAGAGAAAAACTTACTTCCCAACAAAAATTTATAGGATTAAAGGGTGGAATAGTTGCAGAAGGCAGGGATATCGGTTCAACTGTCTTCCCTGATGCAGAGCTAAAAGTATTTCTTACGGCAAGCTCAGGCGAAAGAGCAAGACGAAGAGCAAATGATCTAATCAATCAGGGTTTCAGCGTTCCAAACCTACAAGAGCTTGAAAATGAAATTCAAGAAAGAGATAAAATCGATAGCACCAGAAAAATAGCACCTTTGGTAAAGGCAAAAGATGCAAAAGAATTAGTAACTGATGGTATGACAATCGACAAAGTCATAGACACTTTAATAAGAATGTTTAGGGAAGAAATACCAGCAGAGGTTTGGCCTTCTAATCAACTCTAATATCTTCAATTAATCCATCAATAGCCACTTCTAGAAGATCTAGTACATGATCAAACCCTTTACCCCCTCCATAATATGGGTCAGGCACCTCTATAAGGTCTGTCTGATTAGAATAAGAAAGTAAAGGTTTAATTTTAGCCTTAGATTTAGTATTTAATTCATTAGCAAGAGATTCAACTTGCTTTAAGTTATCATTATCCATCGTCAGAATTAAATCAAACTGACTAAAATCATCAGAGGATATTTGCCTACCCCTACTTTTAATACTTATTCCTCTATTTGATGCTGCCTCTCTCATCCTAGAATCCGCCAGCTTACCTACATGCCAGTTACCAGTACCAGCAGAGTCAACATCAAATTGATCTATTAACTTTAGTTTTTCAAGTTTATTAAAAAGAATAGCTTCTGCTGCTGGAGAGCGGCAAATATTTCCTAAGCAAACAAATAAAATTCTTTGTTTCATGAGATCTTATGACATAAATAAAATCATATAATAACTATTGGTGCAATTTTTAATAAGCTTAATCTATCTTGAAAAGAACTTTATGAATATAGTCTTCAGTCCATTCCTTTCCGTAATAGCGAGTAAGCATTCCTCTGGCAGGATCTTTAAAAGACCTATAATTTAAATAAGACTTCTGACCAGCTTGAAGTTTTAAAGAGAATTCTTTAGAGACTCTTTTAGCATTAGAAGTTAATTCAAGGTATAAAGATAAATATTCTCTAAATGCAGGCCTAATAACTTCCTGAATGGTTAAATTACTGTTTTTTGCTAAAGGCAATCTTGTCCATAAGAACCCAGGAGAGAAATATGGCTTAGCTTCAGTGGGAATATCCCCTCCATCAGGAAGTAAAGATTGCCATCGATTATGTATTGGAAGCAACTCTTGCCAAACATCCTCTGTATGAGATCTGTCACTTTTTAAAACTGGTTGTAAATCTAAGGCAAGCAAATGTCCATTAGGTAATGTGACAAAATCAGCTCCAAAGAAAGGCAGATTATAATCTATCGAGGGTATAATTACTAAGTTAAGGACTGAGAGAGATCCTGATCCTTGAATACAAGCTGCACGGATTTGTTTAACCTTAGTAAACTTACTAGCCCATGTTGAAGTAGTAATTTCAATTGGTTTCTTTGAGTTTCCAGTAACAACTCTCTTATATAAGAATTCAACAGGTATTGGATAATTTTGAAGCTTGAATATAGATAATAATTCAAGCATATCGTCAAAAATAGGCTGCCATCGCCAGTCTTTTAAGTTTAAAGGAGATAGGCTATTTAATCGTGTTAAAGTCATTTTTATATCCTCTTATTACAATTTGGGAATAAAAATTCTCGAACAAAATCATCCGCCCATTCCTTTCCAAAATAGCTCTTAAACAGCCCATGAGCAGGATCTACTTCCGCATTATAGGCATCATACGAAATATGCAATTCTTTTATTTTCTTAGGAGATAATTTCTGAGAATTTTGCACCGGTTCATTATGTATCAACCAATATTTATCCAAAAAATCTATAAAAATTTCTCTTATAGAATAATTTAAATTATTGCCCTCACCGACATAAAAAAGTACCCATGGAGAGAAATATTTTTTTGAATCATATAGATTCATTTCTTTATTAGAGTAAAAGTCAGGATAATTCTTCTTTAAGGTCTTCAAGCCTTCAAAGTACCTCCTAAAATAATGATCGTTCTGTATAAGAGGTTGAAAATCAAGCACAGCTACAAGTTTTCTTTTTTTTTCAAACCATAGAAGATCGATTCCCAAAATTGGTTGCTCATTAGAATAATTAGGGTACGCAACAGAATTGAGAACTTGAAGCTTCTCTCCACCATCCATCCTTGTTACTCTCCAACGTCTAAATCCAGGAACATCCCATAAAAAACTTCTTATAACAGTATCTTTTTTCTTAGAAAAGTATTCCTGAAATCTCTTTTCAACATTTACCTTATGCCCACCGTGGGAAACAATACTGGAGTTTAACTCTTCAAGAATTTGATTAAACATAACTATAGGTCTCTATAAAAGGTTTAACCTTCCGTAGTGATAAACAGTAAATATAATATTCTCATTTATGGGTTGCAAAATGAAAAATCTGTTAAATTCAAGAGCTTTCAGTGCTTCCTATACGTGATTTTCTAGTCAAAAAGGAAAATAGTAATTTACCAATTACAGCAATAAGATTACCTTCAAGTTCTTTAAACATGTCCATATTGTATTTAAAAGCTAGGTTAGCTTCATCTACAATGGAATCGGCCATCTTTTGATCTATTGGTAATGAATTTAGTGTTTCGCTATATTTTAATTTGAATTCTTTTGGATCCTTAATATGAGCAAATTCATAAAACTTTAAACCATTATCTCCGGATATGTTCATTGCTTTTTTAGCAATTCTTTTGAGAATCTGACCTCCTGAAAGATCTCCTATATATCTTGTATAGTGGTGACCTATTAGCAACTCAGGTTGATTAACAGCAATATGCTTAATTCTATCTTTATAGGCTTTGGCAGAAGAAGATACAGATAATAGATTATTCCAATTCTCTCCAAAATAAAAGCTTAAATCTTCTTCAAGGGAATGGCATCGATTGAGTTCTTCAAAATCTATTAAAGAAACAACAGGATGATGTTCTTTAATTAATCTCGAAAGCTCTTCTTCCATTGTAAAATAAACAAAATATAAGTCTGCAATTAATTTCCTATAAGTTGACTTATCAACAACACCCTTTAAAAAACAACTTACAAAGCCTGTATTCTCAGCCATTGTATGGGACTTTTTTGTCCCTTCTCTAAGTTGTGTTGCAAGAGCTACTGGCATGGGATAACTTCCAAAAGACTGTGATTCAGAAATATATATCTACTCTAATAAGCTTTTTGAAGAAAAAGAAGAGGTTCAAAAACTTAAACTCAATCTGAAGGAAATAGAGCAAATAAATCGTGGCATAGAGACTGCAACTGTTCCATTGCAGAAGATTGAGGCAAATGCGAGCCTGTTAGCTTCCAATCACCTATTGTTGCAAGTCTCCATCTTTCACCATGGAATGTTACTCCTCTCAAAATTACACCCAATAAGCGAGGTGACTCCTTTGACTGATCTTTAAGAACTCTAAGCTGTATCAAAAGACTCCTACATTGAAGCTTAGGGCTCCAACCTGGAAACTTTATTGCCAAATCCAGGCTATCGTCTTCAAACCATAATCTTGTATTAGGATCTTCTCTCCAAGGACTGAAATCAATAGATGCACCTGGGAAATAATTTTTCAAAAGGTTCCCAGAAGAAGCTAGAAGCTCTACATAGCAAATATTTTCGACTTGCTCAGCAGCATTCAAAGTAATTTCCTCCCCTTTTCAATGAAAGATGCCACGTAAATCAACTCGTGCCATATTTCAAAAGTAAATATCAAAACTGCGTTCTGATATGCGCATTTATTCAAAGAGTTGCCAAAACGTCATATTCTCTAGAAAGACCATCTAGAAGAAATTCAAATTTAAATGGCCAATTTTGATAAGCTTTGCCCCCCCTGTACAGGAGAGAAAATCAAATTTAAAAATGGCTTGCCTATAGTCCCTGATAACCCAATTGTCCCTTATATAAGAGGAGATGGAACAGGAGTAGATATTTGGCCAGCAACACAAAAAGTAATTGATAGCGCAGTCAAAAAAGCCTATGGAAATTCCAGAAGAATTGAATGGTTCAAAATTTACGCAGGCGATGAAGCATGTGATGTTTATGGAACTTATCAATATCTTCCTAATGACACCATAGAAGCAATAAAAGAATATGGTGTGGCAATTAAAGGTCCATTGACAACTCCCGTTGGGGGGGGGATTAGATCTTTAAATGTTGCTTTAAGACAAATCTTCGATCTATATAGCTGTGTTCGTCCATGTCGTTATTACAAAGGAACTCCAAGTCCCCACAAGCATCCTGAAAACTTAGATGTAATTGTTTACCGTGAAAATACTGAAGATATTTATATTGGCATCGAATGGGAAGCAAATGATCCAATTGGGATAAGCCTAATAGATCATCTAAATAATAATGTTATACCTTCTAGTAAATCAATTGAAAATAGAAGAATACCCCAAGGGTCAGGTATTGGAATTAAACCAGTAAGTAAGAAAGGTAGCCAAAGACATATTCGAAAAGCAATTCAACATGCACTAAAGCTTGATGGAAAGCAACGGCATGTAACTTTGGTCCACAAAGGAAATATTATGAAGTTTACAGAAGGTTCATTCCGTGACTGGGGCTATGAGTTAGCAACAACTGAATTCCGTGATGTTTGTATTACCGAAAGAGAAAGCTGGATACTATCGAATCTTGAACAAGAGCCTAGCCTAAACATAGAAAATAATGCAAAAAAGATCGAGCCTGGCTATTCATCTTTAACTCAAGAAAAAAAAGATGTTATCTGCAATGAGGTGCAATCAGTAATTAGCAATATTAATAAGACTCATGGAAATGGAAAATGGCGAGAGATGGTTTTAGTGGATGACAGAATAGCAGATAGTATTTTTCAACAAATTCAAACAAGGCCTCAGGAATATTCAATACTTGCGACACTAAACCTTAATGGTGACTATATCTCAGATGCTGCTGCTGCAATAGTTGGTGGATTAGGTATGGCACCAGGTGCAAATATTGGCGATCAGGCTGCAATATTTGAAGCAACACATGGAACAGCTCCCAAACATGCTGGACTAGACAAAATCAACCCAGGATCAGTCATTCTTAGCGGAGTGATGATGCTGGATTTTTTAGGATGGTGGGAGGCTGCAAATTTAATTACAAAAGGGTTAAGTCAATCAATTTCTGACAAAAAGGTAACTTATGACCTTGCAAGACTTATGGATCCGCCTGAAGATCCATTGTCTTGTAGTCAATTTGCAGAAGCAATTATAGCAAGATTCTAAAATTTTTTCCTAAATATTTCTTTTAACAAGATTCCATAATTTTCAAGGTTTCTAACAAAGTCCCTTTATCTCCTAGATTCCCAGGAAAAGTAATAATAGGTAGTTTTAACTTATCTTTATCACAAGAGCATACAACAGATAAGCCTGGTAAGATTTGGCCTTTTAGTTTGACAAATTTAATCTTTAAACCTTCAGATATTAGTATATGCGTAGTAATACCCCCTTTACAAATAATATATCCCAACCTGTGTGAGATTCTATTCACTAAGCGGCCCATTAATTGTGCAAGAAATATACCAAATCTGATTCTTTGTTGTATAGATTTAAAAGAGATTTCACCTCTGCTAGTAAATAAAACTGGGATCTTTTTAGACTCAAGGATATTTAATATTTGTTGGAGGTAAAGGTTCTCTAATTTAGCCATTAAGCTATCTTCTTCTTCAAAAAGAATTGCAATTTTCTTTACAGGTAATTCAACACCAACGCAAAATGAATCTTTCAATAAAACTTGAAGTTGATCGTCAGCTAATTTCACATGAGAACCAACAAGTACAATACCTGGCTTAAAATTACCATTTTCTTCTTTAAGTCTTAAAAGTGAAAAATTTTTCATATTATTGTTCTCAGGGTAGATCTGAGACAAAGAATTAATAAGACTTGCTGCTGAACGAAAAAGAAATCTCTTTCTATCACCTAATGCTTTTATTCCAGAGACTAGGATATCCAGATCTTTAGAAGATTCAGCATCAACAACAACGGGTTGATTGGATGAAAGGGTTGAGAGAAATTTGACAAATTTGTTCATCGCACTGCGATTCAAATTTGCTTCTCTTAATTGATCAAGGTTAATAGATTTAACATCTTTAGCCTTAATTTGAAAATTACTTTTTTCTTCTATCCAATAAGCCAAGTGACTTGTTGAGAAGCCAAAGATTTTATCTTTAGCAAAAATAGTTTGATGAACAGGGACCCCATTAAGGAGGTGAATGCTATTAACTGTAGTTCTACCACCCTCAAAAAATGCTGGGACATGAAAAGTAGCGTCAAAAGGTCCTAGCTCTTCATTAATTACTTTTGGCTCTAATAGCGAATGTCCTCTTAATGTTGAATCTCCTCGAGTGATAAAAAAGAATTTATCTAGCCCTAATTTATGTTCTTGAATCACTTCCTTGACATTTTTACAAATTTCTCTAAGTCTTTTCTCAGCAACTTCAGGCGATAAGGATCTTGTATTTGTTAACAGAAAGAGTAAAGGAGAAGGATCATTTATGCCTTTAGTCAATAGTGCTTTATCCCAATCAAAAAGTAATGGACATCCATAGACAGTTTGAGAACCTGTGGGATCATCATCAAAAACAACAATCTTCATTCACAAGTTAATTCCAACTATCAGGAATAGTTACATAAGAGCCATTTAAATCCTTAACTGATGGGCAGCCTAATAATTTCATTGTCCGTAAAACATCAGTTTTAATAATCTCAATTGCTCTCGCAACACCAGGTCCTCCTGCTGCTGCTAAGCCATAAGCATATGCTCTACCGATTAAAACACCTTTTGCTCCTAGACATAAAGCTTTTACAACATCTCCTCCACGTCTGATTCCACCGTCTAATAAAACATCTATCTGGCCATTTACGGCATTTACCACTTCAGGTAAAACTCGAATCGTTGGAGCAACGCTATCCAACTGACGAGCTCCATGATTAGATACCACAATCGCATCCACTCCTAAATCAACCGCTTTTTTTGCATCATCACCAATATGGACCCCTTTAACAACAATATTTCCTCCCCATGCTTCTCGAATCCATTTAAGATCTTCCCAAGTCACTACAGATGCTTCTAATGCAGGACCAATTTCTGTATAACCCATAGGACCATCATCTAATTCAACATTTGGGAAGCTCATCAAACCTCCATCACTTAACCATTGGGTCATCCAACATGGCTTAACAAGAATTTGAGCAAGGTAAGGGAGCATCTTGATTGGATCCCTGGAAAGTAATTCTTTTGTACCATTTCGCAAATCACGTTCACGTAAGCCTGATACTGGCGTATCAATCGTTACAACTATTGCAGAAAACCCTGCTTTCTTTGCTCGATCAATTGTTTTCAAGGCAACATCTCTCCCACCTAGTAAATAAAGCTGATACCAAGCTGGGTAATTTGTCGCCTGCTTAACGTCTTCTAATCTGCATCCAGATAAAGTCGAGAGTGTGTATCCAGTTCCAGCTATTCCCGCCTCACGAGCTGCAACAACTTCCCCTTTTGGAAAAAATAAACGACTACTTCCTACTGGAGCAAGCATAAAAGGAAGCTGAAACTCCTGATTCAGAACAGACGTTGTTAAATCACAGGAAGGAGTAGCAACCGCACACTTAGGGCGAAACAATATTTCATTATATGCAGTGCAATTCTGTAATAAGGTTTGCTCTCTATCAGCACCACTATCGATATAGTCAAAAACCATTCGAGGAACACGTTTCTCTGCTAAGAAGCGAAGATCACTAATATTTACTACTGAAGGAGAAGAAACATTAGCTTTCATATTAGAAAGAGAAAGGAACGTAAGAATCCATTCTAAGATATTAAATGGCTATAAAATACTTCCATCGCGAAAGTGTTATGAGGTTTAAGCGTAAACTCTCCTAAAGATATAGTTCAAGAATTACTGATAATTTTTCTTCTTTGAGGTTTTACCAATACCTGAATTAAAAGTATTGGTGGGATCAAGCTCTTGATAAAAATCCTTAAGATCTTCTTCTGCTCTATACAAATGACCCACATTATGCTCAGCTGGATATTTAGCATTATTCTTATCTAAAATAGCTAATATCTTTTCCTTAAGAGAAACTATATCTACGCCTTTCTTAACAACAAAATCCCAATGAAAAACCATACATAAAAAATGTCCCATCTGAAATGATTCAGCCATCTGAGATATAATTTCATTAGGTAGAAGCTTGGACCAAGAGACAAAATTTCTTGGTAATGCTATATCTAAAGGGATAATACCTGCTGAATCTTCTGAATTTAGCTTTTGATATCTTCCTGGCGCAGAACCTGCTACATAACGATGCAGAAGTGCATCATTACCTTCGCTTTTTGTACATTTAATATATTGATATTCTTGATCAATTTTAGTTTCTTCATCAAGAAGATTTACCATTGATTCGATGGATTCATCGGATGCCGAAAATAACATGAGATGTTCATAATCATCACGATATTTCAGCAAAATTTTTGGAAGGTGATTTGGCATTATAGAGGCTAAAAATTGTAATACCTTATCAGAAAAGTTGGTTGGCAAAAAATTATAATCAACTACAAATTCATCAATAATTCTTTTAAAGTAGAAGATCCGTGGCAAAGATTTTGTTCCGAAAAATTTAATTAGTATAAAAAGATCCTTACAGTATTTATATGATCCATCAAAGTAACTTCTATGCATATATTCTCCCATATCAGGCAAAGTAGGAAACTCTGTGAGAATTCTTTGCCTTAATCTTGTCAGATTATCTGGGTTATTTGTTCCTAAAAAGAACACTTGTTCTCTTTCTGGAAGTAAAAAAGTATCTAACCTGACTGCAAAAACAGCAATTTTACCAGCACATCCACTAGATTCATAAAGTCTTCTTTTATCAGCATTAAATCTTGCAGGTGAGCTTGCATAAATATCTCTGACACGATTTTGATAATCGCTATCAGAAGCTATTTTTAATGAAGGAATAACATTTTCTTTGTTGAAATTAACAGCTTCTAAATTTACTAAGATCTCCTCAACAGACTTACCTAATTCAATTCCTAAATGATTAACTAATTCCAGTCTACCATTGCTATTCAATCTAGCAAAAAGAGATAATTCTGTATATGCAGGGCCTCTCTTAACTAGATTTCCGCCAGAGTTATTGCAAACACCTCCAATCACTGAAGCGCCAATACAAGATGAGCCTATGACAGAATGCGGTCCTCTCCCCAAAGGTAAAAGATTATCTTCTAATTGGTATAAAGTAGTCCCAGGGAAAGCAATCACTTGTTGAGCTTTATTAATCAAAATCAATTTATTGATATTAATTGTATTTATAATAATTACATCCCTATCATAATCATCTCCAAAAGGAGTAGATCCACCAGTCAAGCCAGTATTTGCGGCCTGTATAATAATTATTTTGTCAAAAGATATGCATGTTTCTAAAATATTCCAAAGATCCAATAATTTACTAGGGAAGATAACCATAGATGCTTGACCATTGCCAACTCTGATTCCAGTTCTATAAAAGCGAGTCTTTCTAGGGTCAATTAATAAATTCTCAGAACCAACTATAGAAAGCAATTCACCCTTAAGTTCTTCAAGGCGGTCTCCCTTCATTGTGCTTAAGAAGTAACTCCTAGAATAAAGATAACTCAAAAACTAAAGAAAGAGATTATTAAATCATTTATAATAAGGACTTAAGATAACTTTTAAGCAAATTGATTAAATATAAAATGACATTTGAGGGCCTGCATTCCCCCAGGCCTAAGCACAATGGTACGATCTCCATTAATTAAAGAATTCCTAGGACTTGTCCATGGTTCTAAGCAAACCATTTGCCTAGGTGGATCAGTCCAAACAACACTTAAGTCAAAAGGTTCCTCAGACTTCATTTCCAAAGAGACTTGATCTCTTAAATCTAATAAGACTGTTGAATTAGTAGGCCCTGCAATAATATCAATGCCATTACTAAGTTGTTTCAACTCAAAACTAGTCTCAGACTTCTTCATCTTTTTCTGATCTATACATTCCTTAGTGAGACCATCAATTCGTACATGGTTTATATCTTTAATATAAAAATAAGGATGCAAACCAAAACTAAAAGGCATTAATTTATTACTATTATTTATTATTTTTGTAAGAATCTCTAATGAATTAATCTTTAATCTTATTTCCATTTCTAAAGTAAACTCAAATGGATAAGAGTTCAAGGTTGATTGTGTCTCGTTAAGCCTCATTAAGACACCAGATTGATCTTCAATAACATGTAGTTGCCAACTAGAATCTCTAGCAAAACCATGCTGTTTCAAAGAATATTCATTCTTATCTAGAATAAATTTATTATTTGGCAAATCTCCACAAATAGGGAAAAGAACTGGTATCCCACCTCTGACACTTTTCAAAGGATTCTTAAATCGGGCCTGATCAAGATACAAAATCTCTCTTCCATTACAAATCCAACTAGTTATTAATCCGCCGCGCTCTGGAACAATTCGTATAGAATCTCCGCTATCTGAATTTATATATTCCCAATGTTTATACGGAAGCTCTCTTTGAGAAAGAGTAAGTGTCATTTAATTCATTACTGACCTTGAAGCCAAGTCAGCATCTCTTTATTAACTAAATCAGGCACTTCATCATGAGGGCAATGTCCTGCATTTAAAAGCACTTCCTTAACTTGTAAAGAAGCTTTTTGAGCAAACACGCGGAATTTGTCTTGTTTTAACTTTGCATTTCTCAACCAAGGATCGCTGTCGCCCCAAAGGAGTAGTAATGGAGCTTGCAAATCTTGAAATAATTCATCAATAGGTTTGCCCTTGAGCCCTCGAGCTTGAAAAACTTTTTGAAAAACTTTAAACGCACCTGGGTCTAAGGAAGGTCTGCGAATCGACTCAATTAAATAATCATCAACATTCGTTGAATCAATATAAACTTGCTTAAGGGTGCTCCTAATGACATTAGGTCTACGCAAATTCTCAAAAATTAGTCTCTGAATTAGTGGATAAATCAACCATTTGACTACAAGGTCTCTAGAAATACCAGAGGTAATAATCTTTCTAATTCTGGCACTTAATTCCTTTGGTTCAGAAGTAAGGCTCTCATCACTGAAATATCCAGCAGCATTAAGTAAAACCACACCAGCAGATTCAGATTTCAGAGCAGCTCCTGCAGCCAGAGCTGCATATCCCCCTAAGGAATTTCCTACAATTACAGTTCGTCTTTTGATGCGCTCTTTGACATATGAAACTATCTGATCCTTCCATAACTCACCTCCATACTCCAAGTCTGCAGGTTTCTGGCTACGTCCAAATCCAAGCAAGTCAATTGCGTGCACTTCATGAGTTTTAGAAAGTTCTGGAATGTTGTAGCGCCAATGATCTGTCGAAGCTCCAAAGCCATGAACTAGTAATACAACTGGGTTATTTCTATAAGCTTCATTCTCAGAAATATCGCTCGATTGACTACTTACGGAATAAACTTCATAACCTAAATGGTTCCAAGTGGGATTGGGTTGAGCGTTGATAACAGACATCAAGAAATAAAAGCAATGAAAAGTAGCACTATGGTTAGCTGCCTTGAGACAACCAAAGATTTAACTATTGATTTGTTATTCGTCAAAATAATGCATGAACTAATTTCGATCAATTGTTTAAACTAAACCAACTGGGTCTGCAGCTATATCATCAGGGATTGAATTACCTCCTCCAGGCTTTTTGTCTTTAAGAACAATACGAAGAAGTACAGGTGCCAGAAAAGTTGTCCCAATTACCATTAACAAAATAGCAGCTTCTAAGGAAGGAGTAAGCAATCCTGCACTAGTGCCAAGTCCTAGGAAAATTAGCCCCACTTCTCCTCGAGGCATCATTCCTAATCCAACAACTAACCGATCAGTAGGCTTATCAATTACAAATGACCACCCAGCTGCAATTTTACCAATAATTGCAACTACCAAAAGGAAGCCGGCAACAATTAAAGCAGACCGACTTGATGGATCTAAAGGGTTAATGACTGACAAATCCATTCCAGCTCCAACTAAGACAAAGAAAATCGTTGCAAAGAGTGAGACTAAAGGTAAAACAGATTGTTGAATTGCATGATTATTTTTTGAACTACTCAAAATTAAGCCAGCCGCAAAAGCACCCAAAGCAGCTTCTAATCCTATTGCAGTGGCTACAAAACAACTTAAAACAAGAATTACAAATGAAGCAACGACAACTGCCCCAGGTGCCTTAAGTCGATCTAACAACCAATCAAAAGCTGGAGCAGCAGTTCTACTTAACCCAATTGCGGCTATTACAAACACAGTTGCAGCAACAACCAATTTCACAATTGGAGCAACCTGTAGTGAGCCTCCT
>QCPN01000001.1:0-145214 GCA_003209775.1 Prochlorococcus sp. AG-436-O09 | reverse complement strand
TGGGGTTGTCCAATACCCGTAATTCACTGCAAGTCATGTGGTGTTATAGGTGTTAATAAAGAATCCTTACCAATTAAATTAGTTAGTCCAAATAATGATAAATCGAACCCAAAAAATAAAGCTGATAAAATTATTTGTCCAAAATGTCAGAAGCAAGCAACAGCCGAGACTGATACTATGGATACCTTCATGTGTTCTTCATGGTATTTCCTCAGATATGTTGATAATAGAAACCCTAATAAACCATTCAGCTCTGATTTAATAGATAAATGGCTACCTGTCGACCAATATGTTGGTGGAATTGAGCATGCTATTCTTCATTTACTTTATTCAAGATTCCTTGTCAAGGCTCTAAAAAGCACAAAATTAATTAATATAGATGAGCCATTTAGAAACCTTCTAACGCAGGGTATGGTACAAGGTCTTACATATAAAAATAAGGTTACGCATAAATATGTAGCCTCTAAATTAATCAAGAACCCGCATAATCCTAAAGACCCAAATACAGGAGAAGCTCTAGATATAATATACGAAAAGATGTCTAAATCAAAGTATAATGGAGTAGAACCTTCAGAGGTTATTAATAAATATGGTGCAGATACGGCAAGATTGTTTATATTATTTAAGGCTCCTCCCGAAAAGGACTTAGAATGGAATGAATCAGATGTTGAAGGACAATTTAGATTTATAAATAGAATTTGGAGAATCTTTACAGATAGTAAAACTAATTTTGAATTAAAATATGTATCCCCATCATTCAAGCCTAAGGATCTTACTACAAAGGATAAGGAATTAAGAAGAATAATTCACAGAACAATTAAAGAAGTAACAAAAGACCTTGAACTAAATTCACAATTTAACACAGCAATATCAGAGCTAATGATACTACTAAATGCCTTATATGAATTTAGGGATCAGTGTAAGCCATTAATAATAAATCAAGGTATGACAGCACTAACACTATTAATTGCCCCATTTGCCCCACATTTATCTGAAGAATTATGGAAAATGCTTGGTAAGGATAAAAGCATTCATGATGAGTCTTGGTTGGAGTTCGATTCTTCAGTACTAGTAGAAGAGGAATACAAGTTAATTATCCAGGTAAATGGAAAAGTCAGAGGATTTATAATGGTCCCAAGTAACTTTAATGAAGCGCAAATAAAGGAAAGCTCTCTAAATAGTCAGGTTGCTAAAAAGTGGTTAAATGGTAAAGAGGCTAAAAGACTAATAATTATTAAAGGTAAGCTTATAAATATTGTGCTCTAGCTAATCTTTTGTATTTCCAATGATCTGGGGTTTGACCAATCGCCAACTATTTTAAAGTCAGAATTGTTAGAAATAAGATGCCTTAATATTATGAAAATTGATTCAGATGACGAGGAAGGAATTAATTTATGTACTTCATCAATTGAATATCTTTTTTTGCTTTCTAGTATTAATTCAATTTTAGATTGTAATTCCAATATATTTGATGCTGCTTTTTTACCAGCCTCAACGCCAGGTTGATGATATGCATTAATATTTATTAGTTCTGCATATAGTCCAACGGCTCTCTCAAATAAAGCTATTAATGAGCCTAGTGAATAAGCATTAAACTTTCTCAATGTAATAGTAAGACTTTGCCTATCATTCTCAGATAAAGCTAATCTTGTACCTTGTAGAAAACCAGACAAGTAGTCACCAGGCGCCTTCTTATTAATTTTAGGAACATGGCTATTATCTTCAAGGATTTCAATAAAAGAAACAAAGAAATTATCTAATCCATCTCTTAATTGCTGGACATATGCATGTTGGTCAGTTGATCCTTTGTTGCCATATACGGCAAGCCCCTGATTAACTTTATTTGCTTCTCTATCGAGTTCCTTACCAAGCGATTCCATAACTAACTGTTGAAGATACTTACTAAAAACTTCTAAACTATCTTGATAGGGGAGGACAACCATGTCCCTTCTCCCCTTGCCCTGACCTGAAAAAAACCAAGAGGCTGATAACATTGCAGCTGGATTAATTCTCAAATCTCTTCTTCGTGTTATTTCATCCATTCTTTTTGCACCGTTAAGAAAATCCTCACCACTACTGCCAATTAAAACAAGTGGAAGAAGTCCTACCGCCCCAGTAATACTTGTTCTACCTCCAACCCAATCAGGTAGATCAAATCTGTTAAGCCAATTCTCAGAAAAAGCTTTTTTGTCTAGCGCACTATTAGCCATAGTTATAGCTACTGCTCTCGATGCCCAGTCATATCCATGTGAAGTCAGGTAATTCTTAGTTTGATCCATTGCTATTTGTGGTTCTGGAGTACCACCTGACTTACTAACTACAACAAATAATGTTGTTTCTAACTTATCTTTTAGAGAATCTAACTTCTGGTAAATTCCATTTGGATCTACATTATCCAGAAAAGTAAATTTTAAGCCTTTGCCTTTTAATTGCAACGCATTAACCAACAGAAGTGGTCCTAAACCACTTCCGCCAATGCCTATCCATAGAACATCAGTAAAATTACTACCATTATCAGTCTTCATGGCTCCACTTAAAATCGCCTCACCAAAGTTTTTTATTTTATCCTTTTCATTCGTGATCGATTCAGTAATTTTTTTTGAAGGGGCAAGAGAAGGATCTCTAAGCCAATAATGTCCCACTTGCCTATTCTCATCAAGATTTGCTATTGCTCCATTTTCTAAATCTTGCATTGAGGAGAAAGCTTTTTCAAAAGGGTTCTGAAGGCTTTCAAAATCGGATGCAGATATGGTCATTCTGCTGATATCAAGCCACAAACCTATCTCGTCATCAAAAAAAAGAAGTTCGCAAAAGCGATTCCATTGATTTTGTGAATTGTTCTTCTCGAAATCAGGGAAATTCATATATCTCATATCGGACTAATCCAACGCTCAACAATATGGTATTACCAGTATGAATCATGTAGGAGATAAAATCGATAATTATTCAAAAAACAACTTATATGGTCTTGGAACTATAATTTAAATTATTAATATTAAAAATGCAATATAATATAGAGAAGATGAATTGTAACTAGGTCTTAGTGAAGCTAGAAATGCGTGGTTTTATCAATCCTTCTCCTATTGAAATACCTAGTTTTAAACCTAAATTACAACTAGCCGTATTAGCCTCTGGTAAAGGAAGTAACTTTGAAAAAATTCTTGTTGATATCAAAAGTAATAAACTAGATGCTAATATTAAATGTCTTATTGTAAACAAATCTGATTGCGGTGCAATTAATGTAGCGAAAAGGTATTCAGTCCCTTTTATCGTTCATAAGCACCAGGATTATAACGATCGTGAGGAATTCGATAAGGCTATATTAAATACTATCAAAAAGTACAATGTCGAAGGAATTGTTATGGTGGGTTGGATGAGAATAGTGACAAATATCCTACTAAGTGAATTTAAAGGAAGAGTAGTTAATTTGCATCCTTCATTACTACCAAGTTTTAAAGGAAGAAATGCAATTCTTGAGACTTTAAAAAGCAAAGTAACTATAACTGGCTGTACTGTACACCTTGTAGATCAAGAAATAGATTCAGGAAAGATTATTATACAAGCTGCTCTACCGGTATTAGCAAATGACAATGATATTAGTTTGCATTCATCTGTACAATACTATGAGCATAAAATTATTAGTTTAGGTATAGCTTTAGCGGCTAAGGAATGGAGAAATTATTAGTTTATGGATAGAAGTTGTTAAGTGGAAGCCCCATACCTACATCTAGACCAGACATCAAATTTAATGATTGTATAGCTTGTCCAGCCTGACCTTTTAATAAATTATCTATAGCGGACATGAGAACAACTCTTCCAGTTCGTTTGTCAACTTGAACACTTAATTGAGCTTTGTTTGTATATCTGACCCATTTTGTATTCGGGTAAGCTCCTACAGGCAGAACCTCTATATTTTTATGCTTTCGATATATTGCTTCTAAGACTATTTTACAATCATCAGCTGTAAGACATGGGTCCCTTAATCGAGCATATACTGTACATAGTATGCCTCTTACCATTGGAACTAAATGCGGCGTAAATTGTAAATTAATATCTGTCCCTGATACTAAGCTTAATTCTTGTTCAATTTCTGATGTATGCCTATGTCCAATAACTGCATAAGGGGAGAATGCTTCAGAAGCTTCTGACAATAATAAATGCTCTCTAGCCTCTCGACCTCCTCCTGATGTTCCAGATTTAGCATCAATAATAATACCATCTTTCTCTATAAGGCCTTGCTTAAGAAATGGAATAAGTAGGAGAAGGCTAGCCGTCGGAAAACATCCAGGAGATGCCACCAAAGTAGCTTTTGCGATATTACTTCCATTCCATTCTGGTAAACCATAAATAGCTCTAGCACATAGTTCTTTATCTTTGCGTTTATGTTTTCTTGATTCTACTGAATAAATTTCATTCCACTTAGATAATGATCTGTACCTAAAATCTGCAGAAAGATCAACAACTTTAATATTAGAATCTAAGAGTTTTGGGGTTAATTCGGCTGCGAGCCCATTGGGTAGACTCAATATAGCAGTATCGCAACTAGAAGCTATTTGTTCAATATTTATAGGTTTAATAGTAGGATCATCTTCTAAAGGAAGAAAGGGGCATAATTGATTCCATTTTTTATTACTAGTCTTTTTGCCAGCAAGATAGCTAATCTGGAAAAAGGGATGATCTTTTAGTAATCTAATGGACTGAAGACCTCCATACCCAGAAGCCCCTATCACAGCAACACGCGTTAGATTATTGTTTATTTGGTCCATAAACTAATAATATAGGTTCTCATAATTACTATGAACTTATTAATGAGTTTAAAAACACAATAACTCTTCACCATCTAAAAGGGGTAAACCTTGAAATCAAAGGATTCGACAACACTTGCATTTGATCAAATAGCAGATGCTCTGGCTGCTATTAGAAATGGTGAGTGTGTCGTTGTAGTTGACGACGAAAGTCGGGAAAATGAGGGTGATCTTATTTGCGCCGCTCAATTTGCGACTCCGCAACAAATTAATTTTATGGCAAAGGAAGCCAGGGGATTAATTTGTTTAGCGATGGACGGAGAAAAACTAGATCAATTAGATCTACCCTTAATGGTTGATAGAAATACTGATTCAAATCAAACAGCATTCACTGTAAGTATTGATGCTGGCCCAGAGTTTGGGGTTTCAACAGGAATATCAGCAGAAGATAGAGCAAGGACAATACAAGTAGCCTTAAATTCCAACGCTAAGCCAAATCAATTAAGAAGACCAGGCCATGTGTTTCCTTTAAGGGCTAACAAAGGTGGCGTATTAAAAAGGGCAGGTCATACTGAAGCGGCTGTCGACCTTTCTCAATTATCTGGATTATCTGCGGCTGGAGTTATCTGCGAAATTCAGAATTCGGATGGTTCAATGGCTCGACTACCAGAATTAAGAAATTATGCTAAAAACTGGGGTCTCAAAATTATAAGTATTGCCGATTTAATAAAATATAGGCTCGAAAATGAACGTTTTGTATATAAGAAAGCAGAAACTAAACTACCCAGTATTTTTGGTGATTTCCAGGCAATTGGTTACAGCAATGAATTAGACGGCACAGAGCATGTTGCATTAGTAAAAGGCAAAATAGGCGAATTGAAAGAACCGGTTCTAGTTCGAATGCATTCCGAATGTTTAACTGGAGACGCATTTGGCTCCTTACGATGTGATTGTCGTCCTCAATTAGAAGCCGCTTTGACGAGAATCTCCCAAGAAGGTGAGGGTATAGTTGTATACCTGCGCCAAGAGGGAAGAGGTATTGGTTTGATAAATAAATTAAGGGCCTATAGCCTTCAGGATGGAGGCTTAGATACAGTTGAAGCTAATGAAAAACTTGGATTCCCTGCAGATTTGAGAAATTACGGAGTAGGTGCGCAAATACTCACTGATTTAGGTATTAATAGGCTCAGATTATTGACTAACAATCCCCGTAAAATAGCTGGCCTGGGTGGATATGGCCTACAAGTTGAAAGTAGAGAGCCTCTAATTATAGCTCCTAGTGATCATAATGCGAACTATCTTGAGATTAAGCGTCAAAAGTTGGGTCATTTTATAGATAAGAACCAAGCTCAATTAGCTGATAAGTTCTACGTAATCTATTGGGATGGTGATGCCTCAGCCCAAATGCTCTCGATCTTAAGATCTCAAGCAGAGCAATTAGCAAAAGAAGATGAAATTGAACTAATTCCAGAAAGTTCATCAAGGCTTTTAGCATTGTGGGAAAGGCCACAATTTGTCTGGAGGCTTAAGGACTGTAATAGATATAAGCAAGTTATAAAATTACTAAAGATCATTAGTAAATGGGATGGAACGAAAAGAGTTGGGGTACTAGTTTCGCATAGTAAGGAACAATCAGTTCACCCTTCTTTAAATCTAAGAACTGAATATAACGATATTAGCGAATTGCAAAACTATAGAAAAGATTTTGACAACATAACTAAAGAATTAACACCTCCATTTGTAATAATATGGAAGTGATAATTTATATACTTAATCCTCAACAGAAATACTAATTATCTCAGTTCCATTTTTAATTTTAAGTACAACATCCATATCATCAGTTTGCCCAAAAACAGTATGAACGCCATCCAAGTGTGGCTGTGATTCATGGACAATGAAAAATTGACTCCCTCCAGTATTCTTGCCAGCATGAGCCATTGAAAGAGATCCTGGAAGATGCTTATTCTTATTAATTTCACAGTCTATGTTGTAACCAGGTCCACCAGTTCCTGGCATACCTGTCGAACCCTTTCTAGAATTCGGACATCCCCCCTGAGCCATAAATCCATCAATAACCCTGTGGAAGGTTAAGCCATTGTAAAAACCTTCATTAATTAGCTTTACAAAATTTGCAACTGTATTGGGTGCATCATTCTCAAATAGTTCTAGGGATACTTTTCCTACTGCTGTATCCATAATTGCTTTCATTTGACTTTGTTTAAATAGCATATTTATTATAGTGCTTCTTTTGCCTCATTTAATATACACATATTATTAAGATTAGATTAATTCTAATCTTATTTTAATTCAAGACCTAGTCCCTCAAGGCTCTTTCTAAGAGATTGGTCGTTGCGAGCCAATATCTCTAATGCTTCTTTATAAGATAATTTTGCTATTCCCATAAGAATAGCATTCTTAGTAGATCCTTTTGAAAGTTTGAGTAGAGTCATTGCTTCATCGAGGTTTATATCTAATAATTCTATTAGTATTCTTGTAGATCTATCTAATAATTTATTATTACTAATAGAAACATCAATCATTTTATTTTTATAGACTTTACCCAACTTAACCATAACACCTGTAGATATTATATTTAATGTCATCTTCGTTGCAGTAGCTGCTTTCAATCTAGTTGAGCCAGTAAGTAATTCAGGGCCGGTAATTAGTCTAATAATAATATCATATTGAAGCTTTAGATCAACTTCTGGGACACTGGTAATTAAAATATTTAAACCTCCTATTCTTTTACAGTAATCTAAAGCTGAGAGAACATATGGTGTTGTTCCTCCAGCGGTAATACCAACTAAGCAATCATTCTCAGAAAAGCCTCTTATTTGTAAATCATTAATAGAAGAAGACTCATCATCCTCTTGATTCTCTGAACTTTCAACTAAGGATTTAAAACCTCCAGCTATTACAGCTTGAACTAGATCAGGAGAAGTACAAAAGGTTGGGGGGCATTCAGCAGCATCTAGTACACCTAATCGGCCTGAAGTACCAGCTCCAATATAAAAAAGACGTCCGCCCTGTTTAAGTTTAAAAAAAATTTTGTCAATAGCCATTGTAATTTGATCTTTGGCCTTCGATACAGCTTCTTGTGGCTTCTTATCTTCTTCTACGAAAATATCTACCAACTCAGAAGTAGTAATGGAATCTAAATCATCACTTCTGTTATTACTTTTCTCAGTAAGTAATGTGCCCCTGTTTATTTGTTTAGCACGATTAAGGTTATAGCTTGAGGCTCTACCCATATTAAATTAACTTTTCGAGATTTTTCCTAATTTTATCTAAATCATCTATGTCTGATAAATTTTTAACTTCTTCATAATGATTAGTATTTTCAGAATAAGAGTCTACTTCAAGATTACGCTGAGGAGGTGATATAAGAAATCTTTCCTCCTCAGTTTTTGGAAGAAATCCCTTAACTACTAAACGAGCTTCATAGCCTGCCTGAGTGCAAAATAAATTAATTTCTTCTTGTTCAATTGTTTCGACTGAAGGTGTAGGAAAATCCTGTGCTTCTAGAAGGCCACAATATCTTTCAGCATCATCAGAGTCCTCAAACATCAAGACAATTGTTTTACCCTTTATATCTATTGAATGAATGCCTTCTTCTTCATTGCCAACCTTATAAAGTAATACATGCACGAGCATGGAAAGAATCCAATTTATTGTAATTATAGTAAATTCAATTACATATTCTGGTCTTCGGATAATTCTTGTAGCCTTCTGTATAACGCTATTTCTGAATCAGTTAAATCAGCCGGTAATACAATAATAATTTCAACTATTTGGTCTCCAAATACCCCATTATGATGAAGTCCACGTCCCTTTAGTCTAAGCAACCGACCTGATGATGATTTCGGAGGAACCTGTAAGACAACAGGACCATCTAGCGTAGGGATTTCTGCTCCGCAGCCAAACAAGCCGTCATGTGGAAAAAGCTCTAGTCGATAAAGAACTCGCAATCCATCAATTCGAAGTCCTTCTTCTGTTTGAACTCTTAATTGAATAAAGTGATCCTTACCACCAACAATGACACCAGGTAAGCGAAGTCTCCAACCATCTCCAGCAAAAGGTGGGGTAGAGAACTCGACCATCATCCCACCAATTAAATCAAGTTCTAGCGTGGTTCCATAAAGCGCTTCTTCAGGAGTTAAGTCAACCAAAGTCTCAAGATCCTCAACTTGCCTTATAGGGAGTGGCTCTTGAGGGGAATGAGCCGGCATTGAAAATCCTTCAGTAGGCCCAATATCTTCTAGAGGTTCTTCAGTTTGATTTTTATATATCTGGTCATGATTATCTAAGGGGAATTCATCTAATTCATTATCATTCTGTATTCCAAGAACAGCCGTAATATATTCGTCATAGGAAGGGAAACCAGTTGCAAATAATTCTTGAGTATTTATTGAATTATTCTTCTCCCAAAGAGTTCTCTTTTGCGGATCACTAAGTACGGCATAAGCCTCATTTACTAACTTAAAACGCTCTTCTGCATTACTATCATTGACATTTAAATCAGGATGCCAACGTCTGGCTTCAGACCTGAAAGCTTTTTTTATCTTGCTAAGGTCACTACCTGCTGCAATGCCTAGTATTGACCAATAATCCGGTTTAGTTGTAGAAGTCATTATCCCATCTATCTCTGTCTCTGTCTCTATCTCTTTCTCTATAGTCTGAATTCATGCCTCTAGAGCTGGCTTGATAATCCCAAGGATCATCATCCCAATAATCATCTGAGAAGAGTTCATCCTTAAGCGAACCGAATGTATTTTTTATACCCTTAATAGGATTATTATCAATACGTTTTTCTGCAGAAACACGGCGATTCAAGCCAAATAATGCTTCTTGTAATGCAGAAACTGCTATGTCAAGCTCAGCTAAATCTTCATTGTCAAGAAATTCCTGAACATCTCTAAGTGATATTTCCACAGCCCTCTGCTGCCTCTCCGCACCGTAGGGTCCAAATTCAAGCGATACATCCCTCAATCGTCGTTCGGCCTGAGCTATTAACGTCAAAGCATTGTTCTTTTGATCTATAGAAGCTCTTTTACGCCTATCTGAATCTGCCTTTTCTTTAGCATCTTTTATTAATTTATTTACCTCATCTTCATTTAAATTTGATCCACCGGTAATACTTACTGACTGCTTCCTTCCTGTTGTTCTATCAGTTGCACTGACTTGCAGCAATCCATTTGCATCAATATCAAAAGCAACTTGCACTTGAGGAACACCTCTAGGAGCCGGGGGGATTCCCGATAACCGAAATTTGCCGAGAGACTTATTGTCAGAGGCTAATTGCCTTTCACCTTGCCAAACATTAATTTCAACTGATGATTGATTAGCTTGAGAAGTACTAAATACATCTGCTTGCCGAACTGGGATGGGAGTATTTCTTGGAATTAATACCTTCATAAGGCCACCGACAGTTTCAAGACCTAATGACAAAGGCGTGACATCATTTAATAAAAGATCTCTTAATTCTCCAGTAAGGATTCCTCCTTGAACAGCCGCCCCTATTGCGACAACCTCATCAGGGTTAACTGACTGTGAGGGCTCTAATGGAACGATAGTTTTTACTAATTGTTGAACCATAGGCATTCTGGTACTTCCCCCAACAAGGACAACATCATTAATTTCATCAGCTGTCCATCCAGAATCTTCAAGTGCTATTTCAACTGGCTTTAATAGCCTGTCAATTAGATCCTGACAAAGACTTTCAAAATGCTTTCTTTCTAGGCATGTTTCTATATGAAGAGGCCCATTAGGGCCTGTTGCTATAAACGGAAGTGAAATTGGAGTTGAATTTAATCCAGACAATTCTTGCTTTGCTTTCTCTGCCGCTTCAGAAAGACGTTGCAGAGATTGTCTGTCACGTCTTAAATCAATATCATGCTCCTTTTGAAATTCATCTGCCAACCAATCAACAATTTTTAAATCAAAATCATTTCCCCCTAATTGCGTGTCCCCAGAAGTTGCTTTGACATCAAATACTCCATTTGAAATCCTTAGCAAGGAAATATCAAAAGTACCTCCTCCAAGATCAAAAACTAACACTCTTGATGAAGAGCTTTTATCAAAGCCATAAGCTAAAGCTGCTGCAGTTGGTTCATTTAAAATCCTCTGAACCTTAATGCCCGCAAGCAAAGCTGCATCTTTTGTTGCTTGGCGTTGAGAATCATTAAAGTAAGCTGGAACAGTTATAACAGCTGAATCAATATTTTCATCTAAATGTTTCTCAGCATCGTCAATCAACTTCCTTATGATGCTACCTATTAATTCCTCGGGAGCATATTCTCTCTCGGTTATTGGACACGTGACTCTCACACAACCCTGATCATTAGCTCTAACTGTATAAGGAACATTTAAGCTAGTTTCCTCTAACTCTTCCCAAAATCTTCCCACAAATCTCTTTAGGTTAGAAAATGTATTCCTAGGGTTAAGAACAAGTTGCCTTCTAGCTTGCTGGCCAACGACCAATTCAGAATTTTTTGTATATCCAATAACTGATGGAGTAGTACGAGAACCTTCCGCATTTGCAATTACAAATGGACGCCCAGCTTCTAAAACTCCAATAACGGAGTTAGTGGTTCCAAGATCAATTCCAACAATCCTCCCCATAGATTCACATATTACATTACTAAGTTAACGGGGTTCAGTTGATCAACCAAGGCTTTTTAAGTGATGCAAACCGAAATAAGCTCCATTTCAAATTTATTTGATGCGAAAAGCATCTTAATAACATAGATTTAAAACATCTGGAACGACAAGGTGAAATCTGAACTCAAAAACAAATTTACTCTCAGATTACGTTCATCATCAGACAAATGGATTGACTCAGGCTTTAAAAATCTTTCAGTTGCAATGGCAGCAACAGTAGCGATAGTGCTTTTTTCCATATTACTTGTAGTTTTTCTTGAATCAAAAGCTTCCATTCAAAACTATGGTTTAAATTTTCTAATTACATCTGAATGGGATCCTATCAATAACCGTTATGGCGCTTTTACGGCTATATACGGCACCGTAATAACTTCATTATTTTCCCTTTTAATTGCAATTCCGTTAGGAATAGGGACCGCTATTCTATTAACAGAGCAAATCCTGCCAAGGCAGATCACGGAAACAATAGGGCTAATGGTGGAGTTACTTGCTGCAATACCCTCTGTAGTACTTGGACTATGGGCTGTATTTGTTATGGAGCCATTTATAAGACCTCTTTTAAACTATATACATATCCATTTTGGATGGTTTCCATTGTTTAGTACAGAAGCTGTTGGGCCTGGACTGGCACCTGCAATATTAATTCTTGTTGTTATGATACTTCCAATTATTACCGCCATATCAAGAGACTCCTTAGATCAAGTACCCAATCGCTTAAGGGAGGCGGCATATGGAATAGGAGCAACAAGATGGTGTTCATTATTTAACGTAATTCTTCCGGCTGCTATATCAGGAATTACCGGTGGTATTTTATTAGCACTTGGCAGAGCCATAGGCGAAACTATGGCCGTTACAATGATAATTGGCAATTCCAATAATTTTAGCTGGTCATTATTTGCACCGGGCTACACAATATCTGCATTACTTGCTAACCAATTCGGAGAAGCCGATGGGAGTCAAATATCATCTTTAATGTATGCTGCCTTTGTTTTAATGATTATGACACTAATTATTAACATCTTTGCCCAATGGCTAGTCAAAAAACTTAGTTTAAAATATTAAAGCAATGATAAAAAGTCAAAAAAAAATTACACCTAATAAATTTTATTATAACCAAAGATTATCAAGAAATATATTCAATAAATTACTTACATATACCTCTATAATTTTTTCATTAATTTCCATTATTCCATTATGCTTTGTTTTAATATATGTATTAATTAAAGGAGGTTCTCAATTAAATATAGGTCTATTCCTACTAGAACCACAGCCTCCAGGTTCAGAGACCGGATCAGCGGGTGGCATTGGTAATGCAATTATTGGAACAATTATTATTACTGGCATAGCATCATTAATTGCTGTACCAATAGGAGTAGGGGGAGGTATTTACTTAGCGGAGTACTCAAAAGGAGGATTCTTTTCTAAATTCATACGATTTGGTACTAATGTACTTGCCGGAATACCTTCAATAATTGCTGGGGTTTTTATTTATGCAGTTATAGTTGTTACTAAGGTAATTCTAGGAAGTAGCTTTAGTGGAATTGCAGGTGGGATGGCTTTATCAATATTAATGCTGCCTATGGTTATAAAAACAACTGATGAAGGCTTAAAACTTGTTTCTGATGATTTGCGCAAAGGTGCTTTGGGTCTTGGAGCTTCAATGTTCACAACAATAATAGAAATAACATTACCTCATGCCTTTAAAAGTATTGCAACAGGCATAGTACTTGGCTTAGCCAGAGCAGCAGGAGAGACTGCCCCATTAATTTTTACAGCATTATTTTCCTATTATCATCTAACTAGTTTTAATGATATTTTCTATGAGATGTCTTCATTATCAGTTCTTATATATAACTTTGCATTAGAGCCCTACAGTGCACAAAACCAATTAGCATGGGCAGCATCTTTTATACTTATATTTATTGTGCTGATCCTAAACATATTTTCTAGACTATTATCCAGGAGAAACTCTTATTAACAAAATGATCTTTATTACTAATGATTTTTTAAAATGATCAATAAAACTAAAATATCTCTAGAAAATGTTTCAATTAGCTATGGAGAAAGTCAAGCTGTCAAGAATGTATATTTAAAAATTCCGGCTGGCAAGGTAACAGCATTTATAGGTCCTTCAGGCTGTGGCAAATCAACTATTCTAAGATCAATAAATAGAATGAATGATCTTATAGGAAACTGTTCACTTAAAGGGAGATTACTTTATGAAGGTCAAGATTTATATAGTCCAAATATAGACCCTATAGAAGTAAGGCGTAAGATTGGGATGGTATTTCAACAACCAAATCCGTTTCCTAAAAGTATTTATGAAAATATTGCATTTGGAGCAAGAGTAAATGGATTCAAGGGAAATATGGACGAATTAGTAGAAAGAGCATTAAGGAAAGCAGCTGTATGGGATGAATGCAAAGATAAATTAAATGTAAGCGGATGCAGTTTATCTGGAGGTCAACAGCAAAGATTGTGTATTGCAAGAACAATTGCCATTGAACCAGATGTGATACTTATGGATGAACCCTGTTCTGCGCTAGATCCTATATCAACTTTAAAAATAGAAGAAACTATGCATCAACTTAAGAAAACATATACTATAGTTATAGTTACACATAATATGCAACAGGCACTTAGAGTAAGTGATGTTACAGCATTTTATAATGCAGAAATATCTAGTAGTAAATCAGGTGGCAAAGTTGGTTATTTAGTTGAATCTAATGATACTGATAAATTATTTAATAATCCTGATCAGAAAGAAACAAAGGATTATGTATCTGGGAAATTTGGTTAACTTTAATCCATAGTCTTTTTAATCTAACGGAGAGGGAGGGATTCGAACCCTCGATAAAGTTGCCCCTATACAGCATTTCCAGTGCTGCGCCTTCGACCGCTCGGCCACCTCTCCAGGATGTTCTGATTGCAACTCAACAAATCTAGCAGGAAACAAGTTATCAAAATATAAAATATGAGAATACAAACTGAGGTGGCAGGTATTAAAAATGGAATCCAAAATATCTAGTGAAGCAATTAGAGAATCAAAAATTGCAGAAGCTGAATTAGATAATTATTTGGAGGTAGCTAAGCAAGCAGCTTATATTGGAGGCAATGTACTTATGAAATATTATGGAAAAATCGTCTCCATTAACCAAAAGAGTAGAGAGGGAGATCTCGTAACCAACGCCGATATAGAAGCTGAAAATTTAATCGTATCCTTTTTAAAAGAAGAAACACCAGAATGTGGAATCTTTGCAGAAGAAGGTGGCATTTCAGGAGACAATAGCCATTTTGTATGGTGCATTGACCCTCTCGATGGAACAACGAACTACACACATGGATATCCATTTTTTGCTACTTCTGTAGGTCTACTTTGGAAAGAAAAACCTCTGCTAGGAGCTATTAATGTTCCTTTTTCTCGAGAACTTTATTGGGGAAGCCCACGTAAAGGTGCCTTTTGCAATGAAGAAAAGATATCAGTTTCAACATCAAACAAACTTGTAGATTCTCTTTTAGTAACAGGTTTTTCATATGATCGCTCTTCAAAAATAGATAATAATTATGCTGAATTTTGTTGGCTGACTAATAAGACGAGAGGGGTTCGAAGGGGTGGCGCCGCTGCAGTAGATTTAGCATTTATTGCCTCAGGTAGACTTGACGGATATTGGGAACAGGGACTTTCTCCATGGGATTTAGCCGCTGGGATAGCAATCGTCGAGTCAGCCGGAGGTGTTATTTGTGATTATAAGTCTAATAAATTTGAACTTAAAAAAGGTAGGATCCTAGCGTCTAATCCCTTTATTAAAAGTGAACTACTTTTAGAATTAGAAAAAGTAAATCCATTAGACCAAAAATCTTTTGGTGGTAAACCTTTTAACTAATTTGTTAGTCAATTTTCTTAATCAACATATCAATGGCTATACAACCCCCTCTAGGAACAAAGGATCTAAACCCCAAGGAGGTGCAAATAAATCAACTATTAACTGCAAAACTTGCGGACTCATATAAACAATGGGGGTATGAAGAAGTATCTCCACCTAATATTGATACACTTCAAACTCTTATGGCGGACGGAGGAATAGCAGAAAAAGACATTGTAAAACTTATCGCGGATCAACCCTTAGGTCTTAGGCCAGAAATGACAGCATCGATTGCAAGAGCAGCGACAACTAGACTTGCGAAAAAAGATCGTCCTCTAAGGCTTTGGGCTTCTGGGACAGTTTATAAAAGCAAGGTAGATTGCAATGGCAAATTTAATGTTGAAGAAAAACTACAAAGTGGTGTTGAATTAATAGGTATACCATCTTTTACAGCAGAAGTAGAGTTGCTTTATCTACTACTAGAATGCCTAAATAAACTAGGAATTAATCAAAAAGGTCAGCCAACATTATTAATTGGTCACAAGTCCTTATTTAATCTTATTATGAGAGATATTCCAAATGTATATAGAGCATCACTTCAAAAAGACTTAACCGATTTTGATTTAATAAAAATTAAAGGTTCTAAATTAGACAATGATATAAAGGCAACCATATTGAGAGCACTGAGACTACGTGGCAACCCAAATAAAGTCATTGGTGAATTAGAATTATTATATGGAGAAAATATTCTATTAAATCAACTAAAGAGGCTATTTGCGGTTATTGAGCCAATTGCAAATAAACATGGTGTTAATATCCAACTAGATCCAACTTACCTATCCGATTTTGACCTGTATACTGGTATTATTTTTCAATTAATCTGTAAAAATGAATTTATCCCTATGGTTATTGCTAGAGGAGGTAGATATGACAAGCTAATAAGCATATTTGGAGATCTAGAAACTAATGAATCAGGAGCTGGTTTCTCAATTTCAATAGATAGTATTCGAGAATTGGACAATATTTATCATAGCGGTATTGAATCTCAGAAACGAATACTTATTGCTTATAGTAAAAAGAAGACCTATGAAGATGCCATTTCAAAACAATCTTATTATCATAGTCAGGGATTAATTGCCATGGTTGAATTAGAAGCTATTGATTCAAAGGCTGAGGCTTATGAGTTAATTAAAAAAAGAGGTTTTGATGAACTAGAGTGGTTGGAATGAATTAATTTATGCCTCATTCAATAATTAGTGATACATGTGAAGGAGTTGCACTTTGTGCAGAATCATGTCCTGTTAATTGTATTAATAAGTCAAATGGCAAAAATATAAAAGGTACAGACTACTATTTTATTGACTTTTCAACTTGCATAGATTGTGGAGTTTGCCTGGCAGTCTGCCCTGTAAGTGGAGCTGTTATAGCTGAGGAAAGACCGGAACTACAGAAAATGCAATAAGAGGTAATTTTGTACGGACAATACACCCAAGGATTTCTTTATGGGTTATTAAAATAAGAAAATCAACTTACAAAGAAACTGAGATAGCCATGACCAAATTTGAAGAAGGGAAAATCAAAATACATACAGAAAATATATTCCCCATAATAAAAAAGGCTGTCTATTCTGACCATGAAATATTCCTAAGAGAACTTGTAAGTAATGGTGTTGATGCAATAAGTAAAAGAAGAATGGCTTCTATTGCAGGTGATTGTGAATCAATAGATGAGGCTAAAATCCAAATTAGTGTTAATAGAGAAAAAAAGTCAATAGTAATATCAGACAATGGCATAGGAATGAGCGCAGATGAGATTAAAAAGTATATTAATCAAGTTGCTTTTTCAAGTGCTGAAGAATTCCTCCAAAAATATGAAGAAAATCAAGAGGGGATCATTGGTCACTTTGGTCTGGGATTTTATTCAAGTTTTATGGTGGCGAAGAATGTAGAAATCATATCTAAATCAGCAATAAAGGATAGTAGCCCAGTTAAATGGTCTTGCGATGGTTCACCAAATTTCAAATTAGAAAGTTGTGAGAAAGAAGAGATAGGAACAGAGATTATTTTATATCTAATGGAAGAGGAAATTGAATATATCGAACCATCAAGAATCAAAACCCTAATAAGGAAATACTGTGATTTTATGCCTGTAGATATACAACTAGAAGGCGAGTCAATAAATAAGACGAACCCACCTTGGCGTAAAAACATTCAAGAACTTAAGGATGAGGATTATATCGAATTTTATAAATACCTTTATCCATTTCAAGGTGAACCTCTCTTCTGGGTACACCTAAATACAGATTACCCCTATAACCTTCAAGGAATACTATTCTTTCCTAAGATTAGTGGAAGAGCTGATTGGGAATCAGGAGAAATTAAGCTATTTTCCAATCAGGTTTTTGTAAGTGATTCTATCAAGGAAGTTGTTCCGAGATACCTTTTGCCTCTAAGAGGTGTTATAGATTCTACAGATATACCGTTAAATGTTAGTAGAAGTGCTCTTCAATCAAATAGAAAAGTCCGTTCAATTGCAAATTTCATATCAAAGAAAATAGCTGATAAGCTTAAATTAATTAAGAAGGATGATGCCACCCTTTATTCCCAAATATGGAACTCCATTGCTCCTTTCATTAAAATAGGAGCAATGGAGGATGAGAAGTTTGCCGAACAAGTTGAAGATCTAATTATTTTTAAGACAATAAGAAAAGAAGCTTTTATTGATAAAGAAATTGTAATCACTTCAGAAGAACTTATCTTTACCACAATAAAAGAATATGTTAATAGGCTCAAATTAGAGTCTGAAGGCAAAGTACTTTATTGTACTGATGAAATTTCACAGTCAAATCCTTTAAATTTATGGAAGGCTCAGGGGAAAGAAATAATAATTGCTGATACAGTAATAGACTCACAATTTATTCCCTGGATAGAATCACGTAATGAAAAAATAACCTTCCAAAGAGTTGATTCGGAAATTGATGATTCAGTGAATTCAGAAGAGAAGGAAATAACAGATTTAGATGGAGATAACTTGAGTGAATCCTTAAGAGAGCTAATAAAGTCAGCTCTTAATAATGACAAGATAACTGTGCAAATTAAATCTTTAAAGGACAATGATGAAATTCCTGCAATGATACTGCTCCCTGAACAAATGAGAAGAATTAATGATATGGGTGCGCTAATGGAACAAAAGCTTCCTGGTCTGCCAGATAATCATGTCCTTTTAGTTAACAAAAATCATCCGATTGTTCAAGGCTTAAGCAAGTTAAAATCAAGTTCAATTATTATTGATAATAAAGGTGGTTCACAAAATACATTATTAATAAAAGAAATATCTGTTCATCTTTATGAAATGGCATGTTTAAGTATTGGCGGCTTAGATCCAGAAAAAATGTCTGATTTTCAAAAGAAGAGTTCTGGCCTGATGGGAAAATTAATCTCCAAAATAACCTAACCAGCTTCCTATTTGATAAGATACTAATACCTTTATTTTTAAGAGATAAACAATGTCGAGGGTATGCGAGCTATCGGGGACTAGGGCAAATAATGGAATGGCAGTTAGTCATTCTCATATCCGCACTAAGAAGTTACAACAAGCAAATCTACAGAAACGTCGCCTTTGGTGGAATGAAGGGAAAAGATGGTTGACCATCCGTGTAACTACAAGATCACTAAAAACAATTCAGAAAAAAGGTTTAAATTCCTACGCCAAATCAATGGGCGTTGACCTTAGAAAAATCTAGGGTAAATAATTACTCAGTTTCTTAATTCTTCTAATGTTCAGAAATAAATTAAAGAAATTAATTCTGATAATTGTTATTCCTATAATTTTTACTCTTTCAAACCCTTTATTTGCAACCAATATCTCAGGAACTAATCCAGGGGATAAAGCGCCTGAATTTACTCTTCAAGGATATAATCCCATAACACCTAATAAAAGTGAATGGTCATTAAATGATTACAATAATAAATGGATTATCTTATATTTCTATCCTAAAGATATGACGTCTGGCTGCACTATTGAAGCTAAAGGTTTTCAACGTTTAAGCACTCAATTCAGGAATCTGAATGCATCGATAGTAGGCATAAGTAATGACTCAAAATCTAGTCATAAGGACTTTTGCAGTAGTAAGGGAATAGATTTCACTCTTTTATCAGATGAGGATGGGCGCATTAGCAATCTATATGATTCCTGGAGGAGTTCCTTTTCAAACAGGAATACATACTTAATCGATCCAGAAGGAAGAATTGCCTTTAAATGGACAGGAGTTAAACCAACTAGTCATCCGAAAGAAGTCTTAGAAAAACTAATAGAGATAATTAACACATAAAAATATGCATGAACTATCTACAGCTACTTGGTTTATTCATGTTTTAACCCTTTTTGAATGGATTCTTGCAATCCTAATCATTTCTCAAATTTCTCAGGATAGAAATTACAACAAGACTCTCCTTTGGCTAGCCATTGCAATGCTTCCAAACTTGGCAAGTGCCATGGCTGCCATAACTTGGCATATCTATGATAACGATCAAAGTTTATATGGTTTGGTTTATTTCCAGGCCTTGCTAACTTTCTTTGGAAATTCCTGCCTCGCTTTTGCAGCTTGGAAACTAGTAAAGAGTGAGGAGCAACCAGCAAAACGACATGATTGATTTTCTTCAACCACTTTCAAGTCTTGACCCTGGTCCGATATTTGTAATATCACTTTTTCCTTACTTAATCTTTCTCTTCTGGGCCCAAAAAAGCACCTCAATACCAAAAACTGCTTTATGGGGATTTCGTTTAACCCTCCTTTTTGTTGCTATGACTATTGTTTGCTCCATTATAGCGAAGGTTAATTACGATCAAGAATTAACTGATGTTGATTACTTACACGGATCTGCTGAAGCATTTCTAGCTCTTAGTGATGCCTTTATAGTCTTCGGTTTTGCAGCAATGCTAAAGAATTCAGGTGAATAACTTTTAAGAGGTAGCAGATCTTTGTGGCTAAATGTGCTTTATCAAGGAGAATAATATGGTTGCTTCTTATGTGTTAATGATTACATCGCTATTGGCTACCACAGTTACTGATTCATTTCATTGGTCACCTAAGTGTGCAGTAGTAATGATCCTCTGCAACGTTCTTGCTTATGCAATAGCTAGGGCTAATATTGCAAAGCCTAATGAAGGCTTTGAAATACCTAACTCCAAATTCTTTGGAGGTATGAGTCATGCTTCTGTAGTTGCAGCAAATTGCCTGGGTCACATTCTAGGTATTGGTTCAATCCTTGGATTAGCATCTAGAGGAATCCTTTAAGGAAGCACCTAAAGGTAAATCATCAACCATACCTCTTGCCCTAGCTAGAGGTTTTGATTGAACTATAAGAAGTTAGAGTATCCTCATAGCTTTATATATACCCTTGCCCATATGTAAAAAATACTTATTTCAAATAAAATATTTATTACTCAAAATTAATTAAATAATCAAACCCCAAATAGTTAAAGGGTATTAGAACTGGAGTTGCTTATATACAGTGAATCTGCGCCATCCCAACCAAATCGTTTCTTTATTGTTCCACACATTTGGTCTGGTGTTAAGCCTAGTTTTTCTTTGCTTTGTTGTGGACTTGCATGATCAACTAATTTATCAGGTATTCCAATCCTTAATGTAGGTACTAAGAGATCTTGATCTGAAAAAGATTCAACAATTGCTGAACCAAAACCACCTAATAAAGTACCTTCTTCCATCGTCACAACTTTACCAATGCGCCTTGCCAAAGGATGAATCAAAGCTTGATCGAGTGGTCTTAAGAATCGTGCATTTACTACTGTGGCTGATATATCAGATTCGTTAAGCAGTTCGGCTGTTTTTATTGCTGAAGAAACCATAGATCCATAAGAAAGAATTAAAAGATCTTCACCTTCACGGAGGACTTCACCTCGTCCAATCTTGAGTGGTTCCCAACCTTCTTCCATTAAAGTAACTCCTTCACCAGAGCCTCTTGGGATACGCAAAGCACATGGCCCAGCGTGATTCAAGCAAGTAACTAACATTCTTTGAAGTTCTGCTTCATCTTTAGGAGCCATAACAGTGAAGTTTGGAACAGACCTTAAATAACTAATGTCATATTGTCCTTGATGCGTCGGTCCATCAGCTCCAACTATTCCAGCTCTATCTAGTACAAAGGTAACTGGTAAATTTTGTATCCCCACATCGTGTATGAGCTGATCATATGCTCTTTGAAGAAAAGTACTGTAAATTGCACATACTGGCTTTAAACCTTCACAAGCCATCCCGGCCGCAAGGGTTACTGCATGTTGCTCTGCTATTCCAACATCAACATATTGTTCTGGAATAGCTTTCTGAAGCAAGTCAAGCCCTGTACCTGTAGCCATAGCCGCTGTGATTCCTACGACATTGCTATCTTGTTCACAAATTTTCACTAATGTTTGTCCAAATACCTTGCTATAACTAGGTGGTTTAGGACTTTTAGATGGAATAGATTTACCAGTAGTTAAATCAAATGCTGATTGAGCATGATAACCAACTTGATCAGCTTCAGCATATGGATACCCCTTACCTTTAGTAGTAGCTACATGAACAAGAACAGGACCACCAATACGGTGAGCTGCTTGAAATGTTTTGGTCATTTGGGCTATATCATGACCGTCTATAGGTCCCATATAAGTAAAGCCTAGTTCCTCAAAAACAGCTCCTACTTTTGGCACTGCGAGCCTTTTGACACTGTCTTTTATTGATTTAATTTCTTGGGGTATTTCTTTACCAAGAAAAGGAATATTCTTAACACTTTCTTGAACACTATCTGAAAGGAATTGAATTGGCGCACTATGACGCATCCTATTTAAATGAGTTGAAAGGGCTCCAACAGGAGGAGATATAGACATGTCATTATCATTTAAAACAACAAGAAATGGAGTGTTGGGAAGATGACCAGCATGGTTAATCGCTTCTAATGCCATTCCTCCTGTAAGCGCCCCATCCCCGATAACGGCAACACACTTGAAATCCTTTCCTTGACGATCCCTAGCTAAAGCCATTCCAAGAGCGGATGAAATAGAAGTACTTGCATGACCTGCACCAAAATGATCGAAGTGACTCTCGGAGCGTTTTAAATATCCGGCAACACCACTTTGCTGTCGCAATGAATCAAAATCAGAATATCTTCCTGTAATTAATTTGTGAGGATATGCCTGATGACCAACATCCCATACTACTTTATCTACATCCAGATCTAATGTTTGATAGAGAGCAAGAGTTAGTTCAACAACACCAAGCCCTGGACCTAAATGACCACCACTTGTAGAAACAACCTGAAGATGCCGCTCCCTGATTTGGCAAGCAATGTCTTCAAGTTGAGCTGTTGTCAAACCATGTAATTGATTAGGATGGCTAACTTCGCTCAGACGCATAACCGTATTAGTTATTTATAACAATCTACGGTGTCTTACTGCATTTCTTTCAAATTTTCACCTAATTCAAAATGAATTAGAAAACATTTAACACAAAAACAGCTTAAATAAATCAAATGGAGGACTACTTACAGAAAATTCTAAGGGCAAGAGTTTATGACGTTGCCTTAGAAACACCTTTAGAGGAAGCAAAAAAGCTTAGTCATAAACTAAAAAATAGAATATTTTTCAAGCGAGAAGACTTACAGCCAGTCTTTTCCTTCAAATTAAGGGGCGCTTACAACCGTATGTCACGCCTGACAACCCAAGAATTGGAGAAAGGAGTAATTGCCTCAAGTGCAGGAAACCACGCTCAGGGTGTTGCATTAAGCGCTGCTTACTTGAAATGCAGGGCTGTAATCGTTATGCCAATTACCACACCACCAATGAAAGTAGAGGCTGTTCGCTCATTGAATGCTGAAATAATTTTACATGGCGAAAATTATGACGAAGCATACCTTGAAGCAAGAAGATTAAGTCAAAAAGATGGATTAGTTTTTATCCACCCATTTGATGATCCAGAGGTAATAGCTGGACAAGGGACAATTGGAATAGAAATTCTGCGTCAAATGGATAACCCCCCATATGCAATTTATATTGCTGTCGGTGGAGGCGGCCTTATAGCAGGAGTAGCAGCTTATATCAAAAATCTGTGGCCTGACGTAAAAATAATTGGCGTTGAACCTAGAGATGCATCAGCAATGAAACAGTCATTAGAAGCAAATAAAAGAATAGAATTATCTGAAGTTGGTCTATTTGCAGATGGAGTGGCTGTCAAGCAAGTAGGAAAAATTACTTTTGAATTAGCAAAAAAATATGTTGACTCTATGGTCACAGTAAACACCGATGAAATATGTGCTGCAATTAAAGATTTTTTTGAAGATACAAGAGCAATTCTTGAACCAGCGGGAGCTCTAGCCATAGCAGGAGCTAAATCAGATTTAATTACAAAGGGCTTACATAATAAAAAAGTTATAGCTATAACTTGTGGGGCCAATATGAACTTTGAAAGGCTTAGATTTGTTGCTGAAAGAGCGGTATTAGGTGAAGAAAAAGAAGCTATGATTGCAGTTGAAATAAAAGAAGAAGCTGGTAGTCTTAAGAATCTTTGCAAATTAATTGGTTATAGAAATCTAACGGAATTTAGCTATCGGATGTCAAGTAAGAAAACAGCACAAATCTTTATGGGTGTTGAAGTAGCTAACAAAAAGGATTGTCAGTCTTTTATAAAAAATATTAAGGAAGCTAGCCTTAATTGCATAGACCTAAGTAATGATGAATTTTCAAAAGTTCATTTAAGGCATATGGTTGGTGGTCGACTACCCGAAGAAACAAGCCATTATAATTCTTACATTGAACTTCTTTATAGATTTGAATTTCCAGAACGCCCCGGTGCTCTAATGAGATTCTTAGAAGCAATGAGACCAGAGTGGAGTATAAGTATTTTTCACTATCGAAATCATGGTGCAGATATTGGAAGAATAGTTTTAGGGGTTCTAGTGAACAAAAATCAGCTTAAAGATTGGGAAAATTTTCTTGCTGAAATAGGTTACAAAAACTGGGAAGAGACAAATAATCCTGCATATAAGCTTTTCTTAGGTGTACAGACCTGAGATTCGCGGTAATTTAAATAAAAGACTTGCTTTAATAGTCATCACTAAACTTTCTCTTAACAAAGGAATAACTAGTAAGTTAGAAATTTCATTGCCTTCCCAAATAGAAGCAGTTCTATACCTAAAAGGAAAGCCATTAACAATTTCAGAAATTTCCGAAACTTTAAATCAATCAACGGAGAGTATTCAAGAAGGTTTAATAGCTCTTATGGCAGGCTATTCTCAAAGAGATACCTCACTTGAAATTTCTGAAAAAGATGGTAGGTATAGTCTTCAGTTAACAAAAGGCCTAGGAGGTCTTGTTCAAAATCTTTTGCCAGTGAATATTTCTGGCGCAACTTTAAGGACCCTTGCCACAATAGCCCTCAAAAAAAGAATATTGCAATCAGATTTGGTAGATTTAAGAGGTTCTGGAGCGTATGAGCATATCAAGGAACTCGTAAATATGAACTTTGTAGAAAGGAAACGTCAGCGCGATGGTAGGTCGTTCTGGATAACGCTCTCAGAAAAGTTTCATCAAACATTCACCGTAATTCCTGATATAGATACGACAGATGAGAACAAAGCTGCTTAAATGGATTTTTATCTTTAAAAAAGATGCAAGCTGTTTTCTCAAATATTCTTGCTGTCCTAAGTCAGACCCTATTTATTTACTCTTATATTCTAATATTGAGGGTACTTTTGACTTGGTTCCCAAATCTAGATTGGAGTAATCCGGTACTGAGTAATATCAGTGCTATTACAGATCCTTACTTAAACTTATTTCGAGGCATAATTCCTGCAATAGGGGGACTAGATATTTCTCCAATACTTGCTTTTGTCGTATTAAATTTTGCTGAATCTGCCTTGACCAACCTTCGTTTTGCATTTTTAAACGCAAGTATTATAAATAATATCGCCTGATCAAAAGTACAACTAAATCTCTTCTGATTTATCTATTGTCACCGCTTCCAGAAAGCTTTCCTCTCCTAGATCTACTTGACAATTTATTCAGATTTAACTGAGCGACTTCCTCCAAATCAAAGCCCAACTCCGTTGATAATTGAGCTATATACCAAAGTACATCTCCTAATTCCAACTTTATTTCTTGTTTTTCCATAGCGCCAAACAAACCATCTTTATCTCTAATTACCTTCTTAACCTTGTCTGCAACCTCTCCAGCCTCTCCTGCTAGTCCTAGTGTTGGATAAATTGCATTGTTTCCCAAATTAGGATAACGAGCTGTTTCTCTTGATTTGTCTTGGTACTGATTAAGGTCCATGATAAGGAGGAATGAAAGACTCAGAGGTAACTAAATGTTCACAAGATGGTATTTTTTTGAGGGTGAGCAAACATTCTAATGGCAACTATAGATCTAAAACGAAGGACTAAGATCGTAGCCACTATTGGACCTGCGACAGAAAGCCCAGAAATCATAGCTGATCTAATTAGAGCAGGAGCCTCTACTTTCAGACTGAATTTTTCTCATGGTGACCATGAAGAGCATTCTCAACGAATTAAAACCATTAGAAATGTAGCTAAAAGTTTAAAAGTAAATATTGGAATCCTCCAGGACCTTCAAGGTCCAAAAATACGATTAGGAAAATTTAAAGAAGGTCCCATTAATTTACGGAAAGGAGATACCTTTAAGCTGACGTCAGAAAATGTAGATTGCAACAACAAAATTGCTACTGTCACTTATAAAAACCTTATAAGTGAAGTGGATGTAGGTAAAAGAATTCTTCTAGATGATGGAAGGGTTGAAATGTTAGTTGATAAAGTTGATTTAAAGGAAAAATCTCTAGTTTGCAAAGTTACAGTTGGGGGGATTCTTTCTAACAACAAAGGAGTCAATTTCCCTGATGTTCAATTATCTATTAATGCATTAACCCATAAGGATAAAGTCGATCTTGAATTTGGTCTTTCACAAGGAGTTGATTGGGTTGCACTTAGCTTTGTAAGAAACCCCGAAGACATGCAGGAAATTAAAGAATTAATCAGGAAGCATGGTCACACCACCCCAGTAATCGCCAAAATAGAGAAATTTGAAGCCATAGACCAAATAGATTCAATACTTATACTCTGCGATGGGGTAATGGTTGCAAGAGGCGACCTAGGAGTAGAAATGGATGCTGAAGAAGTACCTTTGCTACAAAAACAACTTATTAAAAAGGCCAATTCTCTTGGAATACCAATAATTACTGCAACACAAATGCTGGATTCAATGGCATCCAGCCCAAGACCAACTAGAGCCGAAGTAAGCGATGTTGCAAACGCGATACTTGATGGAACGGACGCAGTAATGCTTTCTAATGAAACGGCAGTTGGAGACTATCCAACAGAAGCCGTCGAAACTATGGCAAAGATTGCAAGAAGAATTGAAAGAGACTACCCTCAAAGGGCTTTAGAAAGCCACCTTCCTAGTACTATTCCTAATGCCATAAGTGCAGCCGTAAGCACAATTGCAAGGCAACTTAATGCCGCGGCAATAATCCCTCTTACCAAAAGTGGGGCTACTGCTCATAACGTAAGCAAATTCCGACCAGCAACACCAATACTTGCCATAACAAGTGAATCAGCAGTTGCTAGACGTCTGCAATTAGTGTGGGGAGTATCAGCCTTACTAATAGATACAGAAGAAAGCACTAGTAGAACATTTAGTCATGCTATGAAATTGTCAATGGAGAAAGGGATATTGAAGCCAGGGGATTTAGTTGTAGAAACAGCAGGTACACTTAAAGGTATTAGTGGTTCGACAGACCTAATTAAAGTTGGCATAGTCACAGATGTTGTTGCAAGCGGTAATTCAACTTCTTCAGGAAAGGTTAGTGGGAAGATAAGAGTTATAAGTAAAAATAGTGATATGTCAGAAGTTAAGTCTGGAGAAATATTAGTAATATCAAAGGGAATTATCTATAATTCTTTAACCGATACTCATATTTATGGAATCATTGAAGAGGAAAGTAATCTATCTGACAATAGATATAATTACAACATGTCTACACCTGTTATAAGTGGAGTCAAAGGGGCTTGTGAGAAGTTTAAGAATGGTGAGATAGTAACACTAGATTTAGACAAAGGAATTATATTCAAAGGAATTCCATCAGATACAGTTAAATAGGCATAGATAGATTAATGGCTGGGAAAGTATCCTTAAAAGAATTATTACTGATGTCAATAAAGACTTTGACATCAAATAAACTAAGAAGCTCGTTAACAATGCTAGGAATAGTCATTGGTAATGCGTCTGTTATTACCTTGCTCGGTGTAGGGAAAGGAGCGCAAAAATTAGCAACAAACCAATTAAGTAATTTAGGGGCTAATGTATTATTTGTAGTACCTGGTAATAATGATACAAGAAGGAGAGGAGTTGCCTTTCCAAGGAATCTGACCTTAAAAGATGCAATAGCTATTAGAGAACAAGTTCCCACTATTGAGCAAGTAGCACCTCAAATTTCATCGAGTGAAATTATACAATATAAGTCAAAGAGCTTCAGTTCTACTGTTCTAGGAGTTACTCATGATTTTCTTACAGTTAGAAGTTTTGACATAGCTAAAGGTAGGTTTATAACAAATAAGGATCAAAGTACAGCTAAAAATGTAGCTATTATCGGCCATGAGTTAAACAATGATCTATTTCTTAATGAAAGTGCACTTGGCAAAAATATAAGAATAAAAGATCAATCCTTCCAAATAGTTGGGGTAATGGAACCAAAGGGTGCCGTTTTTGGAAGCAATCAAGATAAGAACATATATATACCATTAAAAACGATGGTTAATAAGATAACTGGTAAAGATCCTAACTATGGAATTAGTCTTAGCTTTATTAGTATTAAAGCCAAGGATTCTAAAGCTATTAATGCAGCAAAGTTTCAAGTCACTAACTTATTAAGGCAGAGGCATAAGATTATTAAGGATGATGATTTTGCTGTCAGGTCTCAAAAAGATGCTCTTTCTATTGTCACAACAATAACTGGAGGTTTGACATTAATGCTAGGCGCTATAGGAGGAATTTCACTACTTGTTGGTGGTATTGGAATAATGAATATAATGCTAGTTTCTGTTAGTGAACGGACAGAAGAAATAGGGCTAAGAAAAGCAATTGGAGCTAGAGATACTGATATTCTTCTTCAATTTTTGATTGAATCTTTAATTTTAGCAGCTTTAGGTGGAATGTTAGGTACTATACTAGGTTTAGGTACTGTTAATTCCATAAAGATAACAACAAGTCTACCTGCCAATATTGAAACTAAAGTAATTATTTTTACAGTTTCACTATCAGGATCTATTGGATTAATCTTTGGAGTATTACCAGCTAAAAGAGCTGCAAAATTAGATCCAATTGTTGCTTTGAGAAGTCTCTGATTTATCGAATAAAAAGGTTCTTAAAAAAAAACTGCACTTAACTTAGAAAAATCTTCTCATTTTCCAACAGATAGACCACAATTTCTCTTAGAATAAAAATGATATTGAAGATTACATGAATCCAAAATTCAGATCAGTAGCCTTGTGGCTAATCCCTTTTGTAATTCTCCTCCTTATAGGATGGCAAATCATTACAGGAAGTAATAGCAATACATCTCAGTCAAGCAAGAGTTCTCTATCGAGTCCAAATGCGGCTGTTTCTAGAATGAGTTATGGACGATTCATTGATTACATCAACTCAGGTCGAGTTACGGCAGTAGATATTTATAGTGGAGGAAGAAATGCAATTGTTGAGGCTGTTGACCCAGACCTTGATAACCGTGTACAGAAAATAAGGGTAGACCTTCCAGGTTTAACTCCTGAATTGGTAAATAAATTCAAGACAGAAGGAATAAGTTTTGATATTCATCCAGAGAAAAAAACACCGCAAAGTATTGGATTCTTAGGAAATCTAATCTTCCCAGCCCTTCTTATTTTAGGTTTAGTTCTTTTAGCAAGAAGGTCAAACTCTATGCCTGGTGGTCCAGGCCAGGCCATGCAATTTGGCAAAACAAAAGCAAGGTTCGCAATGGAAGCAGAAACTGGAGTTATGTTTGACGATGTAGCAGGAGTGGAAGAAGCTAAACAAGATCTAGAAGAAGTGGTGACATTTTTAAAGCAGCCAGAAAGATTCACTTCTGTTGGAGCAGAAATTCCAAAAGGTGTACTTTTAGTAGGCCCTCCAGGGACAGGCAAAACTCTATTAGCCAAGGCTATAGCTGGAGAAGCAGGGGTTCCATTCTTCTCTTTATCAGGATCAGAATTTGTCGAAATGTTCGTAGGTGTAGGAGCTAGCAGAGTTAGAGATTTGTTTAAAAGAGCAAAAGAAAATAGTCCTTGTCTAATATTTATTGATGAGATTGATGCAGTTGGCCGACAAAGAGGTGCAGGGATCGGAGGCGGAAATGACGAAAGAGAACAAACCCTAAATCAACTTTTAACTGAAATGGATGGCTTTGAAGGTAATAGTGGGATAATAATTATTGCTGCAACAAATAGACCAGATGTTCTTGATTCAGCATTGCTAAGACCAGGTCGGTTTGATAGACAAGTTTCTGTAGATGCCCCAGATATAAAAGGAAGATTATCAATACTAAAAGTTCATTCTAAAAATAAAAAAATTGATAAAACACTTTCATTGGAAAATATTGCTAGAAGAACACCAGGTTTTACTGGAGCAGATCTTGCCAACCTTCTTAATGAAGCAGCAATTTTAACAGCTCGAAGAAGAAAAGAATCAATAGGATTATCTGAAATAGATGATGCTGTAGATAGAATAATTGCTGGAATGGAAGGACAGCCTCTTACTGACGGGAGGAGCAAGAAATTAATTGCTTATCATGAAATAGGTCACGCTTTAGTTGGCACATTATTAAAAGACCATGACCCAGTGCAAAAGGTTACCTTGATTCCAAGAGGTCAAGCAAAAGGTTTAACTTGGTTCTCACCAGATGAAGACCAAATGTTAGTAAGTAGAGCTCAATTAAAAGCAAGAATAATGGGTGCATTGGGTGGTAGAGCGGCAGAAGATGTAGTCTTTGGTAGAGGTGAAGTAACTACTGGGGCTGGGGGTGACATACAACAGGTAGCATCAATGGCGCGTCAAATGGTTACTAGATTCGGGATGAGTAGGCTTGGACCAATTTCACTAGAGAATGATTCCCAAGAAGTATTTATTGGAAGAGACCTGATGACTAGATCTGATATATCCGACTCAATATCACAACAAATTGATGAACAAGTTAGAAAAATAGTAAAAGAGTGTTATGAAGCCACATATAGAATAGTTAATGAGAATAGAGAGGCAATGGATTCTCTTGTCGATTTACTGATTGAAAAAGAAACTATAACTGGCGAAGAGTTAATTAAAGTCCTAGAAAAATATACTGATATTCCTAAAAAATACAGAACTGAAAATATTTTTGCAACTTAGTTGACTAGACAATTGAAACTGGTTTCTTATTTAGAATATTATCTATTATTCCATAGCTGATTGCTTCTGATGGAGACATATAAAAGTCTCTATCTGTATCTTCAGAAATTTTGTCAATTGACTGACCAGTTCTTTTCGCAAGTTCATTATTAATTCTGCTCTTTAAAAACAGAATTTCATCGGCTTGTATACGTATATCTGTAGCCTGACCTCTTGCGCCTCCAAGAGGTTGATGGATCATAATTCGTGAATGTTCAAGACTGCTTCTTTTTCCTTTTTCTCCTGCACATAGTAAGAACGCACCCATACTTGCTGCCAAACCAACGCAAACAGTGTGTACATCTGGTTTAACATGCTGCATAGTATCAAAAATCCCAAAGCCATCGTAAACAGAGCCCCCTGGGGAGTTGATATAAAGAAAAATGTCCTTGTCTGGATCCTCGGCTTCAAGAAATAGAAGTTGGGCAACTATTCGATTTGCAGAATCGTTAGTTACAGGCTCACCGAGAAAAACAATCCTTTCTCGCAGAAGTCTTGAATAAATGTCAAAGGCTCTTTCGCCACGACCAGTTTCCTCAACAACTATAGGAATCATTCTAAAAGTGATCGGTTACCACGATACTAACTGCTATATTCGAATAGCTAATCTCATATTCGAGTTTAATCAAAAAAGGTTTGAGTGAACGTAAAACCGTTTCTGCTAGCAAAGGTCTATTCCACAAAGATTTTCCTTTTGTAATTCCATCTATTTACCGCAAAGTAATAGATGAATATCTTGTTGAGTTAAACCTACTAAGCAACCAATCCAGCTTTTATGTAGATGGATTGTTTTCATATGGCCTTCTAAAATCCTTTGATGTATTTACAAATGGATATGAACCAGCAATCCACAAATACAAAATCCTAGAATCTTTATGTAAATCTTGTGATATTGAATATAGCCTAATAAAAAAGTATTCAAATGCAATATTAACTATTTCCAAAACTGGTTCATTTAAGAGCACAATTGATGAACTGGATTCTAACGAGAACAAAAGTATAGATGGCCTTCCTCTTAGAGATATTCTAAATAAGAATAATTATTACTCAAGGTTACATTCAATAGGTGTTTACGAAATACTAAGACTTGAACAAGAGGATGATGCTAATCCTGAAGTAGCAATTAAATCAACTCTTAAGTTACTTGTTAGTTTAGGTTTTTGTGAAACAAGGGCAGATAAAGATCTAACTTTATATAAGAGTAATATAAAAAGGATAAAAGAAGCTATGGAGCTAATTAAAATAACAACTGAGGAGTCGAGGAGAAAGCAAAAAGCCTAAAAGCAATACTAGTCATCAGCTTTTGCCCTACGTTTGTCCTTGAATTCGATGAATGTTAAATAGGCAATAGATATTGTTATGAATACTAATAAAAAGAGTACCAAAAAAGTTATATAGGATGAAGGGTCTAAACTAAGACTAAAAGAAGTGACATTAAATATCAATTGATCCATCTCCATTCCTACCCCAAACGACCATTGCAATAGAGAAAGTAAAAATGGCAGCTAGTGATGCCCATGCAAAGGTAAAAAGCATAAATCTACTGTAGTAACAATAAAATTATACATGATTAATGAGGAGTTGTGGATGAAAACTAAACCAGGTCTTATTATACTTGTACAAAAAAAAGTAAGATGGGAAGGTTAGTTCACACTCATAGTACATATATTAATGGACTTATAGAACTACTAAAAAGGCTAGCAAAAGAAGATGGAATATACACAATATCACCAGGTGCAATCTCAAGAGTTAGAGGTCACAAAGAAAAACTAAAAGTTTCTATTACAAGAGAGACAATAGGAGGCTATAAATTAATTGCTAGGAAAGGTAGAAGCGCCCAAGAAATATATATAACGACAAAGTACAAACGAGAGGAGTTAAGAGAAAAGATTGAAGAAAGTTCAATTATTTAATAGTTGAATCAATAGAATTTCAAAAGAGACTGTGGGTAGCTAAACCTATATCTTAGGAGCTCTTCCTCGGCCTAACTTATAACTGGTTGTAATGTTTGATTTTACATGGCCAAATTTTTCAATTATTACCGTAACTAAATATTAGAGCATGAGATAAAAACTATGGAAACAAGAGATCTATCATATCCTTATCTAGTTGAATAACACTAAGACTACTATGCATATCTACCTAAAATCTTTTTCATACCTAATTATATTACTCAGTCTTTCCTACCCAGGATATTCAATAAGTCTCAGAGATATAAAAAAGATCTGCATAAAAGCTCCCAATTACACAAGATGCATGAAAGATTTCTCAAAAAAGAAATATCACAATAAGAAGTATAAATATAATGTTACAAATGGTCCTGTGCCTATCAAGATAATACCTTACAATAAAAGGTAGAATATTTTACTAAAACCAGGAGGTAAATAGTAATATCAATTACTTATATTATATCTCATACTCCTCCTTAAACTTAGCTAATAAGGATAAATAGCTGGAGTACATCTTAACAGAATCTTCGTGAAAACCGATATTGGTATAATCCACACATATTTTATCTAATGTAAGCTTAACCGGAGCAAAGGAAATGGCATACTCACCTCTAATATCATCATCATTAATATCATTTATCTTAGCGAGTATTAATTCAATCTCCTTTAAAGCAATAGATATACTCTTCTCATGTTCTTTAGACAACTTTCGTCGTTTCTTAGGCATTTGAGATTATGTCAAAAGGTGAGCTTAAGTATAGTATAAAGTCAAATGAGAGATTAGTCAGAAATTATCAATTAAAACATGTGTTATAAACATTAAATCATTCTCTCAAAACGTAAATTCTGTCTAATTTTAAGATATATTTATTAGATCCATTTCATGAATGGCAAAACCATACGAAGTTATCAAGGGGATGACAAATCCAGAAGGGCCAAAGCCAAAAAAGCATAATAATGATTTGAGGAAATCTAAGTCAAACCTCCCTTGGTGGGTAGAAATTTTATTTGTACAGATAGGATTACCAGAAAGCCTTCTTCGAGAAGTTTTAAAAGTAAAGAATAAGTCTTTTAATCATTATAGTAAAAATAGGAAAAGGTATTACTTATATGCTATTGCAATTACTACTTTTATATATACATATCCCATAATAAAGTATACAAGTAATAATAATCGTTGTGTAAGGGAAACACTTGATTACCTATCAAAGAAAGAGATCGAGAAGGTAGGGATATCAGTAGGCAAGAAAGTACTCTCAGTTAACTATTGTAATGGAGGTAGTTACTTAATTTTCGACTGACCATCAATATCAATAGAAACACTATCTTTAATTTGGTAGGTCGGCTTTTCAGTAGGAGGTTTACGTTCAATGAAATCAACGAACCGATAAAGTACTCTCCCAAAAATAGGGACCCATATGCTTTTGTAAGCTTGATTCAACATATTAAAAATCATAGAGAATCTAATATAAATGTTTAAATAATAAAGCAAATGTCCATTATTTACTTTTTAGATGAATAAAAGCTACTTGCATAACAAGAAGTTAGAAAAAGTTATATAATAATAAAAACATAGCAAACAGAAACAAAACAAATGCCAACAGCAAAAGAAAAAAAAGAAGAAGTGAAAGTACACCTTAAGAAATTAAGAGCAGAACTTAGAACTATTCATTTGGCTGTAACCGAGGAATTGAAACTTCCAGAAGCTAGTAATATAAAGGCTCTAATGAATGACATGGAGGAATTGCTATCTGTTATAGATTCTAAGAATAAAAAAAAATAAAAAATAATTTATTCAAATAAAAAAACTTTTCCTCAATGAAACATCTAACCATGAGGCATTTACTCTATCTTGTTTTCCCATTATTATTATCTTCTTGTACATACTTTTCTTCTGATAAGGAAGATTCATCTAACTCAAATAGCTACAATAATATTGAAATTATTGAGTCTATTGAAGTATCAATAGCATGTAACAAAGAAAGTATAAATGAGTACTTAGAAAAAGGATGGGAAATTAAGTCCAGCTCAGTAACGGAAGTGCCTTGCTCTTGGAAAACACAGAAATCAACTCCAAGGTGTAATTTGAAACGAGATAAAGGATGTAGTATTACTGTTCCTGACATCATGGGTACAAAAACAACGTACGTACTCACAAAAACTAGCGCCGATTCAAAGGATAATTAAATAAACTTTTTGCTCTTTCTCAATAGCGAGTTATTGCAATCAACAGATATAGCAAGTTCCTATTAGGTCCTTATCCTTTAGATTGTATAATTTGATACTTCGAAGATCCTTTAAAGCTACAAATCTTAAGAAAAAATTAAAGAATATTAACTTTAAAATTTATTTAGATGCCAAAGTCTTATTTTTATAAAGTTGAATCAAGCTTATGAGCATTTCTCTATTGGCAGCAATGGCAGCATTAGGAGCAATTGGTATGAGTACAACCTTCTTAGTACTGATAGTCTCCAACTAGATATCTTTAGTTAGGAAATAGAATCGAATATAAATATTGTCAATAATATATAGAAACCTCAAGTTCAATTTATTTCAATAAAAATTAATAGATATACATGTACTAATATAAATGAAGTAGATGGATTTTCATGTTGGATCAAATTGCTTATATGACATGGAAAAACCCTATTTTTATGCTTATATTTTTTGGGATTTTATGGTATCTTCCTGGAATTATCTTAAGAAGGAGAAGCGAGTTTCTATATCTGAAGAGAAAAGAAGCAGCTAGGCAGGATAAGCTTTCTAAGCTATATCCAAAAGACATCAATAAAGAGAAGCACTAGAGTAATTTAGCTAGCATTATATTAATTTAAATTTATAAACTAATTTTTCCTTAATGATTATCCATTAACTCAATAAGTTTTTTGCGAAAATCCCCCTTAGACATACCACCTTTAACTTCGCCTAAAATTCTAAAATTATCGTTTGGCTCTCTTACTATCAAGTAAGTGGGCCATCCCATACCTTCCTTATTTGGGTATTGAGCAAGCAATATTTTCCGGTACTTTCGATAGGTATTGGTATCCTGCATAGGCACATCGATAAATTCTAGATTTAGTTCTTTAGAGACACTCGAGTCATAATGACTCATCCGGTGGCAGGTGCCGCAGTCTTCTGAGCTAAACTTAATTATTGAATCCATTAAAATTATGCAATAAAATATATTTATATCATATTTTTAATCAAATATTTAGGCTCTTAAACAAATGACAATTTAACTAGATTTAATTGAATCTATTAATTTTTGGAACATCCCAACAATAGTCCCTAAAAAAATTACTCCTGTTACAACAATAGGAATCACTATGAAATTAATTTGTAGATGAGGAATTTTTGTTAATATTATGGTAAGACCTGTAATTGATGAAAAGAGATAGACAAGAAATACAAGACTATAAATTTGAGGTTTATAACTTATATCTATTAGTCTACATATTTTACCTAATTTAATATCATCAAAGATAAATACTACGAATGATAAAATTATTGAGAAGCCAACTAATATCCAAACAATTGAATTAAGAAGATATAAATCAATTAAATATACAAAAGAAAAAAATAAGCTTAAAATATATGTATGCTCAGAGAATCTTATTTCTTTTGTATTCATATCTTAAATTGTTTAGATTAGTTGAAATTAATGTTACCCGTTATTTTTTTTTATTAAATGTTCTTGAAGATCGATTCCGATTTATTATTATTAATATTCTAAACAAGGCACCAATAATGAGGATAAGGCTAACAATTAAAAGGATGATAACTACAAGAGCAGATCCTATAGTTGCCAATGAGTTGACTATATTAATGAATGATGATGATAGTTGTAAAAATGTTTCCTTTGATAAGCGCGATGTTATGAATGTCCTAGGTAATGTATTTAGGAATCCTACTAAGTTACATCCTATTACAAGCATTAGTATAGCTTCCCAAAATTGCCTTCTTTTGCTTTTAGAAGCCTTGCTTTTAAATATATAAGACCTTTTAGAGCTATTCCTTCTTTTTAAATTATTTGCATTCATCTTTTATTATCTAAAATCTTTTTCTTAATTTTGACTTGGAAATTGTATTAGTCAAGATTTAATTGTTAATATCCTTTGAATATGTATCTTTTTCTATAATTTCTTCTCCTGGAGTAGGTGACGGTTCAAGAGAAGGTAAATTCAGATAGAGAACAGCAGTTATAAATAGGCAACTTATACCAGCTAGTGGATTTATTATCTCCTTGAGATGAAAGAAATTCATGTAAAATTTGCTACGTTCAACTGGCTTTGATAGAGGAGGTTGCCAACTAATAGATAAATAACTATCAACTAAAATTTTGTCTAGGCACCTCGTTAAATCTGTTAATTCAGCATCATCTAAAATTATAGTGAGTGGTTCAACATCCTTTTTGTTACTCACAAGTTTTAATTCATGACCTCCTTTTACTCCTGAAATCTTAATAGAGTTGGCCATATCAGATATAGAATCAGAAAGTCCAGAGATACAGCTCCTTGAGTATGAAAGAATTACATATACAAGGTTTATTAGGTTTTCTTTTTTACCTTCTAGGACTGTTAATCCAATTAAAGTAAGTTTCCATGAAAGCAAAATACCAATAGTATCTGAGCCTTGGCCTAATGACTGATCAGGGATTCCATCAACTTCTAATGCTGCTATACCTTCTTTGTAGGATCTTCTAGTTTTCATGGTCTAGTTAATTATAATAAAGGTTCAAAAATACTTGAAGATAGACGCTTTAGACCTCCTGGTCCAGAAGATAACGCTAAGATAAGTAGCAACTGTTTGTGGAAACTATCAGAGTTTGAGGTCCTGACTAGATATTTTTTTACTAGCCCACGCCTAACATTCATTCTTTCAGTTATTAATTCTTCCAATCTCAAACAAAACTTGTTCCATCTCTCAGATTTATATTGGATGGAACCTTTAGAAGTTAATAGTTCTCTGATTCTTGGATAAAATTGGTTGGACATTGACGAAAGTATTTTTATCAATCCTTCAAAAGATTCAATAGATAATGTGGAGTTACTTGATGACCTCCTTAAAGGGTTATGGCATCTAGATTTCCAGATGGCTACATAATTAGGGAAGACATGGCTCATCTCGAGATCTCTAGCAATAAGCTCAAATGACTGAGATGTATTGACATCAAGTGCTTCTAGGGTTAAAAAAAGTAGGTCAATTTTCTCTATGGACCTTCTCCATTTAGTAGTCTGCATTCCAAATAGAAGGTTGGGGTTGAAAATATTCAATTGTTTTGTTGCAGAGTTGAAATCAATAGAAGATTGTTTTTTTATCATCTCATGGATTTATTGCGAAAATACTCAGGAGTAATTTTCTTGAAAGTCTTGATGGTATCCATTGGAAGAACGAGCACTTAGAAGAGAAATGAGAGTAATGAGAACAAAAGGCGACAAATTACCAAGTGAGTATATAAGTAAATACAACCAAATTATAGCTAACAACAATCAAATATACTCATTATCAATAATCCAATCTAATAATACTTGATATTGTTCAATAGTAATTAAACCAAAATTCCACAAAACAATTGGGAATGGTGCTGATTCTAGATTACTATGTTTAATAGCTAGTGAAATCGCCTGATCATTTAAAGAAAATTCCTCTTTGACGAATATTAGTAAATTCTTAGATGGTAAAGATTGATTAGTAGTATTATTCATTATATAGAAATCAAGTATTTAGTTATCTAAACGTTTATGAAATAGGAAAGACAACCCATCTGTAAATAAAGAAAGAAGAAATCTTCTTAAATAAGGCACTTTTCTTAAAAGACTAAAGGTTAAATACCTAATAAATCTGAGGATTATAAAACTATTTGAGAAGATTACAATCAATATATGAGTTAAAAAAGATGTGCTTAGTATGTCTATATATCTGTTCAATATGAAGAATGATTTAGATCGTTTAGAAATGAGACCAATGTCATTTCTATTTTTGCGATCATTTAACAATAATGTTAATGCATTTATATCTCTAATAGAAAGATTTAAACCTTGTCCTCCAACAGGATGTAAAGAATGTGCAGACTCTCCGACTAGGAACTTATTAGCTACACTTAATTTTTTGGAAACACTAAGAGATAAAGGAAAGATTTCCGGATTATTATATAACGAATCTATTTCTAACCCACTAGGGAGCAGAGTTGATACTTTGTCTAGGAATAAAGAGGATGGTAATGCTATAAGATTCTCGCAAATTGAAGAAGGTGAGCTTATTATTACTTGGTAAAGGTCATTACCCATAGGAAGAACTGCCATAGGGCCCTCTTTCCTAAAAATTTCATATGCACGCTTCGAATGATTAACTCTTAAAAGAGCTTTAAATGTAATACACTTCTGTCTATATCTATAAGAATAAGTCCCGATATTCCATTTATTTCTAGATTTAGAAAAGATTCCATCAGCTGCAAAATAATAGTCATAATCTATATCATCTTTAATTTTTAAACAATTTAATTGAAAATTAATCTGATTACTTTTATTTACCTTTTCAAATAAGACTTCCATTAAGATTTTGTGGTCTATAGTCCAACCAACTGCATTTGATTGATAATTACTTCGAAAAAGGTCTTTAGTTGAAAGAACTATACTTTTATTTATAACAGAGTCAAGAACAGATAATTCCTTGAAAGGGATAGCTTTATTCTTAAGCTCGCTCCAAATTCCCAGCTTCTCTAACAGCCTTCTTGTAGAATGAGTTATTGCATAACTTCGATCTCTAGATAACAATTTTTCGGTATCTAGTATGTCAAACAAATAAACCTTCGTATTAATATTAGCTAGAGCTATCGCAAGAAGAGAACCAGTAGGACCAGCACCTAAAACCTTAACACTTAATTCTTTCATGGTTTATTTTATTAACTTTTCAGAATATTTGCTTATTAATAACATCATGATCTATCTATTAATTCTTAAATAACATAATTCTTCAAATGCTGGCTTTAACAAAAATGGGTATTCTCCTACCCATAGACGTTTTCTAGGTAACCATGCATCACTGATATTCAATATATTAGAAAAATCCTTATTATTGCTAAAAATGATCCCCCTAATCAATGAACCTTGAGATATTGGTTGATGTTTATTTTCAAGAGGAAATTCAATTTTAGATAAATAGCCATCCTCATCTCCTATTTCAAGAACTAGCCATCTTCTTCTATTTTCTACTAATTCAAGTTGGCCCATTTTATTAGCTTGTTCTTGTCTATCCTCTACTCTCTCTTGGGTATAGATATCAGTTATTTCCGCCTCGAAAATTGCAGCAAAAGAATATTTCTTGAGTTTTGAATTTTTTCGACTGGCCTCTAAAATAGGACCCCATAAAATATAAAGTAAAAATACCACCCCAAGTATTAGCCACATAGAGTAAAATTGACTAGTGACTTGGCTTTGACTAATTAAAAGAGTTATAACCCCTCCGATTGAAGATATTATTATTCTTTGGAGTATTTTCCTAGGATTTCCTAATGCTGAGGTGAATTGATTACTTGTAGCAACAGAAGGTATCAACTTATCAAGTTCATTTTGTCGTAATGGAATCAACATAACTACTAATTGGTTCTATTTTCTCTATAAAAATTTTTCCAAGCCATAAACAAGTGTGTTTAGTTTTCGTACTTTATTTATTGTAAGCAATACACCAGGCATATAAGCAGATCTCTCAATAGTGTTATGACTCAGCAAATATGTCTCACCTGGTGATCCAAACAATACTTGTTGCTGAGCCACAATTCCTGGTAGTCGAACGGAATGGATTCTCAAACCACTCTCTCTTACTCCACCTCTACAAGAAGAAAGAGACTCTTTCTCTTGTACATCTTGACGATTAAATTTCTTCCCCAGATCTTCAATTAATTCTGCTGTTTTAATACAAGTTCCACTTGGTGCATCAGCTTTCTGATTATGGTGAGATTCCGTTAATTCAATATGATCATAAAAATTCGCGGCGGCGGCGGCAGCCTGTTGTAAGAGAACCATTCCTACTGAGAAATTTGGTATTACAGCTGTGCCTACGGATGCTTTATCTGCAAAATCGGCTAATTCCTTTAATTGTAAAGGTGTAATCCCTGTTGTGCCAATGACAGGGTTCACTCCATAAGCAATAGAGGCTCTTGTATGCTCATAGACAGCTTCAGGATGAGTGAAATCAACTAAAACAGCCCCACCACTCGGACCTGCATCACGAAATGATTGACTTATTGAACAAAGACTCCCTTCAAAATCCGAAGTAACTGCAATATTCAATTCTCCCAAGCCTAATTCAATCCCAATATCAAGGCCTTCCTTCTGAGGTGAATTATCAATAGCCCCTACTAACTCGCAATCAGGTGATTCGCAAACTGCTTTGACAACTTGGGAACCCATTTTGCCTAAAGCACCGGCAACTAAAACAGGTATTTTTTTGTTGGTACTTGAATTCATTACAAAAAAGATGTTGGTTAAATCATAAGAACTAAAAAGATTTAGATGTAACAGCCATTAGCTAAAAGCCACAGGAAAGACACTAATAAAAGTAGGCTTGGATAAAATACCTAATCATAAAGAGATGTTTACACAGGTTCGCTCTTCCAATCGCAGAGTATCCCCTGTAGAAGGCCAAGATCATAAGTTTGTCATGAAAGTAGTTTATCTAGTATTAGAACCCCAATACCAAAATGCTTTATCAGAAGCCGCCAAGTCACTTAATAAACTAAATGGTCCTATTGGAATTGATTTAAATGGTTACCTCATTGAAGAATTAAGAGATTCAACAAACTTCTCGGATTTCAAGTCAGATATTTCTCAAGCAGATGTTTTTATTGGATCACTTATTTTCATAGAAGACTTAGCTCAGAAAGTTGTTGAAGCAGTTCAACCCTATCGGGAAAGCTTAAAGGCCGCTGTTGTTTTTCCTTCGATGCCAGAAGTAATGAGACTCAATAAACTTGGCTCATTTTCTATGGCCCAACTTGGCCAGAGCAAAAGTATAATTGGTGACTTTATGAAAAAGAGGAAAGAGTCCGGGGGTGCAGGTTTCCAGGATTCAATGTTAAAGCTATTAAATACACTTCCTTCAATACTTAAATACTTACCTGTTGAGAAAGCTCAAGATGCTAGAAATTTTATCCTAGGTTTTCAATACTGGGTAGGTGGTACGCCAGAAAACTTAAGAAATTTCTTTTTATTATTAGCTGATAAATATGTAATAGATAAAGATATTATTGATGAAAATATAAATTTAAATGTAAAAGAACCTGAAGTATTCCCAGATTTAGGGATATGGCATCCCCTTTCTACTGAAATGTTTGTAGATATTAAAGACTATCTTAATTGGAGTAAAAGTAGAAATGACCTAAGTGAGAAAGCTATTAAAGGACCATTAATAGGACTAGTTCTTCAAAGAAGTCATATCGTCACTGGTGATGATGCTCATTACGTTGCAGTTATTCAGGAGCTTGAATTTAGAGGAGCTACAGTTATCCCAATATTCTGTGGAGGACTAGATTTTTCGAAACCAGTTGAAGAATTTTTCTACGACCCTCTTGATAAGAATAATCCATTGGTTGATGGGATAGTCTCGCTCACTGGATTTGCTTTAGTTGGTGGACCAGCAAGGCAGGATCATCCAAAAGCTATCGAATCACTAAAAAAACTTAATAGACCTTACATGGTTGCATTGCCATTGGTTTTTCAAACAACCCAAGAATGGGAAGGTAGTGACCTAGGCCTCCATCCAGTTCAGGTTGCTCTACAAATAGCCATACCAGAATTAGATGGTGCTATTGAACCAATAGTTTTATCCGGAAGAGATGATGCAACTGGTAAAGCACATACGCTTCAAGACCGAGTTGATGCAATTGCTCAAAGAGCTATTAAATGGTCATCCTTAAGAATTAAAGCAAGGCAAGAAAAAAAATTAGCTATTACTGTTTTCAGTTTCCCGCCAGACAAAGGAAATGTTGGTACTGCAGCATATTTGAATGTTTTCGGTTCAATACATCGTGTCCTACAAGAAATGAAATCCAAAGGATATAACATTCAAGATTTGCCTAAAGATCCAAAAGCATTAATGCACAAGTTAATAAATGACCCAGAAGCTCTGGAAGGATCACCTGAGTTATCCATTGCTCACAAAATGAGCGTTAAAGAGTATGAAAAACTAACCCCATATTCCACAAGACTAGAAGAGAACTGGGGTAAGCCTCCAGGAAATCTAAATAGTGATGGTCAGAATTTATTAATTTATGGATGTCATTTTGGGAATGTTTTTGTTGGCGTTCAGCCAACGTTTGGATACGAAGGCGATCCAATGAGATTGCTTTATTCCAAGAGTGCTAGTCCTCACCATGGTTTTGCAGCTTATTACACGTATCTTGAAAAAGTTTGGGGGGGCTGATGCCGTTCTCCATTTTGGAACTCATGGATCATTAGAATTCATGCCCGGCAAGCAAATGGGGATGAGTGAGACATGTTATCCAGACTCACTAATAGGTGGATTACCAAACCTTTATTACTATGCAGCAAATAATCCATCAGAAGCAACAATTGCTAAAAGAAGAGGCTATGCATCAACTATTAGTTACCTAACACCACCTGCTGAAAATGCAGGTCTTTATAAAGGATTAAAGGAACTAAGTGAATTAGTTGGTTCTTATCAACAATTAAGAGAAAGTGGAAGAGGGATACAAATAGTTAATGCAATAATAGAAACATCAAAGAAATGTAATTTAGATAAGGATGTAAAACTTCCAGAAACTGATGCTTCGGATTTAGATCTGGCAGAAAGAGACTTAATTGTTGGCTCAATCTATGGCCAACTTATGGAAATCGAAAGTAGATTACTTCCATGTGGACTGCACACTATAGGAATGCCTCCTACAGCAGAGGAAGCAATAGCAAGCTTGGTTAGCATTGCTTCACTAGAAAGAGAACAGGAAGGAATCAGATCATTACCTGGATTATTAGCTGAATCAATAGATAATAATATTGAAGATGTTTACAAGGGAAATAATAAAGGAGACCTATTCTATGTTGAGTTAAATAAGAAGATAACAGATACTTCTAGAGATGCTGTAAAAGCTCTTGTTATTTCTTTAACAGGTTCTGGTGGAAGAGTTACTCTTAAGAAGAATTTTACTACTTTATTATTAGATTTTCTAAAAACTCTTGGATTCAATTTTCCTTCACCTTGGCTAAATAAATGTATAAAGAATAATTTTAAAAATATAGATGCAAAAGAGCTTGATAAATTATTCGATTACCTTCGCTACTGCCTTACTCAAATATGTGCCGACAAGGAAATGGATAGCCTTCTTAAAGCATTAGATGGGGACTACGTACTACCAGGTCCAGGGGGTGACCCAATAAGGAATCCAGCAGTATTACCAAGTGGAAAGAATATACATGCCCTAGATCCTCAATCAATACCAACAGTTGCAGCAGTTGCCTCAGCGAAAGGTGTTGTTGACAAATTAATAGAAAAACAAAAAGAAGAACAGGGTGACTGGCCAGAGACTATTGCATGTGTTCTTTGGGGTACAGATAATATAAAAACTTATGGTGAGTCCCTTGCTCAAATCTTATGGTTTGTTGGAGTAAAGCCAAAACCTGACTCTGTTGGAAGAGTAAATAAATTAGAACTAATAACACTTGAAGAACTAGGAAGGCCAAGAATAGATGTAGTAGTCAATTGTTCAGGTGTTTTCAGGGATTTATTTATCAACCAAATGGCATTAATTGATCAAGCCGTAAAAATGGCTGCTGAAGCTGATGAGCCTATCGAAAAGAATTTTGTAAGGAAGCATTCATTAGAACAGGCTAAAACAGAGGGAATATCAATTCGGGAGGCTTCTGCCAGGGTATTCTCTAACTCTAGTGGAAGTTATAGTTCAAATGTAAATCTGGCCGTTGAAAACTCAACTTGGGAAGAAGAAAATGAACTGCAAGAAATGTATCTTTCACGAAAGACATTTGCCTTTAATGCCGATAATCCTGGGGAGATGAATCAAAACAGAAAGGTATTTGAATCTGTAATGAAAACAGCAGATGTCACTTTCCAAAATCTCGACTCATCAGAAATATCTCTTACTGATGTAAGTCATTACTTTGATTCAGACCCAACAAACCTCATTTCGAAGTTAAGAGATGACGGTAAAAAACCAAATAGCTATATAGCAGATACTACAACTGCAAATGCTCAAGTAAGGTCATTAAGTGAAACGATTAGGCTTGATTCGAGAACAAAATTGCTAAATCCCAAATGGTATGAGGGAATGCTCAATTCGGGATACGAAGGAGTAAGGGAAGTTTCTAATCGTCTTAACTACACATTAGGTTGGAGTGCGACCAGTGGACAAGTAGATAATTTCGTTTACGAAGAATCTAATGAGACATTTATAAATGATCCTGAGATGAGGAAAAGGTTAATGGATTTAAACCCTCATAGTTTTCGTAGAATTGTTGGAACACTACTTGAGGTTAATGGTAGAGGTTATTGGGATACTTCTGAAGAAAATATTGAACAACTTAAAGAGCTATATCAGGAAGTAGAAGATAAAATTGAAGGTGTTGATAATGACTAATTAAATCATCACACTTTTATATATGAAGTTAAGGCCATAAGGCAGTCGCCATTGTTATTAGTTGTTTCATCTCATATATATCATGAAGTCTAATAAAGTTAACTTTGGCTTGTACACATTTACAAACAACAGCAGAAGTTCCAAATAAGCGCTTCATAGGGTCAGGTTCGTTAAGAACATCTCCTATAAATCTTTTTCTTGAAGGACCAACAAGTACTGGATAATTTGAATTAACAAAAATATCTAAATTTCTCAGCAAGGCTAAATTATGTGATGTTTCTTTAGCAAAGCCAATTCCAGGGTCAATAATTATTTGATCTGATGATACTCCTATCGAAATAGCCTTTTCTACTTGTAGAAGGAGTTCAGAGTGGACATCGGCAACAATATTTTTATAACTAGAAAAATTTTTCATATTTTGACTATTTCCTCGACTATGTGTAATAACAATAGGTACTTTTTTTCCCGCTAATTCTTTAAACATCAGGGGATCAAACCTCCCTCCACTAACATCATTAATCCAATTAGCTCCTAATTTTAGAACCTCTTTGGCAACCTCAGAGTAGAAAGTGTCAACAGATATTATTTGCTTAGGATATTTTTTGCGAATTAGTTTAAGAGCAGGGGATATCCGTTTAAGTTCTTGATCAGGTGCTAAAATCTCAGCTCCTGGCCTAGTACTTTGACCACCTATATCTATTATATCCGCACCTAAACTAATACAATCAGAAGCTTTTTTTAATGCCTTTTCGGCATCAAGATACATTCCTCCATCACTGAAAGAGTCGGGTGTAATATTAATCACTCCCATTATTTTTGTTTTATCTGTCAACCTAATAGGCAAAAGAAAATCACCTTGATTGATAGTTGGCAATTCTGGCGAAATTCTGAGGATCAAGTGAAGCACCACCAACCAAAACGCCGTCGATATCGCTCATTGACATAATTTCGTCAATATTGCCTGGCTTTACAGAACCACCATATTGGATAAGAAGATCATCAAAGCACGCCCATTGACGAATTAATCCACAAATACGATTCGCCTCATTTGCCTCGCATGTCTTACCTGTACCTATAGCCCAAATTGGTTCATAAGCAATTACAAGGTTTGAGAGATCTGTTTGTTCTAATCCCTGCTCTACCTGTCTTCTGATAACTCTTTCAGCTTCACCTTTTTCTCTTTGCTCTAAACTCTCTCCGACACAAACGATTGGAATCAATCCATGAGTTTGAGCAGATTTAGCCCTTAGGTTGATCTGTTCATCACTCTCACTGAAATATTTTCTTGGCTCACTATGACCAACAATTGCATAACGAACATTGTGCTCTAGAAGCATTGAAGGTGAGATTTCGGCAGTAAAAGCCCCTGAATCCTCCCAGTGGACATTTTGGCTAGACAGGTTTACATGAGTGCCCTCTAGGATCGTTGCTAAGCTAGAAATAGCTGTAAAAGGTGGTGCAATAATTACTTTTCGATCTAAGGGAAGCTCTTTAGACAAAGGGAGAAAAGTCTCCATGAATTCTCTCGCTGATGCACATGTCATATGCATCTTCCAGTTTCCAGCAATAACAGTTTTCCTCACTCTGTGTTTCTGGGTGAATCGCTATTGTCTAACTTACGGCCTTAAGGTTGATTATTTGAAAAGATGTACTCTTTCTTTGCTAAGCAGATCAGATCACCATGAATTAGCTTTCTTCCTCTTCTAGTCTCCCTCTTTCCATTTACAGTGACTTCTCCAGCGAGAATTAGTTGCTTAGCCTGACCACCAGTGTCTACTAAACCTTGCCATTTTAGAAATTGATCCAATTTCATTAAAATACCTTTCTCAATCAAATGATTCTTAAAACTAAGTTTAGTTCCCAGGCTTTGGCTAAAAGTTTAATTCCATATTCAAGAGAATTATTCATAGGTGGCCTATTTATGCTGCTATATGTTATTTGCTGGCCCATTTTAGCTTGGCTTGCTGGGAGATTAGTACCTGCCATAGGAGAAGGTGATTTACAGCAAGTACTAAGAATAATTGCCTTGGCTTTAATTGTATTCCTAGTTCAAAAGATCTCTCAATATATTCAAGATACAATCCTGGCAATACCTTCATTAAAGATAAGTCAAAGAATAAGACAAGATCTTTTTAGAAAAATCCAATTTATAAAGATTCAATCATTAGAAAAACTCTCCTCTGGGGATATTACATATAGGCTTACTGAAGATGCAGATCGAGTTGCGGAGGTAATTTATAAAACTATCCAAGATACAACCCCATGTATATTCCAACTTATTGCTGTAATTTGCTATATGTTTTATCTTGATATAAAGCTATCTTTATCAATACTTTTACTAGCCCCTATTATAACCTTTTTGGTTGGTAAGCTTGGAGAAAAAGTATTGTTAACAGAAGAGAAAAGCCAAGAGAAAATTAGCAGTCTAGCAAGCCTACTTGCAGAATCAATACAAGTACTTCCACTTATTAGAGCTTATGGTGCAGAAGATTGGCTTCAAGCAAAATTTAACAAACAGGTAGATTATCATCGGCAGGCAAAATACAAGGCCATAAAACAAGTAGCTCTTCAGCATCCTGTCGTAGGTTTTATAGAAGCATTTGGAATATTAACAGTGCTTGCCATAGGAGCATTGAGAATTAATGTTGGAGCAATAGATCCTGCTGGTTTCAGTAGTTTCTTTGCAGCTTTATTAATGTTAATTGACCCAATAAGTCATTTAACTACAAATTTCAATGAACTCCAGCAGGGGCAAGCTTCTCTTAGAAGATTAAAAGAAATAGAAAAACAACCCAGAGAGTCTGATGAAAAATTACTACCACTTCAATCGAGTAAAAATAGTTCTGGCATAATATTTGAAAAAGTATATTTTTCCTACCAAAGTAATGAAGAGGTTTTACATAATATTAATATAAATATTAAACCTGGAGAAAAAGTTGCACTAGTAGGTCCATCAGGAGCTGGTAAAAGTACAATCTTCTCATTACTTTTAAAATTCCTATCGCCTCAAAGTGGCAGGATATTAATAAATGGTAGCAACTTAGAAGAAACTATTACTAGTCAGGTAAGAAATAAAATGGCTATTGTTCCTCAGAAGGTAAATATTCTTTCTGGTTCAATTATTGATAGCATAAAATTTGGAAGGTCCGCTAGTTATGAGGAAGTTATAAATGCAGCTAAAACGGCTAATGCACACGAATTTATAATGAAAATGCCGAATGATTATAATACGCATATTGAAGAAAGAGGCTCTAATTTATCTGGGGGGCAACTTCAAAGAATCTCTATAGCTAGAGCTGTTCTTGGAAATCCATCGATATTACTATTAGACGAAGCAACTAGTGCTCTAGATGCAGAGGCTGAAAGGTCTGTACAAATGGGCTTAAATCAAGCAATGCTAAACAGAACAGTATTAATTATAGCTCATAGATTATCAACAACTCAAGAAGCTGATAAAATCATTTTGCTAGATAATGGTCACATCAGCGATATAGGAAAGCATGATGAGCTTATGAAAAAAACTGGTAAATACAGAGAGCTTTGTGAGAAACAATTTATTAGAGACTTGAAAGAATAAAAAACACTAACACTTTAGATATTTCCTAGTAATTAAGGTATAAAATAAAAATGTTCAATGAAAAACCCTAAATGACAGATTATAGCAACAATCAACCTGACCCAATACTTACCTTTGATAACAAAAAATATAATATTAACAGCTTACCTAATGAATTAAAAGAAATAGTTAAAGGTCTTCAGGTTGCAGATAGTCAGCTAAGGCTTCATGAAGATACTCTAAAGGTATTAGCAGTTGGAAGGCAATCCTTAGCAAAAGAACTAAAAGTAAAGCTTGAAAATATTACTCCAATCAATTGAGTAAATATCAGATTATAAAAGCTAATATTGATTCTTATGTATATCTTGCAAAGCAGCAACTGATATTGATTCACTTTGCAAGGCATTAATTGCTTCTAGGGCTGCTCTTGCCCCAGCCAAAGTGGTAAGTGTTGGGACTGAATAATCTAAGGCTGCTCTTCTTAAATACTTATCATCATGGATTGCTTGCCTACCAATAGGGGTATTAATAATCAATTGAATTTGACCTGAACGAATCAAGTCTTCAATATTTGGCCTACCTTCATGCACTTTAAGAACCGATTGAACATTCATTCCTGAATTGGAAATGATTTGAGCCGTGCCAGAAGTTGCTATGAGCTTAAAACCAAGATCAATAAGAGCCTTTGCTATCGGCAAAAGGGAATTCTTATCTCGATCATGAGTGGAAAGAAAAACAATGCCCTCGACTGGTAGAGCCTCTCCTGCTGCAAGTTCTGATTTTGCATACGCCATCCCAAAGGTAGCTGCAGTTGACATAACCTCGCCAGTAGAGCGCATTTCAGGGCCAAGAATACTGTCAGAGCCTGGGAATCGACGGAAGGGCATTACAGCTTCTTTTATTGCTTGGAGAGGTGGAATAGGTTCTTTTACAAAACCAACTTCCGCAAGATTTTTACCAATAAGTAAGCTTGAAGCTATTCTCGCTATAGGAAAGCCTGTAGCTTTAGATACAAATGGAACTGTCCTAGAAGCTCGAGGGTTTGCTTCAATAATAAAAACTTTTTCATTCGCATCATTATCCCTTTGGACAGCAAACTGCAGGTTGATTAAACCAATTACATTAAGTGCATGCGCCAAAGCTTTTGTCCATTCAATGATTGTATCTATTGAAGATTGAGAGAGTGATATTGAAGGAAGACAACATGCAGAGTCTCCTGAATGAATACCAGCTGGCTCAATGTGTTCCATAAGGCCTGAGATAACAACTTGGCCATCTGAATCTGACAACGCATCCACATCTACTTCAATTGCATTTTCAAGATATTGATCAATTAGAACAGGATGATCTGGTTCAACTTTGAATGCTTTATTCATGTATGTCTGGAGTTCATTATTGTCATAAACAATTTCCATAGCTCTTCCCCCTAGAACGTAGGAAGGACGAACTACTAATGGGAACGATATGCTATCGGCTACTTGTCTCGCTTCGCCCAAGGATCTTGCCAGCCCGTTCAATGGCTGACGTATTTTTAACCTTGCTAAAATCTTATCAAACTGCTCTCTATCCTCTGCATTATCAATTGAAATGGGTGAAGTTCCTAACACTTTAGTTCCCGTATTTAAACCATCCTCTGTCTTTAACCAATTAAGAATTGGCATCGCTAGTTTAAGTGGCGTTTGCCCCCCAAATTGAATAATAATTCCCTCAGGTCGTTCAAATTCTAATATATTTAAAACATCTTCAAGAGTAAGTGGTTCAAAATATAAAGAATCACTTGTATCATAATCTGTTGAGACTGTTTCTGGATTGCTATTTAACATTATAGTGTTATAGCCTTCCTTCTGTAATTGATAAGAGGCGTGACAACAACAATAATCAAACTCTATTCCTTGGCCGATACGATTTGGCCCACCTCCTAAAATTAATACCTTCTTATTCTTGTTCAATAAGATCTCATTTGCTGGTTCCTTATCTATTATACTACCATCATTAAGTATAAACCTAAAATTAGACTCATATGTAGAATAATGATATGGGGTTGTTGATTCAAACTCAGAAGCACAAGTATCAACTGTTTTATATACAGGCAATATATTGTATTTCTTCCTTAAGGACCTTATGGCAAATTGATCCTTAAAGAGATGCGTTGCTATTTGTTCATCTGAAAAACCAAGTTGCTTCAGTTCAAATAATTCATCTTTATTTAAGGAACTAATTTTCTTGCCTATCAATAAATCTTTCTCTGCATTAAAAATATTACGCAACTTAGAAATAAACCAAAAGTCTATATTAGAAAGTTTATTAATATGATCATCACTTTTACCCAAATACATTGCGAGCTTAATCGCCATCATTCTATCTGGTGAGGGTTCTCTTAAAAGGCGGTCAATTTCTACCTCTGTCAGATCTAAAAGTAAGTTTTTACAATCATATGACCATCCTGAGAGACCAATCTCAAGTGATCGCAAAGCTTTTTGAAAAGACTCCTCAAAGCATCTTCCAATTGCCATTACCTCTCCAACAGATTTCATTGATGTACTAAGAACAGCAGGAGTGCCCGTGAATTTTTCGAATGCAAACCTTGGTATTTTCGTCACTACATAATCAATAGTTGGTTCAAAACAACATGGTGTCTTTCCTGTAATATCATTGTCAATCTCATCTAATGTATATCCAATTGAAAGTAATGCTGCAATCTTTGCAATTGGGAAGCCAGTAGCCTTACTTGCTAATGCTGAAGATCGACTTACTCTAGGGTTCATTTCAATAACAACCACTTCTCCATCTAAAGGGTTAATAGCAAATTGGACATTGCTCCCACCAGTTTCTACTCCAATTTCTCTAATAATTTTTATAGATTGATCTCTTAAACGTTGATATTCACGATCTGTTAATGTTTGTGCCGGAGCAACTGTAATTGAATCACCTGTATGTATACCCATTGGATCAACATTTTCTATACTGCAAATAATTACTACATTATCAACATTATCTCTCATTACTTCAAGCTCAAATTCCTTCCATCCAAGTAATGATTTCTCTATAAGTATTTGTGATACAGGACTAGCTTCTAAACCTGATTTACAAAACAATAAAAATTCCTCCTGATTATAAGCAATTCCTCCTCCACTTCCACCTAGTGTAAAAGCTGGTCTGATAATCCTAGGGAATGAAGCTATTTCAGAACCAACATTTAAAGCTTCTTCAATATTGTTAGCTATACCAGATGGACATACATTTACACCTATCTTCTTCATACATTCCTTAAAGAGTTGCCTATCCTCTGCCTTCTTAATTGATTCTAAATCTGCACCAATCAAGTCTACAGAATATTTCGCAAGTATCCCATCCTCAGCAAGTTTAACTGCAGCATTAAGAGCTGTTTGTCCACCCATAGTTGGTAATAATGCATCTGGCTTCTCTATCTTGATTATTTTGGCAATAACTTCAGTTGTTAGTGGTTCTATGTATGTTCTGTGTGCAATCTCAGGATCAGTCATGATTGATGCTGGATTTGAATTAATTAAGATGACCTCAAATCCTTCATTTTTCAAAGCTTTGCAGGCTTGTGTTCCTGAATAGTCAAATTCACAGGCCTGACCAATAACTATCGGGCCAGATCCTAGAATTAATATGCGACGTAGGTCCTTACGTCGTGGCATTGGTTTTAATAATTTGCTCTGAGTTTCAATTCGCTTCTATCGCAACTGATAGGGGTCAGTTAACCAAGTCGCTACTAACATTCAAATAATAGCTAAATTGTCTAAATTGGAAAGCGGAAATCATGAGTGAGCTACAGAGGCTAAAAGGCCTACTGCCACCAGAGAACCAAAGTTGGGTTTTTGTTGAGGCTGCTGCAGCCATCGATCCCCCATTGATTGACCTCGAAGAGATTGGCAGGGATGAAGTGGAAATCCAAATTGACATTGATCAATGGGAAAACCTAGCTCTTGATCATCGCAATTTGCTCTTCTGGCATGAAGTAGGCAGAATCCAAAACGATACAATTCCCAGGGATGGATGGGAGATGGCAGCTCTTGCCATTGGACTTGGAGGAGCAATTGGAGAACTTTGGGTACAAGATGGCCTGTTGCTCTTAATGGCTTTAGGCCTTTCTGGATTCGCAGGATATAGGCTTTATTTAAAAAATAATTCTGAAAAAAGACTTCAAGACGCTATTTCTGCTGATGAAAGAGCAATAGATCTAGCTTGCAGGTTTGGTTATAGTGTACCTAATGCATATAAGAGTTTAGGAGGAGCACTTAAAGAATTAATTGAGAAGACTAGAAAAAAGAAAAAGAGAAGTTTTTTTGAAGATCGATTAGAGGCTCTTCGCAAAAGTGCAGAGAAGGCAAGAGCTGAGATGGCAGATCAACAAGGTTCTAGGGAATCCATAACTAGTGAGAATGTATATGGATAGTCAAGATTTAATTGAAATAGCAGCTAAAGCAGCGGATGATCTTAAAGCTAAGAATATAAAAATAATTCAAATTGATATGGTCTCAAGCATTGCAGATTGGATAATGATTGGAGAAGGGCTATCAGATGTTCAAGTAAGATCAATCATCAAATCTGTTGAAGATAGAGTATCTGAAAAGGCTAATATGCTTCCACTTAGAAAAGAAGGTATAAATGAAGGCAAGTGGGCCCTTTTAGATTACGGGGATATAATAATTAATGTTTTCCAACCAAAAGAAAGAAATTTCTATGAATTAGAATCTTTTTGGAGCAATGGTAAAACTTATAACTACTCTAATGAAATTTATACTTTACAAAAATAATGCATAGTTCAATACAATCACCAGTACCTAAGGAACAGATTCCACTACATGAGTTTATTGAGCTTAGTTCTTCATTTTTTTTTTCATGGCCTAGAAAAGGAACCCTTATTTTATTTAGGAACCTAATTCTATGTTGGCTTTTGACATTACCTATATTTATAATTATTAGTACTGGAAGCTACTCTTTAAGAGGGGACATAGCTAAGATCATTATTATTTCTTTCATATCAAGTTTAACAGTTCCTCTTGCTATTCTTATAAGGCAGTTCCTAGGATGGAATTATATCTGCAGTAGATTAAGATCCCATTATATTTTCTATGAAGAAAGTGATTGGCATGATGGACAAACCTGGGAGAAGCCTAATTTTTGGAAAATTAGAGATAATTTGATAGCAAGCCAAGAAGTTTCGCCAATTCTTTCACTAATAAGCAAAATTACGATAAGTATCTTATTACTATTATCAATCTCAACATCTTGTCTTCTATTTTTTACTCCTAAATAATGAATTTTAGAAAAGATCTTATAAAAAAAAATGAATCTCATACTCCAATGCTAAGAGTATTTCTTAAACGTGGCTCCTATGTCGAATCAGTACACAATGTCCATGCAGTTATATGTGATAAGAAAGGAAGGGTATTGATGAAGGCGGGGAATCATGAACATCAAACATTTATTAGGTCTGCTCTCAAGCCTTTTCAAGCAATACCATTTATAAGCAGTGGGGCTTATGAAAAAGTCAAGTTTGACGAAAGAGTTTTAGCGATCGCGTGTAGCTCACATTCAGGAACAAAAACCCATGCGCGAGAAACTTTTAAACTGTTGTGGAATTCAGAATTAGATGTAAATCAACTTCAATGTCCTATACCTAATGGCAAAACAAGCCAACTTGAGCACAATTGTTCAGGCAAACATGCAGCTTTCCTAGCAACATGTAAAAAAATGAATTGGCCATTAGATAACTATCTTCAGGGTACGCATCCTTTGCAAATAGAAATCAATCGAAGGATTTCAGAACTTCTAAAGATTCCCGCCGATAACCTGATAGCCGCAAGAGATGACTGCGGTTCACCTACGCTTTCTCTAAGTCTTTCAAAAATAGCTTTTCTCTATGCCCATCTAAGCGGATCTAATCACAGTGAGCTGGAACAAATAAGTAGAGCAATGATGAGGCAGCCAGAATTAATAGGAGGTGAAGGACGCTTTGACACGGAGGTAATAAAACGAGCACATGGTCAACTAATCTGCAAAGGTGGCTCAGAAGGTATTCAGTGCCTCAGCAAAGTAGGAGAAAGTATGGGAATTGCTATAAAAGTTGAAGATGGTTCAAAACGAGCAAAGCATGCAGCAGCCTTACATTTATTAAAGCAACTAGAATGGATGACCCCAATCAGCCTTCAGGAGCTTGAAGAGAAAGTCTTGATGATTAATCCTGGGGTTCAGCTTGAAGTAGAAGGTGAGTTGAGATTTCAGGAAAAATGAATAAATGGGGGTTTAATTGGTTCATTCACATGTATGCTAATTGTGACGTCGCGGGGTAGAGCAGTCTGGTAGCTCGTCGGGCTCATAACCCGAAGGTCGGGAGTTCAAATCTCCCCCCCGCCACCAATTAAAAGCCTGTTTAAGACAGGCTTTTTTAATGCTTTACTGTAACCATAGAGAATTGTAAAAGAGAAAGAATAGAAATAGCCTTGTCTTAGTTCTATCTTGATTCAACTTTTAACCATATATAGATCTATATATGGTTAAAACCATCTGAGACTGAATCAGAAGGTCGGGAGTCCCCCCCTATTTCTTCAAACCCCTCCTCAGGCGTTTTTTTTATTATTATCAAAGGTTTTTAAGGATAAACTTTTAAAGTAAAGGGTTGGCCTACTGGGCCATAATCGGGTTGTTTTTATCCAGCACCTTGAGTCAGTAACTATTTTTTAGACCAATAATGAATGGCTTAACTCTCGACCTAGTTCTAATCCTCTGAGATCAGGATTAAACTGGAAGAAGTACTTGTTTTAAAACACTCAGTAAATATTTGACTAGGTGTTGTAGTCAATGGGGATAGAAGAAACTAAATCATTGCAAAATATCGCGACATTAAATAAAATTGATTTATAATAAAAAATAAAATTAAAAAACGTCCACTGCAATCATGAAAGATTCCTTAGAACTTATTCATAGCATATGGGACTTTCTTATTGCAAGAAAGAAATATTGGTTGCCACAGCTGATTATAACCATTTTAATTACTGCTGCCTTTGTTCTTTACACAAATGCTCCTCAAATAGAAGATTTTATATATCGTCAAGAATAAAAATATATGGGCTAAGCTCATACATATTTAGCTAGGCTATTTGTTAGTATCATTAATAGATTTAATTATTTCTTCAGATATATAAGATGAAAAGATATCCATACCTATCTTATTCATATGACAACAACGATCCTTGTAAAGGGTATTTGTATTGGACTTGAATATATATCTTAGGTCTAAAATATTCTTGATTGGTATATTAAAATCTTCTTTCTTTACTAATCCATAATACTTTCTCATAGGTTCTGAGACTTTCAAAGACCAAGATTTTTTTCTAATTAGTTTATATTGAATTTTCTCATTTTCTTGTGTACTAATATATTTATTTTTTTCTTCACCATTAAAAATCTTAGAACCTTCTATATATTGGTTGGGTTGTAAAACCAATATATAAGGTACTCTCCTGTTATTTGTTAATATAAATAAATTCTCAACTGACCTAGACCAAATTCTCAAAGTTTGTTCAAAAGCAGAATCCTCATCTTTTGGTAGAAGATAATTCATTCCTATGCGCATACTTGATTTTGATCTTTCATTAACATCGGTGATATAAACCTTCAGGAATTGATAAAATTGGGTGTTGCTAGATAAATATTGTTGAAGGGGATGCATCCAAATTAATTGCTGAATAAAATTATCAAGTCTTCCCTGGTTAATTATTCTAGCGTTTCCAAGTATCTGAGTAGAAGCTAGTCTTGGGTAGATAGGGTGTATATTATTATTATAGTTTTCTCCTAATGATAGTCCAATCTCATTAAAACCAGCAATTTCAATAACAGCATCAAACCTATATCCCAACATTTCCAGTGCCTGATATGTAAATAATCCGGAGGGTGCCTTAGCCCCTGCAGTTGACCCATTGAAGACTCGGATTTGATTGAATTTACTAAAAAGTCGAGGATAACTAGCTAATTTACTATTTAAATCCTTTTCAATATTTGATACAGTAGTTAATTCTGCTGCAACAGATCCACCTAAAATAAGAATATCTAGAACATTATCTGGGCGAATATCAGAAGAGAACTCTTTGGTTAGACCTATTTTATTTGAATTCTCCATGCATTGATTGGATTTACTACCAAATATTGGATCTATGCTTTGTTCTACACATCGCCAATCATATTTCTTGCTTTTTGAAATAAATAGCTTTCCTGTACTTTTAAAATTAAGGTACATTCCTAAAGGGGCAAGAAACAAAAGAAGCGTACAAATATTTAGGAATGAAGATCTAAGAAATTTAAATATTAAAAACATTAAAACATTGAATTGATTAGAATTAAATTTAATGGTTCTGATATTTAATCGTAAACCATCCACTTAATTTGAAACAAATAATAAATTAATGCGAATCAATGGATAATATGTTAATATTAAAAAGCTATTAGGTTGAAAAATATGAACAAATTTATTTTTCCGCCAGAGAGTTGGTCAGAGGATTTAAAACATATCGAAGCATATAGCGTCTTTGATATGATAATGAAAAGTTATGATGATAATGATATTTTATTTAAAGTAATAAAAAATAATGGGAAAATAAAAGATTTAACAAAAAGAGAATGCACTCTCCAATCCAGGATACTTGCTAATAAAATTCTTACTTTAATAAAAAAAAAAAGAGAAATTTAATCAAATAAAAATATTTGGAGTTATTGGAGCTTCGGAAGAATCTATAATTTTAATGTTATCAAGCTTATTGCTCGGTGCACATCATTGCATATGTTTTGAGGACCTCTCAGAAGAGGCGATAATTCAAAGAATAGATATATTTAAACCAGATATTATTTTATCTAGACTAGATCTAAAAGACAAAATAATTAGTATATCCAAGAATTGTAAGCTAAATAAATTATCTATATTGCCAATAGATCTAACTGAAAATGAAGATTATTCTGAGCTAGAGTATGGAACTAAACCCTATTTGTATAATTCAAAATCTAATCTTTTTACTCTCTTTACATCTGGTTCCACAGGGTTACCTAAAGCTGTTACACACGGCTTAAATAAGTATCTTAACTATTCAAAATTTAGTACAAATTATTTTTTTGGGGTTTCAAAAGGAACTTCTATATTTACAGCTACGGATGCTGGATGGATCAACGGTCATACATATGCTTTCTATGGCCCTTTGTTATTGGGAGGTATTTCAGTAATAAATGAAAACCCCTTAGCTATTGGTATGCCTACTCTCCTGGGAGAAATTCTTAGTGATACAAACACTAACTGTTTTTATACATCAGTTACTGTACTTAGATTATTAATGAGTTCAGTAAAGCCTAATCAAACAATTTCGGACTTCAGTAAACAGAAGCTAAATTTAGAGAGAATTGGTTCATGTGGTGAACCTTTGGCTAATAGCGTAGGAGAATGGGCGATGGCATTTTTTAAACCCCAAAGGAAATCAATTGTTAATACTTATTTTCAAACTGAAACTGGGGGTGTTCTTGTTGCGCCTCGTGATGAGGACAGTGCGCCATTAGATTATTCATCAGTTGGAAAGCCAAGAAAAGAATTAGGGCTAGTAATTGCTAGTGAGATTATGAATACAACTGAGCTTAAAAGAGAAGGTTTAGTTCCAAATGAAATTCTTATTTGTAATCCATGGGATGGCATATTTAAGCAAATAATTTCAGACAAAGATTCAAATTATTTCACAAATTCAGGCTTCTTTAGGTTACATGACATTGGTTATAGAGATAAGCAAGGTTTTCTTTATATTGGTGGTCGTAGTGATGACGTAATTAACGTCGCTGGCCATAGAATCTCAAGTTCTGAAATTGAAAGTATAAGTGTAACATTGGAAAGTGTTAATGAAGCCTGTGCGGTGTCCGTTCCCGATAAATTTTATGGATCAAGAATTATTCTTTATTTTTCCACATCTATATATAATGATAAATTAATCTCTCAACTTTCTATAGCTCTTAAGAATCTAATTAAAGTAAAGCTTACTCACTATCATATTCCAAAAAAAGTATATCATTTCAGAGATCTTCCAAAGACTAAAAGTGGTAAGATTATGAGAAGGATTATGAGATTATTAGCTGAAGAATCCTTCTTTGATGAATCTAGAGACTACTCAACTCTAGCAAATAAAGATAAATTCATGAAAAGCTTAAAGGAATTATCAAATAAAAATAAATAGTAGTAGTTTGGTTAACTCGATACAGTCCTATTTAAAAGACTAAATATTGGTCTATTAAAATTAACTATATTATTAATTAAAAATACAAACAATAACTGTAATTGAAAAAATTAATTTAGTCCGATTAGATATCATTCAAAGATATTAATAAAACTTCGATGGTGTATAATGGAAGTATCTAGTTTAATGAATTGTTATTGTAATGTCTCAAAGCTCACATGATAACATTATGAAACTGACAGAAATAGTATCAAATGTTCTTGGTTCAAATGATGTTGAACTAAGAGAAGATATGACTGCTGCAGATGTTGAAGGATGGGACAGTCTTTCACATGTTCAAATAATACTTGCTTGTGAAACTAAATTAGGTGTAAGATTTAACTTAGCTGAAATAGCAAATCTTGAATTGGTAGGAGATCTTGTTGAACTTATGAATAAGTATTCTAAAACTCAAACATAATGAAGATAAAAAATACATTATTTTTAATAGCAGCTTATTCTATTCCTTGCTTAGTTGCAACTAATCTTTTCATCTCAAAGAATAATAAACAAGATATTAACGAGGTAAATTTATATCTGACATTAAATCGAATTGGTTATTATCCAACAAGCCAGAATCCCTATCAAAAAGCTATAAAATTGGAGTTGCATCCAACAAACTATTTTTCACTACCTCTGAAATCTAAAGAAAAGAAGTTAATAGCTAATACAGTTTTTTCATTGAACAAAAACGGTTACCGAACTAATCCATACATAAACAACCAGGAAGGCAACAAGAAGTGTATTTTATTTGCGGGTTCTTCTGCCGCTTTTGGAATAGGATCGACAAGCAACAAAACAACAATTACTTCCTATACTAATAATAAATTAGGTTCAGAGTATAATGTTTATAATATTTCTATGCCTTCCTGGAATAGTAGGCAAGAGTTGATATCAATAATTAATTATCATAATACAAATGATATTAGTAATTGTAAAACAGTCGATACAATTTCTTTTACAGGTACCACTGACTTGCTAGGAATAGAGTCAAGTATAAACAATGAGTATTATCAGGATATTGATTCAAGAAATGCACTATTTAGTGCTCCTGAGTATTTCAGCAGCTTGCTTAAAAATGTAAAGGATGGAAGATTAGCTAGAACAGATATCAAGTACAATCTAAAGATCATATTTCACCACATTTGGAGATTACTTTTTGGAGAGCTATTTGACCTTATGACTTTGACTATGCAAGGTCACGATAATAAAAACAGAGAAGAGTTCCTCAAATCAAATAAATATGAGAACTTCTCTAAAGATCAAATAAATTCATTCATAATAAACCAAAAACTTATTAATAATCTTGCCATAAACCAAGGTGGTAATCATCTTGTTGTTTTACAGCCTAATTTAAATAATTCTTTTTCTAATAAAAAGTCATGGAAATATGTAAATAATATTCTAACAGAATCATTATCTAAAACTAGCTGTTTAAATATACTTGATTTAAGATCAAATCTAAACAAGCTACAACCCAAATCGACAAAAAGGGTCTCTATTCCCCTTTCCTTAAAAAGTTCTATAGCTATGGGAGAATTTGATATTAAAGATTTAAAGAATTATTACTACTTTGATAACTCCCACTTAACTGATTATGGTAGCTTTCACGTTTCAAGTCTTATCAAAGATTCCTATCTTAATAAAATCAAAAAGACTATTTGTACATTTTCTAATTGAATAGTTAATTAGCAAAGTAAATGAAATCATTTTCTATTATTGCTTGAGGTAGAAAATAAAGTTGAATAATTATTGCTGTTATTAATTCAAGAATGATTAAGTATATAGGTATATTTTTAAGTATCTTGCCTTCTCTTTTTTGAGCTTTAAGTGTTGTAATCTTATATCTTAAATATATATATATAATTATAGAAATAATCAGAGAAGGTAAGAAATAAAATATTGAAATATCTAAATTAATATTGATTGGCTGGGTATAATTATTAAAGTCATAAATATATAGTGTTAGACCAAATAAAATTATACTTGAAATTCTAAACAATTCTGAGAAAGTCTTACTTTTACTCAAGAAAGATCGTAGCCAGAATTGTTTGCCTAAGTAGCGAGATGTTATTGTAAGGATTGTACTGATAAATCCAAAAAGAAAATCTTTTGGCCTACCTCCGTGCCAGATTGCTAATATTGTAAATAGAGCTACTATAGGTAAAGTTTCTATTAGAATGAACTTGAATAAGCTATTAAATTTAGAAAATTTCCTTAAACAGAATAAGGTTATTGGAGTAAAAAGATAATTTCTAACTCTATCAGTTATATTTAAGTGCCATCTTCCCCAAATATCATGATAAAATAAAGATAATTCTGGATTATTAAAGTTATCTATAACATTTATACCTATTGTTGAAAGTAAACCTTTGCACATATCACTGGCACCAGAAAAAAGTAGATAGTACTTCCAAAAACTGTAAAATCCGTAGCCAATAATAAATAATAAATTATGATTATTTAATATATAATTATTTATTATTACTGGATTTAATTCAGCACTTGTAAGAAGATAGCCAACAGAGATCCTAAAGAATCCAGATGCACATAATTGAACTGATGTTGAGTTGATCCTTGGAAGTTTATTGATATAGTTTGTTGATTGCTTTAAATCTACTATTGTTGCAGAAGGACCAGCTAGATATGTAGTTGGTGCAAGTGTGGCAGTTGAAGCAAGTAAAATAGTCTCTAAGGTATTTAAGTTTTTACTTTTCTCTCTATTTAATGTTATATATATTATGCTAGCTATTAATGATATACTTATATATTGGTATCCTGCAGGCAGATACTCTTGCCTCAGTTCAATTGGCAAAGCAAGAGGAAGAATTAAAAGTGAAGATATTAAGGCTAAAAATCTTCCATCATTCTGACTGTTAAAATTTTTAGCTAAGAAGATTGAAGTGCTAGTAATTACAAAAACTAGTATCGCTTTAGTAATACTCTCTTGCGTTATTAATAGGTACAACAATGCAAAGAACAAATATCGAGCTATAAGTTTGAAGGACATAACAGCAGTTTTCATATATCAATAAAGAGTGTCCAAAGTAGGGGCTGCAGTAGTTGCTAATTCTTTTAACGTCTTCATACCTTTTGCCGTTGGTCCGTAGCAACTTATCTGAAGACTTCCACGAATAACTTCTATAGAGCTTTCTGCTTTTGCCACAACTGGCTCAGTTAAGGAATGAAGGCTAATGATCAATCTTATATATTCTATATCTACTCCACCTGGAGGTTCTTCTTGTACGTTGTAATACATGATAGGAAGAGCAGGAGAAAGGCCAGCAAATGCTGTAGTGATTTTCCTCTTCAATAAAGATCTAATTGTTTTTAAGGTCATTTGATTTTACCCATTTGTTTTTTAATTCATTTCCTTAAATCATGACTTGGTGTTGAAATTGCTGTGAACCAATTGGGATCCCCTGGGGCGCCTTTTGCATAAACAGGATCAAAAGCACAACGCTGTGCATAAGATAAATTATTTGAACTATAACAATCACCATCAATAGTAATTTTGCCTGAGTACTTTTCTACATTAAGCTTTGTTGTTCCCTTCTTTGCAGTTACCCCCTCAGTATCTTTTCCACCTGGATATGTTCTTTTTGAAGTTGTCCCCCAAGGCTCTTCCCTCACTTGTAAGTCAGGCTGATTCTTTCCTATAAACCAACTAGAAGCTAACCGCGCAGTATCCTTTGGAGATTGCTGAGCTAGCTTTGATTGAGTGACGTTGATATGATCAGACAAGGCTTGATTAAAAGCTCCCCTGATTTGTGGAACCAAGTCTGACAAAGCCATTTTGATGCACTGAGTTTAACAAAGGCGATATAAATAGGGTCTAAGGGTAAAAAGTCGGGTTCATAACCCGAAGGTCGGGAGTTCAAATCTCCTCCCCCCTGCCACAAATAAAAAGGCCAGTTGTAGCTGGCTTTTTTATTTGCCATAATTCGATTCTGGAAAAACCTTTGACTTATCCTGATTAAGGAAATGGTGATTAATGTTAAAAATTAGACCAGCTCTAAGTCTCCAACTTTCGACTAGTAAAAGCCTTAAATAATTAAAATTCTTCTTAAGGAAATTTTATTAAGATAAATCTTCTAATGCTTAGCCTGGTTAATTATATTAATCACAATAGGGATCACACAGATAACAGCACTTAATCCGGCTATCAGCAATTGCCTGATTGGTAAAATATTTTCTGGCTTCATAGGTAGAACTTCACCTTTCTGACTCTGTTCAGTGCCTTCCTTGCTGAAAACCTTTGTCCCTAGCTGATCTTTGAGTGACATTAAAAAGATTTTTTCTAATTATATACTGAAGAAGAGGAAATTATTCATTAAAAAAACATTCAGAAAGAGCTCCATAAGTTTAATTTATAACAAATCAGAATTATAACTGCTGAATAATTTCTTTTATGATTTTAAAAAGAAGTTTCTAAGTTTATAAAGACAAAAAAAGAAGCCCCTGAAAAGGGACTTCTTTTTTTGTCTAGCAATGAATCTATTAGAACCTAACTAGTTAAGTGTAGTTTCTGAAGACTCTAAATTGTCAAACAATCTACCAATGCTCTTGAAATCAAATCCAAGGGCTCTTAAACCATGGAAGAAATGGCCCTGTAGGTAGAAGAACCCAATGTAGTAATGAACATTGGTCAACCATGCACGACCAGTATGAGCATCTGCTGCTAGGGATGAATCTGTATCAATCCAATAAGGAGCTACGCTCAATTTGAACTGAAGAACATCACCATAAAGATCTACAGGATAGATGGTGGTATTACTTGCACACCATAAAGCAGCTACAAATGCTGTATAAGCAGCTCCTGCTAATGATGTTGAAAGTACGAATTCAGCAGAAAGGATATCAGCTCCTTTAAATGAATTGTACTCACCATAATTCTTGGTGAGGATATGGAAAATTCCTCCAGCAGCCATAAAGAAGGCTAGGAAAGCATGGCCTCCCATGATGTCTTCCAAGCTACTAATAGATAGGAAGTCAAACTGGTGATTCCAAATCATGCCTAAATCAAGGTTGTATTCAACCTGACGAACGGCTCCAGCTGCAGGATCATAAATTCCATGCCATTTGGCCCATTCAACGAATTGAATGTTGCCGCCTGCTAGGAAAAGTAAATGGTGACCAAGGATAAAAGTAAGTCTGTCTGGATCATTCCAATCAAACTTAAATTTGCTTGCTCTTGAAGTTGAAGGATAACTTTCTAGTTTTTCCTCGTATCTAAAGGCGTGGAGCATACCGCCACCACCATAAACGCCTGAAAGGATCAGATGAAGTATGGCAACAACTAACAACTGATAAGTGTCAGTAAATACACCATTAGAAATGCCACCTAAGCCAAGTCCTGCAAGATGAGGAAGAACAACAAGTCCCTGAGAGCCCATAGGCAAATCAGGGTTGTAACGAGCTAATTCAAAAAGGGTGTTTGCACCGGCTCCGAAGCAAATGAGGCCCGTATGCGCAATATGCGATGAGATGAATCTGCCAGATTTGTTAGTAACAGCTCCAGCGTTTGCCGCATACCATGCATAGGAAACGTTGGGGTCTCCGTAGGTCTGCACGAGTAATATGTAATAGAATACCGATCCAAGATATACAGAAGTTGCCAACGTGGGCCAAAAACTTTACATCGCTTAGTGAAACTGTTATCTATCGCAATCATTTCTTGTTTTTTTGGTTATATATGCTGCCAAGTCTATAAAAAAAAATAACCTGCATAACATCACTAAAGGCATATATTCAAAAGCCCAACCATAGAAAAGATTAAAACAGCTTAATTATGATATATTAGTTGGGAAGATCTAATTATTCAATTAATACCAAATAAATTATTTCTATATTATTTTTCATTCAAGAAACAAAATAATGAACTTAATGGCACCGTATCAAGCAGAAGAGTTAACCCTAAAGGTATAAACAATATTAAATTTTAACAGCAAAACGCCTTTACATGAATAGAAAATTAAAAGCTAATAGAAGCCAACTAATATAATGGATTTATACAGTTTTCTTTATATATATTAATTGATATTTAAAGACTTATTAAAAACTAGAAGTCGAAAATTAAAAAATGACGAAGAATCAAAAACTTCAAGAGCTAGTTAGTAAAAAATACCCATTGCGTATTCAATTCAAAAAATGCATTTTTAGAAAAAACAAATCAACTAAATGGCTGTCTTACCAGAGTTAGTCCACAGCACACCCCAAGGAGGAACTGTTCACACCTACCCTCTCACTGGAGGCAAAAGACTCTTTCAACGCTATTTAGGTTGCTACCTAGGCTCCTGCAAGTTCTGCAATAATATTGAGGAAGCTACTGAGTATTTACGAAATAAGCAAGCTTCATAAAAAGTCAACAGCTAGGACTTCACTAATCAGTCAAGACAATTCTAGCTCCCAAGCAAAGTATTTCCAGATAATGCATTGTTGATTCAAGTTACATTCCTTTGAAATAACACCAGCAAACGTCTTTTGACCATCGTATAAGCTAGTATCAAAATTGGCTTAAAAGAAAAATCTTCCTCTTTTAATGTCAAATCAGTTATGAACGAAGACGAAATTGCACAATTTAATAAAGTTAACCTAGAAAGGGAAAGCTCATCCACTAGTGCTATCTCCTCAATAAATGATAAAAAGAAATTAAGTACTAAAGCAAACAAACCAGACAATCAGCTAAAGAATGGTCTCCTGGGTTGGTACGCAATATGTAGCTCAAAAGATGTTAATAACAATAAACCTTATACCTTTACAATTTATAATGAGCCACTAGTTCTATACAAAGATAAGGAATCAAACCTAAGATGCGTCAAAGACCTTTGCCCACATAGAGGGGCATCATTTATTGGTGGTGAAGTTATAGATGGAGAGTTAGTCTGCCCATATCATGGTGCAAGATACTCATCTACAGGTGAATGTACAAATCTAAGTCGTATAACCTGTAACCATATAGTTGATTCTAACTACGATAATTATGCATCAAAAATTCATCTATATCAGTACATCTGTAAAGAGATAGGTGGCTACATATATATTTATTATAATGGAAAAGCAAAAACCAACTTAAGTGACTTCGAAGTAGCCGATAATATTAACAATAGGTTGCTTAATAACTATGGATTTGATATTTCAACCTACAAATATGAAGAAGTAGTAGTTGATTTCAAATGTGATTGGGCAAGAATTATAGAGAATCACCTTGATATACTTCACTTATTCTGGGTTCATGGCGATACAATTCCTGACAATGATGTTAATAGAGACATTATAACAAGTTTCAATCAAGAAATAACCCGAGAAGAAAATCAAATAGAAAGCAAATACAAATATAAAGATAAATCCAAAGGCGAGTTCATTAGAATAAAATTTTTACCACCAGGAAGAATAGTTATCTATAAGGGTGAGCCAGAAGAGGCAAGATATATTCAAGTTCTAGACCATATACCTCTAGCAAAGAATAAAGCGAGAGTAATTGTAAGACACTACAGAAAATTCATGAAGAACAAACTTCTAACAGACTTACTATTATTTAGGCAATTACAACATAGGGTTTTTTACAAGGTTTTCTCTGAAGACTATATGATTCTAAGAACACAAACCTACAATAATCAAATGGGTTACATTGAAAAAGACAATGTGAAATTGCTTGGAGAAGATAAAATGGTTCAATATTACTGGGATTGGTTTAAAAGCTCAGATACAAAAGACCATCCTTGGGAATTGCATCCTAAAGACTCAAATACAAACACCGTGCATGAAGATAAAGCTATGCTTTATCCACCTGCGAACCCAACACTTGAGAAACAAAACAATAAAAGTATTTTAATAAATGTAGCTATTCGAGTACTTATTCCTATAGGAGTAGTTTTCCTAATAATTTTGTAATGAATGACAACCCCAGGCCAGCATGGCTGAATTGGCTTTACTTGGCTATCTTTATATTTTCTAGTTGGGAATTATATTCAATGTGGAGTGGTATGCTTTGACAAATAGCAAATGGCTTGAATTAAAAAATATAAATATATCATATGATCATAAAAATATTATTAATAACATAAACTTATCTTTAGAGACTGGTCAAAATACAGTATTAATAGGAGCCAATGGATCTGGCAAGTCTACCCTGATAAAAACAATAACAAGGCTAAAGCATCCTATTTATAAAAAGAATTCCCACCTAAAACTATTCAATTCAACAAAAATCAACATCTGGGAACTTAGATCAAAAATTGGATTTGTATGTACAGAGTTAGATTTAAGGATGAAGGCTAATATGACAATAACCGATATAATCATGTCTGGTCTTCAAGGTACATTTGGATTATTAAACAAGGAAATAATCACCTCCGAACAAACAAAAAGATTAGACAAAGTTATGAGAATGCTAAATATAGATGTTTCTAATAAATATTATTGTGAATTATCAGATGGTCAAAAAAAGAAAGGTTTTATTAGCAAGATCATTGATTAATCAGCCAGTTATACTAGTGTTGGATGAACCGACAACTATGCTAGATATAAAATCTAGTTACTCATTTTTAAATGATCTAAGACAATTATCAAAAGAAAAGGTCACCATATTTTATACAACAAACAATATAGAGAATATAATACCCGAAATAAGTAGAATTATTTTTTTAAAAAATGGGGTCATAATCGCAGATGGTGAGCCCTCAAAAGTGATGACTTCGGAAAACATAAGTAATTTGTACGATTATAATTTAAAGATAGTAAGCAAGGATGGTTTTTGGAGGGCCTTTCCTAATGTTTAATTTAAAATATTATAATTATAAATAAAACCAAAAGCATGATAATTATAAAAAGATTTGTTTTTTTGTAAATTAAAAGTTTATTTAGTTCTTTTGGAAGGTAGTTTGAAGATGATTTTATAGAGAAAGATCCACAGGTAGAACAAACCAGACGGCCAGCTAATGCTCTATCTGCGACAATATTGGTTGAACCACATCTTCCGCATAACATATTTTTCATAAACTTCCTTAAGCTATATAAATATATCTAGAAATTCTAGCGGATTTGACATATTTTCTGAATAGCCTAACAACCCTTTACTGTAATATGAATACAAAAGATTAGAATTAGAATCAATTAGAAATGTAGCTGGACGTTGAGTAAGGCTTTCTCCATTATTCATATAAACATTCCAATTTGAAAGAACCTCTATCATATTCATAAGTCGTAGTGTCGCCAATTCAAATGGTCTTTGAATATTGGAATTATTAATCAAATCAAATAATTTATAGTCTAAACTCAAAAAACTAAATTTAGGAGAATCATACGTATCTGTAAATAGTTTATTTGATTTATTATCTCCAATATAACCTCGCAGAACCTCAGATAATGTTCCAGGTGAACCAAGTCCCATGCACATTAAGATTAAATTTAGCATAGGTATTGATGTAAATTTCAGGCCTGGATCTAAAAGCAGAGAATCGTGTAAATCAGACTTTCCAATAACGTTTAAATACTGCTTGGGAAGCTTTGTATATTTACAAAAAATATCTTTCGAATGATTATCTCCTATGGCTACTATAAATAAATCTATTCCAGCTCTATTTATTCTATCCAAGTAGCTAATTAAAGATTGAACATATTCAAAACTATCAAAATCACCTAATAAACCTAAGACTATAAATAGATTTCTTCTTTCAGAAAACTTTCTAGAAAATTGCTTCTCAAACGATTTAACTATAAACTTACCATCTAAATGATTCATTTTAAATAAAAATAGCTTTTAGGAACATCAAAATTTGAATTTCTACTGGTCACCTATAAGTTTTAAAGTAGCATTTAACATTGATTTTGATAAATTTAAACATAGGAAATGGAAGATGAATACAATTGCAAGTATAAAAGCTACAATTATAATAAGCAATGTGAAATGTGATTACTCACTTCAATAATAGTCAAATAATTTAATAGGGCCTTTTAATAATTACTCTCGTGCAGACTTACGGGAACCCAAACGTTACCTATGACTGGTACGCGGGTAACTCAGGGGTGACAAACCGTTCCGGAAAATTCATCGCAGCTCATGCAGCACATGCAGGTTTGATGATGTTCTGGGCAGGCGCATTCACTCTCTTTGAACTCGCTCGTTACGACTCATCAATTCCGATGGGTAACCAAAACCTTATTTGCTTACCTCATCTTGCTGGGCTTGGTATTGGTGGAATCTCAAATGGTGTTATTAACGAACCTTATGGGTGCACAGTAATAGCTGTATTGCATCTAATCTTTTCTGCAGTTTTAGGAGCTGGGGGACTCCTACACTCTATGAGATACGAAGGTGACCTTGGTAATTATCCAGAAAACTCAAGAGCAAGGAAGTTTGATTTTGAGTGGGATGACCCAGATAGGCTGACTTTTATTCTTGGACATCACCTTATTTTCCTTGGCCTAGGTAACATTCAATTCGTGGAATGGGCTCGAATACATGGAATCTATGATGCAGCTCAAGGCATCACTAGAACTGTTAAATACAATCTTGATCTAGGTATGGTATGGAATCATCAAGCTGATTTCTTATCAATTAATAGTTTGGAAGATGTAATGGGAGGACATGCATTCCTATCATTCTTTCTAATTATTGGCGGAGCATTCCATATAGCTACAAAGAATTTTGGAGTATACACAGAATTCAAAGGGAAGGGCCTACTCTCTGCAGAATCTGTTCTTTCATACTCATTAGCAGGAGTAGCCTATATGGCTTTTGTAGCAGCTTTTTGGTGCGCTACAAATACCACAATATATCCAACAGATCTTTACGGTGATGTATTAAAACTTCAATTTGAATTTGCACCATACTTTACCGATACAGCAACCAACCTTCCTGCTGACATGCATACAGCAAGAGCCTGGCTAGCAAATGTACATTTCTTCTTAGGCTTCTTTTACCTTCAAGGTCATCTATGGCATGCACTTAGAGGAATGGGCTTTGATTTCAAGAGAATCGGTAAAGCATTCGATAATATGGAGGAGGCAAATATCACAGCTGGTTGAAAAAACTAGAACATCAGCCAATAGACTTCATTAGCTAATAAAAAAGAGAGGTTCATATAGCCTCTCTTTTTTAATGCCAAACCATATACAAATAATCTTGGAGAAAATCAGGACTTGGAAATAATATTTGTATAAAAAATCACTCTCCAATGGAACAAAAGTGCACGGTTCGCAACTGCCTACTTGCTATTGAGAATCGGTTGCAAAAGAGCTTAGTTTTGTTGTATTTTGATATTAATTCTCAATAGCAAAATACACATTTGATAGATGGACTATCGTTTCCTTCCTGACGGACCTGTTCCTAAAGTCAGGTTATCTGTTGGACAAACTGTATTAATTGATCCATCTGCAAGGACAGGGGGGTCCTGCTTAGAAGTTCTTGAAGGTATTGCAAGAGTTTATTGCCCTTGTGAGGAAACAGAAGGGATGACATTAGCCTTCTTGCAATCTGGAGATCAACTTAGAACAGACAGATTATGTAGCGAAGGTATTTGCGTAGAGGCTCTAACTCAACTTTGCTTTAGGAGTGATACAGAATCTTCCGAGACAAATGGTTTTGATGCTGTAAATGAATGGACACTTCAATTACTAAGAATCAGACATTTAGGAAACGCAGAGCAAAGATTACAGGCATTGTTTTCACTCTTAGTCAATAGGCTCGGTAGACGTTGCGGCGACTGGTGTCAATTACCCTTCAGACTTACCCATGAGAGGATTGGAGAATTAATTGGTTCAACTCGAGTTACATCCACACGATTAATTAGCAGACTTAGATCTGCAGAGCTACTCCTTGCCCCATCAGGGGAAAGTACATTGAGCCTTGCTCCAGAATTTGTTGAAGACTCTCCGCTATCCGCCTAAAATGTATCAGTATTTAACAGAATCCGACTCCTTAATGGGAAGTTTATGCAGAGAGATTGAATACATACGTCAAAGATACAAAAACGTGTCTATCTCTCATAGTATTTCAAAAGATAAGTTGCTTAGAGAAAGACTATTACGTGAGATTTTAAATCTTAAAAAAAGAAGAATGGAATTAATTGAAATATCAAATGAATTCAATAACACCTATCAAACAAGTCTTTCAGCAATGTTATTCTATGAATTATGCCAAAGACCACTTGAAATTAAAATATAAAAAGCTATTTATTTGATTCGAATTCACCATCAATAATCAAAATCGCAGATGGTTGATTATTAGCAAACTTAACCCTAGCTAAAATATGTGCGAAATTATCCTCTGATTGGGTTTGACTTTCTATTATTGGATCTAAAAAGACATTGGTTCTTGTATCACTAGTCCTTTCAGCAACAGAATATATTTGATGAATAGAGGTAGTGACATCAGCCTCCATTTGGAAAGATTCAGCAATTACATCTTCTATGCTATCCCAATTCTGCTTTGGGGCCGTTAGATCATGAAGAACGACTGTCTGCCCTCTGGCAACTAAATAATTAGCAAAATTAATAGCATGCTCGTGCTCATCGAATGATTCTTGTTTGAAAAAATTTGAAAATCCAGTGAGATCTCTCTCAGCAAACCATATGGAAATAGCAAAATATTGAGCACTTGCTTTTCTCTCTAGTGTTAAATGCTGGTATAGCATCTCAACCAATGCATGATCCATTGGTTGAGCTATTGCTCTACCAGAGGGGCTTGACTTTAAATTCAGTTTTCTGAGAATTGAATCAGTCATGACAAGAATAGATATAGATCAAGAAGTAAGGACTGTTAGCAAATTGTTAATCCTTGCATATACAAATGATACAAGGTAAAGAAATAAATAGACATAAAAAACCAAGAGAAACTTTATTCTTTTATGATAATAGATCTCAATTGCATTAAAAATCCTTATTTATAGATGGAATTTCACATGTCAGAGAATTCTCCTGTTTATAAAAAAAGATCAGCACTCTATGCTTTTAAGAAGAAGAAATGTAAGCGTCAAAAATGTTCTAATTGGAAGGGAGGTAAATGCCTATGTGGAAGATAACTTGATAATTGATAAATCGTAAATAAGAACTATTAATTTATTTAAGAAGACATGTGATACATCCAGGAAACAAATAACCATATTTGCCAGATATAAACTTTAATTCGCAATGGTCCCCAATACTTAACTCAGAGTCTAATGGAGAAGAGACCCTAACAATATGATCGCAATATTCTATGCGGAAAACCCAGCATGTATTATCAAACTCCTTACCTTTTATAATACCTTTTGCACTTGAAGATAAAGTAATTTCAAATGAATTCTCATCAACCATAAGGGTATGAGGAATCCCCTTGATTAAATGTGATTTAACAACGATATTGCCAAATGGTGTTACATATGAACCATTATTAGATGATATTCTAATTAAATTATGTTGAAGTACAAAGTTACCAATAAAAGGTGTTTCTGGCCTTGTTAGTATTTCAATAGGATAAGAACATTGGTGAATTAAACCTTCTCTCATAATCGCAACTCTATCGCATATACCTAGTGCTTCCTGAGGGTCATGTGTTACTAATATCCCAGATGCTGAGCATGTTTTCAGTACTCTAGACAACTCATTTCGTAAGCGAAGTCTTACTTCTACATCAAGACTACTAAAAGGTTCATCCAACAAGACCAAAGACGTTCCTGGAGCTAAAGCCCTTGCCAAGCCAAGTCTCTGACGTTGCCCACCAGAAAGTTCATGGGGGAATCTCTTTCTTAAATTCTCAAGTCCAAGCAACTCCATAAGCCAACTTGCTCTTCCATTGTCTTGAGATTGGCTTAGACCAAAACAAACATTATCCCACGCATTTAAATGAGGGAACAATGCATAGTCTTGAAAAACCATCCCAATTCCTCTTCTCTCAGGGGGCAATAGAAAAGACGATGAGGATATAATTTGATTTTGAAAAACAATTGATCCTTCAGATGGTTTCTCAAAGCCAGCAATAAGACGAAGCAAGGTGGTCTTGCCACAACCAGATGGTCCAAGTAAACCTAAGAGCTCACCTTTGTATAGAGATAAGCTGACCGAATTTAAAGTTTGCTCATTTCTTGTATGATCTCCATAATGATGACTGAGATTAGTAATTTGTAGGTGTAAATCACTCACAACTTATAAGGATAAAAGCAGATGAACAAGAAGCAAAGGGCTAATTTAATAATGATAAGACTATCTGAAAAGTATCCTAATCCACCTATTCCTTTATATCACATAAATGAATACACTTTACTTATTGCTGTATTGCTAAGTGCTCAATCGACAGATAAAAAAGTAAATGAAATAAGTCCTAATCTTTTTAAATATGCTTCAACAGCAAAAGAAATGTATGAGCTGGGAGAAAGGAATATCTTCAATTACATTAAGCAACTTGGTTTAGCTAAGACAAAGGCAAGAAACATTTACAAATTATCAGAGATAATAATTAATCAATATAACAATCAAATTCCAAGTGAAATTAAAATCCTTGAAACCTTACCAGGGGTAGGACATAAGACCGCTAGTGTTGTCATGGCTCAGGCTTTCGGAATGCCCACTTTTCCTGTTGACACTCACATACATAGGCTTGCCCAAAGATGGGAGCTAACATCTGGTAAAAATGTAAAAGAAACAGAAAGAGATCTAAAAGCTCTTTTCCCTAAAGAAAAATGGAATATTTTGCACTTGCAGATAATTTTCTATGGAAGGGAGTACTGTCAAGCAAGAAGTTGTGATGGAAGAATTTGTGATCTATGCAAAGAAATGTTCCCTTTAAGGAAAAAACCAGTTATTTCTAAGAAAGCATAATTTATTTACATATATACTCTCATCAATAGAAGAAAGACGTTAAAATATAATTAGATCAAAGGTTTAAATGTGAAGATTGCCGTAAGTGGTGCCTCAGGAAAAACAGGCTATAGAGTCGCAGAGGAAGCTCTAAAGAAAAGATATGAAGTAAAGCTAATTACCAGGAAGGGATCCATTTTACCTCCTTCACTACAATCCTGCAAAATAGAAAGATTATCATTATTTAATAGGAATGAGCTTGATAATGCTTTAGCAGGAGTTGACGCTTTGATAATTGCTACAGGAGCAAGACCTAATATTGACTTAACAGGTCCTGCTAAAATTGATGCAATTGCTGTTGGTAATCAAGTAGATAGCTGCAAGAGAGTTGGAGTTAAACGCATTATTCTTGTAAGCTCACTATGTACAGGGAAACTCTTTCACCCATTGAATCTATTTGGATTAATACTTATCTGGAAGAATATAGGAGAAAATAAGGTAATTAATAGTGGGATAGATTGGACAATCATTAGGCCTGGTGGACTTAAAGAATCAGAAGAAAATTTAGGGAAAGAGAATATATTATATACACAAAGGAATACTCAAGAAGAAGGATCAATCCCTAGGAGGTTAGTAGCAAGAAGTTGCATTGAAGCATTAAATACAACAAAAGCAAAAGGGGAAATTATAGAAATAACTAGTAGTGAAGAAAACAATGCCTTGACAATGCAAAAAGCTCTTGAGAGCTTTAATACTATAAGCAATAATTAACTTTAAGCATAGATCCTATGGAAACCAATGCCAAAATAGACTCTCTACAGCTTATGTTGACTGACCTAAGAACCAGGAATGAATCTATACGTCATAAAGCTGCATTTAAAGGTTGCCAGCCAGAATTTCAGGAACTTGTTTCTAAACTTATAAAACAATTAGAGAATGAACTTAGTGTAGAAAAAAAAATCCTTCGCAAAGGAATAAATGCCTAGCATTAGTTACGAATTCATCCTAATTCAAGGCATGCTAAGCCATATATCTCCTTCATTGATATAGTTGGTTGCTTACCTTTGTACATTCTAACTGTATGAGACAAAGGTTGAAAGCCAAGTGATTTAAGCAATTCATTGGCATATGGATTAAGGCCAGGTGAATCAATTAAGGTTGATCCTGGATACTTTATTAGAAGACTTTTAATTAGAGCCGAGGCAAGGAATGGAGTATCAGCAACTAATGGACCAATCCTATAACCATTACCATTTTTAAAAAGACAGGGTCTTATTCGACTGAAGCCAACACATAAACCTTTGGTGTTAACAATGGCAAGAACTGTTCCTAACTTATGAGAAAGCCAATCAGATATAAAATGTGGTCTAGGTGTATTTTCTTTGTTTGCATCATAATTTTGAATAATATTTCTAGGGATCTGATTTCCTTCTAGAAGAAAATAGTCTTCATTCAAATGTGAAAGTATTTCATTTGTTGGGGAAATATCCTTAACATCTATTATCCATCTAGTTGTCTTAGAGGAGGGCTTAAATCCCCATTCTTGATAATCAGAAATTCTGTCTGGTGCAGCTTCTATGCCTAAGCAGCAAACATTTGAAAGATTGTTAATAACATGTCTCCAAAGTTTAACGCCGTAACCATTACCCCTATAAGCTTTGTCTACAATAAATAATCCAATGAACCCATATAGAGAATTATATTTAACTCCTGCAATACAACCAATTGGAAAGTCATCTAGACAGCCTATCCATAATCCTTGCTTATCTGTATTTTTATATATAGAAACATCTCCTAAACCAGGAGAGAAGCCTTCATTCCTTGACCAGTATGTAACCATACTTACATCACTATCATCTAAAGCCCTTATATGAAATGAATTGGACATTAAATGATTATTATAGGTCTTTGATTTGGTGATCTATAGAAGGTGCAAGTATAAGAAATAAATACCACCAGAGTGAGATAATGATAAAGGATAATAGCTTAATCCAAAAAAATGGAGCAAAGAAATAGGTGGTAAAAATTATCAATAAACCGGTTAGAAGAATCGTCCAAGGCTTACACCATATAGGTTTAGAAGACCAATAGTTGTTGAATTTATCGATAAACAAATCAATATTCATTTATAAATTTAAGAATTTGAATGTTTACCAGAGGAAAAATAAGAGAGGAACTCTGTATAACCTCCTATATATTCTCCATCGATAAATACTTGGGGAAAGGTCGAACTTCCACTTCGTTCCTTGATGATGTTAAAATCATTATCATCTTTGACCAAAATATTATTATATGTAGTTTTGCTTGAGTCTAATAATCTTGTAATTCTAGCTGACCAAGGACAATCAGGCAAAGTAGCTATCTCTAATCTTGAGTTTGATTTACTACCTAAAAGTTCAGAATCTGAAGATAATCCAGGATTAGCATCCGAAAGAACTGCAATAAGAATATCTACTCCTTTTGAAACTATAGAACCTTTCTCTAAATGTCCTCCCCAAACCTGACAATTTGTGTCTGAAATACTAAGGTGTAAATGAACGAAACCTGGAGATAAAGAACCATTTAAAGTAATAATTTCCAGCTTGCCTCCTAAAAAAGTTTTATCTTGCTTATTAGGACATTGAAAAACAGCTGCAGAGAGATCTCCAACGACTCCTAGTATAAAACCGTTTATATTAGATTTTTCGCAAAGATTTTCTAAAGAGAGTTTAACATCGGATCCAGTGCCTAATTTAAGTCTCAGAGGTTTCATGAAATCAGCAAATAATAAACAATATCAAATAATTCGAGTCAAGAGAATAGTGAGAAAGAACTAGCTATCCTCTAATCGACGCACAATATAAAGCATTGACACCAGTGAGGCAGCTAAAGCAAATAGAAGGAAATAAGTCACCCTTTCCAATACATTTTCAACAAACTATACTCGTACAAGCATACTAAAACAAAGGTATATATATAGAATGTAAAACAAATCAATGTTAATGCCCCTACTACTTCCTCTAAATCAAAAACTACCTGAGGAGGATAATTATGCTAATTTCATATACATATAAGTAATAAATATGAAATTAAAAACAAACCTAAATTATAGGAATTCTGCCAATTCTCTTAGCATCTTAAGATTATTTCTCGGATTACCTTTAATTCTTTTACTTTCTCAAAACAAGATATTTATCGCGTGGTGCCTTCTTTTAATAGGAGCTTTAACTGATTGGCTGGATGGGTTCCTAGCAAGAAAAGCCGGAGGAGGTTCATCATGGGGATCAAAAATTGACCCTTTAGCTGACAAAATAATGAGCCTAGCGCCCCTTTTATGGATATCACAATTAAAAACATTTCCTATATGGGCCATATGGTTATTAATCAGTAGAGAGATTTTTATTACAGCATGGAGATCTAATAGTAAAAAGGATGCTTCGGCTTCCATAGAAGCTAAATTAAAAACAACTCTTCAATTTTTAAGTTTCTTATTAATTTTATGGCCCAAGCAGTTAACCTTAAATAACTTGCTAATTCCTATAAATGAACTTGGCTATATGCTACTTTGGGCTGCAATAGTTATGTCAATATTTTCTGCACTTAGGTATATTAATAACCAATAATATCAATATCTATCTTAAATTCTGGTTGTGTTTTAGAGTTTTTCAAATAATCATTTTTAAAACTATCTAATAATCCCTTTTCAAGACTATATTTAGGATTCCAATTCAATTCTCTTTCTACTAAAGATATATCTGTTAGGAAATGATTAATCCTAAGCGGAAATACTTTCCTTCCTTTTCGATCAAGTCCTTTAGGATCATAAGAAACTAATTTTATCTCATTAGGATCCTTATCACAAGCTATTGATGCAGCATATATAAGACCTTTGAAAGTAATTCCTTTTTTACCTGAGCAATTATAAATACTATCTTTAGCAACATTTTTCTCAAGGCTTATAAGCATAGCATCTGCCAAGTCTTCAACATGACCAAGTTGAGTAATAGTACTTCCATCCAATGGCATTGGAATAGGACGGTTATGTACAATTCGATCAAAGAACCATTCTTCTATTGGGTTGTAATTTCCTGGGCCATATATATATGTTGGGCGAAAGATAGTAAAAGGAATCCCCGATTGCTTCAACCATTCTTCTGTATGCGCCTTACCAATATGTCTACTAGATTCATCTATCTTTGAACCTTCATCTAAAGGCAGGGAAAAGCAATCTTTATAGATTCCAGCTGAACTAACATAGAGAAAGCGATGGGATGGTGGACCGGTAATATCAATTACATTTTTTGTCTGATCTAGATTCCTTCCAGAACTGTCAATGATTACATCAAATTTCATACCCTTTAGTTTATTGAGATCGTCAGAGTTCCTATCGCCTTCTATATGAAGAACATCCTCTGGAACAGGATTCTTACCACGAGTAAACACTGTTAAGTCATAATCTTTCTTTATTAATTTTTTCACCAAGGTCCTCCCTACAAAGCGAGTACCTCCCATAACAAGAGTTTTCACAGTTTCAAAGCAGGTTTACATCTATTCAAGCGCGTTAAGCGCTTTGCAAACAAAACCATAGCAATGCAGGATATAAGAAGATAATAAAATTATTTTGATTGAAATCATTCCAGCTATTGACCTCCTAGGAGGCAAGTGCGTAAGACTTCATCAAGGAAATTACAATCTTGTAACTGAATTTAGTAGCGACCCAATCCAGCAAGCACTCATTTGGCAAGAGAAGGGTGCAACACGTCTACATTTAGTGGATCTCGATGGAGCTAAAACCGGAAAACCAGTTAACGATCTTACTATTAAGGCTATTAAAAAAGAATTGACGATACCCATTCAAATTGGGGGAGGTATACGAAGCCAACAAAGGGCTGAAGATTTAATAAATACAGGAATTGACCGCGTAATTTTGGGAACAATTGCAATAGAGAAGCCAGAAATAGTTAATAAGCTTTCTTCAAAATATCCAGGGAAAATAATTGTAGGAATAGATGCTAAGGATGGAAGAGTAGCAACAAGGGGTTGGATCAATCAGAGTAAAACAAAAGCAACCGATCTAGTTAAAAACCTTTCTCAGAGCAGCATCAGTGCGATAATCAGTACAGATATATCAACTGACGGAACACTTGCGGGACCAAATTTAGATTTCTTAAAAGATATAGCATCAGCCTCAAATGCTCCTGTTATAGCTTCTGGGGGAATAGGAACTATTGGAGATATCTTATCTTTATTGCCATTAGAGCATTACGGGATTTGCGGTGTAATCATTGGTAGAGCCCTTTATGATGGAAAAATAGATCTAACTGAAGCAATAAGTGTTACCAAGAACCAAAATATAAACGATATAACTTCTCAGAACATGGGAACCTGCTAGATAATTCTCCTAAAAACTGGAAAAACCCATTTCAAGAAAACAAAGACTGGAAGAGAGGAGGAAAATTAGTTAGCTTTATAGTAAGTATTTTCTGGAAAACGGTTTGATTGAAGGCGCTTCTAAGCAAATCTTACTAATTGCACCGGATCTACTTGGTGAGACACTATCGCTTCAACTAACTGCAAAAAACAAATCTATAGAGGTATTTCTAAGACAAAAGTATTTAACCAGACATCCATCACTAGTAATCTGGTCAATAGATAGCCTGGAGCTAGAAACTACTGCAAGAAATGAGATAAAGCATCTTAAAGAGAAATGGAATCCCTCCCCTGTTCTCATTTTACTTCCACCAAAACTTTCGTTAAAGCCAACTCAACTTCTAAATTTTGAATGCGAGGGAATCCTCCAAGATCCAGATATAGATTTGCTCAATACTTCGATAGACAACCTTATAAATGGAGGGAGAGTTATTAGACTTAACGACTTGCTCGAAAATGACACTCCAAAAAATATATCTCTTTATAATCTAGGGAGTTGGCTCCTATCCAATAGCCTTGAAAATATAAATAGAGAACTTAAAAGGCTTGAAGGAATTTCTAAATCAAATACAAATAACATATTCTTGTTAATAGCAACCAGAGGGAGAAAGCGCGAGGTCTCACTAGCCAAATCATTATTAATTTGGTTTTGGTCACCAATATATATGTCACTGCTTACAAATGATGAGAATACTAATAATAACAAAAGATTTTATTCAACTAATATTAATATTTCAGAAAAGAATTCTAAGGCCGTATGGAATGAAATCTATAGACGTAGTAAATTAGCAATAGAATCTGGAGTAGAAAACAATACAGGTTCTATATTTGCCATCCAAAGCTTACATCATAATAAGCAAAAGCTACTACTTATAATAATTTTAGATCAACTAAATAAAGTCTTTAAAAGACTACAAGAAATAGAAGTTGATGAGGTTAATTATATAGATAATTGGTCTTCATTGGAGACTGAGCTTAGGAAACAAGTTTTAAGAGATATTTGTGGAACTTATAATAGGATTATAAGTAATGGTGAACTTATATCTGTTTCAGATAAATTAATAGCTATATCTGATCTGACCGAAAAAGACGAAGAGCTTCCAGACCCTTCAATTTTTCTCGATCCATTAATACTTAATAAACCTATATTGGTAGAAGGAAATTTACTTACATCTGATGATCCAAGAGCACTTATCAATCTAGAGACCTTAATAATGAATTGGATTTTAAGAACAAGTGAATTAATTGGTGCTGAATTAATTAGTGCATGTTCAGATTGGCCAGAGCTAAGAGAGTACCTTCTAAAGCCAAAGTTCTTTTCCACGAGAGAACTTGAAAGACTTCGAAATCAACTTAATAGTCAACGTAGATGGCAGTACTTGATAGAACGTCCAATTCAATTATATGAAAGCAAACGTCAGTTATTCAAACTAAGCAATGGGAAAATAGAGATTTGCTTGGTAAGTGAGGCAAGAGATAAAGATCTTAAGCATCTAGGTTGGTGGCAAAAGCAAGTAACCCTATTAGTTGAAACTAGAGATGCCCTAGCTCCTCAACTTCAAGCAATGTTGAAGTATTTTGGAGACTTGATGGTTATAGTTCTAACAAATATACTCGGCCGAGCTATAGGTCTTGTTGGCAAAGGAATCGCCCAAGGAATGGGAAGAACTATTTCAAGATAAATGAATCACATAACAATTCAATTTATTCCGAATATATTGAACATACTAAACAATAAATAATGAATAGAATTATTGCATCATTCATAGGCGTGATATTTTTAGTTTGTATATCAGTTCAGCCAGCATACTCTGCAAGAGACACTAACAGTTTTGATGGTAACATCTTTCCGATATATGCGGGCAATGGTTCTATGGTTCCACCAGCATCAAGCATATCTAACTCAATTAATAATAAAAGAACCAGTGTAATATTTTACTATTTAGATGACAGTGCTACTAGCAAACAATATGCACCAGTCATATCAGGATTAAAATTACTATGGACAACTTCTATAGATATAATTCCAATTACTACAGATGAACTGCAAGGAGTAAATACAAATAACAAAAACGATCCAGCTTATTATTGGCATGGGAATATTCCACAAGTTGTTATCCTTAACGGAGACGGTGAGGTGCAACTAGATAAAGAAGGTCAGATTCCAATAGATCAACTTAATGAGGCTATCAGTAAGGCTTCTGGACTAAATCCACCTGACTTTAATATTACAATAAAAAGCTTCAACGAATATAACAGTGAAGCTGCTAAGGATGGTTACACTGAACCAAGATAAGAATATTATAAATAGCTAATTTTACATAAAAGAAATAAAAATTTCTTTATAATAGTTTCGACCACTAGCAACAATGAAATTATGCTTATTATATTTATAATAATTCTATCTATTTCAACTTTTATACTATTGTCTAATTTGTCAAATAATGATTCTCCTCTTAGTTTAGAGCCCATCGGAATAAAAGTAAATAAGTTGAGCTCATCAATAGAAATAGAAGGAAGCATTGAAATAAGAAACCCTCATAAAAGATTTGAAGTTATGATTCCAGAGTTCAAATTACTACCAGTAATTCTAAGTGAGGCAGAAACACATAACATCATAGTTACAACTAGTTTAAGGCCTAAGAATATAGGTTTAAATAATAGAAAAGATAATTATTGGCAGGCTTTTATAATAAAAAATCACTCATCAGCAATTGTAGATTTTAGGTTAACTTTAAAAGATACAAAAGATACAAACCATCTTAAAGATATTAATAGCCTATGGATTGATATTCTATGGGTAAGCTATGGTCCTTTTGGAAGAAAGAACTGCAGAAATGGTTTTGTTGCTCCAATTAAATTTCCAGATTTAGAAATAGAGCTTGATAATAATATCACCAGCACACATACTCATACTTCCATACCAATAAAAACACATAAGCTAGGAGTACTTGATGACCCAGTAAGTACAATTTACAAGTATACATTTGAGAAGATATTGCCTGGAGATATCGTAACTATAGGTGAAACACCTTTAGCAATTATGCAAGGTAGATACATACATCCAAGTGTGATCGCAACCTCCCTTCTCTCAAAGGCTTTATGCTATTTCTTTCACCCAACAAGTAGTCTGGCTACAGCATGTGGGATGCAATCACTTATTAATGAAGTAGGTCCAGTTAGAGTTGTTCTAGCCTGGTTAATTGGTTCTTTATTTAAGATTTTTCAAATCAAAGGTGTTTTTTATAGACTTGCAGGAGAGCAAGCCAGACTAGTAGATGACATAACAGGTACGACAGTTCCTTATGATCAAGTTATAGTGCTAGGTCCCAAAGATGCTAAATGCTATTGCCAAAAACTATCAAAGGAATTAGGCGCACACGTTGCAGTAGTTGATGTTAATGACCTAGGCAAAGTAAAAATACTCGCATCTAGCAAAGGAACTGATACGGAACTAATTTCTACAGCATTAAGATCAAATCCTGCAGGTAATGCAGATGAGCAAACACCACTAGTTATCATCAGACCTAGCTAATATAATTAATAGTAAAGTTGCAAGCTTCCCGAAGAAAATTGAAAAGAGAGCTTCATCCATTGTCAACAGAAAGATCTAGGAAAGAGATAAGTGTGGGTTTTCTTCGTATTCACCATCTCTACTATCTTGGTAGAAAAAGACAATTATCTCCATTAAAAAACCTGCATTTACTTCTTCTTAGAGGCTGGATAGCCAAAATTGAGGGCTCATTCTCAAACTTAGTTTCAAAAAAACAACCAGTTTGCTTGGTTGCAACAGAAGGAAACTCCTTAATAGCCTCAATATTAATTAAGCCAACCAATAGAAGAGGTACATGCTGGTCAATTTCCTTCCCAAAAATATATAATACTCCAGAGTATAATACATTAAGGGAGATAAGATTAAGGCTTTTAAAATATTCTTTAGACGTGAAGATGACTAATATTAACAATTGGATTCTAAAATATCCAATTGATAGTTTAGAAGAGCTTTCTATTTTAAGGGAACTAGGATTTCAACCTCAAGATGTCATAAGTGTATGGTCTTCTAATAAAATTAAATTAAATGAAAATGATAACTATAAGTCTCTTGAGGAAAGAAATTCCTTTACCTGGGAACAAGTAACTATGGATAATTCAGAGGATCTTTGGAGAATAGAAAATTCAGGACAATCACTTCAGTTAAGGAGTATAATAGATCGTAAACCATCCGATATAGCTCACTTAAGTGTCAAGCTAACTCGTATACTTTATGTTCACAGCCTTAGAAAATCGGTAGCCATAGCTGGCATAATACAACAGAATTTCCCTGATGATATTAATACACTTAGAGTCATAAGAAATATAGCATGGGATGAAAGATTAAAATATGCCTTACCTTCAATTATCAAAACAATTACTACTAAGGATAGTTCCTTGACTGTAGAGTGTGATAGCAAGGATGATGACTTAAGGCACCTATTTAAGCTCATTGGATTAGAAGAAATTAACCAGAAAGTACTAATGAGCAAGAGCAATTTAAAAAGATGTGAAAAGAAGCTCTCTCTTACAAAAAACTCTTCCCTAGGCACTATGCTTGATGCCCTAAATCCTCCTAACATCCCGATTCCATCTCCCTAGTTAGTTTAAGTATTAAAAAGTTGCTAAAACCAAAACCAACCTCTGTTCTAAGTATCGATTATGGTCATAAGAGAATAGGCTTAGCAGGATGCGATCCTCTTGGAATAACAGTTACTAAGCTCCCCTCTATTAATAGGAAGTCTTTTCAGAAAGATTTTGAGACTATAGAATTACATTGTCTATACAGAAAAGTTAATGGTTTGGTTGTTGGATTACCTCTAGACGATAATGGCAAATTCACAATTCAGGCATCCTATTGCCATAAATATGGAGTAAAAATGGCAATTAAACTTGGTTTGCCATTAGCTTGGGTTAATGAACACAGCAGCAGCTGGGAAGCTGGTCAAAAGTTCAATCTTCAAAACGATCGAACAGGACAGCTTGACAGTGCAGTTGCCGCCCTTCTACTTGAACAGTGGCTTAGAGAAGGTCCTGATCTTTGCCCTATATCCAAATTAAAGTTGCCTACAAAGTCCTTGTAGAGCCATTAAACCTTTAAAAATCTAATGTCAGAATCCAAAGCTCCGAACAATAATGAAGTACCCACTCTTCTAGTTAATGACAGTAATGGCAATGAACTACTCTGCTTCTTAGAACAAATAGTTCCTATTAAAGAGACTGAATATGTTCTTCTCACTCCAGTTGATACACCTGTATCTCTTTTTCGTTTGAGAGACGATGACGACCCAGAGCTCATAAAAACCATTCAAAAAAAAGAACCAATTCTTGAAGTCGCTGATGTTGTTCTTCAAGAGTATGACTTAAGACTGATTCGTTCAGCAGTAACACTAACTATAACTGGAGAACTAGAAGAACCGGAGCCAGAAGAGTTGGAGGAGAAAGATTTCGACGAAGACTCTGAATTATACGAATTACTTGTTAATTTCAAAGTAGAAAATGAAGAATACGGACTTTATATTCCTCTAGATCCGTTTTTTGTAGTAGGAGAAATAAAAGATGGTAAGGCAATAGTTCTTGAAGGAGAAGAGTTTGATAAAATCCAACCAATTATAGAAGCAGAGCTCGAGCAGAGAGATTTCTAGAACAAATGGAACTAAAACTACTTGTGCCTAGATGGGATAGCGGGGTGTCTATTATAAATCTCTCTCATTCAGAGATACTGTCTAGAGGGATTAAGTCTCTTTTATTAGATGTTGACGGCACACTCCTACCAAGGAAAGAAGATCTTATTAATAATTCAGTTAAAGATTGGATAAAGATATCAAAGAATTATTTCAACCTTCATCTAATAAGCAATAATCCTTCAAGAAATAGAATAAAAAATATTGCAGATCAAGTTAATCTAACCTACTCATATAAAGCATCTAAACCTAGTAGAAAAGAGCTTTTAAATTACTTAACTAAAACTGGAGAACGAAAAACAGAGGTCGCCATTATTGGTGACAGGCTCTTCACAGATATCCTTGCTGGTAATCGACTAGGAATATATACAATATTAGTTAAGCCCACCAACTCAGATGGTCTTCCATATTTAAATAGTAAGATGCAGAGAATTGAACTAAAAATAGCATCGCTATTCGGGGCCATAAAAAAATGAAACTATGGACTATAAAAATAGGAACTAGTTTACTTAGAGGTTCTGCAGAGTTTGATACAGAGTATATGATTAAGGCCTACTGTAGATGTATAGCAAAAGCTAAGGACAAAGGAGATCAAGTCATAATAGTGTCAAGTGGAGCGGTAGGCTTAGGTTGTAATCGTCTTGGTATAAAGAAAAGACCAAATGATCTTAATGAATTACAAGCTATTGCGGCTGTAGGCCAAGGCTATTTAATGTCTCTATACGAAAAAGCAATGCAAAGTCATGGATTCAATGTGGCCCAAATACTTTTAACTCGCTCAGACTTTGAATCAAAAAAATGTTTCCATAGTGCTTCTTTGACAATTAAAAAACTTCTTGATTGGAAAGTACTTCCTATAATTAATGAAAATGATTCAATCTCAAATGAAGAGCTTAAATATGGCGACAATGATACACTTTCTGCTTTAGTCTCAACTGCTACATCAGCCGATCAATTAGTTCTACTAACTGATATCGATAGGCTCTATTCCTCAAACCCAAGGACTAATAAGCAAGCAAAGCCTATAAGCGATGTTCATAGTACGAAAGAGTTGAAAGACATCCAAAATAAATCTATTAATGATAGTAGTTGGGGTACAGGAGGCATAAAGACAAAACTAATAGCAGCCCAGATAGCAACTTCAAATGGCATTACAGTTCAGCTTGCAGATGGTAGGGAACCAAATATCTTAGAAAAAATATTAAATGGTTCAAGAGGCGGAACAGTATTTCACCCAAGTCCGAACCCCTTAGGTTCAAAAAAAAGCTGGTTAGCTCATGCACTTCATACTCAAGGAGTTATTTATATCGATGAGGGGGCGTCAAGTGCAATACAGCACAAAGGTGCTTCTCTTCTCTTTGTTGGGATAGAAAATGTTGAAGGAACTTTTTCAGCAAATCAACCTGTGGTAATTCAAAGTGTAGAAGGCAAAGAAATTGCAAAAGGAATAAGCTCTTTAAGTAGTGATGCTTTAAGAGATAGAATTATTAATCCTATAAAATTAGAACAATCACCTGTTGTTGTTCATAGGGATTTTCTTGTACTTTCCAGTGATCTAATTATTTAAGAAGCTATTTTTCCTTTCCCAAAATGCCTAAAGCAATGTTTTTCAATCAATTATTAGAGTTCCTAGAAAAAGGAGAATCTGGAGTAGAGAGATACTCTATTCTTTCTAATCCGGAAATAAACTCAGCCGCTTCATTAGAACATGCAAAAGAGAGTGAAATTAGTTTTCTAGAAAAGGGAAGCTATTTAATAAACCATTTTGATAAAACAAAAGCCTCTGCTTTAATACTTCCAAATCAAGAATCATTGATTCAAAAGGCTGTTTCAAAAAATATTTCTTGGGTAGCTGTACAAGATCCAAGAATTGGATTTGCAGAAATCTTAGAGAAACTATACCCTGTATTCATCCCTATAAGAGAGATCCATAAATCTGCGGTTATAGGAGACAACGTTGAATTAGGAAAAAATATATCTGTTGGGGCAAATGTATATATTGAATCAGGAAGTAAAATTGATGACTTTACTATAATTTACCCAGGGGTAGTTATATATAATAATGTTCAAATTGGAAAATATAATGTATTACATGCAAATGCTGTAATTCATCCTAACTCTAAACTAGGTGATGAATGTGTTGTACATTCAAATGCTGTAATTGGATCAGAAGGCTTTGGTTTTGTTCCAACAAATAAAGGCTGGAAAAAAATGCCACAAACCGGAATTGTAGTTTTAGAAAATAGTGTAGAGATTGGATGTGGGACAACAATTGACCGTCCATCTGTGGGACAAACTCTTATAAAAGCTGGAACAAAAATAGATAATCTTGTTCAAATAGGTCATGGTGTTACTGTTGGTAGAAATTGTGCAATGGCTTCACAAGTAGGAATTGCAGGTGGAGCAACGATAGGCGACGGTGTCATTCTTGCCGGTCAAGTAGGTGTTGCTAATAGAGTCAGGGTTGGTGCAAATGTAATTGCGAGCTCTAAATGTGGCATTCATACTGATATTGAAGCAGGGCAAACAATTAGTGGTTTCCCAGCAATCTCAAACAAGCTTTGGCTGAGATGTGCAGCTAATTTCAAAAAACTTCCAGAAATAGCCAAAGCCTTAAGAAAACTGAATCAATAACTTAAAATCATTGTTTTAGATACACAAAGTACAGAAAGCAAAACCATGAAAGATTACAAAATTACTCTCCTAGCCGGAGATGGTATTGGCCCTGAAATCTCTAATGTGACTCAAACGATTCTTTTGGCTTTAGCGAATAAACATGACCTTATTTTTAATTTTGATAAGAAATCTTTTGGTGGTAGTGCAATTGAATCAACTGGAAACCCTTTGCCTGAAGATACATTGCAAACATGCAAGGACTCTGATGCTGTACTTTTGGCTGCTATTGGGAATCCAAAATTCGACTCATTACCAAGGGAAAGTAGGCCTGAGACTGGATTGCTACGATTAAGATCTGAACTAGGTCTCTTTGCAAATATTAGGCCAGTAAAGATAATTGAAGCATTAATAGGATCAAGTTCTTTAAAGGAAGATATTATTAGAAATGTTGACCTTGTTGTAGTTAGGGAACTAACAGGAGGTATTTACTTTGGGCATCCAAAAGGAAGAATAAAGCTTGAAAAAGGTGGGGAACGAGCATTTAATACTATGAGTTACACTAACCATGAAATAGATAGAATAGCTAAAATAGCTTTTGAATTAGCTGAAAAAAGAAGAAAAAAAGTATGTTCAGTTGATAAAGCTAATGTTCTAGATGTAAGCCAACTTTGGAGAGAGAGAGTAATTAATATAGGTAAGAAATACCAAGATATAATCCTTGATCATCAATATGTTGACAATGCTGCCATGCAACTAGTGAGAAGTCCCGACCAATTTGACGTCATTCTTACTGGAAATTTATTTGGCGATATCATAAGTGATGAAGCAGCAATGCTAACTGGATCTATAGGCATGTTGCCCTCAGCATCCCTAGGGTCTTCTGGACCAGGGGTTTTTGAACCTGTTCATGGATCAGCACCTGATATAGCAGGCAAGAATCTTGCAAACCCTATTGCTATGATTCTTTCAGCTGCAATGATGTTAAAGATTGGTCTTAATGAAATAGAAGCTGCGAAAAATCTAGAAAATGCTGTTGATAAAGTTCTCAAGAAAGGTTTCCGCACCAGCGATTTAATTGGCGGAACTTCAAGCAAAAAATTGGGCTGCAAAGAAATTGGTGAAGAAATTCTCAAGGTCCTAGAAGCTCTCTAAATAAATAACAAGATTAAGAAACTGTCTAGAAGAATCAACTACAAAGACTATGACCTGCGAAAATCTATAAGTAATTTTAAAAGTAAAGTCGGAGATGTCGAAGCGTCATCCAGTTGTAGCTGTTACCGGTTCATCAGGAGCTGGAACTAGCACTGTAAAAAGGGCTTTTGAGCATATTTTCGCTCGAGAAGAGATTGTTCCTGCAGTTGTTGAAGGTGATAGTTATCACCGTTTTGAGCGAAGTCCGATGAAGCAAGCTATGGCAGAAGCACTTGCTAAGGGCGAGAACTTTTCTCATTTTGGTCCTGAAGCAAATCTCTTCGATAAGCTTGAAGAACTATTTAAAACATATGGTGAGAATGGTGGAGGAAGTAAAAGATATTATCTTCATAGCCAAGAAGAAGCTGAAGAGCATAACGCAAGGTTAGGCACTGAATTAGCACCAGGACAATTCACCCCTTGGGAAGAGATTCCTAAAAGCACCGATGTACTTTTCTACGAAGGACTTCATGGGGGAGTTGCCGGTGATGGATATGACGTTGCTAAATATGCTGATCTACTTGTAGGTGTTGTTCCAATTACAAATTTAGAATGGATACAAAAAATACATCGTGATAATGCAGAAAGAGGTTACTCAGCAGAAACAATTGTAGAAACCATTCTAAGAAGAATGCCAGATTATATTAATCATATTTGTCCTCAATTTAGTAAAACAGATATCAACTTTCAAAGAGTTCCTACAATTGACACCTCAAATCCATTTATTTGCAGAAACATCCCCACACCAGATGAGAGTTTTGTAATTATCCATTTTCGTAAAGGAGCTAGAGAGAAATGGGGGATAGACTTCCAGTATCTTCTAGGAATGATTAATGATTCATTCATGTCAAGTCCAACAAGTATTGTAGTTAACGGAGGCAAAATGGGTTTTGCAATGGAATTAATCCTTACACCTATTATTCATCGATTAATCGAAGAGAAAAAATCAGCTTAGTAAATTATTTAAAACTTATAAAGATAATATTTAGAAAATACAAAACATTAATTTTATAATGTTTAAAGTCAATTTCAAGAAGGCTTATATCGATAATATCAACCTTCTTATTTATCTATAAAGTCTTTATATGAAAAAGCAAATTAAACGGACTAACAAGGAATCTTAAAAAGAATAACCATAGCAATACATTCACTAATATTATCTATCCTATTCTAGAAGATTCTGCTTTAAGCTATATATTTAACACCTATATAATAAATTTGCTAATAACAATTATATCTATATAAGATATAGATAAGATGGAAGTGAGCAATTTTTCACTTAAATTCAGCGCAGTAATCATTTTTATATTTCTAATTATTAATCCATTTAAGATTACCTATGAACAAACTAAGAATCATCTTATAGCCACAATTACTGTATTCACGTTTATGAGCTTCTTATCAATTATAGGGACAAATATCACTCAATGAACCTTGCTTTGGAATGGAGACGTGAAGTTATTTGCTTTAGGAAAGGCATTGCTTGGCACAAGTGGTAACTCAACGGCTTTTACACCAGCTGCATTATTTAGCCTTATAGGGCGAATATTCAACAGACTTAAACCATGGCAGCTTTTCCATTTGCACCTTTCACATGTATATCTATGCAAAGTGTCTGGATTTTGGACAAAGATTGGGGGATTGAAGAATTCTTTGTAAGATAGTTTAATTAATAGATTCAGAACACTTTTATCCTGTGTCTCTTTTTGATTGGTTTGCAGCAAGAAGAAAAGATCAGTTTGTTGGAAAGGTTATCCAAGAAACAGACGAAAGTGATGGCTTATGGGGCAAGTGCCCAGAATGCAGCCAAGTGGTCTATAGAAAAGATCTACTGACCAATGCCAATGTTTGCAACAACTGTGGACATCACAATAGAATTAATTGCCAAGAAAGGATCAAACTATTAGTTGATGAGGGTAGTTTCAAACCTTTGAACAAAAACTTATCCCCCTTAGATCCACTAGGCTTTAAAGATAGACGTGCATATGCAGACAGACTTAGGGAAAGTCAAGCAAGCACAGGGATGAAGGATGGAGTCATGACAGGACTTTGCCAAGTAGAAGATATTCCATTGGCTCTAGCTGTCATGGATTTTAGGTTTATGGGTGGCTCAATGGGATCTGTTGTTGGTGAAAAAATAACAAGACTTGTAGAGAAAGCAACTTCCGAGAAACTTCCTTTACTAATTATTTGCGCTTCTGGTGGAGCTCGAATGCAAGAAGGGATGTTAAGTCTCATGCAAATGGCTAAAATCTCCGGGGCTTTAGAACGACATAGAGAAGCAAGGCATTTATATATGCCACTCCTTACTCATCCAACAACAGGTGGAGTAACAGCAAGCTTTGCAATGCTGGGAGACCTAATTCTTGCAGAGCCTAAAGCCCTAATAGGTTTTGCTGGAAGAAGAGTAATTGAACAAACTTTGCGAGAAAAACTTCCTGAAAATTTTCAAACTGCTGAATATCTATTAGAACACGGTTTTGTTGACAAAATTATTCCTAGAACTCAATTAAGGAAAACACTTGGAACATTATTAACATTACATGGTTATCAGAAAGGGAAATAAGCTATCTAATGAAAATAGACGGCAATTTATTATAGAAATAGTTTAAGGCAATAGACTCTAATTTCGCTTAAAGTATGAATATTGATTGTAAAAACAATCTATTCAAAGACATATCAATAAATGGGTTGCCACAATCAACAGTTAAATGGCAAAGTTGCAATGGATATTTACTCATTAAGGAGACAATTAGAATAGTATGCTTACAAAGGTAAAGAAATAGAATGAAAGCTTCATCTCTAAGCACAAATTCAAAAATTTCTGTTGGGTTAGCAGGTTTAGGTTTTGGTGAAAAAGTGCATTTGCCGGCTTTATACAATAGTGAAATCTTAACTCCTGTTGGAATATGGCATCCAAGGAAAGAACGATTAAACAAAGTTCTTCAAGACAACAATTCTCTATCAGGTTATAAAGAGTGGTCCACTCTAACGAATGATCCAAATATAGATGCAGTTATAATTGCAACGCCTCCAGAGCATAGATTTAGACTTGCAATTGAAGCTTTAGATGCAGGAAAACATATTTTGTTAGAGAAGCCCATAGCTTTAAACAGCGATGAGATTTTGGAACTTCAACGTATATCTATAAGAAAAAGACTCTCAGTAGCTATTGATTTTGAATATAGAGCTGTGCCTCTTTTTATGAAAGCTAAAAGAATTATTGAGGAGAACTTAATAGGAACACCATGGCTAATAAAACTTGATTGGATTATGAGTAGTAGAGCCGATGAGAATAGGACATGGAATTGGTATTCTCAAAAAGAGAAAGGTGGTGGAGTAATTGGTGCACTTGGAACACATGCTTTTGATTTATTGCATTGGTTTTTTGGTCCAACTATTGAAGTTAAGGGAAGCACTTCAACTTCTATAAAAGAAAGATTTTGTCCAAAAGATAAAACGTTTAAGAAGGTTACTAGTGAAGATGTTTGCTTAGCACAATTAAACTTATCTGACATGAATTCTCACTCAATTGTCCCCGCTCAAGTAACTCTTTCATCTATATCAAGGCATGGCAGAGGTTGTTGGATTGAAGTATATGGAGACAAAGGGACTTTAATACTTGGAAGTGATAATCAAAAGGATTATGTACATGGTTTTGGTCTTTGGTTCGCAGAGAAGGGAAAGAAACTCTATTCAATCAAACCAGACGATGATTTAAACTTTACGAAGATATGGGAAGATGGGAGGATAGCTCCAGTTAATAGAATTCATACCTGGTGGGCAGAAAGTATTAATAGTGGTTTCCCTGTTGTTCCAGGACTTAGCGAAGGCTTATATAGCCAGAAAGTATGTGAGAAATTAATAGATTCGGCATATTCCGGCATGGGTATAAAATTGTAAATACTTTAAAAGAAATAGAGAAAGATATATTTGAACTTATCCAAGTTATTTTTTATACCTCTAAATGGATACTAAATAAAACTTTCCTAACCAAGATCTGGAAAAATATATTTAATATTGACTTAATTATTCCATGACACTTAATTATTACAAACAGGAGTTAAAAGAAACTGCAACTGCGTTAGCAAAATCTGGTAAAGGCATATTAGCCGTAGACGAATCAACCAAGACAATTGGGAAAAGGTTTGCTTCTATCAATATTGAAAATACTGAAGAGAATAGAAAAGTATATAGAGGTTTGCTCTTTACGACACAAGGCCTTGGGGAATTTATAAGTGGTGCAATTCTATTCGAAGAGACTCTCTTTCAGAACCATACAGATGGAGAGTCTATGGTCAAAAAACTTCAGAAATTAGGCATTATTCCAGGCATCAAAGTTGACAAAGGTCTCAGACCATTAGCTGGGGGGCACAACATTGAGACCTTCTGTTCGGGATTAGATGGACTTGTAGAGAGAGCTTCTGATTATTACGCTCAAGGTGCAAGGTTCGCTAAATGGAGAGCAGTTCTTCAAATAACATCAGATGGTTGTCCTTCAAAATTATCCATTAAAGAAAATGCTTGGGGGTTGGCAAGATACGCAAGATCAGTTCAAGAATCTGGATTGGTACCAATAATTGAGCCTGAGATATTAATGGACGGTTCACATGAAATTCATAAAACAGCCAAAGTCCAAGAAGAAGTAATCAAGGAGGTATACATGGCATGCGAACAAAATGATGTGTATCTAGAAGGGACTCTGCTTAAACCTTCAATGACTATTCAAGGAGCTGAATGCAACAAAAAAACAGATCCTGCAGTAATTGCGGAATTAACAATCAAGACAATGGAGAGATCAGTCCCAGCAGCTGTACCAGGCATTGTTTTTCTTTCTGGTGGTCTAAGTGAAGAAGCAGCTTCAGTTTATTTAAACTTAATGAATAAAATCATAAGGAAAGCTAATTGGAACATTGGATTCTCTTATGGAAGAGCCCTACAGCACTCTTGTATCAAAGCCTGGAAGGGGAGAGATATTCATGCAGCTCAAAAAGCTTTGCTAGCAAGAGCTCAAGCGAACTCAGAGGCTTCTAAAGGTTGCTATGTCGCTGGATCTCAACCATCTTCAGACGAAGCATTGTTCGTTGCAGGATATAAATATTGAATTTTTTTGATCTAGTAAAAAAATAACTTTTACTCTAAAAAGCCATTTTTGTCTCAGAAAAGCGTGACATTTCGTACCTTTATCTTCTAAAGTCCTGTTCCTTTGGCCTAGCGATATTATTCACGCTTTGGCCCCAATGACTTTTCTGAGAATCCAATGGCCCTTGTTCCACTAAGACTCCTACTTGACCATGCTGCCGAAAATGGCTATGGCATACCAGCCTTCAACGTAAATAACCTTGAGCAAGTACAGGCAATAATGGAAGCTGCCTCAGAAACGGATAGTCCTGTAATTCTTCAGGCCTCTAGAGGAGCCCGTTCTTATGCAGGAGAAATTTTCCTACGCCACTTAATCATTGCGGCTACAGAAACATACCCAAACATACCAGTAGTAATGCATCAGGATCACGGAAATGATCCTTCCACTTGCTATTCCGCGGCTATTAACGGATTCACATCAGTAATGATGGATGGCTCATTAGAAGCAGATGCCAAAACCCCTTCAACTTATGAATACAATGTCGATGTAACAAAAACTGTTGTTGACTTTGCTCATTCTGTAGGAGTAAGCGTAGAAGGAGAACTTGGCTGTCTTGGGTCTTTAGAAACTGGGAAAGGTGAAGCAGAAGATGGACATGGCTTCGAAGGTGAATTATCTAAAGATATGCTGCTTACAGACCCGGCTGAAGCGGCTGATTTTGTAAAGAAAACAAAAGTTGATGCTCTTGCTATAGCAATAGGTACGAGCCATGGTGCCTATAAATTCACAAGAAAGCCAACTGGTGAAGTATTAGCAATTAGCAGAATTGCAGAAATACATAAAGCAATCCCAAACACTCATCTTGTTATGCATGGATCAAGCTCAGTGCCACAGGAATGGCTCGATATGATAAACAAGTTTGGAGGAGCTATCCCCGAAACCTATGGCGTACCTGTCGAGGAGATACAAGAGGGGATACGTAACGGGGTAAGAAAAGTAAACATCGATACTGACAACCGTCTTGCTTTCACTGCTGCAGTTAGAGAAGCAGCAGTTGCTGATCCAACTAATTTCGACCCAAGACACTTCAACAAGCCAGCCCGCAAATATATGAAGCAAGTTTGCCTCGATAGATATCAACAATTCTGGTGCGCTGGCCAGGCAAGTAAAATCAAACAAGAAAGTATAAATTATTATGCTGGTCTTTATGCAAAAGGAAACCTAGACCCTAAAACTGCAGTCACTGCATAATATATTCATAGCAAAAGGGCCTCCGAGAGACCCTTTTGCTATGAATATATTGATTATTTATTTAGCTAACAAAGCTTGAAGAATATTTCGACCATCTATACCACCTAGTTCTTTATCACAAGCGCGCTCAGGGTGTGGCATCATTCCAAGAACATTCCCTTCTTTATTAGTGATTCCAGCAATATTATTAATAGATCCATTTGGATTATTTGCATATCTCAGAGCTATTGAATCTTCCTCTTCAAGTTTGTTTAGGACATCAACGCTACATTGATAACGGCCTTCGCCATGAGCAATTGGTAAATAAAGTTCTTCTCCAAATTTAAAACTTTCGAACCATTTTGTTCTTTTGCTAGAAACCAACAAAGGAACTGTGTCACAAATAAAATGAAGGTTCTTATTGCGTGTTAATGCTCCTGGTAACAAACCAAGCTCAGTAAGTATCTGAAAACCGTTACATATCCCAAGCACCTTCCCGCCATTTTTAACAAATTCAATAAGAGAAGAAAGAACAGGTGCAAAACGAGCTATTGCTCCACACCTGAGATAATCTCCGTAACTAAACCCCCCAGGAAGAACTATTGCATCAAGGCCATCTAAATCAGTTGATTCATGCCAAAGGAATCGCGAAGACAAGCCGAGACATCCTTTGGTAGCCCAATAAACATCACGATCACAGTTTGATCCAGGAAAAACAACAATACCTATAGTCATTAGGAAAATAAGTTAAGTGATAGACGAAGAGTTAGCTGGGGAAAGTTCTAAATTCCAATCCTCTATTACGGGATTGGCCAATAGCCTGTCGCTTAGTAATTCGAGCTGGGCTGTTGCTTCTTGTACATCAGAAGCTTCAATCTCAATATCTATTGCCTTGCCAATTCTTAATTTAGTAAGACCTTTAATTCCAAGCTTGGCAGCCGCTGATTTTGTTGCTTCACCAGCTGGATCTAATACTGAGGTCCTAAGACTTACCTGAACCTTTGCATGAAAATTGGGCACTTTGTAATTAGAAAATAGTTAAATAAAACCCCAGTTAAACATTTCTGAGAGTTAAAATAAAGGTTAGTCCTAAAAGGGAGTTTATCAATATTTCTAGATAATTTACTTAGAGAAGTGAGGTATTAAGCCCCTCCCAAGGCATTCTAGACAAGTGTGATAGCAATTTGGAGTGCTTTTCATGTATCCGTTACCTCCACATTGTTGACATGAAATATGCTCAACTGATCTTGAAGGCATTCCTTTCTTTTCTTTTTTTGTCAAAGAAAAACTCACTATATTAAAAAGATAAGATAAACATCAAAGAATGAAGGCTTTACTTCAGTCAATTTAAATAATCGCAGATTCTAAAAGATTAAACAACTGAAAAGTTATATTAGTTTCCATTAAAGTTGTTAAGAAATTCTTTCGCTTATCAACTTCCTAATTCGATCTTCCGAGCAGTCATCAAGGCTCAATACAACAATATCTAGGCCGCTTCCATTTTTTGGGTTCCAAGCTCTTTCTGGGGCCTCTTCAAACCAAGTAGAAATTCTTGGTCCAACCATTTGAATTTGTAGAGGTAAGTTTCTTTCTGAAAACCAAATACGTCCCTTTATACGTAAGACATTAAAGTCTTTGGAAATTTTCAGCAAAAGCTTTTCGCATTCTGATTCAGAAATATTTAGGTCTAGTCGGATAGAGCTGCTAAAAATGCGCGCATGGTGATGGTCGTGGTCGTGGTCGTGGTCGTGGTCGTGGTCATGGTCATGGTCATGGTCTTGGTCTTGGTCTTTGCGAAATCCAAGAATTAATGAAGGGTCTATTTCACCATTAGAGATAGAAATAACTGAGGTCCCCGGCCTTACTTCTTTGGAAACATTTTTTTTTAATAATTCAATTGAGTCTGAATCAAGAAGATCTGATCTGCTTAATAAAACCATATCAGCGCTAGAAAGTTGGTCTGAGAAGAGATCCTCTATAGGCGTTAAATGATCAAGCTTCTCATCTTCTTTTCGTTGCCTTTGAAGAGCTTGGTGATCAAAAACTGGGCTTCCTTGAACTAGCGCCTGACTGTCCACCAAAGTAACTACAGCGTTTACAAACACTTTTGACCGTATTTGAGGCCATGCAATGGCTTTTAATAATGGCTTGGGTAAAGCAAGACCACTAGTTTCTATAACAATCCCATCTATACGATCAGCCCAAAGAAGCAACTTTTCAATTGTTGGGAGAAAGTCTTCTTGGACAGTGCAGCACAAACAACCATTATTTAATTCAACAAGTCTTCCTTCAACTTCATCCTCAGGGCAAAAACCACAACTACGAATCAAATCTCCATCCAACCCAACACTTCCAAATTCATTGACCATTACAGCTAATCTTTGATTACTCTTTTGCAGAAGATATCTAAGGAGGGTTGTTTTACCTGATCCAAGAAACCCCGTAATAATAGTTACTGGAATACGTTTCAGCATAAAGTCCTTATTTTTTTAAATCAATTTGGTCAACAACCAAGACTATAAGCAGTTTCTACTCCTGTTGAAGAGTTTGTTCCACTTGCCATAGAACAAAGTTGCTTTTGCTGAATACGACTCAATACTGCATCAGTAAAATCGGTCCCGTCAATTAACGCACTATCAAAACTACTTTCCATTAATAATGAATTAGAGAGGTTTGCATCAGACAAATCAGAAGCTTCGAAATCAGTCGCATAAGCTAGAGCATCCTGGAGATTAGCTCCGTGCAGATCAGCCCCATTTAATTTACTGTTATTAAAAACAGCACCAGTTAAATTTGAGTTGCTAAAGTCAATTCCTCTTAGATCAAACTTAACAAATTCATAACCACTAAGATCTTCGCCATGCATATCCTTACGAATGTTTAAATCATCCTGGTTTCTGATTTCTGGAGGTCTTTTAGCCCAAGCCTCGGGAACAGTAATAAAGACAATCGCAACAAGAAGAAATATTGCGAAAAACGCCTTTAAACGAGATAAGAAAGAAAGACTATTAGCCATGGATTTTTAATTAGAGCAAAAAGCTAGTAATTTATTTATTCACGTTATTGCAAAGAACAGGAAAACGGCTTATGGCGATGACACTACATGTTGTAATTCCACCGCATCCATTAATTGGTCATTGGTTATCGATTCTTAGAATCGATACAACTCCTCCTGCTATCTATGCGACTGCATTAGAGCAATTAGGAAAGTGGCTAACATATGAAGCTTTAAGAGATTGGATACCTAATTCAATTACGAAAATACAAACAGAGCGAGGAATTGTTGAAGGAGTCCTTATAAAGACCGATATTCCAATACTGGTCATCCCTAATCTCCCAGGCGGATTGCAAATGTGGCAAGGAGCTAGGGAGATCCTTCCTAATGCAAAATTATGTTTGGGTGGAGTTCCCAAAATTATCGAAAAACATACTGGGATAATTATTTATTTTGATCAAATAAATTCTGGTGAGAATGTTCTACAAATAATCAATAAGCTTAAGGATCTAAATATTGATTCGAAACGGATAAGATTGATAACAAGTCTAGCTTGCAATGAAGGTTTGAAAAAAATTGGAGAATCTTTTCCAGACCTACGAATATATGCTTCTTGTGTAGACCCAACCCTTACAGAAGAAGGCGATATTATTCCTGGAATAGGCAATCCAACACTTCGACTTAATACAATAATTACTTAATCGCATTAGTATTAAGACAGGCAAAATTTTACTATGGATCCATACCGTGAGTCATCGAGTGGCAGCTTAGGTTCTCTTTTAAGTGGTGCCATTTTAGGAGCAGCTGGACTTGCTTGGTGGCTATTTTCTGAGGCTGAAAGAAGACAACAAACAAGAAAACAAAAGGCAATGCTTTACGCTCCTAGAATTCAAGATGGATCAGAAGCATTTGAAACCTCTTCATCATCTATAGGTGACAAGAAAAACGAAAAGTTAGAAGAGAGAGTCGAAAAATTAAACGCTGCTATTGCAGATGTAAGAAAGCAACTAGAAGACTTAGGAGAAGATGAGTAATTTAAAACTCAATACACAACGAAGCGACAATTCCTCTCACAAGTAAATCATGCTTAGATCTAGTGCCATAACACAAGGAGTTCAAAGAGCACCAAACAGGGCAATGCTAAGAGCAGTTGGTTTTAGTGACGAAGATTTCACTAAACCGATAATTGGAATAGCAAATGGTTATAGCACTATTACACCTTGCAATATTGGATTAAACCAACTGGCTCAAAAGGCTGAATTCGCAATTAAAAAAGGCGGTGGAATGCCCCAAATGTTTGGAACGATAACAGTTAGTGATGGTATATCTATGGGTACAGAAGGGATGAAGTATTCCTTAGTCTCTAGGGAAGTAATAGCTGACTCAATAGAAACAGCTTGCAATGCACAAAGTATGGATGGTGTACTTGCAATTGGTGGATGCGATAAAAACATGCCAGGGGCAATGATTGCTATGGCAAGAATGAATATACCTTCAGTATTTGTCTATGGAGGGACAATAAAACCAGGGAGATTAAACGGGAAAGATTTAACAGTGGTCAGCGCTTTTGAAGCAGTAGGGCAATTAGCTAGTGGAAAGATATCAAAAGAAACCTTAATGGCAGTTGAAAAGAATTGCATTCCAGGCGCAGGCAGTTGTGGAGGAATGTTTACAGCCAATACCATGTCTGCTGCCATCGAAGCAATGGGGCTGAGCCTTCCCTATAGCTCAACAATGGCAGCAGAAGACAACGAGAAATTAATAAGCACAGAGAGAAGTGCCCAGGCTCTTATAAATGCAATAAATAAAAATATTAGGCCCCTTGATTTATTAACAAAAGAGGCATTTGAAAATGCCATAAGCGTTGTTATGGCAGTAGGGGGGTCAACCAATGCTGTGTTACATCTTTTAGCAATTGCAGGTTCTGCAGGAATTGAACTATCAATTGATGATTTTGAGAAAATCAGGCAAAAGGTTCCTGTCCTTTGTGATTTAAAACCAAGTGGCAAATACGTGACCGTAGATCTACATAAAGCCGGTGGAATACCTCAAGTTATGAAAATACTTCTTGAGGCCGGTTTAATTCATGGACATTGCAAAACAATAGAAGACAAGACTATCAAAGAGCTTCTTGAAGAGATACCTGACACGCCACCAACAAACCAAGAAGTAATTCACCCAATAAGTTCTCCCATTTATAAAAAAGGTCATTTAGCAATTCTCAAAGGTAATATTGCGAGCGAAGGTAGTGTTGCAAAAATCAGTGGCATAAAAGAACCAGTACTGACTGGTTCTGCAAAAGTATTTGAAAGCGAAGAAGATTGTTTAGAAGCAATTCTCCAAAAAGAAATCCATGCAGGTGATGTTGTAGTTATTCGAAACGAAGGCCCAGTTGGTGGTCCAGGCATGAGAGAAATGCTTGCGCCTACTTCAGCAATCGTTGGGCAAGGTCTTGGTGACAAGGTTGCTCTTATTACCGATGGACGATTTAGTGGGGGAACTTATGGCCTTGTCGTTGGCCATGTCGCTCCCGAAGCGGCTATTGGTGGAAATATTGCCTTAATTGAAAATGGTGACAGCATTACAGTTGACGCTAATCAAAAGCTTGTTCAACTAAATGTTGACGAAAAGGTGATTGCTGAAAGAAGGAAAAGTTGGGTTAAACCAACAGCCAAATATACAAAAGGTATTCTTGGAAAATATTCTCGTTTAGTTAGCAGTTCAAGCAAAGGAGCTGTTACCGATCAAGATTAAAAAAACAGATCTTACTCTTCTATTAGGAAAATAGATCTAAGTCTTCTAGCCAATGCCTCTAGAGAAGATCCTTCAACAGGAGTTGATGAACGTTTCCCATTTATAGGATCCATCCAAATCGAATGCCTTCCATGCCAAAGAATTGGTCTATTAGGGTAAAAGGGCCAAGCGATAGTAATACTTAAATCCGAACCACTTTTATAAATTTCTAGTTCAAGGTCATTTCTTGGATAACGTTGACCATTCTCATCCCTACATTCTACTTTTAATGTTAGATCAATAAGCTCGTCAGATGAGTAAGATAGCGAGGGAGCAGAGTTATCTACAATTGAATGCCTCCACGGCTTAATACAATGATCACATGCTTTAGCAACCTCCATTAAAAAATCATTAGTAGACTCAAGAATATGCACTTATAGAACGGAGAAGTATAGAAAAGGGCCCTGGTTTGAAACCTTGATTGGGTTCTCCGTCAGTTCCAAACCTTGAATGAAGTAGTTGAATTTGTGTAATTGAACTAGATTTAAACTTCAGAGGAAGTAGAACTGGCTTTGCTCGAATAGTGGGCACAAAAGTGTCAAAAGGAATTTGAGTAACTGTAGTTCCAAATTTGTTTGTTTCTATTTCTGCTACCCATCGAATTCCTGTTGATAAGAATTGTGTAAGACGACTAAAATTACCCTCACAAGCAATTGCAATTTTCAGCGTTCTACCTTGCCCATCAATATTAATTTGAATTCCACAAAAACGTGTAAAATCTAATGGTGGAGCAAATATAGGCGAACAACAGCTAACAAAACCACCATTCGCTTCAATCAAAGTTCCTTCTAAAGAAAGTCCGGCAGACGTTAATTTACATATTCCTTCACTAGAGCCACCCATAATAGTGTCGTTGATCATTCTCCACGTTGAGAAGTCTTTTGAGTCAGCAATTAAGATATTGTCGTTGGACATTTTGTCATCCTTTCAAGAATTATTAGAAGTAAATTGACTGAAAAGCCATTAAGGAAGTAACAAATAGGTTCATATTAAATTAAAGCAGCAGCAGCTTTATCAACTAGCAAAACAATTTCCGAATCAGGGTTTACCAACTTTGCGGGTGTTCTCTCATATGATTCATTTGGATCTAACAAACGCTTTAGTGCAGTTTGTTTGCCTTCTCCACTAACTAAGAAAATAACTTTATAAGCAGAGCTAAGAACACTAGCCGTAAGTGTTATGCGTTCTTTTGCTTTACCAGTACTAACGGTTGCTAGAGAGTTTCTTACATTTAAAGACTGAGTTCCGGGGAATAAAGAGGCAGTGTGTCCGTCCTCACCAAGCCCTAGAAGAATTAAGTCAAAACAAGGTGAATCGGTGTTGAAAATTCTTTTTATTAGTTGAGAAAATTCTCTAGCGCTCTCTTGTGGGGTTTTAAATTCAACAGTAGGCGTGGGATAAAAAGACGCTTGGGATCCAGGCCCAGATGCAAGTAAAGTCTGACGAAGCATTAGAGCATTGCTTGACTGGTCATCAGAAGGCACCCACCTCTCATCGCCTAACATTATTTCAACTCGATTCCAAGGAAGTATTTCTTCTCTTAAGAGCTCATAAGTCTTGCGAGGAGTTGAGCCTCCTGAAAGAACCATCTGGAAGTTATCTTTGTGCTTTAAACCAAGTTTGATTTGATCACTAATTAATTGAGAAGCCAAGCAAGCTAAATGCTCTTTATCCTCAACTTTTTGTATATCAAAAGTAGCCATTTTAATTAACCCAATCAGTATGAAAATTCCCTGTTCTATCTATACGTTCATACGTATGAGACCCAAAGCAATCGCGCATCGCTTGAACTAAGTTTTGAGGCAAACGTGAGGTACTATAGCTATTTATATAATCAAGTGTACTACTAAAGCATGGGACAGGTATACCTTCTTGATTAGCAACAGAAACGACTCTCGTTAACCCAGTCAATCTACGAGTCACTTGGCTAGCGAACCAAGGGTCGATTAATAGGTTTGGCAACTGTGAGTCAAGATTGTAAGCATCCTGTATTCTTTTCAAAAGAGTTGAGCGAATAATACAACCGCCTTTCCAAATCTGTGCAATAGATGGCATATGAAGGTTGTAGTTATATTCATCAGATGCCAACTTCAGAGTCTCCATACCCTGGGCATAGCTAGCAATGGTAGACAATACGACTGCATCCATAATGGGTGCCATGCCATCTGAGATGGAGCCTAAATTAGAATTACTGAAGGATTTAGAACCTAAAATGATTTCTGCCTTTTCTCTCTGAGATTTCATGGAACTCATAACTCGAGCATTAAGAGAAGCATAAATAGTTGGGACAGATGCTCCTAATTGCAATGCACTAATTACTGTCCATAAACCTGTACCTTTTTGCCCCGCTTTATCCATTATTTTTTCGACTAAATCAGAACCATCTTCTGGATCTTTAGTCCTTAAACAAATTTCTGTTATCTCAACAAGATAAGAAGAAAGCTCTTCACTAGAATTCCAAAATTTAAAAACATCAGCAATACCTTCGCAATTCATTCCACAAAGTCTTTTCATAAGGTCATAACCTTCAGCAAGTATTTGCTCAAGTCCATATTCAATACCGTTATGCACTGTCTTCACAAAGTGGCCGGAGCCTCCTGGACCTATGTATGTAACGCAGGGACCATCTTCAACTTGGGCTGCCATTTTTGTTAGCAAGCTTTCAATAGCGTCATAAGAAGCCTTTGTTCCTCCAGGCATCATACTTGGGCCTTCCAGAGCTCCTTTTGATCCACCTGAAACACCCATGCCTATATAGCCAAAGCTTTTACTTTCCAATTCCCCAACTCTCCTTTCAGTGTCCGAGAATAAAGAATTTCCCCCATCAATCAACAAATCGCCCTCTTCCAAAAAAGGAGAAATTTGCTGAATAACGGCATCAGTAGCAGGACCAGCTTTAACCATCATCAAGATTCGTCTAGGTCTCTCCAACTTATTAACAAAGTCTTTAAGATCAACTGCTCCAGATATTGCCTTAGAAGCCCCTCTGCCTTTCAGAAAAGCCTCCGTCTTTGAATAAGTACGATTAAAAACAACACTAGAGAAACCATTTCTCTCGGCGTTAAGGACGAGATTCTCTCCCATTACACCAAGACCGACTAAGCCAAAATGTGCCTTGGACATATGAAAGTCATTTATCAACTTTGACAAGTGTGACGAACGCAAGAAAAATATGCTGCCATTTCACTTTGAATGTCAGGAATGAACCATTCTTATCATCAGAAAATATTTTGGGAAAAATTCTATATTTATTTCATCGCAAGATTATTTTAATTATTTAAATAATGGTTCCATCAGAAATACTTGCATTTTTTACAACAACAACAATCCCATTACGAATATAAAAGCCTTGATCAGAGCGGTCTGCTTCCTCAACATTATCCTTATTAATGATCGTCACATTTTCTCCAATCCGGGTATTTTTATCCAAGATTGCTCTTTTAACAGTCGTTCCTTTACCAACGCCTAAAGGTATTCCCCCACCATTCCTTAAAGCAAGTCTTTCTTCTCCGGATTCATAGAAATCAGAGCCCATAACAAGTGAATCTTGTAAAACCACATCGCTCTCAATTCTGCTTCGAACACCTAAGACACAATGATGAATGCTACATGACTTAAGAATAGAGCCTTCTCCAACAATAGAATCAGTAATTTGAGCATCAACTAATTTGGATGGTGGTAAATATCTTGCACGAGTATAAATAGGGAATTTTTCATCATAAAAACTAAAAGGAGGTTTAGGCTGCTGGGTCAGGGCCAAGTTTGATTCATAAAATGCTCCAATAGTTCCAATATCCTCCCAATAATCATCGAAAACATAACTTTTAAGTGAATCTCCTCTATTCAAGGCTTCAGGGATAACTTCTTTGCCAAAGTCTTTGTGGTCCGGGTGCTTATTAAGTAGATCGAATAATGTTGCACGGCTAAACACATAAATGCCCATTGAAGCGAGATAAGGGCGTTGGCTAGCAGACTCTTTAGAAAGTCCAAAGCGAGAAGTATCAACTGCCATTGCCTTCAGTGAATCGCCTGATGGCTTCTCTCTAAACTCTTTAATATTTCCATTTTGATCAGTGCGCATCAACCCAAATCCTTCTGCTTGATCTCCATCAACTGGCAAAGCCGCAACTGTTAAGTCAGCTCCTGTCTCTCTGTGATGGTTAACGAATAGACTGTAATCCATTCGATAAAGTTGATCTCCAGACAAGATCAAATACTCGTCTACATCCCATTCCTGAAATAACCACTGATATTTTCTTACTGCATCTGCCGTACCTTCAAACCATGAAGGACTTTCTGGTGTTTGTTGAGCAGCTAAGACTTCTACAAAACCTTGAGCAAAAGGGGAACTTAAATTATAAGTCTGGGCTAAATGTCTATTCAATGAAGCACTATTGAACTGCGTCAAAACGTACATCTTGGTAATGTTCGAATTAATGCAATTACTTATAGGAATATCAATTAAACGATATTTACCTGCCAAAGGAACGGCAGGCTTAGCCCTCATTTTAGTTAAAGGATAAAGACGTGAACCTTTACCGCCACCAAGAATAATGGCTAAGACTCTCTTCATGCCAAACCTAAAAAAAGACTTTGCAAACCTACTTGAATATGGTCCCAAAAACTAATTAAATAGACAGTTAAAGCAGGGTTCCATAAGGTCAAAGTTAAAATGATCAAGAATTTTAAGGATCATTATCTGAAACACCTAGGTTAAAAAGGGATTCAACAAGCTTTATTGCTTCTTTGCGCTGAGTACTTGGCTGTGGAGCTCTCAGGTTTGTTACAGGAGTATGAAGAATCTTATTTATTATCCCTTTGCTTAAAGCTTCAACAACTTTCCTTTCTCTTGCTGAAAAATCAGGTCCCATTCGACTTAAAGCCTTTTGTAACTCTTCTTTTCTTATGGCTTCTAAACCAGAGCGCAAACGATTGATTATCGGAACAGCCTCTAGGCTTGCCCACCATTCTAAAAATGAGTTTGCCTCTTCATTAATTAGAGTTTCTGCCTCAAGAGCCATCTTCTGACGGGCATCCTGGTTTCTTGCAACGACCTCTTGCAAATCATCCACATCATGAGCTTCAAAACCATTTACATCAGAAACATCTGCTGAGATATTCCTAGGTACACCAATATCAATCAAACGTAAAATTGTTTTTCTTTCAAAATTCCTTAATCTCTCTGCCGTAATAATTGGGGAATCTGAAGCAGTACTAGTAAAAATCAAGGTTGAGCATTTAAGGCAATCATCTAAACCATCTAAAAGGCCACATTTAATCTCCAAACCAGGGAAGTCTGAAGCAAGGGATTCTGCCCTTTTTAAAGTTCGATTTAAAAGTGTCAATCTGGAACATCCTTTTGAATGCAAATGCTGTAAAAGCAAACGACTCATTCTTCCAGCACCAATAACTGCAACCTCCTCTGATTCAAGACTTATCAATTGATCTTTTCCTAAAGATTGACCTAGCTTTAATTGAGCAAGTTCAACAGCTGCTGAACTAATTGAGACAGCACCTGTGCCTAAATTAGTCTCTGAACGTACCCTTTTACCTGTGCTAACTGCCTGAGTTAGTAAGCGATTAAATATTGGACCAAGAGACTGATTTTCTTGTCCAAGCCGAACCATTTTTTTTACTTGAGAAAGTATTTGTCCTTCACCTAAGACCAAACTATCTAGACCACCTGAAACTCTCATCAAATGATTAACTGCTTCAGCTTGATTAAAACTAAACAAATGAGGGTATAAGTCTTCTTTATTTAAACCAGAATGATTAAGTAGGAATTCCTTAATTGCAGAAAAACCTAATTCCTGATCTTTGACTAGAGCATAGATCTCAAGCCTATTACAAGTACTAAGAATAGATACCTCTATGACTTGTTCATTTTCCTTTAATGACTCAAAAGAATCTTTAATATTATCATCAGAAATACTTAGTTTTTCTCGGACTTCAACAGGTGCTGTCCGATGGCTAAGACCGACAACAGCAATGTTCATAGGTAATTTTTGTAAATAACAAGTTTAGGGTCTTCTAACTTAAGGCAATGCTTTTTGCACCGTCTTTGATGTGAACAGTATTGGTGAAGCGAGCAGTATTATCAAGGGTACTAATTACAAGACTACTAGTACGTGTACAGTCCTTCTCAAACTTAACCCCATTAAATAAAAGACCGTCAGTAATTCCACTGCCAGCAAATACAACATTCTCACCTGATGCCAATTCATCTGCCTCATAAATTTTATCTCCATCTGTAATTCCCATCTCATTAAGTCGGGCAATGTTTCCTTCTTTTGTATAGTCAGCCCACTCTTCCGTCATAGCAATTGCTGGGTCGTAAACTAACTGGCCTTGAAAATGCCCCCCAAGTGCTCTCATTGCTGCTGCAGAAATAACACCTTCAGGTGCTGCACCAATGCCCATTAAACAATGTGTCCCTGTACCTGCAAAACCACAAGCTATTGCAGCTTGAACATCACCATCAGAGATAGGTTGAACTCGTGCTCCTGTAGAACGAATTTCAGAGATCAAGTCTTTATGACGAGCTCTATCCATAACTACAATAGTTAATTCATTTACCGCAATTCCCAGACAGTCACTAAGAATATTTATATTCTCCGTAGCAGTTTTACGAATATCGACTTTTCCTTTAGCAGCAGGTGGTGCTGCAAGTTTCTTCATATAAAAATCTGGTGCATTAAACAATCCACCACGATCTGAGGCAGCCAAAACAGCCATAGAACCACGCTGGTTGTTAGCACATAGGTTAGTTCCTTCACATGGATCAACTGCGAAATCAACTCCAGGACCTGAACCACTCCCTACTTCTTCTCCTATATAAAGCATCGGGGCCTCATCTCTCTCTCCTTCTCCAATAACAATCCGACCCTGCATCTGAATTTTTCCCATTCTTTTACGCATAGCCTCTACTGCAGCAGCATCGGCTTCATCTTTCTTACCTAGGCCAGTTAGTTCGGCAGAAGCTATAGCTGCCTGTTCGACAACTTCGAGAATTTCCTGAATGAGAGTGCGATCCACTTTAAACGTTTGATAAATGAGGGCTAAGCAAATGAACCCATAATGGGATGACTATAAATGATCGAAGAAACTCTCTGATCAAAAATATGCCTATTTTTGTCTAGTGAATTTATAAGTTTATCAGTGGAAGGACTTTTCCTTTAATGAACCGCTATTTAATAGAATCAAAAAGTAATTTTTAAAATATAGATGAGCTCTAAATCACTTGTCATAGCTCCTTCGATCCTTTCTGCAGATTTTGCAAGATTAGGGGAAGAAGTTGAAGCAATAGACAAAGCTGGTGCCGACTGGATTCATGTCGATGTTATGGATGGACGATTTGTTCCGAATATCACAATAGGTCCTTTAATTGTTGAAGCACTGAGGCCTGTCACTCAAAAGCCATTAGATGTTCATTTGATGATCATAGAGCCTGAAAAGTATGTTGGGGATTTCGCAAAAGCAGGAGCAGACCATATTTACGTACAAGTAGAAGCTTGCCCACATCTCCATAGGAACCTAGCTCAAATAAAAGATTTAGGTAAGAAAGCTGGCGCTGTTCTAAATCCCAGTACACCACTTGACACTCTTGAATATTGCTTGGATTTATGCGATCTAATTTTAATAATGAGTGTAAATCCTGGCTTTGGAGGACAAAGCTTCATTGAAAATCAAGTTGATAAGATTCGTGACCTTCGTCGACTTTGCGATGAGAGAGGTCTTGACCCCTGGATAGAAGTTGACGGAGGAATCAAAGAAAGCAATGCCTGGAAAGTAATAGAAGCTGGAGCAAATGCAATAGTTAGCGGTTCAGGTGTATTCAATCAGCCAAATTATGCTGATGCAATTAGAGGGATAAGAAATAGCAAAAGACCATAAATAAATTCTCTAGTCTTACAAAAACCATCCGTAACTATGGAGTCCTATACCAAGAAGATTTACACCTATATAACAAACTAATATTACAAATAGGCCCACTATTGCAATAAAAGCAGGTCTTCTTCCTTGCCATCCGCGACTTAATCTTGTGTGCAAATATGCCGCATAAATAAGCCAAGAGATAAAAGCCCAAGTTTCCTTAGGATCCCAACTCCACCAACTTCCCCAGGCTTCATTAGCCCAAACAGCTCCGCTAATTAAACCAAAAGTTAATAATAAGAATCCAAAAGAGATTGTCCGGTAGCTTAAATTATCAATTACCTCTGAAGAGGAGAACACAACCGGAGTTAATTCTTCAATGTGTACAATCAGATTCCCCTTATAATCTCTCTTTCGAAAGTCACCTACTCCCATAGAACTGCCTCGAATTTGAAGTTCTTTTCCTTTAGTAGAAATTAATACCGCAACTGACAATAATGAGCCCAAAATCAAAGCAGCATAGCTACACATAATTACACTGACATGCATTACTAACCAACTAGATCTAAGGGCTGGGACTAAAGGTGACGCAACCTTAAGTTCTTCAGGGAGAGCAAAGCTAGCAAAAGCAATAGAAATCAACGATATGGGGGTAAGAGTAGCTTGAACAAAGGCCGAAGGTATTACCCTCTCAATCAAAAGTTGGGTTAGAGTAAATCCCCATGTCAGAAAGCACAAAGATTCGTAAAGGTTACTTATAGGGAAATGGCCAGATTGCCACCAACGTAGTAACAATTGTGAGGCCAATACAAGGTTTGCTAATGAAATAATAAAGCGAGAGATAGGAGAACTTGCTTTATTACTAATGTTCCAAAATGTAATCGGAAGAGATAAAAGAATTAAGAAGAAGGAAACCAGACCAAGGCCTATTACAGGATCTGAGAGATAAGCTTCAAGGTTAATCATTTTAATAAAATTCGAATAGATTTTTCAATAGGCTGAGGCATTAATTGTCAGCATTATTTAATAAATAAATACCTCCAGAGAGTGAACCAATGACAGGAAACCATGCAGCAAAAACAGGGCTAATAGAGCCTGATATTCCGAGTGAACTAAAAACAAAGCTAACTATATAATAAATAATAATGAGCAGAATGCTTAAGACAAAGCCTTTACTTTGATTTGACCTAGTATTAGTAGTACATGCAAGGGAACTCCCTATCAAGCTAAAGACAAGGCAAGCAATTGGCAATGTGAACTTCTCCTGAATGCTCACTTTCATTCGTCTCTCTTGCTTTATATTTCCAGATAGTTTATAAAGTTCCCTAGCCCTATAAGCATCTGAAAGTTTCATATAACGTGGATTTTTCGGAAGATCTGAAATCTTCTTTAATCCAGAATCTAATGGGTAAGTATAATCCTCGAAGGTAATTGTAGTAGAGCCACCATCAGGCGACACTGTTAATATCTCGCCATTGGAAAATTCCCAGCTTGAATCTGTTTCATTCCACAATGCATTCTTAGCAACAAGCATCTGTTTATATCCAAAACGAGAAAAGTCTAAAACTGTAACATCAACCATTTTCTTATTCTGAAATTGCTTTGCATAGAAAAGATGTGTCACACCATCTATTTCTTTGTTGGAGTAAGGATCACTTATTTTACCAATACGAGAGTAAATTATATCTTCAACATAGTCAGAATGCATTGATACACCTAAACCTTTCCTTAAAACTGCTTCAGCATTTTTATTTGCAGATGGTACAATTAAATCATTGAATATAAATGTAATAGATGTCATCAAAAGACCAAGAATCAATGAGGAAATTATTATTCTTTTCGTAGATATTCCAAGACTTTTTAGGGCCTTTACTTCACTGTTAGATGACAGCCTACTAAAAGTTAGCAATGTTGCCATCAATATTGCCATTGGAAAAGAAAGGACTAGAAAGCTAGGTAGCTTGAGAAAGAATACATGCAAAGCAAATTTCAAAGAGAGTCCAGACTCAACTATTTTTCGAACTAAGTCAAACATTACTCCCACTGAAAGAGATACGACTGTGAGAGCGGAAACTGCAAAGAGAAAGGTAGGCAAAAGTTCTTGAAAAAGCCATCTGTCAAGAATTGGAATTGATCTCCATTTAGAGAGAATAAAACTTGAAAACCTTTTCAATAATGGATAATTAAAGATATTTTTGTAGAAGAGAAAGACAGTCAAAGTTGAAACTCCTCTCCTAGGTAATGAGTTTTAACTAAACGGTTATTAGAGATCTGAGCAGAAGTACCTGAAGCAAGAATTTTTCCATTGCTAAGAATATATGAACGGTCTGTGATTGCAAGCGTTTCACGAACATTATGGTCAGTAATTAAAACGCCCATTCCATTCATACGCAATTTTTGTATCAGATTTTGAAGGTCAATAACTGCCTTAGGATCTACTCCAGCAAATGGCTCATCTAACAAGAAATACTTAGGTCCTTTGCGTCCTAAAGCCAAAGCTCTTGCAATTTCACAGCGACGCCTCTCTCCACCAGAGAGCTTATAACCGACCCTGTTTAAAAAGGGATTTAAATTGAACTCATTAATTAACTTCTCACGCCTAATTCTTCTATGAGCTGGGTTTGAGAAAGCCTGAGAAAGAGAAATGTCTAGATTTTCAGCAACCGTAAGACTTCTAAAGACACTAGCTTCTTGGGGAAGGTATCCAATACCCAGCCGGGCTCGATAAGTCATAGACAAATCTGTCACCAGGCGATCATCAAGAACAACTCGACCTGAGTCAGCAGACAATTGACCAATTGCGAGATTGAAAGTTGTCGTCTTTCCTGCACCATTTGGTCCAAGAAGTCCTACCACTTCCCCAGGATTAACTTCAAGGCTAATCAGATCAACAAGATTTCTACCTTGAATTGATAATGAGACTTGATCAAGGATAAGGCTCATAACAAGGAAGAGGACGAATTAATAATTTTGATGGTATATATTTTGATCATAAGTTTTTCCTTTATTTAAGCAGCCTCATAAAAAGAGACAAGAACTCAGAACTCATTGCTTTTATTATAACTAGTTAATAGCAAGTTAGTCCTAAAGAAATCGCTTCTCAAGGTTTATAAACGGTATATATCAAATACTCTAAAGGTATTAATAAAAAACTTTTAACTATAAACCATTTAATGAATTAACTAGTTCTTGAATTGATCGATTTTCTTTTGAGGATAGGAGGGAAAGTGTCAATCAAGTCACCTCCACCTTGCAAAATTAACAGCCTTTCTTTTAGTTTATTAATAAATTCTTTAAGATCCAAACCCAAATCTGGTACTTTCTTATTAGTAAGCCTCCCTAGTCCTTCTCCATATAAAATAGTAGCTCCTGTATAATTAGCATTCGAAAGATGAACTTGAGCAACAGCTATCTGTAAAATAGCTTGAATAGTTATTCGTTCCATACCATCTGTTTTATGCCAAATATCTTCCAGTGCATCATGTGCAACATACCATTCCTGATTGTTAAATAATTCTATTGCCTTTTGAAAAGATATATCATCCTCAGCGAAAGGAGTAAAATCGTTCATGAATTTCTAACGCTTAATATTCTTTTTAATAGCGATTTTCCTAAGTCTAATTGACTCAGGTGTTACTTCAAGCATTTCCCCAGGTCCAATATATTCTAGGGCCCGTTCTAATGTAATATCTATAGGAGATTGCAAGCTATCAAGTTCTTCTGCACCCGCTGACCTCATATTAGTTAGTTGTTTTGATTTACATATGTTAATTTCCAAGTCTTGTTGGCGATTATGTTCACCAATGATCATTCCTTTATAGACTTTTGTTCCTGGGTTAATAAAAAAATGACCTCTATCTTCTGCATTCTTTAAGGAATAAAAAGTTGATACACCTTCTTCAAAAGATATAAGCACACCATTTCTTCTTGAATCAAACTCGCCTAGAATAGGCCTATATTCAAAAAACGAATGGCTCATAATGCCTTCTCCTCTTGTCGCACGAATAAATTCACCTCGGAAACCTATTAATCCTCTAGATGGAATCAAGAATTCCAACTGAGTTCTTCCATCATTTGTATTAATCATATTTTGCATCTCACTCTTTCTAGTTCCAAGTTTCTCAATACATGTTCCTACTGATTCCTCTGGAACATCAAGTACTAATGTTTCTACTGGTTCACAGTTAATATCATCAATAGTCCTAAAAATAACCTGCGGTTGAGAAACTTGAAATTCATATCCCTCTCTCCTCATTGTTTCAATTAATATCCCTAAATGTAGTTCACCTCTTCCACAAACAGCAAATCTATCTGGCGAGTCAGTTTCATCTACACGAAGAGCAACATTAGTAAGAAGTTCTTTAAATAATCTTTCTCGTAACTGTCTACTTGTTACAAACTTACCTTCTTTCCCTGCAAAGGGGGAATCATTTACAACAAAGGTCATCTGCAAAGTTGGCTCATCAACTTTAATCAAAGGGAGTGCATTAGGTTCATCTGGGCAAGCTATTGTCTCACCAATATTTACATCATCAAATCCAGAAACGGCTACTATATTTCCTGCAAATGCTTCGTTTATTTCAATCCGCTTTAATCCTTCAAAACCCATTAACTTATTTATCCTTCCTTGTTTTAACTTTCCATTCTCTTTAATAAGTGAAGCTCTTTGACCGCTTCTAATTACACCATTATGTACCCTCCCAATGATAATTCTTCCAAGGAAGTCTGAATAATCTAAAGAAGTAATTTGAAGTTGCAAAGGCTTATCCTGATCTCCAATAGGTGGTGGTACATGCCGGATAATTGCATCAAAAAGAGGCTTCATATTTTCACTCTGTGTTGCCATATCAGGTTTTGCGTAACCGCCTATTCCACTTCCAAATAAGTAGGGAAAATCACATTGATCATCATCAGCACCAAGCTCAAGGAAAAGGTCTAAAACCTTATCAACAGCAGCCTCAGGGTCCACTCTTGCTCTATCAATCTTATTTACAAACACAATTGGTCTAAGTCCCTGTTCTAGAGCTTTCTTAAGTACAAAGCGTGTTTGAGGCATAGGCCCCTCATTTGCATCAACTATCAACAAACACCCATCAACCATTCCCAGGACTCTTTCAACTTCTCCTCCAAAGTCGGCGTGCCCAGGTGTATCAACAATATTTATTCTCGTTTCGTTATAAATCACAGCAGTATTCTTTGAAAGTATTGTTATTCCTCTCTCACGTTCTAAATCATTGGAATCCATGACACATGTTGGAACAGCCTCGTTATCCCTAAATATTCCCGATTGACTTAAGAGAGCATCTACAAGCGTTGTCTTTCCGTGGTCAACATGAGCAACGATTGCAATATTCCGAAGAGCTTGTTGATTAGAAATCATTTAAAAACTAGCTCTAAACATAAAAAAGAGCTTAATAAGCATAGACATTGAAGGATATCCCAATTTGAGTAACTTAAGATAGGAAAAGCTACTTACTTTTAGAGTTTCCTTCTAAACGGAGCCTCTTGTTGGCAGGTTCAAATTTTCTTAAAGCATCAACTGTTCCTTCAAAACGCCAATGCCAAGGCTCATAGCTTACTCCTTGAGAATTCCCCTTAGGGAAAGAAAGCACGAAGTGAAATTTTGCAGCATTTCTTGTAAGCCATTTAAATGCAGGTGTTCCTTCAAAAGTCTCTTCAAAATCTGTTTCTCGCATAGTGGCATCACCGAGGTCGATAGCATACCCAGTGCTGTGTTCAGAATGTCCAGGTGGTGCAGAAACCTTCGCCCGTTCAATAGCAATTTGATTTCGAAGAGATTTATTTTTATAAAAAATTTCTTCCTGAAGTTTTATAGAGCGATAGCCACTTAAGAAAACCAAACTAATTCCGTCATATGCCGCAGCTGCTCTCATATCCCTTAAGGCTATATAAGTATCTCGATTGAGTCTTAGACCAGGATAAACCTCGACCAATTCACTATTAGAGGCCTCAGGATAAGGGAAATGTCCTAACAAAAGGCCATCTGGTGAAATCAATGAGTTGAGTCGCCTTTCTCGAGATGCAATTGAAAATCTTTCAATTGAATTTGATGTGATAGTAATAAAAAGTGAAGTTAAGGTTAAGAAAATTGATCCTAACAAGAGATACTTGAACTTTGATGTCAAAGCCCCCCGAACAGGTTTAAACCTTCTTGCAAGGGGGATCTCGCCATTATTATTAGATCCAGAGAGCTCTGCTCTACTCACAAAATAAAAAATAAAACTTATTTCGATCGTAACGGTCTTAGCTAACTAGTTCATACAGTAAATCTTATTGATGTAGGTTTTAAAATAAGACTATTAAAATTTGATCAAAAGATGTTGCGTGTAGCAGTAATCGGAGGAGGCCCAAGTGGTTCCTGTGCAGCTGAAATCCTTGCAAAAGCAGGAATCAAAACTTGGATTTTCGAAAGGAAGCTTGACAATGCCAAGCCTTGCGGCGGGGCAATTCCATTATGCATGGTCTCTGAATTTGATCTTCCTGACTCAATTATTGATAGAAAGGTTAGGAATATGCGAATGATTTCCCCTTCAAATAGGGAAGTAGATATCAGCCTAGATAAAGTTTATGGAAAAACTGAGAACGAATATATAGGAATGTGTAGAAGAGAAGTAATGGATGCCTTTATGAGAGATAGAGCTGCTGATCTAGGGGCAAATTTAGTTAATGGACTTGTAACCAAGATTGATACAGGTTCTAATCGGCAAGGACCCTATAAGCTTAATTATTCTGACTATTCAAGCGGGGAATCAAAAGGAGAAGCAAAAACATTAGAAGTAGATCTAATTATTGGTGCTGATGGAGCTAATAGTCGAGTCGCGAAAGCAATGGATGCTGGAGATTATAACGTTGCAATTGCTTTTCAAGAAAGAATAAAGCTTCCCGAAAAAGAGATGGGCTACTACCAAGACTTAGCCGAAATGTATGTAGGAACTGATGTCTCACCTGATTTTTATGGATGGGTATTTCCTAAATATGATCATGTAGCCGTAGGGACAGGGACAATGCAGAAGAATCAATCTCTTATAAAAGAGCTGCAAGAAGGAGTAAGAGAGCGCGCTAAGAAGCGCCTTGTTAATGGAGAAGTTATAAAAGTAGAAGCTCACCCAATACCAGAACACCCAAGGCCCAGACGCGTTGTAGGTAGAATGGCATTGGTTGGTGATGCCGCAGGATATGTCACAAAGAGCTCAGGTGAAGGTATTTACTTCGCAGCAAAAAGTGGGAGAATGTGCGCTGAAGAAATCGTTATAGCAAGTCAAAGTGGAGCAAAAATACCGACCGAAGGAGACTTGCAAAAGTATATCAAGAAATGGGATAAAAAATATGGAGCAACCTATAAAGTTCTTGAGATTCTTCAGAACATATTCTATTCAAATGACGGAGCACGTGAGGCATTTGTAGAAATGTGCGACGATCTTGACGTTCAACGTCTAACATTTGACAGCTATCTTTACAAAACAGTTGTTGCAATGAAGCCATTGCAACAACTGAAACTTACATTCATGACACTTGGTTCGGTTTTAAGAGGGAGAGCACTTGCCCCCAAAACCTATAAGCCTGTGCCTAGTGCTGTTAGGGAAGAAGAAGAAGTAAATAAAATGCTTGATATAAGCACCATCAAAGGCGGAATCAAGGTTGGTAGTAAAAAATCAAACTCATAAAGATATAGGTATTCAATTTTATTAATTGACCAAGAGTTTAAAATCTGCAAGAAGTTTCGCTTGGTTTGTTAGCACAGACAATAGGTTAAGTCTGTTTTTGCGAATCATCTCATTATCAGTCATAACCATAACACTCTCATCACCATCAAAGAAGTTAGATAGTGCATCTGCTCCATTAACAAGGCCCTCAACAAGCTTTATATAACGATCAGAAGAGTTGCTTTTTGCTATTGGTTCTAGTAAGTTAACGACCTCAAGCATACCTTTCTCACTTTCCTTTTCGAATAATTCTGGATCGACTACATCTAAAGCACTAAGTATGTGAGGAGACAAGTCATTTCTCTCAGCTAGGCTTGATGCTCTATTAACTACCGAATGAATAGCAGGAAGTCTATTGCTTCTACGCAATTCAGCTAACAACGATGCCCTTATAAGAACATCTATAGGATCTGACAAGAGACGTCTTGTGCATAATGACTCTCCAGCAACGGCTTGAACGATGTCTATGTCATAGGATGCTTCTTCAAGTAGAGTAATAATTCTTTGGTGGAAGAAATTCATCACATCATTAAGAAGTAATTCGGGCTTAAACTTAAGAGAATCAAAAGTTTTAGTCCAATGATCAATGGAAATAGAAAGCAAGCCAAAAAGATTCACCTTCCATTCTTGATCCCAAATAATCTGTAGAACACCATTAGCAGCTCTTCGCAAAGCATAAGGATCAGAAGATCCACTTGGTCTTTCACCTTTAGAGAAGATACTTAACAGGAGTTCCAACTTATCTAGCAACGCAAGAGCTGCACCTGCAGCAGATTTCGGTAATTCACCTCCATGCCTACGAGGCAAGTATTGCTCCAAAACTGCAAGAGAGACTTCTCTTGATTCCCCTTCAGCAAGAAGGTATTTTGCTCCTATGATTCCTTGAAGTTCTGGAAATTCTCCAACCATTTGACTAACAAGGTCATGTTTACAGAAATAAGCAGCTTTTTTTAAAACTTGGGAATCAAATGCTGAATGATCTACAGACAAGTACTCTACAAAGTTTTCGGCAAGCCATTCAATTCGAAGTACCCTTTCAAGCAATGTTCCTAGACCATCAGCAAAAGTCACTTTGCTCAGCTTTTCCCTTCTTGTTGAACTTCTAACAGCTCGGTCGACATTTATAAAAAATTCAGCATCTGAAAATCTGGCCCTTAGTACTTTCTCATTGCCCTCTCTGATTAAATCATTTGCATCAGATAATCCATTACTTATACAAATAAAACGAGGCAAAAGAATATTATTGGCATCTAATGAAAGCGGATCTATAGATACATCATCTAAAAAAAGCGGAACATATCTTTGATGAACTTGCATAACCGTACTCAGAACCTCAGCCGGAAGGTCTAAAAAAGATTTCTGAAATTCACCGATAAACAAAGTAGGTGACTCTACTAAATCAGTTAATTCGTTTAACAAATCATTTGACAAGTCAGCATTACAATTCAATGTTACTGATGCTTTAGATACTAAATTCTTGATTAATAAAAGTCTCTCATGACGATTAACAATTACTCCTGCACTGCGCATGGTCTCAACGTATGAATCAGGAGAATCAACGGGAACCTCTTTTCTAAAAAGTCGATGACCTCTGCTAAAACGAGAAGAAATGACTGGTGGATCAGCTTGAGAAAGTTCCAAGTTAAGATCCTTATCATCTAAAAGTGCAAGGATCCATCTAACAGGTCGAGAGAACCTTACCTCCCCTTCTCCCCAACGCATAAATCGTCTACCTTGAATACTATTAATCCATTTAGGAATCAATGCCAATATCAAATCTTCAGCATTTTCCCCTTTAACAAAATTACTTCCAAAGACGAATTCTCCCTTTGAGGTATTTCTTATTTCCAGAGCTTCTAAAGAAAGACCATATCGTTTAGCAAATCCTTTTGCAGCTTGAGTTGGATTCCCATGTTCAAATGCTTTTGACGCGGGTGGACCTTTTCTTTCTTCAACAAAATCTTCTGATGATTCAGCTAATGAATTAACAATCACATATATGCGCCTTGGCGTACTCGAGCAAAAAATATCAGCATAATTAAGTCGGGAGTCCTTTAGGTCATTTCTCACTAATTGCTCTAACTGAGAAATAGCTAATCTGGCAAAATCTGCAGGGAGTTCCTCAGTGCCAATCTCAAGTAAGAAGTTAGACACAAAAATAAAAGATGTTCCTTAATACTGTATTGAACATACAATTAAAAAGTATGATTGGTTTAAATAAGGTGGTTAAAAAGAACTAATTCGTGAAAACAGAAGGAACAAAACCTAATGATTTTGAGGTAGAAGCTCTTTTCCCTTGCGTTGCCAATGGACAGGATCGTTCTAAGTTTGAACAATTTAAAGCTGATAGCAATTTTCTAGCTGATCCTCTTGGATCAGAATTAAAAAATACATCAAATAATTTCTCCAATGATGCTGTACAACTTCTTAAGTTCCACGGGAGTTATCAGCAAGACGACAGAGAGAATCGTAAGAAAGGTTCTGACAAAGACTGGCAAATGATGCTACGTCTTCGTAGTCCTGCAGGGTATATACCAGGACCTTTATTTATAGCTTTAGATGAATTATCAAATCGACTTGGCAACAAAACACTAAGGGCTACAACAAGGCAAGCATTTCAAATGCATGGAATTAGAAAAGAAAATCTAAAAGAAGTAATCAACAAAATCGTAACCTCCATGGGATCAACACTTGCTGCTTGTGGGGATATAAATAGAAATGTAATGGCACCTGCTGCACCTTATGAAAAAGATGGTTACCCAGCCGCAAGAGCATTAGCCTATGAGATTGCAGATTTGCTTACTCCTGTTGCTGCCGAAAATACATATCTAGAGCTCTGGGCCGATGGAAATTTATCTTATAAGATTTCTTATTCAAAGAAAATTCAAAAAATTAGAAAATCACAACTTTCGAAAGGTATTTTCAGCGGTTATTCTAAAGAGCCACTTTATGGGCAAACATACTTGCCTAGGAAATTCAAGTGCGCAGTCACTGTACCTGGGGATAATTCGGTTGATCTTCTAACTCATGATATTGGTCTAGTAGTCTTTACAAAACAAAATGGGGCACTTAAAGGTTGCAATGTATATGTAGGAGGAGGAATGGGACGAATGCATAATAGTGATACTACCTTCGCTAGAGCTGCTGACCTCCTGGGTTACGTAAAACAGGAACATATTTTAGATTTAGTTCAATCAATACTCGCCCTCCAAAGAGATTATGGAAATAGGAAACTAAGAAAAAATGCTCGCATGAAATATTTAATTCATACAAAAGGCATTCAATGGTTCAAAAAAACACTTACATCGAAATATTTCAAGGGAAAAATCTCCTCCCCCTATCCCGAGCCACCTGCAAAGCTTAAAGATTACCTAGGTTGGAATAAACAATCCCCAGGGCTATGGTTTGTCGGCATACCTCTTATGTCAGGTCGACTTTCAGGAGAAACTAAGGCGAAAATCAGATCCCTCGTTGAAAAATTCAAGCTTGAAATAAGATTAACCCCAAATCAAGATCTTTTGCTTTGCAATATAGGGAATTACCAACGCTCCTCAGTAAAAACGGAGCTTCAAAAGATTGGCATAAACAAGCCTGCACCACCTAACAGTATTAGCAGGCATGCTATAGCTTGCCCAGCCTTGCCATTATGTGGGCTCGCAATTACTGAAGCTGAGAGATATCTTCCTGCAATAATTAAACGAATAGAAAATCAACTAAAACTACTCGGCATAGAAAAGTCGATTCTACTAAGAATGACAGGTTGTCCTAACGGTTGTGCAAGGCCATACATGGCAGAATTAGCCTTAGTGGGTAGTGGTATGAATCAATATCAACTTTGGCTAGGAGGTAGTCCGAATTTACAGAGATTGGCAAAACCATTTCTTCAAAAAATGCATATAAATCACCTTGAACAAACACTCAACCCTTTATTTATTAATTGGAGGGACAGCAAGCCATTTAAAAGTTTTGGCGATTTTGTTTCTAGTTTAAGCGATCAATCAATAATGAATTTACTTTCCGAGTCATCGTCATCCACTGACCCATAAAGTCCTTCAGTGGCGTTAGTAGTCCAAGCCCAAAGTTGATCACCGTAACTGAAATGCCACCATTCATTTGGATGTTGAACAAATCCGGAGAATTTCATTACATTTGCAAGAAGATTTCTTCGTAATTGCCACAAACACGCAGATGAATTATCTCCTTTTAAAGCACTTTGTAAATAATAATCAGGCTCAGAAGCTGGTCCAATTAGATCTATTTCCCCCCCCATGTCTACAAGATTGCAATCATTGGTCGCCAAAGTTAAATCTATAGCACCGCCAGTACTATGAGGTGGAGGTTTTGATTTATCAAAGGATGGTGAGGCCCAAAACCTACTAACTAGTTTAACAACATCTTCAAATGCAGAAGTGTCTTTTCTGGAGGTAGGGTCAATTCCCCTAGAGAGACATTCCTGATTAATCGAATAGTCATACATAAACTTCTGAACTCTTATAGGTCGCCATGCATCAAATACAGCTAAGCGAAGGTGAGGGACAGTTTTCCTAAGGAGTTCCTCCGCAAGCAATAAACGTTTTATAACTTCCTTTCTTAACATCCACGGGGAGGCAGACTTGCCGTAAGGGGCACCTAGAGACTCATAAGAGTGTGGCTTAATACAGTAGATTTCTACAGGCAGCCTCATGAGAGGTTCCATAGAATACAATAGAGATATTTTATTCCATTCTTTTAACACAGGTAGTAACTTAGCTTGGTAAGACGAGAACCTATTCTATAGAGAATTAACCAAATCTTTCCTAGCATTTAATAATTTTGTTTCTAATTTAATTGTGTTCTTGCAACGAGCTTAGTCCAATAGTCATCTAACATTCCTCTCAATAAGTTGTTCTGCTTCAAACTAGGATCACTTTCTAAAATTTTAGAGGCTTCTTTCCTCGCGCACTCAAGGATATCTTCATCATTAACTAAGTTTGCCAATGCAAAGTCTGGAAGCCCTGATTGTTTAGTGCCTAATACTTGCCCAGGTCCCCTTAACCGTAAATCTATTTCAGCAATTTCAAAGCCATCAGATGACTTCACTAATACATCTAGTCGATTTCTTGACCCCTCAGAATTGGCAGTGTCTATGAGTACGCACTTTGAATCCTCTATGCCTCTACCAACACGTCCACGTAATTGATGCAATTGAGCCAAGCCAAATCTATCAGCATGATCAATTAGCATTACAGTAGCATTAGGAACATCCACTCCAACCTCAATCACTGTGGTCGACACAAGTACCTGAATCATCTTCGCAGAGAACTCCCTAATGATATTTTTCTTCTCACTACTTTGCATACGTCCATGTAACAGCCCTACTTTATAGTTCTTAAAGACAAAGGTTGATAACTCTTCATATACGTCTATAGCGGAACGAAGCTCTAATTTCTCTGATTCATCAACTAATGGAAGTACTACATATGCCTGCAGACCTTTATCAATTTCTTCTTTAATTATGTCATATCCTTTTTGCCTCTCTGAGGCTGAAAGCAACTGAGTTTTGACAGGTCTCCTGCCAGGGGGTAATTCATTGATCTGACTAACATCTAAATCACCATGAATAGATAAAGCCAAGGTCCTAGGAATTGGTGTAGCCGTCATTGTCAAAAGATGAGGCTGAAGCCCTTTATTAATCAAAAGATTCCTTTGATTAACTCCAAATCGATGCTGTTCATCTACAACGACAAGTCCTAAACGAAAAAAGGAAACTGACTCTTCAATAAGAGCATGAGTCCCAACGAGTATCTTTAGATTACCTGTCGCAAGATCAGTAAGAATTTTTTTTCTTTCCTTTAGAGGAGTTGATCCTGTAAGAAGTTCAACAGTTACATGTAATTGAGGCATCCATTTGCAAAGAGTTACATAGTGCTGATGAGCAAGGACCTCTGTGGGTGCCATTAGTGCACCTTGCCAACCTGATTCAACAGCAGTCAGAAGTGTGGCAATTGCCACAACTGTTTTCCCGCTTCCAACATCTCCTTGAACTAGTCGAGACATTGGTTTTAACAAAGAAAGATCTGATTCAATCTGACTAAGAACTTCTTTCTGAGACTCAGTTAGAGAGAAAGGTAGAAGAGATAAAAATCTATCAACTAATCCATTTGCATTTTCCCTACAAGTAAATAACTCTGGAGCTTTGGATTCCTTTAGTTCAATGCGACGCCTTAAGAGTCCAAGTTGTAAAAAAAGAAATTCATCAAAAACTAATCTTCGTTTCGCTTGTTTTAATAATTCTGCTGAAGAAGGGCGATGTATTTGATGAATTGCATCACATTTTCTCATTAGAGATAATGAATTTAGGCTCTCAACAGGAAGTGGGTCTTTCCAGGAACTTGCACATGAAATTACTGATTGAATAATATTTCTAATACGTTCAGCTGTAATCCCCTCCGTTAAATGGTAAACAGGTAAAAGTCGTCCTATTTCTTTTGACTTAACGAGTGCATGATGATTTTCTAATACTTCAATTAATGGATCAGCAAAAGACTTTCCAAAACCTTTTGAATCCCTTACTAAGCCGCTCACAGCAACTAATGCTCCTTTTGGATACAAAGACTCCTGCTTCTTTAAAAAATATCTATTACTAAATCGTTTACCAACAAAAAACTTAGTGGCTTTTATGCTGCCAGAGACGTCCTCAAGTTGAAACTGGACAATAGATAAGTTACGGTTACGAGGACTTGTGTAAGAGTTAGTACGCCTGATTCTTGCCACAATTGTAGCCGTTTCACCTGGCTCTAGTGAAATTATTCTTTTTAGAGAAGAGTAGTCAACATAATCTCTTGGAAAATATAAGAGAAGGTCTTTAACACTAACTAATCCTAATGAAGCCAAACATTCAACCATTTTAGGTCCAATGCCTTTTACATCTCCCAAGTAACTCTTTAAGGAAATAAAGTTTTCAAGGTGCTTGTGAATCCTCTGATTATTAGGGGAAGTAGAGTTTAACCTCAACCTAGGAGGAGGCATTGTATCCTGAATTTTATTTTCCTTGCTTAAGCGATAGAGAAATTGTCTTGCATCAATTACTAACCTACGCCTACTGGAAAACTGAAGCATAGGGTATTTATCAAATGACTCAGCTAATTTGTAGATTTTTTCGTAAATTTCCCGAGCCAAAAGAGGTGATCTGAAGGAACTAATTTCTCGAGATACAAAACTGTTGAAGTGTTCGTTTCGTCCATATAAGTTGCTAAATCTATTTTCAGCTTCTATTGTTAAGGCCTTTTGTAAAGGCCTTATCCAATCATTCAACTCATCAACGAGTTCTATGGGGCTTTGGTTTGATTGACTTGAGAATTCTTCCACCACTGCTCTCTAACTTCCTTTGCGAGGGATCGACTTTGCCAATAGCGTTGTTGACGAACCAATTTAAGCAAAATATTTCGTTGCTGTGTGATTTTTTTCCTACATTGTCTAAGCTTTATGTGATCGAACTCTAATTCAGATGGTCTTACCAAGAGACATTCGATATCTATTTCATTACTAGATGCTGATGAGACAGGCAGACGAAGCCTGAGAATATTTGAAGGAGCATTTATTGAAGCCACATGACCAGAAATGACTGCATCTAGAAGATTGGTAGGTAGAAAGCTATTAATTATGCCAACACGAATCAACTCCATATTAATTAAATGAGAAAGGTTTCTTAGTCTCCTTACAAGAGCTTCATCTATAGTAAATAACCAGTGAGAAAGATCCTGAGGACTTTGAGGTAATAAAGAATCAATTTCAGGGATATCATTATCTAGGCTCGCTTCATCATTTGGTGAGTTGAATTCATTTTTTCTATTTAGGATCTTTTTGCCTGGGGAAGTAATATTTCCAGCAAGGCTAAATATAGATTTTAAAAGATCTAAATCTTTTTTTTCTGTTTTTGCATTAACCAAATCATGATCTAATTTCTCAGATTCATCTGCTAATCCATCATTATCGTTCGTTTTATCTCTACCATCCTCATAGTTAAAATTAAATGAGTTTAATTGACTGGAGTGAGAGTCCCAAGATGTTAGATCAATATTATTATCTATAGGCAAAGTATAACTTAAATCCACAGAGTTATAAATACTTGATGAAGCTAAATCTGCTTTACTTTCCAAATCATCTATAGATTCATTTAATGAGTTAACCAAATCGTAACTTTCTTTTTGCTTCTCTTTATCTAATTTATCAGCAAAAGCATTTAGATTTTCAATAGTCAGTAATGACAAATTATCTGATAATGTCCTGTCTATTCTTTCATAAAAAGAATCCTTATCGGAGTCTAAATTTAAGGGCCCTAAGGTGTTTCTATTAGAAATTATCAATTGATAAATGGCATCTTTAATAGCTTTTGGAAGTATTGATCTAGTTAATTCCAGGTAAAAGGCTAAGGAACTATAAATATCTGGCCCTAAAGAAATACACTTTAAGTTAACAAGCTCTAACTGCTTAACAGGCTCATAAGAGGAATTTTTATCACTATTAGAAGTCAATGTTTCTAAGAAGACATTGAAGCAACTTCTGCAGCAAAATCAGCTTCTCCTACTTCTATTCCCTCACCAAGGGTATATCGTGTAAATCTCCTAACTTGAACATTTTCACCTATCTGTCCAGCGACTTGTTTTACAAGTTGTTGAACAGATAGGGTACTATCTCTTATAAAAGGTTGTTCGACTAAGGCTAATTCCTTAAGTCTTTTTGCTATTCTGCCCTCTACAATTTTCGATTTAATTTGTTCAGGCTTTCCATCTAAATCATCCCTACCCATTTCTATCGATTTCTCATTTTCAACTATATCTTTAGGAATATCATCTACAGTTACATACTCAACATTTGGGCATGCTGCAATCTGCATAGCCACATCTCTTAGTAAACCCTGAAATAATTCGCCGCGTGCCACAAAATCAGTTTCACAATTCAGCTCTAATAGAACTCCTACCCTCGCTCCAGTGTGAATATAACTTCCTATCGCACCCTCAGCCGCAACTCGTCCGGATTTCTTCTCAGCACTAGCTATTCCTTTTTGACGCAACCATTCAATTGCCTTAGGCATGTCACCATCTGTCTCTGCTAGTGCTTTTTTGCAGTCCATCATTCCTGCACCAGTCTTGTCTCTAAGGTCCTTAACAAGTTTTGCTGAGATAACAGCCATTTTTTTATGAGAATAAATAGTGGAACAACCGTTTTTTTTTTAAGGCAACGGAAAGCCGATAATTAAAAATAATTTAAGAATATTTCTGTCTTCCACGCTGCTCATTTGAAGCATGACGCCCTTCATTTATTGCATCTGCAAGTCTTCCTAGAACTAGTTGTACTGATCTGACAGCATCATCATTGCAAGGAATGGGGACTTCACATAAATCAGGATCACAATTGGTGTCTAGCATTGATATTAAAGGGATATCTAATTTCCGAGCTTCTAAAACAGCATTGGTTTCTCTCCGCTGATCAACCAACACCACAACATCTGGCAATCGTTTCATTCCCTTTAAACCACCAAGGTATTTCTGAAGGCGCTCTAATTCATGCCTTAAAACAGAAGCTTCTTTCTTCGGCCTCATTGCGATAGCTCCACTCGATTCCATGCGCTCAAGGTCTTTGAGGCGATCAATACGTGCCTTCATCGTTGTCCAATTTGTTAGCATCCCACCAAGCCAGCGCTGATTAACATACGAAGCACCACACCTTGCAGCTTCCTGGGCAACAACCTCTGAAGCTTGTTTCTTTGTACCTACAAATAGAAATCTTTTTCCACTTTTTGCAGCATTTCTAGTCCACTTGTATGCAGTATTCATGCAAACTGCGGTTTTAACAAGATCAATGATATGAACTCCATTTCTCGCACAGTAAATGTAGCGAGACATTTTAGGGTTCCATCTTCTGGTCTGGTGTCCAAAATGAGCACCAGCCTCCATCATCTCTGAGAGAGTTACAACAGCCATATTTAAAAGGTTTCGGGTTGGCCTCCACCTGACAGGGATACAAAGCTTTCAATATTAATCAAAAGTCCTTGATCACCCGAAACAGTCAGATGTGCGGAGTTTAATTACCTTAATAATTTAGCATTTTCCAAAACATTTGATCAATCACAACCTATTTAATTTAGCTTCTCGGAAAACTTGCCTAACAAATATAAGATTCAAAGGAACTCGTAAGATTTCCATTGCTAAACCTGAAAAGCCCATGTAAATCAACACTTTCAAGATAAGTCTGAGCCTAACTTCATTTAGAATTCCGCCTAAAGTTAAAGTTTCCCAAAGCAATCTATGGAATAAAGTGTATTGAATAATAAAACGAACCCTAGTAGTCGGATGTTTTCTATAAAATATTATTGCCATCTTAGCTCTTTCACGTTCAACCCTAATTAGAGAGGCTATTTGATGGATATTTAAGGAAGGATGCCAGTGATATCCTACAGCCATTGGACATTTAATTAATTCTGTGCCCATATTTCTTAGACGTTCTCCAAGCTCTAAGTCCTCCCATCCATATAATCTAAAGGCAGGATCAAATAAGCCCGAACTTTCTAAAGTGTTTTTATCTATTGCTACATTACCAGTTGCAAAATAAGCCCATGAAGTATCACTTAATTTATGAGGTTCAGAGGTAGGGTTTTCAAAATTAGATGTATTTATAACAGCTCCATAAGTAAAGCATAATCTGTTACCTTTTCTTTCCCATGCTTTCTGCAGAGCCAATGAATGATTCTCAAGAAAAGAGCTTGTAACGACTAAATCACTGTCAATAAATACTATTATATTACCCTGAGCATGTTTAACTCCGTTATTTCGGCCTACGCCTGGTCCTCCATGTTCTTGTGTTATTAATCGTAAATGTGGGAATAGCTCAGAGTTTTTTTCTAACCAAGAGACAGTTCCATCAGTAGAGCCATCATCGACAACTATTACCTCAAAAGAATCAAAAGTTTTTGATTCTTTCTGATTTTCCAGAGCAAGTAAGCACTTCTCCAAAATAGGCAACCGATTATATGTTGGTATGACAACACTTATAAACACGCTAATGCTCCTTAGATTTTAAAAGAACTGACTGCATGCTTTCTCAATGAGGAAATTATTTTTGTTTCTGAAATTTCTCTAGTCAGTCTGCTGCCCCTCCATTATTTGCTGTACCAGTAACTCCATTTCCAGCACCTGCTCCATCTGAACGGAGCTTACGCTTTTTAAACTTCCTAGCATAAGCACGATTCCTTTCCTGTTTCTCTTTTTTGAGATTTCTGCGCTTTGACATAAGCCTAGAAAATTGTTTCTCTATATAGCCTACTCAACAACAGGCAAAATCATGCCATCTTCCATTTTTAAAAGACGATCTGCTACATCAAGAATTCTTGGATCGTGAGTAACCATTAAGACCGAACATTTCTGTTCAATTGCAAGACGTTTTAGTAAAGAAACTATTTCCCTGCCCGTCACACTATCAAGTGCAGAGGTTGGTTCATCAGCAAGTAATAATTTAGGGCTAGCTGAAAGTGCCCTTGCAATAGCAACTCTTTGTTTCTGTCCCCCCGATAAATCATGAGGAAGTTTTTCCATTTGATCTTCTAGGCCTACTTCTCCCAACCAATTTCTCGAAAGCTCTCTGCGTTTCCTATAGGAAAGGTTTCCTAATAAATCAGCCCCCATCTGAACATTTTGCTCAGCAGTAAGACATCTAAGAAGATTGTGTCCTTGGAAAATCATTCCAATCTTTTTCCTAAGAATTTGCCTTGTTTTTCTTCTTGAATTTCGTAGTTGAAGGCCTAAAACAGACAATTCACCTTTTTGGACTTTCCTCAAGGCGCCTATAAGAGTCAACAAAGTTGTTTTTCCGCAACCTGAAGGCCCAGTTAGCAAAACAACCTCTCCAGGATCGATTTTCATAGAAACAGAATAAAGCACTTGTTTTCTTGTATGACCAATTCCAAACCAATGGCTGAGTCCATCAATTTGCACAGTTGGAACATTATTTTCTACATCATTTGCGAAGTTCAAAAGCATTCTCCTTACTAAAAAATATCAGCTGGGTCAGCATCTACGAGTCTTCTCATAGCAACTGAAGCTGATGCCATACACATAAATAGAATCAAAAAGAAAACCAAAAAAGTCCTCTGAGGATCCATTGCTACGGGAAGTTTTGTTGAGCTTCTCACCAAAGCATATAAAGCTTGACCTGATAAATATGCTGGCACATATCCCAAAACAGCAAGGAATATTCCTTCTCTAGCAACTACTCCAAACAAAGTTCTCAGCCTATATCCCATAGCCATTAATGTTGCATACTCAGCCAAATGATCGCTTACATCGCTATAAAGAATCTGATAAACAATTACACATCCAACAACAAAACCCATTGCTGCCCCTAATGTAAAAATAAATCCTATAGACGTACTTGTTCGCCAATAATTTTTTTCAAAATCAATAAATTCTTGTCTTGTCAAAACTTTCACATCATTAGGCAAGCTTGCAGCCAAAGACCTCAAAACTTTTGCATGGTCTGCTTCAGTACTCAATCTAACCAAGCCAATCTCAATACTTCCTGGAGGAGTGCTTGGCAGCAATTTAAGGAAAGTTTCTCTGCTTGTAATTAAATTGCCATCTGCACCAAAAGATGGTCCTAAACTTACTAATCCTGCTACGCGTACTCTCTTTCCAGCAACTTCTGTTTCTACTATTCTTCCTTCTGAAAACCACTCCGGGACAGGTCCAAATTCCTGTCTAGAAAGATCATCAAACAAAACTCGTCCAGAGTTCTTTAAACTTTGTGCTTTCTCTGCAAAATTTGGATCAATTAGTAATGGACTACCTGGTTCAAACCCCAAGGCTAATATTGCTCTTGTAGAAAGAGTTTGAGGGTTTCGCCAAAGTAAAAAATTCCAATTAACTGGCGTTGTTCCTATTACATCTTTATGAGCCATTGCTTGAACAAGCCTTCTCCGAGGAAAACCACTCATGCTGATTGAACTCATAGATCGAGGACTCACTAATACCAAATCTGCATCAAACAACTTGTGAACAGTGACACTTGCATCAAACAAACCATCTCGAAAACCCAGTTGCATAAACATAAGAATGCCTGCAAAACAAATCCCTGCTATAGCAACCAATAATCGAAGAGGCTGTCTTGCTAAAAGCAACCAAGCCAAAGGAATTTTCCGATCTTGCAAGAAATTCAATTTCAAAGCGGCTGAAAACTTGCTATTACCTTCATCCCAGTAAATCGATCGACTAACAATGCTGAACTCGGATCAAGAATTACTCGAACTTCCACAATCCTTGCATCTGCATCTCCCGTTGGATCAGTAGTCAAAACAACCCTTTGGCTAACTCTAGGACTGATTTGATTAACACGACCTTTAAGACTTCCACTGAAACCGCCATTTTCACTAATTAGTGAAACATTTTGACCAAGAAATACTCTACTTATATCAGATTCATATACTTCTATAAGCGCTTCCATTCTCTGAACAGAGCCAACTTGGAGAACGCCATCCCCTCCTGGTCTTTCACCTTCTCGAGTGTATACTTTTAGAATAACGCCATCTATAGGACTCCTTAATTTACTATCGAAAAGATCTACTTCAAGTGAGCTAATTTCTGCATAAGTTTCTTTACTAAGGCCCAATAATTCAATCAATAAATCATTCTTTTCATCTAGAAGAACCTTTGGAGAAGCTCCTTGAAGGACAGATTCTTTATATCTATTTAATTCTCTTTTCTGAGCAATTATTTTTTCATTAATTATATCTAGACGCGCTCTGGCAATTTGTAAATCAGCCAAGATTTTGGGCTGGTTATCAAAGATGGCAAGAAGTTGGCCTTCTTTAACCTGTTCACCTTCTTGAATCAATAATTCTTTTATTCTAGGAGATCCACCAAAGCCACTTGTTGGAGCTGCAAGCTTTCTGACTTCTCCTAAGGGAGATAATTGTCCTAAAGCCGCAACAGCCTCAATAGGCCTAACTACCTCTGTTGAGGCAACAGACTCTTCTTTAAAAGTTAATTTCCTTCCAATCATGAAGGAACTCACTAATACAAGAAAAACAAAGCTAGGAAGAAAAAAATGCTTCAATTTCTTTAAATATTAAGTACGAAGTGGGGAATCAAAGAGGACTTTATCAATGTACTTATTGGCCCAGTCTAAACCAAAAATCTTAGCTAAAACATTACGAGTCTTGTCGTTGCGTTTTTGCTGAAAACAATAATAAACCTGTTTCCTATATCTTTCAATAGTCTTAGGATCATTGAGGGAGTCTGGTTTTATGGACTCTGAATAAGTAATAAGTATCTTCAAAAATTGATCCACTAAGTTCAAAAAATACTCATTCTCCAATGAATCTCTTGGGCTTATGAATTGTACATAAGGGGAAAAGATGTCTCCCCATTCAGGAATTTTTCTGACTGATTTGAACGAAGGAGTTTCTAATTTGATCAACTCATTTTTAATAAAGGCAGGAAGAGAGTTCCCGACAGGAGACAAATCAACGATCGCCGCTGAAATACTGCCAGGGACAGCAACCAGATCTACTCCGAAAATAGGTAAATCAAAGAGGGGATCAGGAAAAAATACAGCATGAAGAATGTCGAGAGAAGATCCAAGAACTGCCGTCTCTATATGAAGTTTCCGAAAACCTTTCGCCTGATGCAATTCATTAACAATTACAAGATCATCTCCTCCTAATTTTCCATATATATTTCTTAAATCAGGAGCAAGCTCTAAAGGCTCAACATCTGTCAAGCCCTTTGCCCGTTCTCTAATCCGATCTGCAACTGACTCTAAAAAGGGATTCAGAGGAAAAGATTATGCAAACATTTACACAACACTATGCGAAAAAGGATCACAATGGAACTTTGATTTTCAACTCTGAAAAAATCTATCCAAACACCAAAAACTAGTCATTTTACTCTTCAAAATAATGTTAGCTGTGTAACGGCTCATATTCCTGATGCCCCTTTAACTTGTCTTGATGTCTGGTGTAAAGGTGGCAGTTACTACGAAGAAGAAGGAGAAGAAGGCTTAGCTCATTTCTTAGAACATATGATCTTCAAAGGCAGCAGTCAATTACAAGCTGGTGAATTTGACAAACAGATTGAGGCCTTAGGAGGAAGCAGCAATGCAGCAACAGGACTAGATGATGTTCATTATTACGTTCTCGTCCCACCAAAAGAACTAATTAAAGCTATAGATCTTCTCCTAAGCATTGTCTTAACTCCTTCATTAAAAAAAGAACAATATTCATTAGAAAGAGCTGTCGTTTTAGAGGAAATGGCGCAGTATCAAGACCAACCTGAGGAGCAGATTTTTCAGGCTCTATTAGAAAATTGCTGGCCAGGGCATCCATATGGAAGATCCATTTTAGGTTTCGAAAAATCATTAATTTTAAGTAAGCCCGAAGATATGAATTTCTTTCACTTAAGACGATATCAACCTGAAAACATCTCCTTATCCATAGCTGGCCTCATTCCTAAAAACATTCAGCTGATTTTGCAAAACAGTGCTTTATCCAAAATAAAAAAATATGACTCCAATGAAACAACTGCAAAACCAGTGCTTAGTTTTAGGCTAGGGCGAAAGGAGATAGAAATTCCGAGACTAGAGTCTGCAAGAATTTTGATGGCTTGGTCCCTCCCTCCAGCCAAAGATCAATTAATGATCATGGGAGCAGATTTAGCAACTACCCTTCTAGCAGAAGGTAGAACAAGTAGACTAGTGAATCATCTTCGGGAAAATTTAAAGATTGTTGAATCAGTTGAAATGGAAATCACATCCTTAGAGCAAGGTGGGCTTGTTATTTTAGAAGCTTGTTGTTTGGTTGAGAATCTAGAAACTGTAGAAAAAGAAATCAATAAAATCCTTCTAGAACTTTTAAGGCATACCCCTCCCATAAAAGAAGTAGAAAAAGCAAAGCAAATGGTCAGAAATAGTCTTTGCTATAGCTTAGAACTTCCTTCTCAGATTGCTGGTATTACTGCTTCACAAGCTCTATGGGGACGCCATCAATCACTATTACAGCCTTTGCAGCATCTTAAATATTGGGAAAGCTGCAACATTCAACAAGAAATGTTTAAAGTTCTACAACCTGAAAATAACTTTACTCTTATTGCAAAACCAAAAAAGTTTTAATAATAGCGACAATTAAATGAATTCATCAGATGTTTATTTAAATCCTTGCAGATCACCTGGGATACTTTCTGCAAAAATTTGGGTTAGAGATGGAAGTAGAGCTGATCCAATTAATAAGAAAGGGCTTCATAGTCTTTTAGGATCGTTGCTAATTAGAGGTTGCGGTCCATACAACAATCTTCAGTTAGCAGATCTTGTAGAAGGTTTAGGAGCTGTTCTTTTATCTGAAACCTATGAAGATGGAATAATGATCTCACTCAAATGCACTGAGGAGGGGAGCAATGATCTACTGCCACTCTTAAAATGGATGATTCTGGAGCCAAGACTAGAGAAAGAACAAATAGATTTGGAAAGAGAATTATCGATTCAAGCTATTAATCGTCAAAAAGAGAATCAATTTATCCTTGCATTAAATAAATGGAAAGAGATTGCCTATCAGAACCATCCTTACAGTCAAGAGGTAATCGGATCAATAAAGGATCTTAAAACAATCACAAGGACTGATCTTACTTCTCTATCAGAGAAAATAAGTTCACGGCAGAAGGTAATTGTAATTTCAGGATCTCTGCCCCCAAATATAGATACTTACTTAAAAGATCTAAAAGTTATGAATTACAAACCCAAAAAGAAAATGTGGGAAAGCATTTCAGATAACTTTAAAAAGCCAAATCATTTTGATACCGATAAGTCTATAGTAATTACTCCTCAGAACACTAAACAAATTGTTATAATTCTAGGATCGACTACTATTCCACATTCACACTCTGATGATATCTCACTTCGTATACTAAGCTGTCATTTAGGTTCTGGAATGTCAAGTGTTCTTTTTAATATTTTAAGAGAAGAGAAGGGATTAACTTATGATGTTGGTATTTATTACCCAGTAAGAGAACTTAATGCCCCATTTATAATTCATGCTTCTTCTAGGAAAGATAACGCAATGGAAACACTAATTCTTATTAGAAAATGTTGGAATAATCTTCAGTATTCCCTAATTTCTAATGAAGAGTTAGACCTAGCTAAATCCAAGTTTCGATATAATTTTGCAAATAATTCTCAGACTATTTCTCAAAGAGCAGAAAGAAAAGCTCATTTAATAGGACTAAATATAGATGAAAATTATGATTTACAGATTCTTAATTTAATTGATTCAATTACCAAAGAAGATATAATCCGTGTCTCAAGTCTTTACTTAAAGTGGCCTTTCCTAAGCTTATGTGGACCTGAAGACACGCTAAATCAATTACGTGATTTTTGGATTGAAGGTTATAATTAAAGTGAGATTATACTTCTTGATCTAAATCATTTCTAATTAATTTCAGTTACATAATAGGCATCAGTTAATTCCTATTATATCTAAATAACGATCGCCAACTTCAATAACCTTATAACTTTTCCAATTGCTTTTCTCAAGATAATCTACAATTTCATCAGCTGTATAAGCAGCTTTTAAAGATGAGAGAAAGTCCCTAATCATGATCGGGTGAGCTTTTGGAAGGTACTTCTGCTGAAGTTCTAAAGCAATGTCAAAAGTCGATGGTCTACGCAAATCACGATGAAAAAACAAAGTCCCTTTCTTAGAAATAGCCTTTAGTGCTTTAAGAAAATCATTAAAATCATGAACATGGTGAATGAAACTATTACTAACAACCACATCCGCAAAGTTGGGGAGGCTAAATTGACCTACCGATAGAGTCGAAATCTCCTGGTTTATATATGAAAGCCCTTTTAAAGAAGATATTTTCTTGACTAAAACCTGCCTTTCCTTGGCAAGTTTTAGCATCTCTAAGGAACCGTCAATCCCCACAACGGTTGATTCAGGCCAATGAGCAGCTAATCTTTCTGTAATATTCCCAGGTCCACATCCCAGATCAATAAAAATAGATTCTCTTTGCAGATTTGTTTTAGATTCTCTAATAAATTCAGATAATCGAGAGACCATCTTCCCATCACTATCTGAAAAGTCAGTCCTGGAATACACTTTCACTTGTTCCAACTCAATCATGAGTTCAGGTTCTTTTATACGTAACAAAGGAGTAACTCCTGGGGAAACGAATGTTTTGGCACAGACACTGTCAATGGTGGTAAATAAAAGTTGCTTACGCTAGCGATGGCGTTAGCGTGCGTAATACTTACAGGCATAAAGATCTTGTCTCTAGCAACTAACACACAAACAACTAGGTCCACTGGGTCAAGTAATAAGGAAAATTCCCATTCTTTCCCATCTACAGCACCTGCTGCAAACCCAGTCTTTTATAGAACATACAGTCGAAAGACACCTTTGGGTCGAGAGAGCTGGGCACAAGTAAGTGATAGGAACCTGGAAGGATTACGACAACTTGGGAAGCTATCGGAAGACGAATTAAAACTAATGGCTCAGATGCAAGAAGAAAAGAAAGCTCTCCCTTCTGGACGTTGGCTTTGGATAGGAGGAACAGATTGGATTAACAAAGACAAAAACTTCTCAGGAGCATATAACTGCACTTCGACCAATCTTATTGACTGGGAAGCCTTTGGTCTAATGATGGACCTGGCAATGATGGGATGCGGAACAGGTGCAATTATTGAGCCTCATTTAATTAATAAACTTCCTATTATTCTTAATTCATTAAAAATAAATTCTGTATCTGAAATAGGAGTCACTAAACCTAATGACAGAAATGAAAAAACTACTTTGGAAATTACAGGTAACAAAGTATTAATCAAAGTAGGAGATAGCCGTAGAGGATGGGTAGATAGCTATCAAATACTTCTTGAATTGAGCAGCGATCCTCAATTCAAAGGAGAAGAGGTTGAAGTAACAATTGATTTGAACGACATCAGGCCAGCAGGTGAATCCCTAAAAGGCTTTGGTGGCATGGCTAATCCAGTAAAACTAAAAGACCTTTATCCTCGCGTAGCTGGGATACTTTCAAGAGGTATTGGGAGGCAACTTACTTCAGTCGAATGCTGCCTACTTATCGACGAGGCTGCTGTCACAATCGTTGCAGGCAATATTCGAAGAAGTGCAGGGATGCGTCAATTTACTTCTAACGATTCCCTTGCCGCTTCTGCAAAAGAAAATCTATGGCAACAAGATCAAGACGGAAACTGGAGGATTGATCCAGAGAGAGATGCCCTTCGAATGGCCAATCATACTCGTGTTTATCACACACGACCAACACTCAAAGAAATCAATGAAGCAGTAACAAGGCAATTTCATTCCGGTGAAGGAGCTATCCAATTCGCACCAGAAGCTATAGCTCGATCTAACTCTGATCTTTTAACTACCAAGGAACTACGCGAAGAATTTATCGAAATCTATTGCGATCAAGGTAAAGAAGAAGCCAAAAAATGGCTACAAGATCAACACGGGCCAATATCTCAAAAGGAAATTGAACATCGTCTTAGTCGATATGGCCTTAATCCATGTGGGGAAATACTTGGTGCTGATTTTCACTGCAATCTTGCTGAAGTACATCTCAATCAAATAAAACCATCAGACAAAGAAGGACAAGCCAAAGCCTTTAAAGCAGCAGGCCTATCTGTAGCCTGCTTACTTAATCACCGCTTTGAAGTTGCTCGATATAGGGAAAGTAGATCTTTCGACCCAATTGTGGGAGTTAGCTTTACCGGCCTATTTGACTTTTTTGTTCATGCTTTTGGTACTCCATGGCTTAAATGGTGGGAAGCAGGAAGGCCAGATTCAGAGGAAGGTAAAAACTTTAAAACCCAAGAAGCAAAATTTCTAAAAGAATGGAAAGATATAGTTAATCAAACAGTTTGGGAATACTGCGATAAGCACAATTTACGTAGGCCCAATAGATGCACAACAGTCCAACCAGCTGGTACCAAAAGTCTGCTAACAGGAGCTGCTCCAGGATGGCATCCCCCAAAAGCACAAAGATTTATAAGAAGAATCACCTTTAGGAAAAGCGATCCAGTAGCAATGGCTTGTATGGACTATGGCTATTCAATTGTTCCTTCGCAATCTGACAAAGACGAGAATGGAAGACTTCTTGATAATCCCTTTGACCCAAAATGTACAGAATGGTTGGTTGAAATCCCAACAGAAGTTAGCTGGGCAAACCTCCCAGGAGCTGACGAAATCGAAATTAATAATTTCTCAGCACTCGCTCAATTTGATTTCTACATGCAAGTTCAAAGTAATTACACCGAACACAACACTTCAGCAACGATAGAATTTCGTGAAGACGAGATCCAGCCTTTATCAGAAGCAATTTATAAGACTATCAAAGAAAATAAAGGTTATATCTCCGCCGCATTGCTTGCAAGGTTTGATGCAAATGCAACTTTCCCAAGGCTACCATTTGAGCCAATCGATGCAGAAACATACGAGAGTCTTCAAGTAGAAGTTGCTCAAAGAAGAGTAAGCAACAATTTCTTTGAGGCGTTAAGCCGCTATGACAAGGGAGAGTTAATAGAGGCAGGTCCAGCAGGTTGCGACTCAGACAAATGCCTTTTACCACTAAGTGAGCCCAAATAGAAGAGCTCAACTGAATGGAAAGTTTAAAGAATATGTCTAATTGTTTATTACAAATCGAACTTCCTGTTTAAGTTGATTTGAGTCCCTAACTCGCTAAATTAATATTTAGAGTTTAAGTTAGTTATTAAATTAGAAGAAACTGATGGCAGGATGCCCATAAAGAGCTAATTGTATAGAAAGGCAATTTAATGATTTAAGGGTATCGACAATGACTGTTGCTCAAAAACCAGCTATCTCAATGAGTAAAGATACTCATGATGCAATTGTAGATCAGTTAAGGGCTTGTCATACCCCTTCTGAAATTTTAGAATTCGAAAAATGGTTTAACAATACAGTTAATATTGGTCCTCTCTATTCAATAATTTGCGATTTGCTTAGGAATAGATCTATATCAAGAGGTACTGCTTCAAAGTGGTTTGAAACATTATTGAGAAATAGAGATGAAAAACTAAATAATTTATGAAAGCTATCTTGTCAAAACTTCATTATTAAACTTCTACTTCTAGAAAGGGAATGGTCCTGTTGCTCCAGAAGAAGAAGTAAAACCAGTTAATGCCCATATGCCAAAGGAAAACAAGGCACAGCCAATAAAAAACATCAAATGGGAGATATAACGTACTTTTTCCTTTTCTGAAATCTGACCCGACATAGGTAAATCACCTAAGAAGCGGGACTGTTCACTCTTTGAGCTTGCCATGAAAACTTGATTTAATCTTAGAAATTATTGCACAAATATAGTGCACATTCACTGAAATTCCGTAGCTTGTAACTCTGAATAACCTTAAGCAAGGAATAATCCTGAATAATTAATGTTTGTAGAGCTAAGCTGCGAACAATAAACTAGCTATCCCAGCCTAATCATTACGATCATAAACCCAACTCATCATGGCCTTAGTAGATTCGGAACAAATATTGTTTCTAGGGTTTATCTCAGAACAAATGAAAATTTTTCTTTAAAAATCAAAAGGAGTAAAAAAGTTTATTTTTCAGAAAAGAATCTGCCAATTTGACGACGGCAAGAAGGACCATGAGCTCTAAGATATCTAAAAGATGCAACTGAAAGAAAAAATCCTTGGCGAGGTCCACGCCTTATCATGTATTGAAAAATAATTTCCTTAGCTTTTTAACTTTGGTTCATAAACAGCTCCATTACATACGCCCACCGCAAGTGCCTCCTTCGCTTGTTCATCCCATGATTTCAAATCAGGTGCTTCGTTGATCCATCCAATTGTTCTATCAAGGCAACGGTTCCAATATGCGGCTTGCCTAGAGACCGGGACTAATTCTATTGCAATACAGGAGAGCCCTAGAGCAATTACTCCAAAAAAAGCTTTTTGCAAAGAGTGACTCATTTTTTTTTTACAAATAAAATTTCATACAAGCCTAACTGATACTTTTAATTAAAGGCGAACTGAATTCAAATTAGATAGACAAGCAAAAAACTCACTCAAAACAAATTAGTTATTAGAACTAATTGTAGCTATTGATTAACAGTAAAAGCTTGAAAAATTAATTTAATGGTCGGACAAATTTTAAGAACTGGTCATCTATACAATTTGGCTTGAGCTTGCAAGGTTGAATGTTCTCTTCTTCTTTATCAGCAATCTTGGTATCCCATGCAATCTCTTTTAGTTCTCTTTTAACTAAAAGGTCTTTCCACTCAAGCCACATGTCACTAAGTATTAACGTCTGACTATTACTTCTTGCTCCTTCATCTAACAATTTAATCTGATAAGGCTTCAGATTAGGATTCCATTCTTTCAATTCTTCTTTCCAGTTTTCATCGTTCATAATTAGATCTCTTAAGAAGAGCCCTTTCAGGCAATCAATATAATAACTATATACAAACGCATCTATCTTCCTCATGCTCTGGTAAATAATACTCAACCATGACAAGTACATATAGAAGAGCAAGCTAGACATAAATATGGACATAAATCCAATATAACTAGCTACACTTTTCAGTATTGTCATGCTTTAAAGAATTCAATCTCTGCTATTAAGCTTTACTGATTCAGGTATTTGAAGAATTTAACCTTCAGCCTCTTTTCTTCTTTAGATTTACAAAAGCAACTGTTAATAAGATCATTTTAATACTTTTCTTAGGTCTCTAATTTCTGTAGCTTTGGTACTTGCATTGATGTCAATGAACAGAATTGCTCATTGCTCATATGTTCTCAGTAGCTAAAAGTGTTTAATTGCAAATTCAAATGACTTCAATGCCTTCTTCTCGTTTGCCAAACGGATTAATCCAAATGAAGATCGTTGAAAGAGAATGGGGAATAGAACGGTGCTATCTCTCGTCCAATGGAGAAGAGATATGCTCACCTGCTCCGCTGGCAAGTTTCGCTTGGCCTTTCTCTTCTGAGTCTTAGCAGTCCTTAGTTTTAAGCTGAGCTGATAGCTTTCTCCAAAAGAATTTATCTAAAGCCCTTAGAGCATTGCCCCAACAAGAAAACCTCTGTTTAGCAATGCGACTAGCCAACAAACTCTGTACATTCAAATCCGTCTTCAAAAGCAACTTAAGCTGAAAGTTCTAAATTTCAAGCAATATCTTGTAAGTTGCTGGGCTTATTCGGTAAAGTCAGAAGTGGAGAGTTGGTCGAGTGGTTTATGGCTCTAGTCTTGAAAACTAGCAAGGGTGCAAGTCCTTCGGGGGTTCGAATCCCCCACTCTCCGTTCTAATATTGAGATCTTAGTCCTATTTAATTATATTTAATAGCTTACTAGTTATCGGTTGAAATCAGGAGTTGGGCAAAAGAAGTTGGCTTTCAGCAATTCAGCAGAATTCAAAGAACTTTGAAGAAAATCTCTTCTAACTATATTATAGTGTTTGGTCTTTTCACTTCAAAATAAAGCTGAATACCATTGCTTCTAGAGCATTCTTAAAATAGGTAGAGGACCTCAAATAGAAAAAATAGAGATCTATACAAAGAGATTGATTTCCTATAGAAACTCGTAAAATAATTAAATGCGTCCCTTATGCATCTACAACTAATAGGATAACTAATAACTAGTTAATCAAAGAAATTCAATTTTTTTCTCTATGACCATTCAAGCAATGGAAGCACTCTCTATAACCTCTCTCACAATATGGGCTATGGTAATTTTCCTTATTGTCCTTGTCGGGGGACTGGGATTTGCTTTAATCAAAGAACTTCGTAAAAGAGATAAGAAGCAACTAATGAATCCCAAGGTCAGAGACTGGAAAGGCTTTTAAAGCTTTTCATAAAATCATTCCAAATAACTACTTGGAGTAGTAATAATTACCCTGTAACTAATGCTCTGGTGATTAAACTCATAGACATTGAATCTCTTATACATTATAAATAAGTATGGTTTACCTTTCCATCTGCAATAAATGCTATCGGGCCTAAAGAGTAAACTTCTTTCACACAACATTTACAATTAATTCTCTGACAAGGGAGGAGAATTCATGTCTATCTTTGGAAGACTAAGCAGATCAGAGGTTATACATGGAAGAGTTGCCATGGCATCAATCATCGGAATTGTTATTTTTCATTATTTACAGTAAAATCTTTAAATGGTTAACAATGATTAAAGAGGGTTTATCTTGCTTAAGAGCACCAGTGCTCATTAGCCTAATTAGAGGGTAATTAATCTAATTTAAATTTAGAACAGGGATCACAATTAAGTCTTCGAATTGTTAAATTATTCATCTGATAAAATTTTGAGCAATATTTTGGTTTCTATAGCAATTGGTATAAACATCATAAGAATCGAGCTGTAATAGTCTTTTCAAGTTTGAAATTGATACAAGCGTCAGGCATTACAAAATGACGGGGCAAAGTTGAACAAAATCAAGCCATCTTCCAACCACCACCAATACAGGGGCCAAAACAAAAAAGAACTGATTTCTAAAGAAGCAGCTGGCTAGCTCAACCAACCATCAAGCCTCTTCAATCAATTTACAATCTATATACAGTCTATAGACACTCTCTATAGATTCTACTATGATACATTTAATTCGTGAGCGTATGAAAAGGACCTGGAGCTCAGCAAGAGATGAATGGCTTCGTAAGACATCTCTTGCGAATGAGATGTCACTATGGGCACTCGATTCGCTTAACAAGAATGAAGCTGAGATTTATGATTTAGAGAATGTTTCCAGTAAAAGTTCTGAAGAAGAATTAAATGAAAAATTAAAAGTAATAAAAAAAGCAATTAAACACACAATCATCGAGAAAGAAAATGAGCTCGATGATTTGAGCCTGAACTCAGCAAACTCTGCAAAACTTCAAGTTTCAGTACCTTCAAGTCTAAATTATTTAATGAAGGCCTGGGCCGCGGCTGAAGGGAGAGATCTTTCAAGCGTTGCACTCCAATGTCTTGAAATTGGCCTAAGAGCAATGAAAAGTAGGGGCTCAATACCAACTGCAGCAATAGAGCGATATGATGTCGCTTGCAAAAAGAGAATTGCATTGGCTGAAGTTAATAACATCTGGGAACAATATGAAGCATCAAACCAAAGCACCAAAATATAATAGAAAATGAACATTAGATTATACAAAAAGAAATCTTATAAAGCATTACTATTAAAAGACTTATCTCATAAAAAGTCATTAAGTAGAGAAGTTCGAAGAAACAATATTTATATATTATTTAGAAAGAATGATACTAAACTAAAACTAGTTATAAATGAAGTTGATAAAAATTTATTGTTAAACAAAGGTTATCAACTCATCGGCAGCAGGCCAGGAACAAAGAGAGAGCTTAACTTGGCAAAGCTTACTTTAAATGAATTGCTTCTTAATAGGAAAAAGAAAGAAGTTTCTATTGATCTTTCTAGAGAACTCATTAAACATCTAGAGAATCTTGGTTATAGTAATAAATCAACAAATAAAGTCCATAAGAAATATATGATTTAACTACATTCTAATGTTGAGAAGGTCTCTCTTTTGGTAATACTATTTCTACCATTCGCTATTGAGCAAAGGTAAGTTAACTCTTCTCCTGTTATCATTACATTAGTAAAATCAGCCCCGGTAATATCGACATTCTTAAATCTTGCGCTAAAGGCAAATGCATCCTCTAAGATTGCATTGCTAAGGTTAGTGCCTTCAAAAACAGCAGAGTCAAGAGTTGCATTACGAAGGTTTGTATTTGATAAATCTGTATTTAATAATTTAGCACCAAAAAGGCTTGCTCCTTCAAGATCACTTTCTGAGAGATTAGCATCTTGAAGATCTGTCAAATAAAAGGTAGCTCCTCTTAAATCCTGACTAGAGAAATCATCTCCTATTAAAGTTTGTTTGCCATAATCAATGAATGCTTGACTAGGTATTTCAAACATAAAAAGTAGAGCAAAAATAGCTAAGAATGATAAGATTTTGGAAAGCATCGTAAGAACTTCTATTTTCAAAAATAAAAGATCTACTAAATCTATATCAAAGGCAACTAATATTCTAGAATTTGTTAAAGGTTTAGGCAGAGAGCTTAAAAATTTAATAAAATATTTGTATTACAAAATGGTAATCAAAGGAAATCTCGCTAAAAAAACAAATCAAAGGGAACAGCAGCTATGATCTCATCAAAAACCATTCGTTATATTAAAGAAGTCCTAATACGGCTTGCTAGAGGAGAATCAGTCACTCTAGTTGAGAGAATCTACCTTCAAAAAGTCGCAGATGAAGATCAAAAAGTAAGTTCTTGGCTAAAAAGAGCAAGGCGGCTTCAAGAAGGAGAAGAGTTAAAATCCTCTGTTGACAAATTAATTAATGACCTAGACTTAGGCCACTTAGATTCTGAATCTTTATATAAACCTAATCCTGATGATTTAGGAAATTGGTTTTCTGGAGCTCCCTCATGGGTCTCAAGGAGTTAATTTAATAATTTATTTCCTTATATACTGCTTAAATATTTTCTTACTTCTAAATGATTTATAAAAATTAATTCAAAAAGTTTGTAATAATATTCTTTATCAATTCTTGATATATAATAAAAAATATAGCTTAAATTTAATATATTAAAATTAAAGGTGACAAACAATCCATTCGATGCTGTTGTAATTGGTTCTGGTGCTACTGGCGGGATGGCTGCTTTATCACTAGCTCAACAAGGCGTAAGAGTCCTTGTCATAGAAGCAGGTCCACAGCAAACAAGTTCTGAGGCATTGGGCTCAGAACCTCTCAATTCCTTAAAACGTATTAGAGGTTTGGTTAGTGGACAAAATAAGATCCAAGCACAACATCCTGGTTATTGGAAATCAAACCCTTCGCTATACGTAAATGAAAACGAGAATAAATACTTTTATCCTCCAAAAAGTCCATTTATATGGACTCAAGGGAGACAAGTGGGAGGGAGAAGCTTAACTTGGGGTGGTATAACATTAAGACTTTCAGAAACAGATTTCAAAGCAGCCTCTATTGATGGTTATGGTCCAGAATGGCCAATAGAGTATTTAGATCTAGAAAATTATTATACTTATATAGAGAAATTTCTAAAGGTCCATGGAAGTAATGACGACCTAGATCAATTGCCAAATGGTCATTATTTAGAAAGTTTGCCTTTTACTAACTCTGAAGAAATATTTGCAAAAGAAGTAAGAACTAAATTAAATTTTCCTGTCATTCATTCCAGAGGTTTTGGGCCTCATAATCCAGATTTGGATGGCCCATGGCCGAGGTCTAGTAGCGTAGGTAGTAGTTTAAAAGAAGCTCTTAAAACAGGTAAAGTGGAAATCCTTGCTGATCATATTGTTGAACATATAATAATAAATAAGAGCAGGGATAAAGCAACAGGAATAATAGCTGTTGACAGAAAAAAGAAGGAAAGAAAGAAAATTGATTCCAAATTAATTTTCTTAGCATCTTCCACAATACAAAGTCTAAAAATACTATTAAATTCATCTGAAAGATATAGAGAAGATGGATTAATAGACCCTTCAGGTAAATTAGGATCCTATTTAATGGACCACATCTCTACCTGTCGTTTTTTCTCTATACCTAATAATCATCAAAGACTAAATAGCAATAAGCAAACATTAACTGGAGCAGGAAGCTTCTTCATACCATTTGGTAGGAAATTAGATTCAGATAATCCAATAGACTTCATTAGAGGTTATGGCATATGGGGTGCAATTGATCGTTTTGAACCACCAGTATTTTTGAAAAGCAAACCAAATACTAAAACAGGGTTTCTAATAGGGCACGGTGAAGTACTACCCTATGCGGATAACAAAGTTACGCTTACTCAGGCATTAGATGACTGGGGTATAGCTATTCCTCATATAAATTTTAAATGGAATAAAAATGAATTAAAAATGGTTGAGCATATGAATAAAACGATTGAAAAGTGTATTTTGAGTTCAGGTGGGGAAATGAAACCTATTCAGGAACTAATAAATGCTCCATTTCTTAAACAAATTGCAAATAGTTCAGTAGCCCTTAAACAAGGCCCACCGCCACCTGGCTATTACATCCACGAAGTAGGTGGAGCTCCAATGGGGACTAATGAAGAAAACAGTGTTTTAGACAAATGGAATAGCTTATGGAGATGTAAAAATTTAAAAGTAGTGGATGGTGCATGCTGGCCAACATCATCATGGCAAAGCCCGACCTTAACCATGATGGCTATAACAAGGCGGGCCTGTATATCCGCCCTCAAGAATCAGCTAAGTTAAACAAATCATTCAAATACCTCTCTGTCACAGCCCTATCTTGACTACCATTTTGAAATAGGAAATTAGCCAAAGCCGAGCTCATCAATCGATATTGATCCCATTGAGGATTAGTTCCAATAAAATCCTTCATACCATTATAAAGTTCTTCAGGTATCTCAGCCTCAAGGCTAACTGAGACTTCAGTTATTAATTTATGTGCTTCGGATAGCTTCTTCTCCAAGGGAAAGGAAGCTTGAGTTAGAGAGGGCAATTCGTTCACTTCTTTGCTTGATTTGAGTTGAGGTAATTCCATGCTTTGAGCAAACACTTTTTTCTTGTCAAACCAATATCTACAAATTTTTTAAAATCGTCAAAGCATCAAAAGATTTCCTACTAAATCATGAGACAGAGCGAGACTCATTATCCAGTTTGCATTTACATGAAAG